>JBEKTY010000040.1:0-107358 GCA_049515555.1 Thermoguttaceae bacterium
TGCTCCTTGTCCAGCGTCTTGCGGTTGCCCATCCAGGTGAACGAGACCCGGGTGGCAGCCCATTCCAGGGCAAGGTGTTGTGCTGCTTCGCTGCGTTCCAGCGAAACGCTTTCGCCCATAACGTGACCTCCGGCTAGGGTTTTGGATGAAGGGGGTTAGTTCTGGCTGGGGTCGCCCGTTACGGCCCGCTTGATGGCCCGGCGCTCTGCCGCCGGCCGCTGGGCCGACAGGGTGAACGTGCCGCCCCGGCAGGCGTCCAGGTACTTGCCGGCCGCCTGCTGCCGCATGGCTTCGTTCTCCGCCGCCCCGCTGACGGCAACGGGGATGACGTACCGGGCCGCTTCCACAATCGGGATGCCCTGCAAGGCGGCCTCCTCGCAGCACTGGCGAATCTCCGCACCGGTCCAGCGGTCGTCGTCGGGCTTGGGCTGCCCGCCGTCCAGGCCGTACAGCGCCAGGTACAAGGGCCAAATCTTCGCCCGTTGCTCCTGGTCGGGGTAGTCGAAGAACCAGGTCGAGTTGAACCGCCCGGCACGGGTGAACGCGCTGGGCAGTTTCGACAGGTCGTTGCTGGTGCCGATGGTGTAAACCGGCGTGCGGTGGTCGGCCAGCCAGGTCAAGAGCGTGCCGAACAACCGGGTGGTAACGCCGCTCAGGTCGGAGCCCTGCCCGGCCAGGGCCTTTTCCACTTCGTCGATAAACAGCACGCAGGGGGCCATGGCGTCCGCGATTCGCAATGCGCTGCGGATGGCCTGCTCGGTCTGCCCCACCAGCGAGCCCATCAGCGAGCCTACGTCCAGCGTCAGGCAGGGCCGGCCGGTTTCGTTGCCAAGGGCCCGGGCAAAGCAAGACTTCCCGCTGCCCGGCACGCCCACCAACATTACTCCCTTCGGAACCACCGGCCGGCCCGGTTCCAGGGCACGCCGGCAGTAGGTCTTCAGGGCATCCAGCCCGCCCAGGTCGGCGAACCGCTCGCCGCCGCGATGGAGTTGCAAGAGGCCGGACTTCTTGAGCATCCCGCTCTTGAGTTCCCACACGGCGGCGGGGTCCAGCTTGCGGTTGCGGACGATTGCCAGCGAGAATGCGCCTTCCGCCTCATAGCGGGTCAAGCCCGCCGCCGCGTCCAGCAAGCGGGCTTGCTCGCCCGCATCCTCGGGATACTCGCCCGGCTCCGTGCCGATCTGCCGGCCGATCTTCTCCAGGTCGGCCCGCGTGGGCAACTCGTGCTCGACCACGACCAGCACCTTCTCCAGTTCCACCGGAATCTTCACTTCCGCGGACAGGATCAGGATGAAGTTGCGGGCCGTCTTGCCGCGCTGGATCGCCCGATACACGGACTGCTTTACCACCGGATCGCCCAGATACGGGGTGAAGTTCGGCAGCACAAGCAACGTGGCCTTCTCGCTTTCCAGCGAAAGCAGGGCCCGCACCACGGCCACCGGCTCCAACTCGGGGTCGGGCTCCTTGACCACCACTTGCCACTCTTCCGCGGCGGCCAAGGCTTGGATCTCCCTGATCGCCTCGTCGGGCTCGTAGGTCTGCACCCACAGGCCCGTGAAGGCCGCGTCGATCAACTCGCGCAGCCGGTCGGAAAGCAACATCGGTCGCCTCCAGGGTTACGGGGTCAGTAAACGTCGTGCTCCAACTCGTCGCCGATCTTGCAGGCATCGGCATACACCTCGGCGTCCAGCTCATCGCCTTCGGTGCCGTTGTCGGAGTCCGCAATGAACGCTTCCAGGTCTTCCAGGTCGGATTTCACACGCTGGACCACGCCGCCGGACACATAGATCACGACTGTCGCCATAGGTTCACCTTCGGGGTCAGTGATACCGAGCCTTGCCAGTTCTCTCACCTGGCAAGGGTCGGGGCCACTACAGCCGGTTCGCTTCCAGCCACTCGCTTTCGGCCGCAAGCGCATCGGACCGCTTGGGGAACGGCCCGAGAATTGGGCCGCCGGAAAGCCCCAGGTCGGCAATCCACCGACCATCGGGCAGCGGCTCCACGTTGGAGGCGCGGGCAATCGTCAGACTGCCCAGCGCCGCTAGGTCAATCGCCTCCGTGTAGAGGCAGCGGGACTGGCCAGCAGGGGAAACGTTCAACGAAAACTGCATCGCTACTGCCTCGCCTGCTGGTGCTCCGCGGTGAACTGCTCCGGGGTCGGCGTATCGCCGGCCACCAGACCCAGGGCCTTCTCCAGCCACTTGCTGGCCGCCAGGCAGGCGCGACCCAAGAAACCCTTGGTTTCGATCTTGGGCGTCCCGTCCGGGGCTACCGTGAGGATGATCTGCTTCACGCTCTACGCTCCTTGGTTGATGGTCAGACGGATCGAACCATCCGTCAGGGATTGCTCGCGCACGGTGTACCCGTGCTCGCGGGCCTCCAACTTGGCCCGCTCGACGGCGTAGGCTTGCTTGAAGGCGTCCAAATGCCTCTGCTCGCCCCAACGGCCGTTGTAGTTGTCGTAGTGGGCCTGTCCCGTTGCGGTGTCGATCACCACGGGATAAACCCAGTCGGGCAGCTTGACGGCCAAGCCGGTAACGTCCGTGCCGAACACGTCATGCGTGCCCTGCTCCGGGGCCGGCAGTTTCAGCCGCGCGCAGGCCGCACGAATTGCAGCCGGATCGCGTAGCTCGCACTTGATCGTGACAAGATGGCTCATGGGAACCCTCGATGAAGAAACGGCCGCGAAAAATCGTCCCGTCACAATTGAAAAATTCGCCCTGCGGGGCGATGCCCATAGGCAGGCTGTGAAGAGAGGCTCAACGCTACGCTGCGCCAACGAGCATTGGAGGCAAGGGCACAAGGCCGGCTCACTGGTGAGGGCTGGCCGCAGCGTAGCGCAGAAACTCTCAGCGGCCGCCCCGGCCCTGGCGCGTGCGGAGCTAGCGGCACGCGCCAGCGCTCAGGCACCCCTGCCTTGTAGCCGGGGCGGCTCGCTCGATGGCTCAGGGGTCAGGTTGGTAGGTCTGTCGGCTGCGGCTCGGGCCGCTGCTCGTCGAACAGGTCCAGTTGCCCCGCCAAGCAATCCATGCCGTCCAAGAGCTTCCGCTGTTGCGTGCGCTCCGGCTCCGGCCCGCGCCAGGGCTTGTGGGGCAGGCCGGACTTTGCCAGCCATGCCGCCCGCATTTCGTCGAGGAACGTGCTCATGTGCCGGCCTCCTCGATTACCAGGATTTCCAGCCAGTCGCCGGCGGGAACCGACTCGCGACTGGCGTACTGCCGCCAAGTGAAGGCTCCGCGCGCGGCCTCTTTCGTTGTGCCGCGACCGGCGGCCAGGCCCCAGACGATGATTCTCATGCAGCCACCATGCCCTTCGCGGACGGTAATCATCGGTCACTCCTCCCTTCCAAGGGCCTTGGCGATCGCGGCCGCACACATGCGAGCCGCCTCCGCCAAGTCGCCATGCTCCCACCGCTGGACGACCGCCTGGCACGCTCCCAGCAGATCGTTCACGGCGAGAATCTTCCGCGCGATGGGACCAGCGCCCTCCCAGTCGGCTTCGAGCCAAGTCCCCATTTCCCAGCCGTCTTGCATGATCCGGCAGACCACTCGCCCTTTACGGGGCAAGTCGCGGGGAAACAGGCGCTCCTCGATGAGTTCGTCGAACGGCAGTTGCGTGTGGTCGATCGCGCTGCTCATGCGGCCACCATGCCCTTTCCGGACCGTTCCAGCGAGATGTACTTCTCCAGCCCGTCCAGCGCGCGGCGGGCTGAGAAGCGCTCGCCCTCCCAGCCAAGCGACTGGTAGCCGTAGGGCAGGTCCACACTGGGCCCTGTTTCCGCCGCCCACACGGTCGGCAACCAGTCGTTCACGGCCTCCGCGAAGTCGGGGCCGCAGGAAAACGGAAACATCTTGAAGCGGTCCCGCAACGCTTGCTCCAGCCGGCTCGTGTCGTTGCTCGTGGCAATGACGATCAGGCGGTAGCGGCGCTGCGCGTCCTCCAGCGCTTCCTTCAACTCGTTCTGCACCGTGGGGTGCAGGCGTTCCAACTCCTCCACTCGCAAGACGTGGAACTTCCCCGCGCTGACGCAGTAGCGGAAAGGCGTCGTCGCGCGATCGAAGTAGCGGCGCATGGTTTCCACGTCGAAGCGCGTGCCGATCTCGGCGTATTCGCTGCCGCCGAACCAGCCGGTATCCGCCAGCATGTTGGCCAGGATCATCGCGGTCGCCGTCTTGCCGGTTCCACTTTGGCCCTCCAGGATGAGGATGTTGGGGTACGGCTCGACGGCGAACTGTTGCAGCGCCCGCATCACCGGCTGGCCGATCACCGCGTCCAGCGTCTTGGGGCGCCAGCGTTCGTAGAGACGCATAGTTCCTCCAGGGCTAAACAGTTGGGTCGTCAAAGTCCTCGAACGGGTTGCCCTCGCACATCACCGCCAGCGGTACGGGCGTAAAGGTCTCGTCCTCGTTGCGCTGCCTCGCGCAGACCAGGGCGACGGGCCTTTGGTCCGCGCGGCGTATCGCGCTGACAAGGCACAACTGGGCGTTGTCGGCCGCCAGAAGCAGCGTGTTGAAGTTGCGCCGATAGCCCGGAAGCAACGGTGGGGGTTTTCGCGCTCGTGGCATAGGTCTCGCTCCGTTTGGGGTGACGGGGTTCAATCGCCCCCTGGCTCGTGCCCGGGCGCGACTCCGGGCTGCAAGGCACGGGCGCTTGACGCGAGCTTGTGGCCCACGGTCCGCAGGCTATCGGCCAGGGGTGCGATTGAAACTCGTCGGGTCGAAAAAATCGCTCCGCCATAAGTGAAAAATCGCCCCTGCACCGCTATCAGACGCAAAGGCGATGGAGGGGCTAGCTCCGGGGCTAAAGTTGAGTCTCCGTTAGGCGCAAAGCGCCGCCCCGGAAGTAAAGCTCCAGGCGGTCCACACGGCTGTAGGTCCTCGTGGCAGGCAATGGGCCGTCCGGGGCGAACCAGGCGTAGAACGGCTGCCGCCGCTCCACCAACTCCAGGATGCCGAGGTCGGCTTGGGCTAGGCGTTGCTTCAGAGCTTTTTTCACGGCCTCGAAGCGCGTCGGGGCGGCCACGTGGAGCCAAGCAAGGGCGTCCAGTTGCGGGGCGCGGTCGGCGGTGAACTGGATTCGGTAAAGCACTTGTCTCCTCCTATGCGGTCCACGTCGAAGCCTGGGGCCACGCATTGCCCTGAAAAGGCGCGCCTCCAGGTCGCGCCTCCAGGTCGCGCCTCCAGGTCGCGGTTAGGGCCACTAAGCCTGCCCTCGCTGGCCAGGCGAGGAGAGGCTTGGAAACCCTGGGCGCGGGCACTCCCGGCTCCCGTAGTCCGGGCTACTTCCCGCGGGAAGGGACTATGCGCTTTCCGACCACACCAGGCAGGTTGTGCCGGCATGGATTACCTCGTACACCTGCCAGGCACGGTAATGGCTGGACGCCACTCGCGCTCCGGCGTAGGTGCGGCGCAACCTGGCGCCACCGCTCCGCAGGCTGCGCAGGAACCGCGCCAGCACCAGGCGCACGGCCGGCAGGTCGCCCCGCTCGGCCAGCGCAATCGTGGGCTTGGCCGCGGCCTTGAACCGCAGCCGAAAACGCAGCTTGCCCTCCGGCTCGGAAGGAAAACAGCGCAAGCAGCGCTCCGCCGGCAAGGGCCGGTGGCAGCGCACACAGTAGCACAACATGGGGGACAGCTCCTCAGGGGGTAAAGGTCCGCTGATTGCCTACGAGGGGGCGCGTCGCCACACGCCCCGCCGTAGGGAACCACACGTTCCCGCATCAGGCCGCCGCGCTGGCCGCCTTCTCGGCCTTCCGCCGCTTGTACTCGTCCTTCCGGCGCTTGGCCTCTTCCGGGTTTTCCAGGGTGAGCTTGGCCGTGCTGGACAAGGGAATCTTGTCCCACGCCTTGATGATCTCCGCGGCCACCTTGCCGATGGCCTCCCAGCCGGCCTTGTCGGTCGTGACGGAACGGCTGATTCCCTCCCCGCTCTTGCCCCAGCAGAAGTACACCGCGCCTTTCGCCGTGCGGGTGAACTTCGGGCGGTCCGACGCGCCTGCAGCGCGGTTCTTCTCCCACGCGGCAAGCGCCGCGCCCGCCTCCGCCGCGGTGATCTGGCCCGCGGCAAGGGCCTTCCCGATCGCGCCGCACGCGGCGGCGTGGTCGAGGTTCGTGTCGAGGGTAAACGCCATAGCTCTACCTCCAGGGGTTCGCGCCTACAGGTTGTGATTCCGCCCACGCACCGTTGCGTTAGGGCGGCCGGCCTGAAGCCCCGCAGGGCCGCGGGCGGGCCACGCTAAAGCCCGAATCGTGCCCGGAACCGCCGGGCGCGGTACGCCGCATACCAGCGGCGATTGGCGGGGTTGGCGGAATGTCTCCGCCGGCGCTTGCCATCGGGCATGGGAGCGATTACTCCGCCTTGGGACCGGGGAGAACGCGGTAACGGTCCCGGCGGTACAAGCTCCGCATGATGGCCACGTAGGGGTCGCTCTTGGCCCGTTCCATCCGCATGCGCAACCCGTTCTCCCCGGGGTCATGCGCTTCGGGGTTGCCGAAGTAGGCGTTGACGGCCGCGCGATGATTGCCCGCCATCAGGCAAGCATCGACGGCGGATTCTGCGGCGCGAAGTTTCCCGGCAAGCGTTTTCGGCGTTTTCGGTTTGACGGCGGCGGGCATGGCAAAAGCTCCGGTTTCGGGGTTTCGTTTCGGGCCGTCGCATCGGCCCTTCCGATCTTTGCCGAAAACATTCACGCATGTTCACTACTTTCGACCATCGCTAAGTCGTTGAAAACCAAGCACTTGCGAAACGGCGCCCGAAGAAAAACCGCTGAAAAAAGTCGTGTCGCAAGTCGTTGTGCCACAAGCACTTGCGAAAATCCTCGTGCGTGCTTGCGTGACGTTATCCGTTGCGACATAACGGGTTACGCCGCCTAAGCGATAGCCCAGCGCTTATGGCGAAAGCGGAGATACACCGATAGCGGTCATAGCCCGATAGCGCGGGCCAGTACCCCGTAGGACCGCATAGCGGTGCTACGAGGGGCGTTACGGCACAGAAACCGCAAGATGGCCGACTTTTCGACCCACCCGAAAGTATGGCAAAAGTCGAACCGTTCCCCCGTGCTTTCGGCCTTGCAAAATCGCGCCTTGCCGGCCAAGCCTGCGTAGACTGGCGGCCGCTAGGGAGCGGTGGTAGGGGCTTAGGTGGGCTAGCGCGGCCGAGCCCTGGCTAGCCCGCCGAGGCGAGGCTAGGGAGGCTATCTCCATGGTGCCTACCGGGTAGGCCCCCCCTTACCTCCCCTACCGTCACGCTACTAGCGTCCTCCGGGCCGATTCACTTTTGGCGTGTAGTGCGCCATGCAATGTGCGGTAGTCGCCCTACAACCTCGCTTCCGAAAACAGTCGGCCCACTACCAGGAAATGTTAATGACGGTCATGGCGATAACGGTCGTTCTTCGCTCTCAGAAAGCGGCCAACCGCTGGGAAGCCCCAGAAGGTCGCTCGCAGAAATGCCGGGGATTTGGCGGACTTCTTGCTTCATCAAACGTACCTGCGGCAACTGGCATAGTGGGCCAGAGTACGGGTTCGCCGCGAAAGGGTTATGGAAAAGGCAAGGATTGACGGAGCCTATTGTTGCTGGGACCAATTGTTCGACAGCAAGAATCGCGCTGACTCGCGTGTGCGCAGGCGGTCGCCCATTTCTCCATAGACCATCAGGACCGTACAAAGCGCGCTCAAACTCATCGTAGTCGCAGTTGACCCCAACGCCATTGATCGCAATTAGGTAAGGAATGTCTTGTGTTCCATAACGCGAAGCCTTCTTCTGGACGGCTCGCTGAATCGCCTCCCATGACCGCACGCAGACAGCCTCAAAGCACTGCACCCCGATTGGCCGAACATTCGTGTGACCGCGAGCTTCCGCCTTCTTCGCAATCGGCTTGAAGGTGACGGTGAGGCCATCATGCTCAAGCGACAACATCGGCAGGAGATCAAACGCTCCTTGCCGTCCTGTCGCAACGATGTCTTCGTAGTCCAGCGATGCAACCCATTTTCTGAGTTCCCGGAGCCATCGTTCTCCCGGTATCGGCGTCTTCGGCTCCCCCTCCATTTCCAGGTCTAAGAAATAGTCGGGGGATTCGAGTTTATTGATAGTATCGTATAGCTGGTTCTTCCGCTTCTCGGCACCCTGTTGCGCCTGATCTGTTTCTGTTGCGACAGTCGCCTCAAGCACAAAGGATGTACAATCCGATGCCGTGGCGAGGAAGTCGGGACACTTGCCCCTATCACCCTGCCGATGAATCTCGACGTGGTGCTGCGTTCGCAAGAGGATCTGGTGAATATAAAGCTCGAACACCGCCGCAAAGTGTTGGCGGTCGTCTTCTGATCGTATTCGCTTGCGTAATTCAGCCTGCTCGGCCAAAGGGAACTCGGCCCACCACCGTTCAAGCACTTGGCGTATTCGGCCCATCGTCGGACGAGCAGAACGATCCAGGTACGAAAAGCGGCTCTCCGAATGCCGTGACGGCCCGGTGTCTACGCGATGAATCTGGGAGAAAAGCACAGTCCTCAGCCCCTCAACTTTCCTTTCGGTTAGCGAAACAGTTTCATACTTCTTCGAGTATCCCCATTCCAATAAGCCTTTCAAATTGTTCCTCGACCTGGCTGGGCAACATGCCGCCGGTCAGCAGCAGACCCAGTTCCATGTTGATCGTGAAAGCCTGCTCCGTCAAATTGGCACTTGACAGAAACAGCCAGCGGCCATCGGCGACCGCGCACTTGACGTGAAGGATGCCGTGCTTGTCATTGTCGCCCTTGGGGCGATGTGATTCCGGCCAGTAGTAGACGGTTGCGCACGAGGCGACTTGATTACCCAAGGCTTGCAGTGTGTCGTACTCGTTCTGCCCTTCGCACTTGTTGGGCGTTTCGAGAATCACCTTGATTCGCACGCCCCGTCCCGTGGCACGCACCAAGGATTCCCTGACGTGGGGAATGCGATACACGGCATAACTGACCAGCGTGATGCGTTCTTTCGCGGAATCGAGCACTTGGAGAATGGCCTGTTCGGTGTGGCGGAATGGACCGCCACCGCCATCAGGACCGGTCCAGACAAGTTCCAGCGATTGGCTCTTCCGATGCGTCTCTTCGGCGTGAGCGGCGGTCAGCAATGCCATCGCCACGGCCTGAGCAGGCAGTTGGGGTCCGCTCGCCCGCCAGGCATCCAGGAAGTCGGCCGCTAGGCTCCGGTAGTAAGGGTGCGAGAGGCATTGAACGACTTGATTGCGGGCCATCGGCCAGTCATCCGGCTGACAGGTGATGACGGCCTCGGCAAGAAGTTGCATGACGGGAAACGGCAGGATGGTCGCCAGATTGCCCGCGGAAGTTGCGATGTCGTGTTGTGCGGCCGCCAATTTCATCGTCAGGCACCTTCCTTCACCCCGCTGTCCGCATCCTCATTGCTCGTTTCGCCATCACTCGCCGCTTGAAAGAAGGCGAGGCTGTCCTTCGCAACCGTCTTGACAAGTACCGAGCGGTCCAGATACTTGTTGCCCCGCTCGCACGAAGTCTCGGGCAAGAACAGACAAGCATGACATGCCGCGCCGTGCAAACTCAGGCTGTCACGGTACGGATGATGTTCCGCACACAACGGGTCGGACGCGCATAGCCGGATGCTCTCCAAGGCTTGGTCAAGATGCCGGCCCAGTATCTTCGGTTCCCCGAGGCTGACCAAACCGCCGAGCGTGCCTTCGCTGTCCGGGGCGGCAGTGTACAGCAGGATTCCAGCCATTGGCTCCTGGTCGGTGCCCGCGGGCCGAGAATAGATGCGTTCCCGGATACTTGCAGTGGTGTAGCCGCATTCCAGAGAGAATTGCCGGATCAGGGCGTGGGCCAGGGAGTGCAACAACACGTAGCGTAGCGTCGGATACCCTTCGTCCGGCTTCAAGCCTCGCGCCGTCCTCCATCGTCGATGGGCCTCAAAGAAGTCGGCGTCGAGGCTTCCCGTTTTCTCCAACCAATCTTGGATCGCGCTCTCGGAGAAGTGCAGAAACACGCCTTCGCCCCGCACTTCCGAGGTCGGAACCCAGCGCGGGGCCTTTCGACTAAGCTGTACACGCTGCTCTTGGGGAAAGTCGCTCAGGTCGCTGTAGTCGCCTGGAGACTCGATACGGGTGAAACCGATGAGCGCCCGCACTTCCCGCAGACGCTCCGCCAGTACCACCTTTTCAAGAACGTGCCCGTAGCTCTGCGGCGGATCGACAACCCGCAACTTGAAGTCTCGGCTGTTCAGGTTGGGATCGGGCTTCGAGAACACCATCCATTCGGGATCGCGTAGGTCGGCGGCTTCGTCTTCGCTCGCATCAGGCCCGCTCTTCTTGTTCTCGACAGCCTGCCAAATCTGTTCTTCGGAGTAAGATGCCATGCCTCGCAGGAGCTTCCGCTTCATCTTCACGTCGCGCGCGCTTTCGCACTCCTCAAGCTCGGCCCAGTTCTGTTCAATTAACTGCCCCAACTTGTCAGGCGTACTCGGGATCGAGAGGACGGAAAGCATCATTGGGAACCAACTGTTCGATGCCCCCAGCAAGATGCTCTTCTGCTGGCTGGCGCAAGGGTCTTCGTCGAACTTCCGCAGGTGGGGCCAGCGCCCTCGACAATGCGACAACTCCGCCTTGCCGTCCTCGCTGAACGCATCGCTCATGCGGCGTTTCTTCTCGCACTTGACGCATTGGACCTCGATGTCGGCCACCTCGCCGGATGGTCCAAGCTCGTGAAGTCGCAGTTCGTAGTGGCAGTCGGTCTTCCCACGATGGACAAACTCCACCCACGGGAAGTCGTCCAGGTGGCCTCCTTCGCAAGCGACGAGGAACCGAGCGGGGACGGCAGTAGGCGGCTTGCCGGGTTTTCGGCAAATCCGGTGTACATATCGGCTGCGGTCCTTTCGGTAGGGGTCCAGCTTCAACTCGAACAAGCCGGACTGGATGGGAGCCAGAAGACGGCAATGCGGACAGACAAGCCAACGAGGGAAGGGGGCAACCGGCACGCCGACATTGGCCGTTTCGTCGAAGGGGTTGGACTGGAAACCGGTGGATTCCGGTGTCATCGGTGGAGTCAGCAGTTTGGCGACCTGCCGCCCCAACTCTCGTTGTACGGCGTGGAGCAGCCGCGGTTCAGGGATTTCGCTAGAACCTTGCTCCACCGGCCAATCATCCAGGCCCATGACCATGACAGATAAGTTGGGCAGTTCGACAACGGCCCCAACGCCGAAGGTGTACAGCAGTTGGCTCGGTCGCAGATCGCCGATTTTCCGTTTTCCCGTGGCTTGGGTGCTCATTGCTCTTCCTCCTGCTGCTCTTCGTCCCCCGCGTCGCTGTCTTCACTCACGGCTGGCACAAACGTCACGTCTTCATCCAGGCCGCCGTCGTGAAAGATCAAACCCACGGTCGGTTCCACGTCCCGGAGCGAATTGAGGCACGTAAAATCGTCCCACGGCTCAAGGCTCGGCCGATTGAGCAGGCCCACCGTCACTCCATCCCGCTCTTCATCGTAGCCCAGGATGCGCCCGCCGACGTTCCGTTGGGCTTCAGCCAGCCATTGGTCGATCCGCTCGTTCAACTCGTCCAGTACCAAGGGTTGCACTTCATCCTTGTTGCCCACCAATTCAGCCCGACGCACGATCGTCTCAATGGCCGCCTTCACGAAGGGATGGTTCCGGTCGATCCGGCTGGCCTGCTTATTGGAATTGAACTCGGTACCCTGGAGCCGCACGCACGAGACCAGCAAGGCCGTTAGTCCTCGACTGATCGCCCCCAAGGCGAAGGGAGTTACCGAAAGGGCCTCGACATGCTTGTAGAACGTGGCGTGGTAATGTTCAAACCGCTCGTAGTGCGACAAGTCGCGGGGTCTGGTCCAATTGTAGACGGCAAACACCAGTCCGGGGAACCTGCGCCCGACGCGGCTGGTCGCCTGGATGTACTCGGCTGTCGTCTTCGGCTGGCCCGCCACGACCATCAGGCCAAGGCGCTGAACATCGACACCCACCGACACCATATTGGTCGCCAACAGCACGTCGAGCGGTCGTTTGGGCAACTCTTTGAAGCGGCCTTTCTTCTGCATTTCCTTGCGGTAGGCTTCCGCCGCGAGGTCGAAGGCCGCCTCCAAGTGGTCGAGGACTTCAGGGATATCCGTTGAGTCCTTCCGCGAAGTCAGTTCGTCGATGCTGTACAGGGTCCGTCTTGACAGGCCCCGCTGTTCCATTTTTCCCAGACGGGTCCGCACGTCGTCGTCCACGAGCCGGCGCATCCCGCCGAGTTCTCGCATCGAGTTGAAGTAGCCGATCAGCGTCATCCACGGATCGGCGTCCTTGCCATAACCCTTCTTGTCGTAGAGAGTTTGGGCCGCCGAGAGCAAGGCCACGTAGACCCGGATCAGGGCCACCTTCAACCGCCGGCCGGGGGCGCAGATGCCGATGTATCGCCGGCCGGGGAGCGCCTCAGTGGGCGGGCGCTGCAAGGAGAAGAAGTTGTCCCAGACATCCAGGCCGTGGGCGGGGAACACGTTGACCTTTCGCAGGAAGGTCGCGTGAACCTGGTCCCCTGCCTTGCGGATCGTGGCCGTCGAGGCAATTACCTTGGGCCGCACGATCTTCCCGTGGACCTCCCACGAGCACAGCTTGTCCACCGCCGTTTCGTAAAGGCCGACCAGCGTTCCCAGCGGCCCGCTAATCAAGTGCAGCTCGTCCTGGATAATCAGGTCGGGCGGGCGCAAACGGGGATGTGGGGTCGTCTTTGCCGCCGGCAGCCGATCGCGCTTCGGGTGGGAGTCCTTATCTTCGATCTCCGGCGAACGGAACCCGTGCCGGTCGCAGTACGATTCCACTTGGCCGAAGAGCATCTGCACCTTCCCGTTCCACGGCATCTGGGCGAACTTGTCCACCGTAGCAATGAGCAGGGTGGGCAGCCGGCGGTAGATTTCTTCGTCCACCACCAGCACGGGGATTCCTTCCAGCGGTGACTGCTTGGCAGTGAACGGACAACGGCCGAGCACGTCGCCGCAGTACGTCAGCGTTCGACACCGCCCTTTTGCGTAGCTCTCCACCTTGATGTCCCGGCCGGGCACGATCTTCGCCCCGCACCAAGGGCAGTTCGTCAATTGAGCGGGTGAGCCGCTGCCTCTCCCGCCCCGGTTGTACCTCTGCCCATGCTCCTGCTGGATTGCCTCGGCGGCCTGGTCCGTGGTGTTCGGCGTCGTCTTCTGCCCCACCCAGAGGCCGATACGGAACGGCTCTGTGCCCCATTTCTTCTCGTCTTCGCGTCGGATCAATTCGCAGGCGCAAATCAAAGCAGTGGCCCGCTGGAATTGCTGGATCGTCAACAGCCGCAGTGTGTAGCGCATCAGCACCGCCACCCCTGATTGCCCGGCACGCCCGGCCACGGTGCCCTGCAATCGCCGCAGGCCCATCGTATAGGCGGACAAGCCCAGGTAGGCTTCCGTCTTGCCGCCGCCCGTGGGGAACCAGAGCAGGTCCGCTATGGCTTCGGCCTCTCCCGTCCGGTCGTTGTGGTTCAGTCTCGTGATGCCGGGCAGGTTGAGCAGGATGAAGGCCAACTGGAACGGATACCAGGAGCGGTTGCCGGGCACGTCGATTTCCTTCAACTCGACCTTCTCTTCCCGCCGTTTCTTTTGAGAGAGAATCGTGTGGACACGCTGTTGCCACATCGCCAAGTTGGCGAAACGAAACGCCTCGGCCGCGTCCTTGTCGTCCGTCAACAGCTTCAACCCGGCCTCGATCCTCGACAGGGCGGTGCGACATCGCTGAAGAGCGGCCTGGCCCGACTTCTTGTGTATGGCCATGCCCGACTTCAGAAGGTCAGCCTCCCGGTCCTTGATCCAGGCTTCATACGCCACCAGCAGTGGGCGAATCTTCTTGTCGAAGTCGGCGGTCGGCGTCTCGCCCAGTTCCTTCATGTCCAGGACGAGCCCGGACAGCTTGGAGAAATCGGCGATTGTGGGCGGCGTGGTTTGCGGAATTTCATAGCTGGGCACAACCTTCGTTGCCAGGCGGGTTGCCCGGTCGCATACGCCCTCGGGGCACTCGGCATGAATGCTGACGCCGTGCCCCACCCCAAACTCGACCTGATGGCGATAGAGCATCGCCATTTCCTGCTCTTCTGCAAACGTGACCGGATCGCTCTTGCCCAGATCGCGCTGCGTCGGGCGGCTGTGAAAGATTGGCCTGCCATCGGGCGACTCGACCACCAATTCCGGCTGAAAGAGCCAAGCCATGTCCCGCAGCTTCTTGGGTTCCTCCTGCCCGTTGACCAGGAACAGGGTGACACTCCAGAAACTACTCCGCGAACGAATGATCCCCTGAACCTGGACTTCGGGGAACTCGGGATCAGGGGTCCACTTCAAGCGGCCGGGCTGAACGGGAATCGGTTTCGAGACGCCCTCCCGCTGACTCCGCTTCCAGACCAGCTTCTTGTCGCCAGTCGGCGTGGTCAACGTCTCGCTATGCTCACGCGCATAGTGCCCCCAACGGGCCGTGACTTGGATTTCCTTCGTGTCGAGGTCGAGACAGAACGTCATGCCGAAGGACGAGGGGAACATCGTCTTGACGGTGGGAGCCGTGTAGTCGGTCGTCCCTTCCTCGGCAGTGCCCGGCCCACCTTGGGGAAGTTCGTCGAATTCCTCCGGCGACAACTCCTGCCGCTTCGGGGCCAGCATCCCAACCAGATAACGGTCCCGCACGCTCTGCTCGACGATCTCCTCGGTCGGCCCACCGACTGGTCCCAAAAGGTCGTTCAGGACCATTTGCTTCAGTTCTTCCCGGATCTTCATGGGGGAAGGGATGCTTTGAAGGATGCTGTTCATCGTTCGGTCCTAAGATTCGTCCTATCGGGGAGTAACGTTCTTCCTAGACTTCTTTGTAAAGGCCGGTTGCTTTAGGAAGATGCTCAGTAAGATCGTAACAGACCGCTGCGCGCGACGCTACACCCCCATCCCGGAGGGGGCTATTCCGGCGGCGTGTCTGTGTCAACAACCCGGTACGCGGCCTATCCCGCCTTCCCGGTTGTGTGAGAAGTCCACGGCATGTGAGGAATCTCTGTTGTCGCACCCCAATGCCCTCCGAGGACAGGAGCACCCTATCGGGCAGAGGACCGCGCCCGCTGACGTCACGCTTGTGGCCGACAGGCTCATGGCAACGTGGCCACGCTGCCTTGCAAGCGATTCGGTAGAGAGAAAGGAGGACAGGCTGGTCTCGGGGCCGACCTCGACACGCTCGCCTGGGCCGCCCAACGAAACAGCTACCCCCCCCCCCCCCCCCCCGGAGGATGATCTAGCCGCCCACTCCCTGCGAAAAGAAAGACGCCAAACTGGCGTTCGGGCCAACCTCGACAGAGCGGTTCGGATCGCCAAGCAATCGCCGCAGGTCCTCGGGACGATACGACCCCGTGCGATGGAAGTGGTCGATCATCGCCCTGACCCAATCGGCCGCGGGAAGTTCCCGCAGCTTCGCTTGGATTTCCCGCTGGAGATCACCTTGAGTCACGGTGGACATCGAACAGACCTCCCTCGCCAATGGCCGCATCGAATTTCTTGTGGCGCACCCAACGAAATCTTCTGTCCGTCGTAATGACCGCAACCTCCACAGGACCCCCACACGCCGGGGCCATGTGCGAGAACTTCATCGTCTTGATTGTAGTGTAGATCGACGCATGTACCCAGTCAATGGCCTCACGAATTGGCAAGTCGAGAGGCTGGCCCAGACAGCACGGTCGGATCAGGTCAAATAGGTCTTGATCGCTTCCTGTCCATTTGCCGGATCGAAGGATCGTGGAGAAGAGGGACTCGTCGAGGCCGAAGATTAGCCGGTTGATGAGGTTAGGGCAACCCCAGAATCGAGTGCTTCCCACAGCGAGCGGCTCGACGGGCCCTGGGCCCGTGAGCATCGGATTGTAGAGAATCTGAAAGGCAGCGGGGCGGCGGTCGTTCATCAGGTAGCCCCCAATGCAGAATCCCCCGGAGAAAGCCTGCAAGAGAAAATCGAAGTCCGCCTGCTCGTCAAGCGTTCTCGTCGGCTGATTGTGCAGCCCTTGGACACGTTGAAGTATGGAGCCTAATTCTGCTGAGTAAGCCGTCCAGAAGAACTGGTTCCAGCGGCTCGTAACATCCGCCATCGACTGGGCACCCTGGCCGACCAGTGAATCGGCAAACTGTGCGATCAGTGTCCGGTAGCTGACGGTGCGAAGATTCCCAAGCCCCCACATGGCCATTGCCAGCGTACTGTTCTCACCGATCTGGAAGATCTTCTGCGCAAAGTTGTAGTGGTGCTCTGCGCCCGGCGCGCCAGGGCCGATGCCGGAAACGAACATCGTTGTTGTGCTATCCGCCCCGAACACTACACCCTCGGCCGACAGGTAGCAGGCGGCGATTGTCATTGCACCATCTCCTCTAGAGGGCACGTCTGGTCGTCAGTGACGCCAGTATACCAGTCCCTCCGCACGGTGTCTGCGCGGCTCAACAGTCCCTCGCGGATATGCTGCTCATTGGTCTTGCCGTTCGTTGGGTGGCCAGGGCGATGGCAATTTCCCAATCACAATGGGCAGGGTCGTTGACATGATTTCATCGAGCGTCTTACTGTCCTGTGGTTGTGCAAGTTCGCTCTTCGTATGGACTTTATCCAACGCCAACTGAATCAGGCTGCCCGGGACGCAATAGCTGAAATTCGTGGGAACTTGATACGGCACCAGCAATCGTTGCACCTCCATGTGGTATTTCTCACGAAGACCGGCGTACAAAACGCCGACTACGTGAGGAGCATCCGGCAGGAAGACTGGCGAGCCAGATGCACCCCCTTGCGTCATGATGTTGAGCATTAGGGCGTGCGGCTCTCGGCATGGGAAAGGAAGCACTGCACTGACGATGCCTTCTTGAAGCGTTGGCGTGAGTTGGTGAGGGTAGCCAGGTGCGCACAGAGCATCCGTACCCATTGGAAAGCCCGCTGTGGCAATTCGCGTACCTTCCCGGACCGAGCTTGCATCGGCGATGATCTTCAGGCAGGGTAATGCCCGGGCCTTCACGAGGAAGAAGCCAACATCGGGTAGTGGAGGACCATACCAATTCCCGCCAGGGGCAAAGGCACTCGTGACGAAAGCGCCAAGGACCGGCAAAGGGAACTGGGCCATCCCATAACCTGGAACCAGCCGAAACAGATTGGCGGTTATCGGAAACTCGTTTTCCTCCCCCGGCAATCTTGGAAGTGCATGGGCGGCATGGACAACGTGATCGTTGGTTGCGATCAAGCCCTCTCCTACAACGAAGCCCGTCCCCAGTATTCGAGGGACCCACGGCTGAGGGATACCCGGGGGCATCTTGACTGCTATCGCAGCGATGCTCTGGCAAACTTGCTTGTAGGTGTCAGCGAGGTCCATGCGGTCGACCCTTTGTGTCAGTTCAGCGTTCCATCATGGTGGCCTTGAACGGTCACAGGCCGAGCAACTTCGCTGTCTCCGCGATGATCCCGGATGCCACCATGCTCCCCACGGCCCCCTCGGCGATGTTCCTGATCTCCGCACCGGCCGGCAAGTTCGATGGCGTCGAGCACAGATTGGCGCTGAATCATGTCCAAGTGGTTCTGAACTGCAAATGCGCTCAGCCAGCCAGGGCTGTCGTTCTCGGTAATCGCCGGCACGTCAATTCCAACAGCCAGCCCCCTGAGATGCTGGAACAAGTTCTCCTTTCTCCCTTCACCCTGCCGCTTGACCCTGCCCCACACGGCACGGAATCGCTCGGTGGGGATCTCCTTGCCCCTGGGGTTCGGATGCCCGGCTGTTCCCGGAGCGTTGTAGGTCCACACTTGATGGCCGACGAGCGCACTTGGCGGCACGAATGTCGAGTTGGCGAGCACGCTCCGATTCGTCTGGTGTGTCTGCAAGTCGCTATACGTCCAGAACGCCGCACAGGCATATCGAACAGTGGCTCGTCCCCCTAGCGCATTCTCCAGGATCGCCAGCGTGTCTTGCTGATGCTGGAGAATCGGAAAGCGGAAATATGGCGCATTCCAGTGGGGCCACTGTAGCGCCACTGGTGTCGATAAATACCTCGGCCTCTTGTACTGGAAGATGAGGCTGACGTAGGTAGATGGCAACTCCGGTGCCTTGGGCTGAACTCGCGCGCGTTGCCAGAGATTTGGGACAAGTTGCAGGCCGGTGGGCGCATTGACCCCCACCAAACGCCAGATCGGGGCATTCTGCGGTGGGTCCGCGGCAACGTCGTAGCCGACCACGGCCTCCAACACTTGGCCCGCGGCAAAGACGGCGGCGTGCTGCACGCCAAGCTCGATGTTGGCGGGCACCTCGTATTGCTTTTCCTCGAACTCAGCGATCGGCATATCATTCTCCCCAGCCGGTCAATTCCTCCGAGTCACTGCCCCCACGTAGTCCACAACGGTCCCTTGTTCCGCACAGCACCACACGATCTTCGCTCCCACCTCCGGCAAATCGGCAATTGAACACCTCCTCGCCCAGCGCTTCCCACACGTCTTGAACCTGACGCACGGTATCCGCGGACCAATGAGGGTAACTGCTCGCCAACGTTCGGACAGCCTCCAAGTGTCGGCACAATACTTTCTCCCAGCACGTCCCAACCCACGGATGCTCGCATCCGTCCGCCAATGGGGTGATCGCGCTGATGGTCGCAAATATCTGCGCGCAGTCGGTAAGAATACTCCAGAGTTCTTGGTGGACGATGTACGAAGCCTTTCTCGTATCCATAGTTCCGGTTCGCAGCGCGTCAAGCACAGACCAAATACGCTGTGCGGATTCCTTCACCACGGTGCGAGTCGTGCCGTATCTCTTCGAGAGAAGCGCCGCGGAAACGGCGCGGGATGAATGGATACACGCCGCGATCTCAGACGCAAGCCTTTGGCAGTGATACTCGGTCGCGGTATGAATCCGAAACGCCGCGGCCAGCGTCTCCTCGGCTGTCAGTTCTTTGGGTGAAACCATGCCCCGAACGAAGAAGTCCCACGCATGTGCGATTTCATGGCTAATGACGTAACGCCGCTCTTCGACCTCCTCCGCTGGCTGCGCATAGGCGTAGGCCACTCGCACCATAGTTTCCTCGGGAATCCAGACCCTACGGACAACGCCCCCAGGCTCCCGAGTGGCAGTTGTCTTTCCCGCAATGCTTCGGCTTCCAGCGTTTGCGCCGTCTGTTAGCGGTGCTGTTGAGCCGACAGTACGCGCAATCTCCTCGGCAAAACGTGCTTGCTTGACGAAAACGAACTCCGACACAGCCGCAACGGTGTCCTCGACAGGTTGCCCTTCCGGCCCGACCAGCCTGGCACAATCTGTACAGATTCGTTCGAGTATCGGGACGGGCGTGCGAAGTTCAACAAGCCTGATATTCATTTGGAGTCACCCAAGTCTGAACGCGCGAACGCACCAAGCTGACTCACTCGCCAGGTCTGACCTTCGGGAGGACGACGAGACACGCCAGGTGGCGCGGGCTCGTCCGGCCGGCAGCCGGTCGCCCGTCGCTGGGATGGGGGCTCGCTTCCGAATGCGGCCTGTCGGCGGCGGCTGAACAAGTCATGTGATCCTCTCCAACGTTCAGAAGAAGGTCGGTCCCCCAGAGTGCTTCCGGGTGGGGGGCCTCTTGCGCGAGGCGGCCTTCTTCTTGCCCTTGTCGTGCAGCCCTTGTCGGACTTCCTCAGCGTAGCGTTCGTGGTTAAGCTTCAGCAGGCGGGCGAGGACTTCGCGGCGGGCGGATTCGCTGATCGTGAAGCGGACGCCTAGCTTCGTCGGGCGGAATCCGTGGCCAAGGTCCAGGTCAGTCCAGCCGTAGGCGGCTGCCACGGCCTTGTCCATCTCGACATGCAGGTCACGAAGCCGTTGGATGTCGTCGGCGGTTTCGTCAGCATCGTGGAAACGGTTATAGGTTGCAGTTAGACCTTCTTGCCGGCCGATCAAATGCCCTGCCCGAGTGCTGTAATATAGTTCACCGACTTTCTCCAGACTTTGAAATGATGAAACAAGTGGGAAGTTCTCGAAACAGTCGGTGGGTGTGTAAGCCATATCGGATTTCAGGCTACTCGCATATCTTTCGGCCCAGACTTGATGAATGGTGGATTGTAGATTTGCAAACTGAGAGTATCTGTCCATCACAAACCCGATGATAGCGGTGCTATATACGACATCGGGAGAGATGAATGCGAACGCCCAAGTCTTGCTCGTCTTGGCCTTCACCAACACTTGCTTCAGGCGTGAGGTTCGATCAAGAAGTCTGGCTTGCCTCTCCGCGTACTGCCACCACCGCTCTCGATACGCCTTGCGCTTGACCGTTTCTCTCAACGGGCGAACAAGCTCGTCTACCTTAGCGAAGCAGGCTTTGTACCTTTTGGCTTCTTCTATTGGCCAATCAAAGAAGTTGATGACCCATCGTTGTGGACGTTGTTTACAATCCTCATAGAGTTCTTTCCCACCCAAGTACGGACACAGCACATCCTTATTGGACGGGTCTTCTCGAAGTAGCCTCTTCGCCTCGTCTATGGTCAACGTGAAGCCATCGCCAAAAATAATCGCTCCCTGCCCACATAGGCTTGCATTCGAGGCGAGACGATGGGGCATTGCGTTCCCCTCGGCAGAATCGAGCAGCGACGTAATTAGTGGTACGGGAAGATCATTAAGAATGCAAACACCTCCCCACTTAGACTTTGACGCATGAACAATGCTCACAAACACGGAGGCCATACCGGGCCAAGCTTGGGACTGGATTGCACGGTAGAGCGTTGAGCCGCACATTGTAATGAAGTCAAGGCCCAGTTCTCTGGTGTCGCCTTGCGCAATCGTATTTGTTGCTATCAGACCGAACGCCCCATTTTGCCTAAGCAACTGATTGGCTACGAGAAAGAAGAAGGCGCAGAGGTCAGCAGAGCCGGACGCATGAGACCAGCGATCTTTCAAGAATGCGAGATAGCTATCTCCCAGAGCGGGACTTATCTTTTTGCCGCCCATGAATGGCGGATTGCAGACAAACGCATCGAACCCCCGGCGCTCAAACACTTCGGGAAACTCCAATGGCCAGTGAAAGCGCTCGGCAACGCCTGCCTTTCGCAGCCGTTGCTTGGCGTCCACATCCAGTTGCTCGACCGGTAGGTCTTTGAACTTGAACTCCACCTCAACCAATGTCGAATTCTGGGCCGTTTCCCGTTCAGAGTCGGACATGGGTTCCCAGCTTGCTGCCAAGAGCAGGTCGGCGGCGTAGGTGAGCCGACGTGTCTGCTCCTCGGCGTTCTTGAGCATCAGGGTCTTGCGCTCGATGTCTTGCGGCGTGTTCGATGGCTGATCCTCGATCTGCTTGCGAAGCAGTCTGACGGCGTTCAACCGGTTCTCGATCTGCTGCCGCTGCTGCTGAAAGAACGGTCGGACAGGTGCGTTGTCGGAGAGCGAGAAGCGGAGAAGCTGGTCGATGCTGCTGATTCCGACCAGCGAATCACCGGGACGAACCGCATGGTCGAGGAACGTGAACGGCTTGTCCTTCGCTAACGTCAACAGCCACAGCGAGAGTTTCGCCATCTCGACGGCCAAGGGGTTCTTGTCCACTCCGTATAGGCAGCGCCCAGCCACAATCCGCCGCGCGTAAATCATCCGCTCGTCGGCGTCTTTCGGAATCAGCACTTCGCCGGGCTTGCCTGTGGACACTTCACCGAACGGGGTAATGCCAGGGGATGGGTGGCGGGTGGCGCGTGACGGGTGGCGGGTCAAAGGCGCTTTTGCAGCGAAGTCCGCAGGCCCGATAGCATCCGGCTGATACGGTCGCTCAGGTTGAGCAGTTTCTCCAAATCCGCCTGGACGAGCAGCCCCACCCGCTGACAGAGAATCAGGTGCGTTTCCAACTCCATCAGCGATCCTCGCGCCGTGCTGAGAAAGTTCAGAAACTCCTTCGTGTGCTGCCGCCCCTGGCCCTCGGCGATGTTCGCTGGAATCGACGCTGCGGCCCGACGAATCTGGCTCGTCATGCCAAACAGTTCGTCCTTGGGGAACTTCTTCGTTGCCTCGTAGCAAGCTGAGGCCAGGTCCATCGCCAGTTGCCACACCTCCAATTCCCGGTAATGCTGTACTGCCATCGGATTCTCCTGTGGAAGTCTCCCGCCACCCGCCACCCGCCACCCGCCCCTCCGCTTCTTCCCATGCCTCCACCAGCCGCTCGGCCAGATACCGACAGCTTTGGACCAGAAAGGCCCCCGAACCGCAGGCCATGTCGCAGACTTTCAGGTCGAGCAACTCGGCTGCCGGGCGCAGTTTCCACTCCTCTTTGGGCTTGCCCTCGGCAGGCCCGACGTAGACGAGCGGCTCCAGGGTGTAGCGGACAATCGGCTCGGTCAGGCTGGTGGGCGTGTAGTGGGTGCCCGAGGATCGGCGGTCGGTTCCCTCGGTGACGTAGACGCTGCCCTTGCGGATGACGAACGGCTTGTCGAAGCTGTCGTTCCGCACGATGCCGGCAAAGGGGCGCACTCGCCCGAAAAGCGATGCGTCGTTGCCGCACGCGGCCCGCAGCCGGCTGGAACCCTGGGCATTGTGTATCGCGTCGTCGGGCAGTTTGAGGGCATTACGCAGGGCGTTTTCGCTCTTGCCCGTCTCCTCGTGGAGGAACTCGATCAAGTCGTCCTCGCCCTTGGACCGACGCCGCTCCAATTCGGTCAATGGGACTTCCGGGTCCTTGCCCTTGGCCCCAACCAGGCCCAGCATGGGCTCGGCCGCCCGCTTGGCGGTGTGGTCAAGGAGGCCCTCGTAGACGTGCCCGATTTGCTCGATGTCGAGCGCCCGGAAGCTGAGCCGGCGGGCCTCGCCCTGCAATTCCAGATATTGGAGCGAACGGAGCAAGTGCAGCACGGTGCGGTTATCGACCGGAAGCGGGTCGGTGGGCGTGTCATGCCAGGACGTTCCCGGCTTGCGGCCTTCCAGGAACGGGAACCGGTCGGGGTTGAACAGGTTGCCGCTGTAGGCTGGCAGCTTCATCCGCTCGTGCTGCACGCCGCCGTAGATCGCCCGAAAGGTGGCGAGTAGCCGGACCCAGGCGTCCAGGCGGCGCTCCAAGACCTCTTCGCCGTGCTGGTCGGCGGCCTCCTGAAGCTGGGCCACGAGCGTCGAAACGGCGTAGTGCTGGTCGTAGAGTGGATCACCCAAAAGCAGGAGTTCCCGCTCTTCGGCGCAGAACAGGAACACCAGCCGCATCATCACCGTCAGCGCCGCCTCATATAATACTGTCTCCGGCACGCCAGCCAGAAGTTCTCGGCCGTGGTCCTGGTCGGCCCGGTCCAACGATTGAATGAGGACCTGGACGGCATGGCGGACCTGGAGGCCAAGCTGATCGGTCACTTCCTGCTGGTTCGTGGCGCTCTCGGCCAGCATCGCTTCCAGCGTTTCGTCGTCGGCCACGCCAAAAAGCCGCCGCACGCCCAGAAGGCTGCGGAACGCCCGCTGGGTAAGCTGCTCTTCCAGCCAGAGGTGGGCGTACCACGAGGCGAAGCCGGTCGTCTCGCCGCGCGGGGCATCGACGAGCATCCAATGTTCGCCGTTCGTCACAAGGCCCAGGCTGACATCGGTGCTGTGCAGCAGTTCCATCATCCGGGTGGCCGGTGACGCCTTCCAGTGCCGCCCGGCGACCGGCCGATCCAAGTTCTGCTCCGAAGAGTAGGTCTGGATCATCAGGCGGGGCTTGCCCGGATTCGGCACGTCGGCGGGATTGCGGACCAGGTAGTCTGGCCGCAAGGTCTCGCCATGCTCGGAAATCGTGGCCTTGATCGTGGCCGGGATCGCTTGGCCCTCGGCCAGCACTTCGCCAGGCAGCCCAAGGGTCTGCGTCAGCACGAACTTGATCCAGGCGTTGTGGACTGCTTGGCTCGGCCGGCGGCCCTCCTGGTTCTCCTGCCACTCGTCGTAGGCCGTGCGTAGCATCCGGGCCTGTTCCGGGTCGTGGGCGTCGAGGCCAGTAGTGAAGACCCTTTCCAGCACGGGCATCGTCAAGAACGGCCCGGAAACCTCGATCAGCGAAAGCCACTCGGCATGATGACGTTTATTCGACATAGTGAGTGCCCTGATCGGCTCGGTGGCCGCTAATACTTCCGCAACATCTCATCCAGCACGTCCTCTATAACGTCCTCGGGGGACTGGCCCCGCTCCTTGCGTGCTACCATTTCCAATAGCTGTTCGTCACTCAACACTAGGACGATTGTGTTAGAGTCCCGAAATACCCTTGCCTGCGTTCCAGCGACCGAGGCTTCTGCGCCAAATCTGCTCACTACGAGCACAAATCGCCCGAGAGCCTTGTTCCCATATTTGTCCACGTCGGAGATGACCGCCCCATCCACGGGATCACCGTGGTTCTTGCAGTCAACAATGAGAAAATCGGCGTCAAACCGATGAAATACTCGATCCCACAACGGTCGAGTCCTTCTATTGCGAAATAGCACGTCCCGACGTTGCTTGCCATCCAGGGTTCGGTCCTGCGGCTTCGGCTCCCCCAATGATTCGGGAAATAGATACGAGAGAATCTCGATGACCGCCCCCTCGTAGTCCGCGAAATGTTCCTGCCCTGTCGGACATCTGTTGAGCCTGTCACGGAACTCGTCGAGCCTCGTCGCTTTCACCGCTTGGCCCAACTGCAAGCGTGAACCGAGTTCCTCGATCGCTAGGGGATACTCATTGAAATAGTCTCGCAAGACTTCCGGGTGCCCGTTCACTAAGTAATTCAAGACCGTCCTGTCCCACACCCGAACACGGGGATTATCCGACACCAGACACCGGCCGACCGACGTAACATCATCCGTGGTAAGCAGACAGAGCGTGTCGAGCGGCCTGCATTCGATACGGGCGACTGCCTCATGCAAATACGCAACAGAAACCCGGTGGTCACGATATAGCTTGAACTCGAACGCCCAATCCTCGTACCGACGGAATCCGGCCGGTTCTTGCAGCACAACACGGCCAATAGCATCGAATCCGTGGTCCGCCTCTGGTGCCGTATGCTCGGGCTGACCGATCACTATTCCTTCCGCGGTGAGGAGATGCCTGCAAACGGCATCGAACGTGACCTCATCGGGAATCGCAACAACCCAGAAGTGCTCCAGCACAGAATTCAAGGCGTTCCGTACACCGTGGAGATGCGATTCCTCCGAGTCTAATTTCCGACCTGTTCCATCGAACTGGCAAAAGGGAGCCTTCAGCCGCTCAAGTACATGGTAGATGTTGGGGGACTCAAAAGGAGGATCGAAGTCCTGAAAACGCCGTACTTCTACTTCAGGCCGAGAATTGGGGCGGTGAGCAATGATAACGCAATTCGGCCCGAACCTCACCACGGTCGTGTGGAAGGGGTACAATGAATAGAAAGGGATGGAACCTGCTAAGCGTGGGAAGAACTCTTCGACCGTCCTGCGAAAAGACTCAACGTAGCTCTTGACATACTCGACGAGCATGTAGTCCGAGACGCCTATTTCGGCGGCAGGTTCAAGCCGTCTGAGGACGTGCTCCGACTCTTCCGGTGCTAAATGAGATGGCGAATAGATTCTCATGTCTCACCCCCGACCCTCGCAAGTCTCTCGGGCACCAAGTACGTCACCGCGACCGGGAACATCCGCGGCTGCGGATCGGCGAAGCGGGCCTTGATAGCCTCGGCCTCCCTTTCGATCTCGTCGGGGATCGCACGAAGACGGGCCCGCAGGGCGTCAGCGTTCCGGTCAAATTGCTCCTTCTCGGGCATGGAGAACAACTGCAACTGCAACTCTTCCGATGCCTGGTCGAGTTCATCCTGAATCGTCTTCTGCAACTCGGTGAGGATCGTCGTGATGTCGTTGGCTTCCTTTTCCGCCCGTTCGGCCAGGGATTTGTGAAGTCCATCGGTGCGGTCCCGGATTCGAGCGTCGAGGGCTTGCCGCAATGAGTCCGACGTTTTCGGCCAGAGGGCCAGCAGCTTCTTCTGCACGACGGCAGATGGCTCTTCGTCGGTGGCCGCACCAAGGGCTTCCTCCATTTCTCGCAGGCTGCTGAAACGGACGAACCGCCCTTCCCGGAGCAGACCGCCGGCCGTGATGATTTCCTCGTGCAGGCGGTGACGAGCCCCACCAATGACCACGAGCCGGGCGTGGGCGACTACCGCCACGTGCTGAAGGGCGTTGTCCGGTGCAACGCGGGCCGTGATGCGGTGCAAACGCTTCCGGCCTTCGCGCGACCAGACTTCCGCCCGAAGCAACCGCAGGCTCATTTGCACCAGGCGATGGTTCAGGTGGACCAGCACCACATCTTCCCGGCCCTTGGCCAGGTTGTGGTCGAAGACGAACGGCCGCGTAGCGCCGGTAAACGGGTGCGTCAGGCCCTCGGCGCACTGTTCCCAACTGCCGGTGAGCGCCGGCAAATGGAACACCGGGCACGCTTGGCGCTTGGGGTCGGGCCAGAGGCCGGGCACCTTGGCTGGAATGAGGGCGGATTGCCCGGCGAGTTGCAGGGCGACCTCGACCACCTTCTGGACGTTCTCCGACGAGAGCCGCAACTCGCGTTTGGTTTCCTGAAGCTGGTCCATCAAGTGCTTGATCTGCTTAGCCAGGTCGCGCTCGAACTTGAACATGCGGCGAACCGGCTCGGCGTCGTCCTCAGCCTTCTTCGTGTCGAGCCGGGCACGGCGGCCCAACATGGCCTCCTCGACCTGCGCGGCAATCACTGGACCGACCTTGCCCAAGTCTTCGCGGATTGCTTCGATCTTCCGCACCGCCCGCATGAGGAATTCCAGATCGGCTTCCAGATCGCCGACGCGAGTGTCGGCCATTCGGCTTTCTCGTTCGTTGTAGCCTTTGCCGACGAAATGGTGGATTAGCACCTTCTTCGACTTCTGGCCGTGGCGGTCGATACGACCGTTCCGCTGCTCCAGCCGGTTCGGGTTCCACGGAATCTCGAAGTGAATCAGCCGCGAGCAGTGGTTCTGAAGGTCGATACCTTCGCTGGCGGCATCCGTTGCCAGCAGGATGCGCACCGGGCTTTGCTCGGGATCGGTCTGGAAAGCCGCCTTGATCCGTTCCCGCTCTTTGGAATCCATGCCGCCATACATCGTCAGCAGGCGATCATTGCCGGTCAGCCCCTCGGAGGCCAGCTTCGTGTGGAGCCAGTTCTGCGTGGCGCGGTACTCGGTGAAGATGATAACCCGGACATTGGACCACTTGCCGCCGGGCCGAATGTGCTCGTGAAGCCACTGGATCAGCTTTTTGGCCTTGGCATCCAGCCGGGCCGCGGCATGGTCGGCCCAGGTCTTCATCTTCTTGAGCAGGGCCGCTTCCTCGGGGGTCAATTCATTGAACAGCAGGCTGGCCGTATCGACGGCATCGGTGGCGGCTTCTTCCGCTTCGTCGTCCACCGAGTATTCCTCTTCCATGCGGTCGATTTGCCGCTGAAGGACGCCGCGACTGGGTTTGGGGGCGGCGCTGCGGCGTTTCGCGTTCTTCAGCGTGCTCTCGTGGCGGGCAAGCGTGGCGGCAAAGGCGGCCGGGCTGGAAAAGAGCCGCTTCTTCAAGGTCATAAGCACGAAGTCGGTGGCAAACTTCTCGGCATGGTCGCCAGCACGGGCTTGCCGCAACTTGGCGTATTGCCGCAATGCCGCATGGATCTCCTTTTCCTCGCTAGGATAATCCACTTCCAGGGCTTCCAGGACCCGCTTCGGAAACCGGTCCTGCCCGAAGTCATCCTTGGGAAGTTCCGACTTGAGCCGCCGGACCATGACCGCATCGCGCTGCCGGACGAATTCCTTGGTGTCGGTTCGCATCCCGCGTGCAAATCGCTGGTTGTCAAGCAATTCCAGCAGGGCCGTGAAGCTCTCCTGGTAGCCGTTGTGCGGCGTGGCCGTGAGGAACATCTTGTGCTCGAAGTGCGGGGCCAGCCGCCGAATCGCCTCGGTGCGGAGCGAGTCGATGGCATAGTTGCCGCGGCCGGACGGAGCGCAGTTGTGGGCCTCGTCGAGGATCAGGATGTCGTAACGGCGCGGATAAATCGACTCGCCTTCCGAGGGCAGGGTTTCCATGAACAGCCGCAGGGGCCGGTCGCGCTTGAGGAAGTCGATGGACGTAATCAGCCGGGGGAAATGGGTCCAGGGGTTGACATGGATTCCCCGTTTCCGCCGCAAGTCACGCATAAGTTCACTATCGACGATGCGGAAATCCAGACCAAACTTGTCCCGCATCTGGTCCCGCCATTGGGCCTGGAGAGACGCCGGGCAGACGATAAGAGTCCTGCGGGCTCGGTGGCGAATCACCAGTTCCAGATCGACCATGCCGGCCTCAATCGTCTTGCCGAGGCCCACGTCGTCGGCAATGAGCAGGCTGACCCTGGGCATCTGGATCGCCCGGATCACGGGATCGAGTTGGTAGTCCTCAATCGTGATGCCCGAACGGAAGGGGGATTGGACGTTTCGCACGTCGGCGGTCGAGGACGCGCCCCAGCGCACGGCGTCGAGGAACGCATCCAACCGGTCAGGGGCATCGAAGCCGGTCGGCTCCGGCAAGGGAACATCCTCGATGACGGCCGCACCCGGCTCCAGTTCCCAGATCACCTGGAGTTCTTCGCCGAGGGCGTCGTCCTCGACCGAGGCAAGCGTGACCAGGTGTTGACCGTGGCCGTCGAGCGGTTGTAGCGGCGTAGGCGGGAGCGTGCTCTTGGTAACCTCGCTCACGACGTATTGCCGCTGCCGAACCGTAACCAGTTGCCCTTGTTCAGGCGGATTGGACGTAACGACGGCCATGTCACCCACCCTCTGGGTCAGACGCTTACCAGCCGGAGACGGGATCGGGAAGGCAAGCAAACCAATCCCGGTGGCAGTTTCGAGTACAGGCCGCCATTTTACCTTCGGCGGGGGGTGCCAACAAGCTGGCGAACGTCCTGCGCGGCGGCCTATCGCTCCTGCCCGTTCGTAACATTCACCCCTGGTCTGCCCCCTCTTGCTGTGGGGTGGACCTTTCGCTATCATCTGAGATCGTGAATCTTGGGGGACTGGCTCCTTCAGGGAAACTGGACATCCCATTCCAGGAGCATCGGAATGCGTCGCAAGACATGGATTAGCTTGACGGTTGTCGTGCTGGTCGCAATTGTCGTTGTCATCTTCTTTTCGCAGGACCGAACGGGAAAGACGATCAGATTCGGGGCGGCATTTCCCCTCACTGGCGACGTAGCGTCCTATGGCCAAAAGGCGAAGCGAGGGATAGAACTCGCGGTAGAGGAACGAAACGTCCAGGGCGGATTGCTTGGCCGGCCGGTATCGGTCGATTTTCAGGATGACCGCAACGACAAGAACGAGGCGGTTAGCATTTTCACCAGGTTTGCGACCATTGACAAAGTGCCGGTGGTGTTTGGCTCGGCAGGCAGCACGGTTACGCTGGCAATTGCCCCATTGGCCAATCGGTACAAGGTTGTACTCATCTCGCCAGTCTCGTCGTCAACCAAGTTGTCCACAGAGGGCGGGCCTTTCTTCTTCCGCACTGTTCCCGCCGACGACCTTCAAGCTGAAGTGCTCTCCAAGTGGGTGCATGAGACAGGTGCTACGCGAGTGGCGATTGTCTACACCAACAACGCATGGGGCTTGCCACTTGCAGACGGTTTCAGAGCGAGATTCGAGGCTCTCGGCGGCAAGGTCTTGCTCGCGGAGGGCGTGACCGAAAACACCAGCGACTTCCGCACTATCCTGACGAAACTGAAGGGTCTGGCCGATCTCGACGCGGTTGTCTCACCCACTTATCCCAAGGAGGGTGGTGTGCTGGTGCGGCAGGCCGCGGAGTTGGGAGTGAAAGCCATCTTATTCGGAGGCGACAACTGGGGCAGCCCGGAATTCCGCGCCATTGCTGGGCAGGCGGCAGAAGGCGTCTTCTACACTGCGCCGGCGGAGAATACCGGCACGGTCCACGCCGATTTCGTTAAGCGTTACGAGGCCAAGTTCGGAGAGCAGCCCGATCTGTTCGCCGCCTACGCTTTCGATGCTGCCACGGCAGTCTTCAAAGCTATCGAAACTGGCAATACCACTCAGGCTTCTGAAATCCGGGAAGCCCTCCATCAGGTCTCCTTTGCCGGTGCCTCCGGCGAGATCGCCTTTCGTCAAAACGGCGACCTGAAATCCGAGGCTTTTGCTAGGAAAACCATTCGTGAGGGGCAACCCGTCTCAGTCAAATAGCTAAAGGTGTCGCAATGTCCGAAAGCAAACAGCCCGATTCCGTGATTCCAGCAGCAGCCAAGACGGCGGATGAGGCCGCACCTTCTGACGTGCTGATTTTCAAGCAGCGCATGCTCGAATGGCCCAATCCAGTCGAGTACGTCAACAACATGTATGGCTGCCACCCCGGTGACAAGAACACCGGCTACTTCAAGACGGTCTTTGGCAAATGACCACGGCCAGCCTCCAACCTCTGTTCGATCAGTGGAAGAAGCGGATCGAGCGACTGATCCGCGAGCACCCCCTCCAGATCGTCAGTTGGGAGGCAACTCGCCGCTGTAATCTCAACTGTGTCCACTGCGGCTCGCCGGCTGAAGAAGCCAATCATGCCGATGAATTGACTGCCGACGAAATCGTTGGGGCGTTCGACGAGATCGCCCGCGACTTCGACATGTGCCAGTTCCGGCACATCAACATCACCGGCGGTGAGCCATTCGTCCGTAGTGACCTTCTCGATGTCTTGCGTCGGATCAGCCGGTGGCCGTTCTACCGCAACATCGACATCCAGACCAATGGTCTCGTCTTGGCCGACCACCCTGACTTTCTAGGCGAGTTGAAACTGTACGGTGTCACTGGCCTGGGCATCAGCATCGACGGCATGGAGGAAACTCACGATGCCTTCCGACGAATGCCTGGCTCTTGGGAAAAAGCTGTCACGGCTGCCCGCCTGGCCAGGGAATGCGGCTATGTGGTAACAGTGTCCTTGGTTGCCCACGCGAAGAATGTCGATGAAGTCCCGACGTTTTTCAACTTCGTTAAGCGGGAAATCCGGCCACGGGTGTTCCGCATTATGACCCTAGACCCACTTGGCCGCACGGCTGTTGATTCCGAGTCTTTGCTTTCCCCCGACCAACTGCGCCAAATGATCGCCTTCCTCCGCGCGCAGTATCAACACGACTGCCCAACCTATGCCGATCCCACAGCCACGATGGTTGAATTCGGCTGTGGTGGTTGGGTCGGCACGGAACTCGAAGGCGCAGTTCGGCCGTTCATTTTTCACTGCATTGCTGGCATCACGAACCTTGGGATTCTGTACGATGGCAAACTCGCCTCGTGCAGTAACATCTCCCGCGATTTCGTCCAAGGTGATCTTCGTGCCGAAGGAATCAGGGATGTGTGGGAGAATCGCTACCAACCATTTCGTGACATGAACGGCCGAAACGTAGAACCATTGGCATCAAGTTCTTGCGGCGGGTGTACTGAGTGGGCGTTCTGTCATGGCGGCCCATTTCACAAGCGCACGATTGCCGGAGGTATTCGGACCTGCCTGTACGAGAGCCTTTTTTCCCAAGCGGACCGCGTTTCCAGGATACCGATTGTTGGACGATTCTCAATTGTCGAACGTGAGGGACCTTCAAGTGCCTAATCACGCATCTGAACAAAGCACCGAACGAGCCTCCGTTGTCGATGCACTGCAAGCTGTGTTTTGGGGTGAGGCCATACCGTACTTCATGGTATCCTTTCTTTATCCCATCCAGTTCTGGATTCTTCATGCGGCCAGATTTCACGAGCGCCGCTGGATACGACTTGTCTGCGGTTTCCTCGGCGTCGTGCTCGCCATCATCGTCGGTGTCTATGGTGTTGAACCCCTGCTGGACTGGCTTTCCCTCGGTTCTCTAAAATGGCCTTGGAAACTCGTTGCTACTATCCTTGTTACGGCCTTGTTTAATCTCGTCGCCTATATCATTGTGTTGCTATTTGACCTTCCAACGCTTTTCGATGCCAAATTTCGAGCTGCTGGCAAGCAGTCTGTCTCCGAATGGCTCGTTGACATCCTTGGCCATAAACTCTGGTCCGGGGCAAATACCTATCGCCTGCTCGAACATTTGTTGGCGGAAACCCAGGTGCTTGGTCGCGCGAAGTGGCTGCTAGTTGGCTTTCTCAGCACGGACATCGACAAGAAGATTCAGCGCGACCCGGACAAAAAGGCGGACTCCAACGGAAACCTCACCGATACCGACAAACCCGACCATCCCCTGTACAAGGTCACTGTTCACGATTGGACTGTGCGAACGTACTCGCAGTTCCTTGCAGACAACATGACTCACGCGAAACGAACGATTCACTGGGTCGTAGACCCAATTGATTTGGTGACCGAAATCATCCCTGCACATGTGATCGAGGTGGTGATATCGCTCGGCGGCGTTCTTCGTGGTGATACTGATCGCATCGTTCGAGCAGCAAATCAAGCGCTGAAAGACGAGCCAAAGACTACAAACTGGGGGACTCTCGTTGATTCCTACGCGCCTTGGTGCCCGAGACCGCGCGTCGCAACTGCGGGGACATCGTGCCAGAAGAATCACACGCAATGTCCCGAGAGCTTTCCATTTAGCGGCGAGCCACATAATAGACAACTCGACTATCTGTGGTACGCAATGTTTTCCAGGGCGGTTGCGGACTTGAACGGAGCAACGGCAACTGCGAAGGGGATCAAAATGGCGAGCGGGCAGGAAGTAGGCTGGAGGCCCGTGCTTTCCTGTTACAAGAAGCGCGAGGAGATCGTCGGTTCGCTTGTGCTTCCGCACATCGACGAGTTCCGAAAAGCTGCCTGCTCGAAGAAGCGCCATGTCTACCTCGGCATCAAGCCATCACGTCTGGACGACCCAACTGAGCGAATCAAGAAGGGGGTTGACAATCTGAGGCTGTGCATCGCTTCTCGAAATGACTACGTTCGCTGTATTAGTCCACGGATCGCAGATGCCTCCCAGACCGAGAATGGCCTTTTCTCACAACTGCTCTGCCACCAAATGAACGGCGCAGGCTCCGTGACATATCAGCAACCGTTAGGGCAGGATGACATCTGGGCTTCCGTTGACAATGGAGTCAAAGCGAAATTGCTGGAATGGAGTATAGACCTCCTTTCTTTCACATCGGACGATGCTGTCAAGGGAGTGTTTGTGGATGACCGCCCCCAGAGTCTTGGCGGCGACTGCCACGACATTGGGTTCTATGATGGCCTGCTTGTTCTTTCCTCTGGTCGCGGAAAGACCCGTGACGTTACATGGCGCGTCTATCAGCAGTCGCCGCGATTGGAGGTGGAATACTTCCCGAAGGAGCCTTCCCAGCATTTGGTTGGGTTCGGCGAGTTGGCGCAGATTGTCATGGAGGCACTGAAGTGAGTCTCATGTTGCCAGGACATACTGTGCCGCCGTCCAGATGCAGCCCTCATGGGCACGGGAAGCCCGAACCTCTCGGACTAGAGTACGTTGCATCTGCACTCGGAAGTGCCGGTCTGCCTTGCAGATGGCGCGGTTGGCGGGAGTGTGAGGTGCGTAGGAATGGAAAGGCCGTATCGTTCTTCAGCGCGCTTACGCACGAGTACCCGCAAGTGCTGCTAGCTGCGGAGGCCGCTAGGAAGCGTGGGAACCTAACGGTCTGTGGGGGCTTTCATGTGTGTGGCTGTGCGGAAGCGCTTACGAATGGGCCGTTCGACTACTTCGTGGTCGGGGAGGGGGAGGCGGTCGCGCCTGCTATTGCGAAGGCGCATCTATCTGTCGCTCCCAATAATCTCGAGCGCTTTGCACCGTCGGGGCTCGGCACCGCTAAAGTCATTCGGCCGCCTCGGATCGCCGAGGTGGATGCACTGCCGTTTCCAGTTAGATTCTGGGATAGACTCGCGCAGTACCGTATCTACGACCTCATGTGGCCGCCGTCGTCTCGTCAGAGGGGGACTGGTTTGGTTCTGGCTTCGAGAGGGTGTGTGAACGACTGTGGTTTTTGTGCATCATCCGCAGTGTGGGGACGCGGGGTCCGATTACGTTCCGCGCGAGGAGTTGTGGAAGAACTACGCGGGCTCGTCGAAGCGTTCGGAACAAATACTGTAGTCTTCATTGACCAGTCCTTGGGCCAGGCCGCGCAATGGACACGCGATTTGTGCCGCGCCATTCAGGATGCGGACCTCGGCATACATTGGTATCACCAGAGCAATTTGACCGTAGATCGGGGTGTTGTCCGCGCAATGGCGGATGCCGGTTGTACGAAGATCGGCTTCGGTTTGGAAGGCATTTCGCCCTTGGCGGTCGAGCGGATCAAGCCGCACAACCCGCATGATTTCGGGGCGGTAAATGACCTGCTGGACTACTGTAACTCCCTGGGGCTTTTGACAAAGGTCTATCTGATGATCGGCTTTCCCTGGGAAACCGACGACATTGTGCAGGAATACTTTCAGTGGTTACCGCGTCTGCGAGCCAATCAGATCAAAATCTCGTACTTCACGCCTTTCCCCGGTACGCGGGCGTGGGATTGCTACTCGGCTCAGTTGGCCACGCGCGACTGGGCCGATTTTGATACGGTGCGGATGCCCGTGGTCCAGAATCCGCAAATTTCCGTGGAGCAGTATCATCAAGTGCGTAAGGACCTGTTCCAGGCTTTCTATGGTTCGCCGATGTACGCAGATGTGACGCAAAGAATGTTGGCGAGGTTTCCGCGGTACGAATTGAGTTATTGGGAGTTTGCAGCGTACCTCAAAGCCTTTCGGATGATTACGGGGCGCGAGAGATGGTTGGATTGGGTAGGCCGCGGCGCAGAGGTGACAGCATGATGCAGATTGCCGCGAACGCTCTGGTAACTGCCAACACGATCCTGTTAGTGGCAGTCGGCTTCGCGCTGATATTCGGGATAGTGCGATTCTTCCATTTCGCCCACGGTATCGTCTTCACGGCGGGGGCATATCTGGCATTTGTATTTCATTCATGGGCAGGGCTGCCGCTGATTGCTGCGGTAATTATGGCAGTGGTTGGAGCCGCAGTCATTGGGTGCGCGATTGAGATTGCGGTCTATCGTCCACTGAGACGAAAAGCGGCTTCGCCTCTGATTCTACTCTTGGCCTCGCTCGGCGTGTACGTTGTGTTGCAGAATCTCATCTCGATTGTTTGCGGCGACGATACCAAGCAGTTGCGCTCTTCTGAAATCCCTGAAGCGATCAACATTCTGGGAGCAAGGATCACCTGGGTGCAATCGGCGATGATTGCTGTCACTGCGGTCCTGGTCGCAACTCTAGCCCTGCTCGTGCGGAAGACAAAGCTCGGACAGGCAATGCGGGCAGTGGCCGACGATCCGCAACTGGCCAGTGTTTCCGGGATCGAGAGCGATCGTGTTGTTGTGTGGACGTTGGCTATCAGTTCCGCTTTGGCCGCTGTGGCTGGAATCCTGGTAGCCCTCGATGTAGATATGACGCCGACGATGGGCATGAACCCATTGATGTTGGGCGTGGTCGCGGTCATCGTCGGCGGCGTCCGCGGTATTCCTGGGATTGTGCTGGCGGCGCTGCTCTTAGCCTGCGCCCAGCAGGCAACCGTCTGGGTGTTCGGCTCGGCTTGGCAGGATGCCGTGGCATTTCTGGTCCTGCTCGTGTTCCTATTGGTTCGCCCGCAGGGGGTCTTGGGCGGAGGGGCGCAGAAAGCGATTGGTTGACAAATCCCATAGTGAGGGGTCGGTTGAGACTGTCGGTGAGTGGACGACAACACGTGGAATACTTCCTTCATATTGCAATCCTGATCGGCATTTACCTCATCCTGGCAGCGGGGCTGAACCTGATTGCCGGGTACGCAGGATTGCTGTCGATCGCGCACGCGGCGTTCTACGGAATCGGGGCATACACGGCGGCATTGATGGCGTTGAACCTGCATAGCCCAATGCTGGTTAATCTGGTCTGCGCCATCTTACTGGCTGGTGTGTTCGGAGCAGTCGTGGGGGTCCCATCGCTGCGAATCCGTGACGACTACTTCGTCATCGCCACCTTTGCCTTTCAGGTGATTGTGTTCAACGTGCTGAACAACTGGGTCTCCTTCACCGGCGGGCCGATGGGATTGCCAGGGATACCCCAGCCTGTTCTCTTTGGCTGGACGATTTCCTCGCACGCAGCGTTTCTTCTGCTTGTGGGTTGTTGCTGCGTGGCTATCTCGTTGATTTGCTGGCGCATCGTCAATTCGCCGTTTGGCCGCGTGCTCAAGGCGATCCGCGAGGACGAGGTTCTCGCGCAGGCCGCAGGGAAGGATGTTGCCAGGTATAAGGTGCTGGTGTTTGTGATCGGTGCTGCAATGGCCGCGGTGGCAGGAGTGTTGTATGCCCACTACATCAGCTTCATCGACCCTACCAGTTTTACAGTGATGGAGTCGATCTTTGTCCTCTCGGTTGTGATTATTGGCGGGGCAGGCAGCCTGTGGGGACCAATCGCTGGAGCTGTGGTGCTCGTGACGTTGCCCGAAGTGCTGAGGTTCATCGGTCTGCCTAGCGCGATGGCGGCGAACGTCAGGCAGATTCTCTACGGTGGGGCTTTGGTCGCCTGCATGATGTGGCGGCCCCAAGGGCTACTGGGCGGGTACACCTTCCAGAAGGGAGGAGCCCGACAATGAGCGAGCCTTTGCTTGAAATCGACGGCCTGCGGAAGACCTTCGATGGAATTCTTGCCCTCGACGACTTCTCCTGCGGCGTGGGTGAGGGGGAAATCGTGGGGCTTATCGGCCCCAATGGCGCTGGCAAGACAACCTTGTTCAATGTGGCGACCGGCTTTCTCCGGCCGGACCGCGGGCGGATCGCCTTCAAGGGGCGGCAGTTGCTAAACCTGCCGCCGTACCGGATCAGCCGCGTTGGGATCGCCCGGACTTTCCAGAACCTACGCCTGATCCGGCAGATCAGTGTTTTTGAGAACGTCTTGCTTGCCTTCCCGGACCAGCCGGGGGAACGGCTGAGGAACGTCTTCTTCCGTTGGAAGACGAGCCAAACCCGAGAGGCTAGCAACCGGCGCTCGGCAATGTCCCTGCTGGAGGACGCTGGCCTGCCTGAGAAGGCGAACTATCCTGCCGAGGCGCTTTCCTACGGGCAACAGAAATTGCTGAGCTTGGTATGCTGCCTGGCGGCGGGCGCAGAGCTGCTGCTCCTGGACGAGCCCGTGGCTGGTATTGCACCGGCGATGATCGAGAAGATAACGGCGACAATCCGGGACCTGCCCAAACAGGGAAAATCAATAGTCTTGATTGAGCACAATCTGAAGGCAGTGACGCGGGTCTGTGACCGGGTGATTTTCATGGACGCCGGCCGGAAGATCAGCGAAGGCACGCCGGAGCAGGTGCGGAACGATCCTCGGGTGATGGAAGCCTACATCGACTGAAGAGGCCCCACGATGCTCCAAATCAACGAACTTGAAACCGGCTACGGCCAAAAGCAGGTGTTGTTTGGCCTGTCGATCGAGGTCCGTCCTGGAGAGATCGTTGCTCTGATTGGTTCCAACGGGGCGGGGAAGTCAACGGTGCTGAAGGCAGTCTGTGGCTTGATCCCAGTTTGGAAGGGCGAGGTCCGATTCGAGGGCGTGAGGCTCAACGGCTCAACTCCCGCCAACAACGTCTCGCGAGGGGTCACTTTTTGCCCGCAAGGCAATCGCGTGTTCAGCAGCCTCACTGTCCTGGAGAACTTGGAAGTCGGCGGATTTCGGCTTCCAAAGAGGGAACTGCGGAACCGGATCGAAGAGATGTTCAGTATGTTTCCTATCTTGAAGGAACGGAAACGTCAGCAGTCAGGGCGGCTGAGCGGTGGCGAACAGCAAATGTTGGCCTTGGCCCGGGCGCTAGTGCCGAAGCCCAAACTGCTCCTGCTTGACGAGCCCTCCCTGGGACTTTCGCCGAATTTGGTTAGCACTGTCCTTGAGAAGCTACGACAGGTCAACCAGGAGATTGGCGTTACCGTGGTGATCGTGGAGCAAAAAGTTCGGGAGGTCCTCGGGATTGCGCATCGTGCGTACGGAATGCGCTTGGGAAAGATTGTGGTTGAAGGGGTCCCCGACGCAGTCTTGGCCGGCGATACGCTGAAGGAGCTGTTTCTGTGCTGATGCAAATTCTGGCGAGTCGGCGATACAGCAGCTCGCTACAGGCGAGATTGGAATCGCCCTAAGGAAGCCCGAAATACGCTGGAGTACATGCAGGGGTCTGGCGGCAGCGCAAGTCATTTCACAGTTCGAACTTGTGGAAATGTCTCATCCGTCTCGAATTCAGGTGCCGGGGAGACACCGGGATCGGTCGCGGAGCGGAATGACGCCTCCCAGCAGGGCGGAAAAAAACACCTCGATTCGTCTCCGCGCGCCGACACTGGGGGCGCAGGACGCTGCGGCGAGTGTTATGCGCTTCGGTCACATCTCGCTTACCCGTCAAGGAATCAGCCGCATCATGGTAAAATGCAGGCATCGGGACGGCCGGCAACGATTGCGAGCGCCCCGGCCAAACGGACCTGCGGGGGTTGCCGTTTCTGCCTTTCGGCAACGGCCCGCGCTCGATCCTGAACAGGAGAGGAGAGACGAAGATGGTAACAGAGCAACCATGCCAGCGGTATTCCGGCGTCACCCGGCACGCGGGGAAGTGGCTCGTCAAGCTCCGGCATCGGGGCAAGGACGTGACCATCGGGCATTACGAAGACCCGGAAGAGGCCGCCGTTGCGGCCGACTTCACGCGGTACATGCTGCTGGGGTTGAACCCGGCAAACTGGTACCACAACGTCGCACGGCCGAATTTCCCGCCGCGGCATCCCGGGGATGTGATCCGCGGAACCGTTCTCCGGTGCCTGATGTCGGCCCAAGTGGTCCCGTTTGGGGTCCTCCTCCGCCACTTGGTGCAATATCGCGCCGTGCTTGAGCAGGATGCCGCCAGCGAGGCTTTGGGAGCGGGGCGGTAGGCTGGTTGTTGCCGGCTGCCGGGCGTGATGGCTGCCAGCGTGACGGGCGGGCTAATGAGCTTTGAGCAGCTCTTCGACGCCGTCATGGGCGGTGGGTATGCGATGGCAGCCTAGTACGCAGCAGGGCAGAGATGCAGCATCCCACCACCACAATGTAGGGTTCTCGCGTGGTTTTGTGCCGCAAATCCAATAAACACCAAAAGGTGTTTACACTAACGTAACACGTTATTGTATAAGAGCTTATGGACTAACGAAAGGGTTGCTTGGCCAAGAACTCGCCTTGACCGAATCACCAAATTCTTGACAATACCGCTACGAAGTCGATAATTAAATGCGTGAGTAGACGACTCCCCGCCCCTTGTGGGCGGTTTGGCCGGCCTATATGACCGGCTCTTTTTGTTCCGTCAGGTTGGAATGCCCCAGATTGAGTCGGAACCACGGGTGCCTCCCCCAGCGCTGAAGCGGTCCATTGTCTACATTGACGGCTTCAATCTCTACTACGGTGCTTTACGCGGCGGTCCCCACAAATGGCTGAATCTTGAGCGGTACTTTCGGCTCCTGCTTCCCAACGACAACATCCAGAAGATTCGCTATTTTACCGCCAAAGTCATTGGGGAGGACGCAGCCAGACAAGGCACGTACCTTGCTGCCCTGGCAACCCTACCGCTTGTTGAGGTGATTCTCGGGAAGTTCAAGACAAAGCAAATTCAGGGGCTTTGCCCATCCTGTCCGCTTCCCAAGCCCCAGTTCTTTTCTACGCATGAAGAAAAACGCACCGACGTAAACATTGCGCTGTGGATGCTGCATGATGCCCAGAAAGACTTGTGTGATCGCTTGATTCTCGTTTCTGGCGACTCCGATTTGGTTCCCGCCATCGCAATGGTTAAGGAACACTATCCAGAAAAGACAGTCGTTGTCTACATTCCGGCCCGCAGCGTAATTCGGGGAGCTGCTGTCGAGCTTCGCAGCATTGCCGACAAAGACAAGACCCTTCCACTCCAAATGCTGCACGCCGCTCAGTTCCCACGGGAACTTACCGGCACTTCGGGGACCACAATAAGAAAGCCGGCAGAGTGGTAAGCGTCGTGTGGCCGCCTTTTCCCATCACTCCGCGGAAATCCCGGCCAAACTGTACCCTACCCACCTCGGCTGACCAGCCGGTTTCGGCTACAATCCCACAAGCTGGGGGTCGCTCCCCTGGCTTCTGGTCTCGCCCGCGCGGAGCCGTTCCCCTATTCCTTTCGGCTCCCGTGGGCGGGACCGCAACAGAAGGAATAGGATCATGGCAAAGTCTGCTGCTGACCGCCACAAGGGGCTCAAGGAAATCGCCGACCAGTTGCGATCTTGCGACGATGAAGGCCCCAAGTTGGCCGGGGTCTGTGTTCCGCTGTTGGCAAGAGCGCGGAAGTTGGCTGCCTTCGAGGGAGAGCGATACGCTAAGGTGCGTACCGCGCTGGACCGCTGGCGGGAGCATAAGAAGAACGCGGTTTTCTGGGATGAGGTGGTGGGGACCGTGCGGCTAGAGGGTCAAAACGATCCCCATGCCCCGCACGTCATCACCTTCCAGCGCGTGGTGTCCGCACTGTGGCCCGACCTGGCTGATTATGTTGAGGACACCATTACCATCGGCGGCAAGGCGCGCCCGCACCACACCGGCAAGTGCGACGTTCACTTGTGGTGCCAGTGGCGTGAGGCCAAGGACCGACTCGCCGAACTGATTGAAAGCATTGCCGGAAGCAAACCCGGCGGCGCAGCGACCGATCAGGTGGCCCAGGCAGCGAAGCCGCCCAAAACGATAACCGAGCCCCCGGCGCCCCCCGCCAAACTTCTTGCGTCTTGGGGCGAGATTCTGGAGGCCCTGGGATTGAAGAAAAAAGATCGGAACAAAGTTGCTCGGCTGAATAGAACCCGTGGCGGACCGATAAAGCCAGGCAAGAAGGGGCAACAGCCAATCGTTGACCATGCGGAGTTGCTTGAATGGTGGAATCGGCTGACGATCGAATACGAAGTTGGGGAGAACAGAAGACGCGATGCCAAGCCAACAGCAGCCGCGAGTCATGAACACGGCCGGGATGGTGTAGTGCTCCCTGACATTGGCGGTAGCGAGCGAAAACGAAGGGCAGACCGAAAGCCCTAACCTCGTCAACGTGCCGAAACATACCGAAACGTCGTCAAGTTCTCTCTGCCATGTTGCTCCCTATGAGCTTAGGGAGAACACAACATGGCACTTCTATACGGGGAAGAAATCGACCAGCGGTTGAACTGGCCCCTTGGCAGGGCTGAACGGCTGGCACGTCAACGGCGATTGCCCTACGTCATGCTGCCGGATGGTTCAATCCGGTTCAAGTGGGAAGAAATCGAACCCCTCGTTCTTGCGGTTCCAGCCGCGGTTACTCCGCAAGGAGGCGCTCGGTGAGACACCCCGTTGAACCCGCCCCGCGTTTCGGCTCGATCATCGACGGCGAGACCCTCCCTCTACGCGAAGCCGCCCGGCGCATGGGCTGGCAACGTCGCATGATGGCCGATGTGCAGCGTCTGGGGCTTCGCGTGGTCACTATCGGCCGCATGAAATACACCACCGGCGGGTGGGTCCGCCAATTCGTCGAGGGGCTGGCCCAGCAGCAGGCCCAGCCGGGCGACGGCAACGAGAAGGACCAAGCCAATGCCTGACATCACCGATGCCTTCGACCTGGAGCGCCGCGCCCTCGACTATCTAGCGGGCGGGCTGTCTCTGGTCCCTTGTTCGCACACGACGAAGCAACCGGCCCCCGAGCTATTACCGAGAGACGAGAGCGGAAAGCCCGTATGGGGCCCGTATCAAGTCGAGCCGCCGACACCGGAAGTTGTGCGGGGGTGGTTCTCTGAGGGTTGCCAGAGTGTTGCGGCGGTGGGCGGCAAAGTCTCTGGCGGGCTGGCCATGTTCGACTTTGACCAGGCCCGATTCTATGAGGAATGGCGGCAACAAGTCGGCAGTCTAGCCGACGGGTTGCCCGTGCAACGGACCGGGCGGGAGGGCGGCGGGTTTCAAGTTTGGTTGCGGTGCCCCGAGCCGGGTGGCAATTCAAAGCTGGCGTGGGTGCCAGACGAAACCGAAGACAGCGGCCGGCGAATCGCAATCGAAATCAAGGCGGAAGGCGGCTATGCCGTAGCACCCGGCAGCCTTCACCCCACCGGCCGACGATACCAGGCCATATCCGGCGACTTCGCCAACATCCCCACGGTGCCCCAAGCCTTAGCCGATGCACTCTTGGCCGCGGCCCGGAAGCTGGACGAAGCGCCCTTCACTCGGCAACAGATGGAGGCGAGAGAGAAGAGCGCGAAGACGAGCAACAGGCATCGGGCGGAATCGAACGGCGAGACGAGCATCATCGAAGCCTACAACGGCCGGGTGTCGATTGACGAAGCCTTGACGGCGTACGGGTACGCCAAACGCGGGGCTCGATATGTTCGGCCCGGCGGCAAGACGGCAAGCGTTACGGTGAGTGATGGGCGGAGTTTTCACCATTCCGCTAATGATGCCCTATCGGATGGTTTCTGGCATCGGCCGTTTGACGTTTATTGCGCCCTGAAACATGGGAGCGATTGCAAGGCGGCCGTCAAGGCGGCGGCGGAAGTGTTGGGGCTGGACCAGCGGGGCACCGGACAGGCGGCGGGCGGCGAACACACAAATACCCGAAACAAGCGGCAAGAACGCAATTGTGTGTTGGTGCGCGCCTACAGCCCCTTTCCAATTGATACTCTCCCCGCCGTGGCTGGCGAGTTCACCACGGCGACGGCGGAGGCCGTGTGGACCGATCCCGCGGCCGTGGCCCTGCCGCTACTGGCCGCCCTTGGGGCCGCTATCGGCACCACCTGCCGCATCCGTATCAAACCCGATTGGCGGGAATATGCCGTGCTCTGGACTGGAGTTGTCTGTGAGAGCGGCACCGGCAAGACGCCTGCCCAGCAGCACGTCTTGGGGCCCGTGGAGCTGGCAGAACAGTTGGCCGCGGCAGAGTATGCCGCCACGATGAAGGGCCACGATCGCGCCCTACTGGAATATGAGAAGGAACTGGCAGAATGGAAGCGGGCCAAGAAGAAGAGCGGCGATCCGCCCGAGCGGCCTGCGGAGCCGGTCTGGCGCCGCTACATCGTCAACGACATTACCATCGAATCACTCGCCGAAAAACTCTCCGAGAATCCTCGCGGTCTGCTATTGGCGCGTGACGAGTTGGCCGGCTGGCTTCTCAGTTTTGAGCGATACGCCAGCGGAAAATCCAGCGACCTGCCCAATTGGTTGTCCATGCACAATGCCGGTTCCGTACGGACGGACAGGAAAACGGGCACGAAGAAAACCATCTATGTCCCCCGCGCGTTTGTCTGCGTCACCGGGGGAATCCAGCCGAAGGCCCTCCGCCGGGCGCTCGGGGTCGAGGGGTTTGACTGCGGGCTGGCCGCGAGGTTGCTGTTGGCGATGCCACCCCGCCGTCCGCGACGATTTTCGGAGGCCACGATCCCCGAGCGTGTCAGACTTCGCGTCGCAGAAACCTTCCGCCAACTATGGCAGCTACGCCACCGTACAGACGAGCACGACCAACCAGACGCCGTTGACGTTCCATTATCGGAGGAAGCGAAAGAACGCTTCGCCCAGTTCGTAAACGAGTGGGGTGAAGAGCAGTTTAGCACCACCAGCGGCGACCTGGCCGCGGTCTGGTCCAAGCTGGAGGCCACCTGCGCCCGGCTGGCGCTGATTTTCCACCTGGCCCGGTACGCCGGCGGAGAACCCGTCGATCTTGATGCCGTGAACGCCGAAACGGTCGATGCCGCGGTCAAACTGACACGGTGGTTCGGCAACGAGGCCCGGCGGGTGTATGCCGTACTGGGCGAGAGTGAGGATGAGCAGGCCCACCGGGAGTTGGTCGAGTTAATCGCCCGCCGCGGGGGGAATGTGACAGCTCGCGATCTCCAACAGGCCGCCCGGTCCCGATTCCCAACGGCAGATGACGCGGAGCGGGCACTGGCGAACCTTGCGGTGCATGGTCTTGGCGATTGGCGGGTCGAGGATCACGGGGGCGGCCCGGGCCGGCCCGCGGCCGTCTTCACCCTTCATACAAACACACAATTAGGGTTTTCCACGACAGAACTGCAATTGTGTGATTCTGTGAGCGGTAAAGAGGAGAGCGGAAACGGCGACGGGCAAACCCCAAGGGAGGGCCCTGGGAGATGAAGAAGGCCAAGCTCGTCCTAGCCCCGTGGCCGCCAGCCCACCTGTCCGTGCCCGACCTGGCAACGCTGGAGGCCCAGAACGAGCCCGGCGCCGGCCGGGCGGCCCACCGGTGGCCGCTAGAGGCAGCACACAAGCCAATAAGCAGGAGAACCAGGAAATGGATTGCGTGAACCTCAGAGAACGATTCGGCCGGCGATACCGCGTCGAGTACGAGGAAAGCTACTTCGCCCAGTATGGCCTGAACGCCCGGGTTGACGATCCGTGGTTGCAGATCATCCCCTGCCAGTACGGCCATATCTACCCATGGGGGGTTGATAGGCTGGCAGCCTCGACGGATCGGCGGGGAGGGGTGGCCCGCCGGATAGCCGCTCTCGCCTTCATTGAAGTTTGGCAAGATGGGGATGATGGAATAACGGCACTTTTCCCTCTGGATAAGTTCGATGAGGTGGCCGCCTTGATGAAACCTAGGCGGCGGCGGCAAATGACGGAGGAACAGCGGCGAGCCGCAGTCGAGCGGCTAGCCAAGTATGCCTTTACGCACGCACGTCAGCGACGCCGCGGAGGGCCACAAGCCCTTGAGACGGCCGAGACGGTCTAAACCCTCAGCCTGGGGCCGCCGGACGCAATAGGCGTACAGATACGCAACGGTTTTTCACCAGAAAGGCAGACCAGACCATGCGGACCAGACCATGCGGAGTTGACAAATAGGCCCCCGCGTTCGATAATACGCCCGGCGGTCAATTCATCGGTGACCGCCAAGGGCTAGTAACCCTACAAGAGAATCTGAAGATGGTTTCCGACAAACAGGCCCCGGGCCGTGGTATCCGTGCGCGTAACCAAGCGACGATCCGCATAGGCGGGGAGCAAGGCCGCGCGGCAGTCTCTTGCTGCTTACTACCGGGTATCACGGCCCGCGGTCTTTCTTGGAAAGTCTCTCGACTATGAGCGGCGAAATCAAGGTTTCCGTGTTCAAGTACCCCGACCGGCGAAATCTGGTCTTGGGATACGATGATCCGCTGACCGGCAAGCGGGTTACAAAGTCTGCCAAGACGAGCGACCCGACCGCAGCCGAGCGTGCCGCGGCCGTTTGGCAGGACGAGCTGACCAGCGGGCGCTATGTCGCCCCATTGAAAATGACCTGGCAGGACTTCCGGCAGCGGTACGAAAAGGAGAAGCTGCAAAGCCTAGCCCCGGGTAGCCTCCTTGCCGCAAGAATCACTCTCGACTACATCGAAGAGATAGTGAACCCCGACCGGCTGGCCAAGATCACGGCCGACGTGGTAAGCCGGTTTCAATCCAAGCTACGGGACCGTGGCATCAAGGAGACCACTACCGCCCACCACATGCGAAACGTGAAGGCGGCGTTGCGCTGGGCGGTTTCTATGGGGCTGCTGGCCAAGTGCCCCAACATCGAAATGCCCAAGGTGCCCAGGGGGCAATCCCTGATGAAAGGGCGGCCGATCACCGGCGAGGAGTTCGACCGGATGATAACCGCGGCGTCCGAGGTTCGGCCCCACGACGCCGTAACCTGGACGCGATTCCTAACCGGCCTGTGGCTGAGTGGGTTGCGGCTGGAAGAGGCTTGCAGCCTATCTTGGGACGAAGACGCCCCTTTCTCCGTGGACCTGTCCGGGCGCAGGCCCGTCTTCCGAATCCTGGCAGCGGCCCAGAAGGCTCGGCGAGACGAATTGCTGCCGATGACCCCCGACTTTGCCGAGTGGCTGTTGAACGGCACCCTTGAGGCTGAGCGGCACGGGAAGGTTTTCAAGATCACCACTACCCGCGGTGCCCAGCCCTTCCACTACCGCCACGTGGGGTGCGTTGTCTCTGCTATCGGCAAGAAGGCCGGCGTGGTGGTGGCTACGGTCGAGAAACGCCGGAAGGACAAGGAAACCGGCAAGCTCGTTTCCGTCACCGTGAAGAAGTTCGCATCGGCCCACGACCTGCGCCGGGCCTTCGGGACCAGGTGGAGCAAGAAGGTCATGCCCCCGGCGCTGCAACGGCTGATGCGGCATTCCGATCTGTCAACGACGATGAAATACTACGTTTCGGTAACGGCCGCCGAACTGGCGGACGAGTTGTGGGCCAAGTACGCCCCCGAGGGCGAAAAGCTCAGCCAAGGTAACAAACAGGGTAACAGGGGCCCGAAAGGGCAGAAAACCGGGAGCCGGAAGAATGACGCTAAGTCCTTGCAATCAAAAGCAAATGCGGACGCCGGGACTTGAACCCGGATGCCTCTCGGCACAAGATCCTAAGTCTTGCGTGTCTGCCAATTCCACCACGTCCGCGTAGGGTAAGTAGGGCGGGTCGAGCGGAGAAAAGCCCCACCATTTCCGGCGGACGACAGACGGGAGTGCTTTCGTCCGCCGCCCGCCCTCCACCGTCCGTCGCGGCTCCGGTGGGACCGCGCCGGGCTTGTCCCACGCTACAACTTTCCGTCCGTCGCCCGTCCTCCGTCGTTGTTCCCGGAGTGCTTCCGTCCGTCGTCCGTCACCCGTCGTCCGTCGTGGTCTCCGCCCGTCGTCCGTCACCCGTCGTCCGTCGTGGTCTCCGTCCGTCGTCCGTCACCCGTCGTCCGTCGTGGTCTCCGCCCGTCGTCCGTCACCCGTCGTCCGTCGTTATTCCTTCTTCTTCTCGGCGGCGCAGGGGAAGCTGCTGGCCGGGCAGTAGGAGCAGTCGCCGCTGCCGCTGCCTTCCAGATTCCGCACTACCCGTAGCGGCTGGTCCGCGGCGGCGGTTTCGGGGGCCGCGCCGCCCGCTTCGGCCACGACGTACCAGGCGCTGCCCGGGCGGTCCATGTTCTGACGGTTCAGGCTGCGGACCGTGGCCAGGGCCTCGTTAAGGTCCGTACGCGGCGTGGGGGGCCCTGCTTGCGGCGCCCGGGCCAGGCAGTTCGGCACGTCCAACGGCCCACGGGGTTCCCAGCCCTCGGGCCACCAAACCGTTGCAACCTCGTACTGCGTCATTGCCAGTAGCCCCTGTGTAACCGTTGACCGGCCGCGCCACAGTAGCACGCCACAGTAGCACGCCACACGCCGTGTGCCGTCCGCCACACCTTTTTCCGCTTCAGACGGCACACGGCGTGTGCCTGCTACACTTGTCAGGCGATCGCCACCGGCCGGGTGATATAACTTGCCTACTGCAATGTAACACCGGCTGCCGGCGCCGGCAAGAGCTGCCGCCAGCGGATCATTCGTCCCGCGCGAAATGCGGCATCGCTTGGGGAATCTCCAGCGCCAGCTCGACCAGGCCGGCATACTGGCCGTTGCGGTACCAGGGCGCCTGGTAGATCAGCTTGCGAACGCCGCCCTTCTCGATCGTATACACGTTGGCCGTTTGGCGGCTTGCGATCGGCCGAGGAGTAACTTTATCGGTCGGGAGGGGGACAGTCCCATTTTCGTCGGACGAAAATTGGGACAGTCCCCGGGTTGTTTCTCGGCCGATGCGGAGCAAATCCAGAAACTTGGACCGCGAGGGCTCGGGATGGCAATCCGCCAGATCGCTGCCGATCAGTTTCCGGCCGCCTTGGCCGGCGAAGGCCCGCTCCGCGCTGTCATTCATTTCCACGAGGATTCCGCGGGCGTCGCAGACGGTGATAGCCCCGGGGAACTCTCGGGTCCAAGGATGATCGTCCATGTCTTATGCTCCGCACGGTTTGCAACGATCCGAACCGTAACAATAGGGGATGCGTCGTATCATTCCTGGCCGCGCACAGTATACATCTTTTTTGACTTTTCTGTCGGGGCGGGCGAGAATAGAGGTTGACTCCCGCCGGGTGGCGGGGGCGATTCTTCTCGTGGCTTTTCAAACAAGTACCATGCGTGCAAGGCAGGCCGCCCTCTTCTGGCTGGTGGTCTTGGGTGGCGCTGCGCTGCCCGCGGCGTGTCCGCCGGCGGCGGCGCGGGCCGACGGCGGCGCCACCTATGTGCTCGACCCCAAGGCAGTGCTCCAGGGTTCCAGCTATCTGGAGACCGACCTTCCGGCGGACTGGACGGGCATGGTCGTCAATTCCTTCGTGGGCGCAAACCGCTTCTACGCCAGCGGCATCACCGGCCAGGAGACCACGACCGCCAATATCGAAGCGGGACTGATTTGGGGCGGGGCCACCGGCCACCAGACCCTCACACAGGTGACGAATTATTACGCCGATACGACCGACGGCGCCTTGGGCGCGATCGACCGCCACGCCACCTGGGTGGGGATGATCATCGGCGGCCAAAATGTGCCCGGCAACCCGAAGGACTGGCAGACCGGCATCGCTCCCGGCACCAATTTGTGCTCCGGGGCCATCGCCACCGCCTGGAGCGGAACGGCCTACGGCAGTGGATTCACTTCTTCGGCCGACCCTACCTTCAGCATCACCACGGCCACCATGCTCAACGCTTATAACCACTATTTCGGCACGGCCGACGTAATCAACAGCAGTTGGGGCTTTACCGACCCGTCCGGCACCAATGCCTGGACGGTGGCCTTGGACGGGCTGGCTGCGGCCAATCCCGGCACGACCTTCGTCGCGGCCGTCGGCAACAACGGCAGTGGTACCAACCGGGTCGGGGCGCCGGCCTCGGGGTACAACTCCATCAGCGTCGGCGGGCTGGGCAATGCCAATAACTACGACACGATCTCCTCGACCAGCAGCGGGGGGCCGCAGGACTACAAGGACACCACGCAGACCGTTCATAACGTCCGGGCGGCGGTAGACCTGGTGGCGCCGGGCCAGGACCTCCTAACCGCCTATTACGGCGGCCAAACGGGCGGCAACGGCACCACGCTGTCCGGCTCGGCGGCCGGTCCCTCCGGCAACAACTACTACCAGCCCGTGGCGGGCACGAGCTTCGCCGCCCCCATCGTGGCCGGCGGCGCCGCCCTGCTGGATAGCGCCAGCCATGTCAACGCCCTGCCGTCGCAATCGCGCGATGCCCGCGTCGTCCGCGCCGTGCTGATGAACTCGGCCGATAAGATCGCCGGCTGGGACAATGGCCAGCAGTCGGTCTCAGGGGTCATCACCACCACCCAGTCGCTCGACTGGAACCTGGGCGCCGGACGCCTCAACTTGAGCCGGGCCTATGACCAGTACCTTTCGGGCACGACGGGCGTGCCGGGACAGGCGGGGGGTACAATCGCGCCGGTGGGCTGGGATCTTGGTCTGCTCGGCGGTGTCGGGGCCTACAACGATTACGTCTTCAATTCCGCACTGGCCGGCGGCAGCACGCTCGACGTTACCCTGGATTGGTTCCGCGACCGGGCACTCAACATGTCGACGCTGACGGCCTCGGACAGCGGGTTCGCGAATCTGGACCTCCAGGTCTGGGACGCCACCTTCTCGCACCTCATCGCCACTTCAGACAGCCTCTATAACGACGCCGAGGAGTTGCACTTCCAACTGCCCGACGACGGCCAGTACGGTCTGCGGGTGACGTACACCAGCCAGGTCTTCGGCACGCCGGTGGCCGAAGACTACGGTCTGGCGTGGTCCGCCACGGCAGTGCCCGAGCCGGGGACGCTGGCACTGCTGAGCTTGGCGGTTCTGGGCCTGCTGGTGCGTTGGGCCTGCCGCCGCGCGCCGCGATGGCCGTTGTGAACCCCAATGTAGCAGGCACACGCCGTGTGCCGTCCCCGGGTTCGGCGCGGGTCTCCCGACCCCGCCGTCGCCCGACCGGAGGTCTCCGGGGTTCGGGAGACCTACAAATCGGCCGTGTGGCTCGGTCGGAGACCGGCCACAACGCGGAAGAACTCACAAGCCCAGCGTGTCCGGCTACACTTTGTTCAAGCTACCCTTTGAGTCCCCTTACAGCGCGTGGCCCACAGGGGCCGGCCCGGTGGGCATCGGGGGCGGCGACAAGGGCTCGTTCGCCTTGATCTGCTTGAGGAAGTGCGCCGCCAGCTTGTCTTGCGGCGTGAGCTTGACGGCCTCGGTCAGCTCGGTCTTGGCGTTGTCCTTCGCCCCGGTCATCAGGTAATGATAGGCCAGTAAGAACCGCCCCGCCGCCGAGTTGGGCGCACTGGCGACGCTCTTCTCCAGGGCCCGCAACTGATTGGTGTACTTCGAGGCATCGCCGTAGTAGCCGTAGAGCGTGTTCCAGTCGGCCATGGGCCCCAGGGCCATTGCCGCGTGGGCCTCGGTGGCGGCGGCCCGGTAGTCGTCCAGGGCGAACAGCGCCAGCGAGATCAACTCGTGGACCTTCGCGTTCTGCGGCGCTTCCACAGCCGAATGACCGGCCAATCGCAAGGCATTCCGATAATCGCCCGAGGCGAAGGCCGAGCGGGCTTCCGTGTAGTACTGAAGCGCCTCGGACGGCCCTTCCGCGTTGGCGGCCTCGGGTGTCGACTCCGGCGGGGTCACGTTCGTCATGGAGGTCGAATAGGAGTACGGCGAGTACGCGGTCGTCGTGCCGCTATCCGGGTAGACGAAGCAATAGCTGGGGTAGTCGTTGTAATAGTAATACGGATAGCCGAATCCCCACCAGTCCAACCCCAATCCCAATCCCCATCCCCACCAGGGCCAGAACCCGCCATAGAACGGATAGAACCCATGGTGATGGCCCCACCAATCACCGTGGTGGTCCCATCCGGAATGGCCTGTGAAGTGGTGATCCCATTCGTGGCTGGTCCACGCGTTGGGCATGTGGGCGGAATAGGGGGACATGTTGCCGTGGCCCGACCAATTGCTGCCGTTCCACGAGCCACTGTGGCCACCGCTCCAGCCGCTGGCGGCGTGTCCGCCGCTCCAGCCGCTGCCGCTATGGCCACCCCCCCAACCGCCACCGCCATGACCGCCGCCACCGCCGCCACCACCGCCACCATGGGCGGCAAGCGCGGGGCTCCCGGCCAAAGCCACCGCCACCACGGCCACAAGACATATCTTCTCGAAGAACCGCTTAGTTGACACGATGCGCCCCCTTCTGTGAGATTCGGAAGAGCCACGCCGCGGCACCGGGATGCCCGGCCCTATTTCACCCTTGCTCCGTGTACAAGATCGTCACACGGAACGTCTCGGCTACCGTCGCTTTCGACTCGGCGCGGCGCAGCCTCCTAATATCATTCTACATTTTCCGCCGGTGACAACCACCCACTGTTGTGGACATGGTACCCCGGCCCTAAAGCGGCATTTCGGGCGGGGTTGTTCGGCCGGGCATCTTGCCCAGACTATTGAGAAGAATTGGCGCGACGTGACAACCCACCCGAGCCATTTCGGGGCGGGGCGAGCCGTAGGGTGGCCCGAGAGTTTGCAGGTTTGTAGGGTGGGTCGAGCGCAGCGAGCCCCACCAGAAGTGGCGAGTGGCGAGTCCTTGCCAGTCTAAACCATTGGGGGGGCTCGCTCCGCTCGACCCACCCTACTTTGTCTTTCTCTCCCGCAATGGAAACTACTTTCCGGGCTGGGCCTCGTATAGGGTGGGCGTCACGCGGTTGTCTTCCCGGCGGGCGTTGTTTTGCGCCGGCGAATGGCTGCTCTCGGGCTCGAGAAAGTTGTTCACCACGGCCGCTTCCTGCAAGTGCTCGAAGTAGTCGGCCATGGCCAGCCGCTGCTTCTTTTCGCGGATGTCCGCGTAGATCAGGTCGCGAACCGCGGCCGGCTCCACCTCGACCGGCTTGGTGTAGCCCTCGCAGAAGAGGATGATGTACTTGTCGTCGACCTGGATCACGCCGGAGATGTCGCCCGGCTTGAGCGCGAAGGCTTCTTCTTCCAGCAGCGGCTGGCCGCCGTACTTGCGGATCGGCGGCACCTCGCCCTTCAGGACCCGGCTGCCGCTTTCGATCGAGTATTTCGCGGCCAACTCGCCGAAGTTTTCGAGGGTCAGGTTTTTGCGGGCCATTTCCCACACCTGCTGGGCCCGCCGCTGGCTGCTCATCACGATGGCGCGGCACCTGACGCGCGGGCCGTAGTTCGCCGCGAAGCCCTTCCGCAGGTCGTCCTCGCTCACCGTAACCTTGCCGCCGGCGCCGGCCAGCTTCTGGAGGGCCACCGCCGGCCAGACCACGTCGCGGCGATACAGCTCGACCGAGATGCCCTGCTTCTTCGTGACCAGGTCCAGCCAGGCCTTCACGTCCGGCGACTTGTCCGGCAGCGGGCGAACCATCATTGCGGCCGTGCGGGCGATCTCGGCGTCGACCTCCGCCGGCGAGACCGCAACGTTCTGCCGCTTGCAGGCCGCCTCGATCAGCTTGCGGCGGATGGTATCTTCGAGCACCTCGCCGCCGTGGCGGACGATGCACTCCTCGTCCAACTGCCGCAGTCCGATCGGCAGGTCGTTGATGAGGGCCACGATCCCCGGCTCCAGCCGCTGGCTGAGCAGCGGATCGTTGTACACGTTCTGCACTCGGGCCCGCTTCTGCAGCTCCTGGAACACCTCGCCGGCGACGGCGTGCAGCTTGCGGTCGCGGATGATCTTCTCCAGCCGCGGCTGGGCTTGCTCCAGCGTGATCGGCCGGGGCGCGAGCAGTTTCTCGCGCTTCAAAATCACGTATTGGCCGCTGGTCAGGATGACCCTTGACACTTCGCCGTCGCCCAGGCTGAAGGCCGCCTGCTCGATCTCCCGGCAAGGGCCGTGCTTGCGAATCGGCTGGATCAGGCCCTTGACGCTGGCGCTGGCCATGTCTTCCGAGTACGTCTTCGCCAGGTTGCCGAAATCGGCCGGATTGGCGGCCGCCAGGGCCTGCACTTTCTGGGCCTTCTCCTGCGTGCTGCACACGATCAGCCGGGCGGTGACCATCGCGCCGTACTCGCTCTCGAAGGCGGCCATCAACTCCTCCGGCGTCACGGCCAGGCGGTCGCCGGCCAACTTCCGCAGCGCCAGGCTGGGCCAGATAATGTCCGCCGCGTACTGCTCCGGCTTCACTCCCCGCTCCTGCTGCAGCAGCTTCAGCCACTGCTCGACCGGCAGGTTGAAGCTCTTGGCCATCTGCTCGATCTCCGTGTCGACTTCCTTCCGCGAGACGCTTATGCCCCGGCGGCGGCACTCCTGGAGGATCAGGTACTTGTTGACCATCGACTCCAGGACTTCCTTGCCGTAGTGGATGCGACACTCGCGGGCGAGTTCCTCGCGGGTGACCGGCAGGCCGTTGACCATGGCCACGATTTCGGGCACCGGTTTACGGGCCGGGACGAGCGAGCCCGGCCCCCCGGCTTCCGCAGCCGGGGCAGTGGTACCCGCGGCCGGGGTCGTCGGCGACCGGGCCGATTGTTGAGCGGTTACCTCCGCCGTGGCTGGCGTCGTACCCCAGTAGTAGCGAGCCAACACGCATGCGGCGATCACGCACAGGCCGCCCAAGACCATCCCCAGCCGTGTCCTGCGCGGGCTGGCCTGGCACACTGCGCTACGAAATCCTTTTCGGGTCATTGCGGTTCCTCCCTAAACCGTTGGCCATGGTCTATTTGCGCCGGGCGCCAGGGTTGGCTCGACCAACTCCGTGTGCCACGGTTGGCTAACCCAACCGCGCTTCCCACGCCGCTGGGCAAGCCCGCAGTGGCGCCTCCGCGCAAGATCAATAGGTAGCAGAGTATATGAATTCCGTCCGAGTGGAGCAAGAGCGATTGTTGCCCAAGCGGTTGTCGGCCCGATTGTCGGCGCGATACCCCGAATCACACAAAGTGTTACAATACGCAGGAGCAGAGGGCATCCCCGGCACAACAAAGGGGGAAAAGGGAACAGGCACCCTTTGTGCGAAGCACCCGAAGGGCCGCGGGCGGCAAGAGATGCCTGCCCTCTTTTTCCCGGCACAACAAAGCATCGGCAGACCGATGGGCAGTCGCTGGTACGGTATCGCGGTGGTCATGCTGTGGCTGGCCGCGATGGGTTGGTTGGTGGTTCGGAAGGTCCTGCCGCCGCTGTTGGTGGGCGACCCGCCGACTTACGAGACGATCCTCAAGACCGATCGGCCGCAACCCCCGCTGGGGTGGACGCTGCTTTTCAACGGACAGCGGATCGGCTGGGCCGTGAGCACCGTCACCAGGCAGCGGAACCCGGCCGACGCGCAGCCCAACCAGACCACCGAAATCCGCAGCCTGGTCCATTTCAGCCGCATCCCGATCGAGCGATGGTTTCTCCCTTTTCGCCGGTCGCTGGCCGGCCCGGGCGGCCAGCGGCCGGGGCACCTGGAAGTAGAGGTCGAGAGCACCGTGCTCATCGATCCGTTGGACCGGCTGGCGGAGTTCGATTCCTCGTTGCGGGTGCAGCCCACGCAAAGCCTGGTGCGGATACAGGGCTCGGTCGAGGGGGCCAAACTCAAGCTCTCCATTCATGCCGGCGAGTTCAGCTACGATTCGGAGCTGCCCCTGCGGTCGGAATCGATGCTCAGCGACAGTTTCGCGCCGCAGACCCGCCTGCCGGGGCTGCGGTTGGGCCAGCACTGGACCATCTCTTCCTATAGCCCCATGGCGATCATCAGCAACCCCGTCGGGCTGGTGCAGTCGCGCAGCCCGATCGAGATCCTTCAGGCCCGCGTCGAGGGTTTCGAGCTGCTGCCTTGGCACGGCCACAAGGAGCGGGTGTGGCTGGTCGTATACCGTACGGAAGCCGCCGGGGAGCTGGCCGACGACAAGAACGTGCGGAATCGGCTGTGGGTGCGGCCCGACGGCACCATCCTGCGGCAGGAGGTAATGATGGGCGCATACACCCTGAGCTTCCTGCGCATGCCCGACGATGAGGCCGCCGCACTGGCGAACTCGCCAAGGCCCGCCGCGCCGGCGATGCACGGAGCCCCGCGATGATCGAGTTCCAGGGCGTCGTTCGACGTTTCGGCCGCACCGTGGCGGTGGACGAGCTGACGCTCAGCATCGGCCAGGGCGAACTGTTTGCCCTTTTGGGCCCCAACGGCGCGGGAAAGACCACCACCATCCGCATGCTGGCCGGCCTGCTGCGGCCCGATGCGGGGGGCATCCGCATCTGCGGCCAGGACGCCGTGGCCCAGGTCCGCCAGGCCAATCGGTTCCTGGGCTACGTGCCCGAGGAGCCCTTCCTGTACGAGAAGCTCTCCGGCCGGGAGATCCTCGAATTCGCCGCCGAAATGCACGGCCTGGACCACCCCACGATCCTCGACCGCATCGAGCGCGAGGCCCAACGCTTCCAGATGACCGGCTACCTGGACAACCTGGCCGAGACCTATTCGCACGGCATGAAGCAGCGGGTGGTGTTCGCCGCCGCCCTGCTGCACGACCCGCCCGTGCTCGTCGTCGATGAGCCGACCGTGGGGCTGGACCCGCGGAGCGTCCGCGTAGTGAAAGACATGTTGCGGTCGCAGGCCGCCGCGGGCAAGACCGTCTTCATGTCCACGCACGTGCTGGCCTTCGCCGAAGAGATCGCCGGGCGGATTGGGATCCTGCATCGGGGGCGGCTGAGCTTCCTGGGCACCCTGGACGAGCTGCAAAAGGAGCTGGCCGCGCCGCGAACGGCGCTGGAGCCGCTGTTCTTGAAGATGACCGACGGCGGCCCCGCCGCACCCGCCCGGGCCGCACCGTCATGAGCACCGCCGCCCCCCGCGAAATCCGCCTGCCCTCGGCCGACGAGGAGTCGCGGGCCTTCCGCCGCATGGAGCTGCGGATTGTCCGCACCCTGCTGCGGCAGACCTTCCGCACCGCCCGCTTCCGCCTGTCGCTCGTGCTCAGCCTCAGCCTGCTGCTGTGGGTCGGACTTTACGGGCTCGCCACGGAAGGTTTCCTGTTCCTGCGGACCACGATCGCCCATCCCGTCCACGACCAGATCGTCCACGCCGTGTTCAACACCTTCTTCTTCACGCTGATGGTGATGCTCGTCTTCTCGTCGAGCATCATCTTGTACGGCTCGCTGTTCCGCTCGCCCGAGGCGGCCCTGCTGCTGACGCTGCCCATCCGCGACGAGCGGGTGTTCCTGCACAAGTTCCAGCAGGCGGTGCTCTTGAGCAGTTGGGGGTTCTTCCTGCTGGGAAGTCCGATGTTGCTGGCCTATGCTGCGGTGGCCCACGCGCCCTGGTACTACTACTGGCTGCTGCTGCCGCTGATGGGCGCGTTCGTCTACATCCCCGTGTGCGTGGGGGCCATTCTCTGCCTGGAGGTGATGTTCCGCCTGCCCCGCCAGCGCCGGCACGTCATTGCCCTGGCCGCCGGGCTGCTGCTGGCGGCCCTGCTGTGGTTCTTCTGGTCGCTCTTCTCCCGCCCGGCCAGTGACGTGCTCACCCCGGGCTGGTTCCAGGACATGCTGGGCCGGCTGCAGCTCACCGAGCAACGCCTGCTGCCCAATTGGTGGCTCAGCTCGGGCCTGCTGACCGCCGCCGGCGGCGAATGGTCCGAAGCCGTGCTGTTCCTGGTGCTGATGATCGCCAACGCCCTCTTCTTTCGCCAGTTGGCCGCTTGGACGGCGGCCCGCATCTATCGCCGGGCCTATAGCCGCGCGGCCGGCGCCGGCCCGCGAAAAAGGGTTCGCAACGCCTGGCCCGACCAGGCCCTGGGCCGCCTGCTCGATCCGCTCGTCTCCCGGCCCGTCCGCCTCATGCTCGTCAAGGACCTCCGCCTCTTCCGCCGCGACCCGGTGCAATGGTCGCAGTTCCTGATCCTCGTCGGCCTGCTGTTCCTGTACTTCCTGAACGTGCACCCCTTCGGCCCCACCATCCACTACGCCAGTTGGGTCAGCATGGTCAGCTTCATGAACCTCGCCGTGGTAGGCTTGCTGATGTCCACCTTCACCACCCGATTCATTTTTCCGATGCTCAGCCTGGAAGGCCGGCGCTTCTGGCTGCTGGGCCTGCTGCCCCTGTCGCGTGACACCATCCTGTGGAGCAAGTTCCTGTTCGCCATCGTCTGCCTGCTCCTGCCCGGCGCGCTTCTGGTGCTGTTGAGCGACTACATGCTCGGCGCGTCGGGCTGGCTGACCCTGGACCACCAACTGACGTGCCTGGCCCTGTGCCCCGGTTTTGCCGGCATCGCCGTGGGACTGGGCGCCCGGCTGCCGAATCTCCGCGAATCGTCGCCGTCGCGGATCGCCGCCGGCTTCGGCGGCACGCTAAACCTCGTCCTCAGCGCCCTGTATCTCGTGGCGCTGCTGGTGCTGATGACCCTGCCTTGCCACTTCTACCTGGCCGCCGCGACGCTGCCCAGCGCCTCGCCGCTGGGCGAGTTCTCCCGCCTGGCCGCCTGGCTCCCAGTCTGGCTCGTCGGCGGCACCATCGCCGGGGGGCTGCTGGGGATCCTGGCCACCGCTCTGCCCTTGTGGATCGGCATCCGGGCCTTCAGAAAACTCGAGTTCTAGCGCGGATTATTCACCAATCGTTCGTAGTGACCGCATTCATGCGGTCCTTCACCTGTTCACACCCTCCAGACCCGATAAATCGGGTCACTACGAGCCTCGGTGAGTAATCCTGTCTACGGCCCCGCTGGCGGTTCCTCCCGCACCAGCCGGCTGATCTCGCGGAACTGGGGCGTGCCCGCCGCCTGGCACCACTCAAACAGCGCCGCCTCGGTCGTGGTCAGCGTCGCTCCCGCCGAATCCATTCTGTCCAGTGCCGTCAGGTGGTCGATCGCATGCCGCGCGCCCACCGCGTCGACCGCCACGTACACCCGCCATCCGTCGGCCAGCAGGTCGAGCACGCTCTGCTGGACCGAGACATGGGTCTCGATCCCGCACAGCAACAGCTTGCCGACGCCCCGCGCCCGCAGCCCCTCGATCACCTGCGGGCAACCGTAGCAGCTAAAGGCCAGCTTGGCGTGTGCCTGGTCGATCCCCTCCAACAGCGCCGTCACCACCGTGGGCCCCAACCCCTGTGGATACTGCTCCGTGGCCGCCACCGGCAGGCCCAGGATCCTCGCCCCGTCGATCAACCGGCGGGCATTCCACACGATCCGGCCTGAATCGGCCACTGCCGGCAACAGTTTTACCTGCACGTCGATCACCAGCAGGCCCGTGTCGCCGGCGGACATCAACTCCGGACTTCGTGAAAAACCCTGGGCTTCGTCCTGTGGCTCTTCCATAGCGGAAAGGATATCGCAAATCGCGCGCAGGCGGTAGAGGCCGAGGACGCCAAGCTGCCATCGTCCAGGGGACCGTCCCCTTAGCAGAAGGCAGAAGGCGGAAGGCGGAAGGCGGAAGGCGGAAATAGCCGGCGGCTAACAACTTAAGGCAACAGCCGCCGGACGCCGGAAGGCGGAACGAAAAAGGCGGAAGGATCCTTCATCCCTCCGCCTTCCGCCTTCATCCCTCCGCCTTCCGCCTTCATCCCTCCGCCTTCCGCCTTCATCCCTCCGCCTTCCCCTCTCACCCCTCCTCTTTCAAGTCGGCCTCGGTGATCATCGTGAACCCCTTGGCGGTCAAGGTTTCCAGGCCCATCTCGATATTATCGACCATGAAGGCCACCGCCGCCCGGCCCCGCGGCCGGGTCAGCAAGGGATAAGCCTGGATGATGTTCACCTCGGCCTGCAGCAGTGCCGTGCAGATTCGCAGCAGGGCATGAGGGCCCTCGGGCAGGTCCACGCCGATCAGATCGCTCTCGATAATGGCCAGCCCGGCGCGCTCCAGAATCTCCCGCCCCTCTTCCGGATGACTGAGCAGGAATCGCACGAACGCGCATTCCCCGGCGTCGGAAATCGACAAGGCCACAATGCGGACCTTGGTGCCCTCGAAGCGGCGGATCACTTCCAGCAGTTGCCCCACCCGGTTCTCCAGGAACACGGTGAACTGCCGAATGGCCGGGTAGTTTCGCCCGCGCATGGTGGCAAACCCGGTCTCCCCACCCTCGCCGGCTGCCATGACCTGGCCCCCACACCCCGGAGCAAGATTACCCCACTACTGACGATTGCCTTACTATAGGCGGACCAGCCCCGGGCGTCAATCGGAAGCCCGGGGATAGGCGGATGGAGCGGTTGGGCGGAGTATCGACCGGAGCGGAGAAAACGCCCCGGGCGTGGGGTGCTGAATGATTACCGCTCGTGGGCGAGGTTCCTGGCTGGTTTCTGTTCCGCTTAGGCTGCCTTGACTGGACGCTGGAACCGTTCCGTATCACAACGCAGCGGACAGGCGGACCAAAATTGGGACAGTCCCCGTTATCGGCCCGTCCGCCCGGCGGCTGTTAGCCGCCGGCTATTTCCGCCCTCCGCCTTTATTCGATCTGCCCCGGCCCGGCCCACTTTGCACTTTGCACTTTACATTTTGCACTTTGTATTTTGCAATGTGCCTTCATCCTTTATCCTTCCGCCCCCGCTCAACCCTTGGCCAGTTTCCGCAACACGGTCTGGAGGATTCCTCCGTTGCGGTAGTACTCCAGCTCTACCGGCGTATCGATGCGGGCCTTGGCGGCGAACTGGCGGACCGAACCGTCGGCGGCCGTGGCGCGGACGGTCAGCTCCGTGCCCGGCCGGAGGCCGTCGTCCAGCTCCGGGATATCCAGCAGTTCCTCGCCCGTGAGGCCCAGCGATTGCCAGGTCGCACCCGGCGAAAATTCCAGCGGCAGAACGCCCATCCCCACCAGGTTGCTGCGATGGATCCGCTCGAAGCTGGCGGCTAGCACGGCGCGGACGCCCAGCAGGCAGGCGCCCTTGGCGGCCCAGTCGCGGCTGCTGCCGGCGCCGTATTCGTGCCCGGCGAGCACCACCAGGGGCACGCCTTCCGCCTTGTACTGCATGGCCGCGTCGTAGATGGGCATTACGGCCCCGCCGGGCAAGTGCCGCGTGAAGCCGCCCTCCGTGCCGGGCACCAACAGGTTGCGCAGGCGGACGTTGGCCAGTGTGCCGCGGGTCATTACCTGGTCGTTGCCCCGCCGGGCGCCATAGCTGTTGAAATCGACGGGCCGCACTCCGCGCTCTTGCAGATACTTGCCCGCCGGGCTGCCGGCGGCAATCGTCCCGGCCGGCGAGATGTGGTCGGTAGTGACCGAATCGCCCAGGGCGGCCAGCACCCGGGCATGGCGGACAGGGCGGATCGGGCCCGCCTGGGCGGCCATTTCGAGCAGGAAGGGCGGCTCCTGGATGTACGTGCTCGCAGGGTCCCAGCGGTAGAGCTCGCCCTCGGGCACGGCAAGCGCGTTCCAAGCCTCGTTGGCCTCGAAACAGTTGGCATATCGGGCGCGGAACAAATCGGCACGCAGCGCCCCGGCCACTACGGCGGCGATCTCCGCCCGGCTGGGCCAGAGGTCTCTCAGATACACCGGCCGGCCGTCGCGGCCCGTGCCCAGCGGCTCGGTGGCCAGGTCGATATCGACGGTGCCGGCCAGGGCGTAGGCCACGACCAGCGGCGGACTGGCCAGGTAGTTAGCCTTCACCAGGGGATTGATGCGGCCTTCAAAGTTGCGGTTGCCGCTAAGCACGGCGGCGACCACGAGGTTGCCGCGGCCGACGGCCTCGGCCACCGGCTCGGGCAGCGGGCCGCTGTTGCCGATGCACGTCGTGCAGCCGTAGCCCACCAGGTGAAAGCCCAACTGCTCCAGCGGCCGGTCCAGGCCCGTCTGGCGGTAATAATCGGTCACCACGCGGCTGCCGGGCGCCAGGCTGGTCTTGACGTAAGGCGGGACCGATAGGCCCCGCTCGACCGCCTTGCGGGCCAGCAGGCCGGCCGAGAGCATGACCTCCGGATTGCTCGTGTTGGTGCAACTGGTAATGGCGGCGATGACGACGGCCCCGTGGCCGATGGTCGTGCCGGCGTCGGCAGGCGTGCCGGAAGCGGGGCCGGCTACCACGGCCGTCCGGGCCGCGTCAGCCGCCGACAGGCCGAAGCCCCGCTCGGCCAGCGGCGCGATTAGCGACTGCCGGAACGAGCGCTGCACCCGGGCGAGCGGCACGCGATCTTGCGGCCGCTTGGGTCCCGCCATGCAGGGCTCGATCGTGCCCAGGTCCAGCCGGAGCACTTTCGTATACTGCGGCGCGCCGTCGGCCACCGCGTAGAACAACTGCTGCTCCTTGGCGTAGCGCTCGACCAGGGCCACCTCCGCATCGGTGCGGCCGGTGATCCGCAGATAGTCCAAGGTCTGCTCATCGACGGGGAAGAAACCCATCGTGGCCCCGTACTCGGGCGACATGTTGGCGACCAGGGCCCGCTCGGCCACTTTCATGCCGCCCACGGCCGGGCCGAAATACTCGACGAACTTATTGACCACGCCCTCCTTGCGCAGCATCTGGGTGACGGTTAGCACCAGGTCGGTGGCCGTAACGCCCGGCGGCAGCTCGCCGCTGAGCTCCAGGCCGATCACCTCGGGGGCGAGCATGACCAGGGGCTGGCCGAGCATGACCGCCTCGGCCTCGATGCCGCCCACGCCCCAGCCCAGCACGCCCAGGCCGTTGATCATCGTGGTGTGGCTATCGGTGCCGACGAGGGTATCGGGCAGGGCGACCGGCCCGGCCTCGTCTGGCCGCAGGAACACGCCCTTGGCCAGGAACTCGAGATTCACCTGGTGCACGATGCCCACCGCCGGCGGCACGACGCGGAAGTTCCGAAAGGCCTTCTGCCCCCAGCGCAGGAACTGGTACCGCTCGCGGTTGCGCTGGAACTCCAAGGCCACGTTCTTCTCCATTGCGTCGGCCGAGCGGAAGAAGTCGACCTGCACCGAATGGTCGATGACCAGATCGACGGGCACCAGCGGGTTGATCCGCTTGGGATCGCCGCCCAGCCGCTGCATGGCGCTGCGCATGGCGGCCAGGTCGGCCACGCAGGGCACGCCGGTGAAGTCCTGCAGGATGACCCGGGCGGGCATGAACGGCACCTCGACTTGCCCGCCGCCCGCCGTACCCCAGGCGGCCAGACCGGTCACGTCACGCTCGGTCACGCCGCGGCCGTCGCAGTTCCGCAGGACCGACTCCAACAGGATGCGGATCGAAAACGGCAATCGGGCGACGGTCGTCAGTCCGGCGTCCTCAAGCCGCGCCAGGCGGTAGATCGCCGTGGGCCCGCTGCCGGTGTCAATCGTGTCTCGGGCATGAAACGGATCGTAGATGGGCATTTCTTCTTCTCCTGATGAGCCGCTTGCGGCTTCGCAATCTTGCGTACTACAGTTCTCCGCACTCCCTCAGTCTTCTCGCGTAAGGTGAATTCGGGCTGTGCCCCGGATGCAACGGCCATCCATCGTAGGGTTTGACGAATTCCCACTGCTGTTGCGGCAACTTCCACTTCACCGGATTCTGTTCGATGTAACGTATCGTTCTCTGAATGTCGTCGGGACGATCGAGAAAAACCTTCCAACCGGGGCCGCCCCAGACCGGGTGATCATGGGTGCGACGTCCCTCACTGCGAAGCCGCAAGCGGCTGGCCGACTGGAAGTCTTCGATCATGTCCTCGGCTTGTTTCTTGTGCTTGCGGATCAGAACGTGAACGTGATCCGGCATGATTGCGCAGGCGTAACAGGTATACACCTCCTGGCGAATGGCCTCGCCAATTGAGCAGGCAATTATGCCGAGGTCAGCCTCCTCGAATCGCAAGATCGGAAATTTCAGTACCTCTTCAGCCTTGTTGCGAAAATCACGAATCACCCATCCCGCCGGCTGGACGCGTTTCCGTCCATAGTGAAGCTCGCCGAGCTCCGCAATCACGTCCGCGGCGATCGTCTTCGACATGCTTCCTCGCGGATCGTTCGGTAACCACAACCCGTATGCGGTCCATGTCAGGTGATAACCGATCACGATTGGTCTTTGCATCACGTCGCCCCCAGCCGCTTGCGGCTTCGTAAATTACGGATCGCAAAGTTACCAATACTCCGGCAGGGGCGCGACGACGGTCGCCGTCTGTCGGGTGTCGGGATGCCGGAAGGCCAGGCTCCGGGCGTGCAGGGCGATGGCCCGCAGCCGCACGTCCTCGTACTGCGGGCCGAAGGGCACCGGCGAGCCATACAGAAAATCTCCCAGCAGGGGCTGCCCGCGCGCGGCCGCCTGGACACGGATCTGGTGTGTCCGGCCGGTCCCCAACTCGATCTCCAGCCACGTGCAGCTTGGCTGAGTTTTCAAAACGCGGTAGTGTAACACGGCCTGTCGGCCCTGGGGATGGTCGGGAGCTACGACCTCCGCGCGGGACTCCCCTGGTATCTTACGCAGCCAGTCTTCCCAAATCCCGGTTTCGGGCACGATCGGCCCCGGCACGCAGGCCCAGTAGACCTTGTGGACCTTGCGGTTCTCGAACTGCCGGCACAGCTTGCGGGTCGTCGGCAAGTCCTTGCCGAAGAGGATGGCCCCCGTGGCCGGGCGGTCCAGGCGATGGGGCACGCCCAGGTACGGCTCGGCCGTGCCCTCCCGGGCCCGAAGAAAGGCCTTGATCCGCACTTCCAGGCTATCGATGCCCGGCGGGGCCTGCGTCAGCACGCCCGCCGGCTTGCACACGACCAGGCACGGCCCCTCCTCGTAAAGAATAAATAAGGGGGCAGAACTATTTATCACGTTCGACACCTTACGTTTTCACGTCTCCCGGCATAAATAGTTCTGACCCCTTTTCTCAGGCATAGCGGGCCATCAGCGTGTCGACCAGGCGGGGCGAGATGCGATTGAGCCACAGCAGGACTTTGCCGTAGAAATAGGGGACGATCTCGTGCCGGCCGCTGCGGATTGCCCCGATCGTCTGCCGGGCGACGGCCGCGGCGCTGATGCCCCAGTGCCGCGGCCAATTCGGCGTGCTGGTCTGCTCCAGCACGCTATCGAAGAACTCGGTCTCGGTGCGGCCGGGGCTGACCACCAGCACGTCGATACCGCGGCCGGCCAGCTCGGCCCGCAGCGATTCGCTGAACCCGTGCAGGGCGAACTTGCTGGCCGAATATTCGGTATTGTGGGGCACTCCCCGCCGCCCCTGGATCGAGCTGACGTTGACGAGGATCGGGCGCTTCCCGCGCTCCAACAGCGGCAGGCACAAGCGGGTCAGCTCGACGGGGGCGAAGAAATTGACTTCCATCACCCGGCGGAGCCGCTCCGGGCTGGCGGCGGCGAACAGGCCCTGCGCCCCTACGCCGGCGTTGTTCACCAGGATGTCCAAGCCACCGTAGGCGGATTGGGCCGCGGCGACAATGGCGGCCCGCACGGCGGGGTCGGCGATGTCGCCGGCGACGCACTCGGCCCGGCCGCCGGCGGCGGCGATCTCGGCCGCCAATTGCCGCAGGCGATCTTCCCGCCGGGCACTGATGACCAGCAGGGCCCCCGCCGCGGCGAGCTGCCGGGCCAGCTCCCGCCCGATGCCGCTGGAGGCCCCGGTAACGATCGCGCGGCTGCCTTCAATTGTGCGTCTGGCCATATTCCTGGTCATTATCCGGATGCCGGGCGTGGACGACAATCCCGTCCTCCTCTACCCGGCACAACAGTTGCGGCGGAATGCGGCAGTGGACGATCACCCGGCGGTCGCGGTACTTTTTCGACAGGATCTCGCCGTGGGCCGCCAGATAGGCCAGCAGCCGGCCGTTGTCCACTCCCAGCTCCACGTCCACGTCCAGGAAGCTCCGGCTCAGGGCGGCGCTAACCGCCAGGGCGAGCTCCGCCAGCCCTTGGCCCGTTTGGGCACTGATGGCAATCGCCTGCGGGTAGCGGTTCCGCAGGCCGTCCAGCCGCACCCTGTCGGGCAGGGCGTCGATCTTGTTGAGCACCAGCAGTGTGTCTTTCTGGCGGATGCCGATCTCTTCGAGCACACGGTAGGCGGCCGCGATCTGCTCGCCGACGGCCGGGTTGCCGGCGTCGGCCACGTGCAGCAGCAGGTTCGCCTGCCGCGCCTCTTCCAGCGTGGCCTTGAAGCTGGCAATCAGGTGGTGCGGCAAGTCGCGGATGAAGCCCACGGTGTCGCTCAGCAGGACCGGTCCCCAGCCGGGCAGTTGCCAGCGGCGGGTCCGCGTGTCGAGGGTGGCGAACAGGGCGTCCTCGGTGAAGACGTCCGAGCCGGTCAGCGCGTTCAGCAGCGTGCTCTTGCCGGCGTTGGTGTAGCCCACCAGCGAGGCGGTCATCTGGCCCCGCCGGGCGGCGACCTCCCGCTTGCGGCGGCTTTCGATCAGCCGCAGCTCGCGGCGCAGGTCGCGAATGCGCCGCTCGACCAGCCGGCGGTCGACTTCCAACTGTTTTTCGCCGGGGCCGCGCAGCCCCACGCCGCCCTGCTGCTGCCGCGACAAGTGGGTCCACATCCGCTTCAGCCGCGGCATGGAGTATTCCAACTGGGCCAGCTCGACGGCCAGCCGGGCCTCGTGGGTCCGGGCGCGGTTGGCGAAGATGTCGAGGATCAGCTCCGTGCGGTCGAGCACCTTGACGCCGGTGGCCCGCTCCAGGTTCCGCGTCTGGCCGGGGCTCAGGTCGTTGTCGAAGAGGATCACGTCGGCGTCGGCGGCGCGGGCCATGCCCACCAGCTCCTCGACCTTCCCCTTGCCCAGGTAGGTGGTGGCGTCGGGGACCTCGCGGCGCTGCGTCAGCTTGCCGGCCACGGTAGTGCCCGCCGCCGCGGCCAGGCCCTCGAGCTCCTCCAGCGGACTGCGTTGGGCCGCACGATCGGGAAGCAATACGCCGACCAGAATCGCCGCCTCGCTGACGACGCTCTCGGTGCGACTGGTTTGCTTCACGCGGCTACTCCTCTGGGCGGTCCTGGATGAGATGGCAATAGCTTTCGTACCGCCGCTGATCCACCTGGCCGTCGGCCACGGCGTCTTTGACCGCACAAGCTTGCTCGTGCGTGTGGGTGCAATCGGGAAAGCGGCACAGGCTGACGTAAGGCCGCAGATCGCGGAAATAGCCGGCCACCTCCTCGGCAATCACGTCCCACGGCTCGAACTGCCGCATGCCGGGCGTATCGACCACGAATCCGCCGGCCACCGGCAGCAAGCGGGCGGTGGTGGTCGTATGCCGCCCCTTCTCGGTTTCGACGCAGACGGAGCCGATGGGCAGGCCCAGGGCCGGCTCGATGGCGTTTAAGAGCGACGATTTTCCCACGCCGCTCTGTCCGGCCACTACGCTTTCCCGACCGCCCAGCAGGCGGCGGAAGCGATCCAGGCCGAAACCGGTCTTGGCGCTGAGCAGGAGCACCGCGTAGCCCATGCGGCTATAAACGCCCACCAGCGGCTGCAGGGCGGCCGGGTCGCCCAGGTCGATCTTGTTCAGACAGATCACCGGACGCACGCGGCCCTTCTCGGCCGCCACCAGCAGGCGGTCGATGAGGTTCGGCTTCAGGGGCGGCTCGGCCACGCTGGCCACGATCAGCAGTTGATCGACGTTGGTGACCAGCAGTTGGCGGCGGCCGCGGATGGCGCGGGAGAGCGTGCCGTGACGGGGCTCGACCCGCTCGATGAGGCCCTCTTTGGGCCGCATGTTCTCGACCAGCCGCAGCAGCACCCGATCGCCCACCGCCACCGGATTGCGCTGGTCGGTGCTCAGGGTCTTCAGGATCCGCCGGGTGGCGCAGTGATAGATCTCGCCCTCGTCGCCCTGGACGGTGCTGGTCAGGCCGTGCACGGAGAGGACCCGCCCGCGGCGGCAGGCCGCCTCATCCACCGCCAGGCGCATGGGGAAGGCCCGCTCGCCGTCGTCGGCCGACCCGGTTTCGTCGGTGTGCACGGTTCGCCGCCGCGTCAGGTCCCCTTTGCCGCTGACGCGCTCGTTCGAGCTTGTGTCCTGCTCTTTGAAACCGTGCTCGTCGAACTGCCGGGTCCAATCGCTCTTGCGGGCCGGAAGGCTGCGGTTCTTGCGAAAATCAGCCCGGACCTTCTTCCTCTTGGCCATCTCGATCGACTTGCCCGATTTGCAGAGAGTCAGTTTTGCAGAGCGTCAGCGGCCGCCGGCGTTGGCCAGGCGGTTCCAGGGCGACGGATTTCTGTCCCGGATCATGCAGCGCGGGTCAGATCGGATCTTCGCGGACCTTTCCGAACTTGATCTGTCCCGGGGCATCGTTGTTCAAATCGTAACGCGTCTGCTCGTCGTAACCCGACCGTGACTTCTTGGCGGGCACGGGCTTGACCGAGCGCCGGCCTTGCAGCCCCGCCCGCTCCAACAGGCTCTTGCTGAAGATCGAGGCTTCGTTCACGTCATCCGGCGGCGGGCCCACCGCCCCAAGGTCCACCGGCGAATACTGGATCGTATACGCATGCTTGGCCACCCAGAGCACGTCGCCCGGGCTGAGCCGCCGCTCGGTGTCGGCCACGCGCTGCCCGTTGACCTTCACGCCGTTGCGACTGTTCAGGTCGCGAACGTACCAGAAGCCTCCGTTGACGGTCAACTGGCAATGCTGGGACGAGACGTTGGAGAACCGCAAGACGACGTCGCAGCTCTCCCGCCGACCGAGCAAGAGACTGGTCTTCAACAGTGGGATCGGGTCACCGCCGCCAACGGGGACCAACTCGCCGTACATGAATCGCCTCCTTTGCTGACCCGGTCTGGGTGGGTGCGTGCCGTTTTCGGTCCGGGAGGAGCCACCCCCCCTATGGATGGAATCTTGAGACGCGAATCGGCGCCGTGCAACCCTTGATATAATGGGTATTTGCCTCTCAAGTAGTCTAGTTGGGCCGTCCTTTGGCGTCAACCCAAGAGCCCCAGCACCGATGCGGCCCGCCGCCCTGGCGAGCGGCCGGACTGCGGTATTTTAGCCGCAGCTTTTTCTGTCGCAACAAGTTCGGCCGGCGAGTGTGGCGCATCGGGCTGGACGCCGGCCTGACCTGCCCCAATCGCGATGGTACGCTGGACACCCGCGGCTGCATCTTCTGCAATCCGGCCAGCTTTAGCCCCGCGTGGCGGGAGCGGCCGGCTGCCGCTCGGGAGCCGCTTCCGCCTTCCGCCTTCCGCCTTCCGCCTTTCGCCGGCCCGGCCTCGCCAGCCAGAGAGCCCCCGCCACCGATCACCGTCCAGCTCGATGAGGGGATCGACCACCTCCGAGCCAGCCGCCACGCCAACCGCTGCGTGGCCTATTTTCAACCGGGCACGAACACCTACGCGGCGCTTTGGCGGTTGAAGAACCTGTTTGAAGAGGCATTGTCGCACCCGGCGGTGGTGGGACTGGCCATCGGAACCCGGCCCGACTGCGTCCCGGACGCCGTGCTCGATCTGCTGGCCGAGCTGTCGGGCCGGACGTGGCTCAGCGTCGAGTACGGCCTGCAAACCATCCACGATCGGAGCTTGAATTGGCTCCGGCGGGGTCACCGCTACGATGCCTTTCTGGATGCGGTCCGGCGGAGCCGCGAGCGGGGGCTGGAAATCGGCGCCCACGTGATCCTGGGGCTGCCCGGCGAGTCGCCCCCAGACATGCGGGCCACGGCCCGGGAAATTACCCGCCTCGGGCTCCAGTCGGTCAAGATCCATAACCTGCACGCCGTACGGGGCACCCGGCTGGCCGAACTGGCTGCCGCCGGGCAGGTGCAGTTTCCGGAACTGACCGAATATGCCGGTTACGTAGTCGATTTTATCGAGCAATTGTCGCCCGATTGCGTGGTGGACCGCACCAGCGGCGAGGCCCCGGCGGAGATCTTGGTGGCCCCGCGGTGGTGCCTCGATAAGCCGGCCGTCCGCGCGGCCATCGACGCCGAGTTCCGCCGCCGTGACTCATGGCAGGGGCGGGGGATTAGGGGTTAGGGATTGGGGGGTGGGGTGTGGGGGGTGGGGGGTGGGGAGTGGGGGGGTGGGGGGCGCGGGGACGCGGAGACGCTTTTCTCGCCGGCTGCGGCCGCTTATGGTTAATTCTGGCTTAGGAGTGGACCGGATGGTCGCCGGCCGGGTCCCAAGGGGGTCGCCATATCGACTCCGTGCAAGACCTGGCGGGAGGAAAGTCCGGGCTCCGCAGGACACCGTGATGGGTAACGCCCACCGGCCGCAAGGCCAGGGAAAGTGCAACAGAAAGCAGACCGCCGCACGGGCTTCGGTCCCTGCGGTAAGGGTGAAACGGTGAGGTAAGAGCTCACCAGCAAGCCGGGCGACCGGCTTGGCTAGGCAAACCCCACGGGGAGCAAGGTCAAACAGGGGGCACGCGGCGGCTCGGCCAACGTTTTGGCCGAGGATCGCCCGGCGGGCCGGTCCGGCCCGCTATCGACCCCCGGGTAGACCGCTGGAGGGGCCGAGCAATCGGCCTCCTAGAGAAATGGCCATCGCCCCGGCCGGTAATCGGACGGGGGACAGAACCCGGCTTACAGGTCCACTCCAAGCCTGCTTTTCTCAGTTTACCGTCGCGTCCGCACCCGGCGTGGCGCGTGCGTCGGTACCTTGGCATGGTCGATGAATTGGAGCAGCTTCGAGATGCAGAGCTTGTTGATGCTGGTGGAATGCTCGTGGGCCTCGGTCGATAGTGCCTCGTGCAGGCTCTTCGGGATGCGGACGGTGATGACACGGGTGGGCTCTTCCGGCGGGGCTGCGGCCGGGCCCCGCCTCCGCAGCTTCGTGAGCATCCGCTGGATCTCCTGGTAGGCGTCGGTCTGCTCGAATTCCGCCAGCGCCTCCGGCGTGGCAAAGCTCTGCCGGACCAAGCCGCTCAGCCCCAGTACCTCGCGGTAAAAGGCGATCCAATCCGGCTTGGCGGCGAACAGCTTCTCGACGGCCTTCTTGACATTCTCTTCCTTTTCGATAAGCGATGTCATCCTGACGAATCTCCTCTTTGGGCAATTGTTTGGCCAGGGGGTCGATGGCGCTCGTGCGAATCGACTCGATTCCGCATGCTGGCCAATTGTGCCGACCCGATCAAATCACCCCCCGAGGCGGCCGGCCCGATTGCTATAAGATGATGCAATGCAAGCAATTAAGGCATTGATGGCATCGGTGCCGGCGCGGGCGGCCCTTGACTTTCTTACGCGTCTATCGCCACGCACGGAGTCGGCCCGAGATGGTTTTTGATTGACACCAAGACAGGCCCTTGGCCATGTCAGGTTTTTGGCTGAAAAACATATTTTGGCCCGGCATTGGGCGGCAAATGTCTTGTTTTCCCAAGTGTCCATCATGCCGGTGGGGAAAATTCGGGTATTAGGCGTGCGTGCCCATCCGCCCTCGGTGATAGCCAAGCCGCCGCTCGCAGCCGGGCCGCCAGCGCGAAAAAAGACGAGTGGACAAGAAAAGTAGCAGGCACACGCCGTGCGCCGTCCGCCAGACGTCTTTCCGCTTCAGCGGACGGCACACGGCGTGTGCCTGCTACGTTAGATATTTTTGGGCACTAGGCGGCCAACTCGGCGGCGACCTTGTCGAAGTATTCCACGCACTGGCCGATCTCGGGCAGCGAGCTGGTCCAGTGGTACTCGTACTCGATGGAGAAGACGGCCTTGACGCCCTGGCGACGGACCTCGGCCAGCATGCCTTTGACGTTGCCCTGGCCCGTACCCCACGGCACGTCGTGGGCGTCGCCGCCCATCTTATTGAGGTCTTTGAAGTGGAAGCTGATGATCCGGCCTTCGAGCCTCTTGAGGCACTCGATGGGGTTCAGGTTCGAGCGCATCCAGTGGCCGGTGTCGCAACAGGCCCCGATCCGCTTGCTTCGCCCCTTGGTCACTTTCAGCACGGTGTCGGGGTTCCAATAGTGCGATGGTTTGGGGTGGTCGTGGATGGCCACGTTGATGCCGAACTCCTCGCAGAGTTTATCGAGCTGGTCGAACTGGTTCTCGCCCGGCTCGGCCACGAGCGTCTCGATGCCCATGTCCTTGGCGAACTCGAACGTGCGGGGGCCGACTCCCGTTACGCCGAAGTTCACCAGTTTGACGCCCGAGTCGGCCAGCTTCTTTAGGACCAGCTTGCGGTTCGCGGCGGACAGCCCTTCGCCGATTCCATCCTTGATCGAGCTGCTGATCCTCTGGCCCGGGTATGCCTCGATGAAGTGCAGGCCGAGCGAGGCGTTCTTGTCGATGGCCTCGAAGAAGGTGTACTGGTTGAAACTGTAGGCCTGACAAGCGAGCCGCCAACCGATTTTTTCGGCATTGGGGGCGCCGGCGGCGGCCGCCCACAGCGGCCGGCTGCCCATGCCCACCAGCCCGATCCCGGCGCCCAGCGCGGCGCCAGCCTTCAAGAAACCACGTCGCCCAATCGAATGATTCATGACAGAGACTCCTCAAGGGGTGCGGTTTGTGCTATATGCACGGTTGGAAGACAACATAATACATGGCCCGGCGGGAGATTGCTAATATTGGCCCTGCCGTGGCAAGACACCCGCCAGGATGTAATGTAGCACGGCACACGCCGTGTGCCGTTGGCCCCCGGCGAGCCGCCCGCAATCGGGTCGCGGCGGGTCACGGCGGATTGACGCAGCCGTTCAGGGAGGATACATTAGAAGTTCTTGAGTGGTAAGCAGTTCGATACTACTGGGGCATTCGCCCCACCTGCTGGTGTGGCAGTGATTTCCGCCTGTAGAGGGCATCAGGGCCAGGAAGACGTGGCACTTGTGGCTCGTTGTGCGGGGCCAACGCGGAGCGACTTATGAGCGATTCGGCCTCCAGTACCAAAGCGGCGCAGCAGGTGCCACCGGCCGCGGGTGCAGGAAGACCGGCCGGCGACGGGGCCGCCGGCGCACCGCCCAACCACGACGATCAGCCGACGGTCATTACCAACCGCTCCCCCATGGTGCCCGAGGCCATCTCCGATTCGGCCCTGCGGATCTTGCAGGGCCGGATCCTGCCCGGCGATCGGCTGGGGCATTTCGAGTTGGTGCAATACGTGGGTGGTGGCGGGATGGGCCGGGTGTTTCAGGCCCGCGATACCCGCCTGGCGCGGAGCGTGGCGATCAAAGTCCTGCCCGTGGAACAGGCCGCCGATCGCGAGGTTGTGCGGCGGTTTCAGAACGAGGCCCAGTCGGCCGCCCGGCTCGATCACGACAACATCGCCCGGGTGCATTATGTCGGCGAGGACCGCGGCCTGCATTACATCGTTTTCGAGTTCATCGAAGGGGTGAACGTGCGGGAACTGGTGGCCTCCAAGGGCCCGCTCCCGCTGGGCGAGGCGGTCAGCTATACCTTCCAGGTGGCCGAGGCCCTGGAGCATGCCGCCGCCCGCAACGTCGTGCACCGTGACATCAAGCCCTCCAACGTGCTGATCACGCCCCAAGGGCAGGTGAAGCTGATCGACATGGGCCTGGCCCGGCTCCGCGAGACCGACCCCGTGGCGGCCGAGCTGACGGCCAGCGGCGTGACGTTGGGCACGTTCGACTATATCTCGCCCGAACAGGCCCGCGACCCCCACAATGCCGACGTCCGCAGCGACATCTATTCGCTGGGCTGCACGTTCTTCTTCATGCTCACCGGCCATCCGCCGTTTCCCGGCGGGACCGTGCTGCAGAAACTCCTCCAGCACCAGGGGGATCAGCCGCCCGACGTGCGGCAGTTTCGGCCCGAATTGCCCGAGGACGTGACCCGCGTGTTGCGGAAGATGCTGGCCAAGGAGCCGCGGCAGCGGTATCGCGATCCGGCCGACTTGGTCGGTGATCTCGCGGTGATCGCCCAGGGCGTGGGGCTGCAGCGGACCGGGGCCGGCGGCCGGACCTGGAGCCTGCCGCGCCAGCCGCCCCCGCCGTTTCTGCGCCGGCATTCGCCCTGGCTGGTGCCGCTGGCCGCCCTGCTGGCGATCGTCGTGACCCTGGATTTCGTATGGTCGCGGCGGTCCGGCGACGCGGCCGGGCCGCCCGAGTATCTGACGGCCGTCGGGCCCCCCGGCGCGATCGATGTCTCGGCGGGCACACGCGATCCGGAGGGCCTGCCGGGCGATGAACCGTCGCTCAAGCCGTCGGCCGGCGTAGCGCCGAAGCCATCCGGCGTAACGCCGACGCCGCCGGCCGGCGTGGCGCAAAAGCCCGCGGCCGGTGCAGCGCCAGCACCATCGCCCGGCGTAGCGGCAAAGCCGTCGCCTGGTGGACCGCAGCCGCCACCGGCCGGCGTGCCGCAATCGCCCGCGGCCGGCGTGGCGCAAAAGCCCGCGGCCGGCGGACCACAGCCGCCCGCGGCGAAACCAGGCCTGTTGCTGGCCGATTCGTCCAGGCCCGCGGGTGGCCCGAAGGAGCCCGCAGCAGGCCCGGCCGTGCCGGGCGAGTCGGCCGCCCCGGGCAAGCGGGCGGGCGTGCTCCGGGTGGCCCCCGCGGCCCACGGCGACAGCGAGTTCACCACGCTCGAGGCCGCCTGCAACGCCGCCTCCAACGGCGACGTGATCGAGCTGTGCTACAACGGCCCCCGCGAAGAACAGCCCTTGAAGCTGGCCAATCTCCGCGTACGGGTCCGCGCCGGCGAGGGCTATCAGCCGGTGGTCGTCTTCCGGCCCACGCAAACCGATCCGCTGAAGTGCCCCCGCAGCATGCTGACCGTCAGCGCCGGCCGACTGACGCTCGTGGGCGTGGCCGTGGAGATGGTCCTGCCGCGCCATGTGCCGGCCGACGGCTGGTCGCTCTTCGAGATCCGCGGTAGCCCGTCGGTGCGGCTGAACAAATGCACGCTGTCGATCCGCAACGCCTCCGAGCAAATGGGGGCCTACCACCAGGAGGTGGCTTTCTTCCGCGTCCGGCCGGCCAAGGACGACGACCGGGCCAACGACGACGCGACGGCCGCGCCCCTGGAATCGGCGGTCATCGACCTGATCGACTGCGTGGTGCGGGGCGAAGCCACCTTGCTGCGGGCGGAAGGCGAGCAGCCGGCCTGCCTCACCTGGGACAACGGCCTGCTGGCGATCACCGAGCGAGTGCTGTGGGCCAGCGGCGGGGCGCGAATGCCGCGCCCCGGCGAGGTCCTGCAGTTCGATCTGCGGCACCTGACCGCCGTCGTGCGGGGCGGTTTCGCCCGCTTGGCCGATAGCCCCGTCGGCCCCCACCAACTGACCACGCGCATCGACTGTGCCGACACCATCCTATCGGCCGCGCCGGGCAGCCCGATCATCGAGCAGGTGGGCGGCGACGAGCTGGAAAGCTTCCGCGAGCGGGTGGCCTGGAACGGCGACCGCAACGTTTACGACGGTTTCGGCCCCTTCTGGCTGGTGCGGCGGCTGGATGCCGATGGCCCGCCCGACGCCATGACCTTCGACGCCTGGAAATCCCACTGGGGGCCGGAGCACGAAAACCTGCCGCAGGCCCTGCACGTGGACTGGAAGCAACCGCCCGCGGCCGACCGGCCGATGGACAGCCATACGGTCGCGGATTATGCCCTGGGGGACGAGCCGGGCAATCCGGCCCTGGGCACGGCCAGCGACGGCCGCGACGCCGGCTGCCTGGCCGAGCGCCTGCCGGCCGTTGCGCCGGCAGCCGCCGGCGAGGGCCGGCCCGCCGAAAAGCCGGCCCGACCCGAGCCGCCGGCCGCGGCGCCCGGCACAGAGCCCGTCCGGTTGCCAATGCCGCCGACGTCGCCAGCGCCATCGCCGCAAGGCCCCTCGCCCGCGCCACCGCCGCCGATGCCGCCAGCGCTGCAATCGCCGATGCCTCCAGCGCCATCGTCGCCGTTGCCAATTTCATCGCCCCTGTTGCCATCGCCGTCGCCGCTGCCCGACTCACCGCCGCCACGGCCCAGCGATTCCGACGCCCCGATGCGCTAAAGGTTGACACGCGCCGGGCCGCCCCGGTAGAGTAATCCCATTCCGCCGGGTGCCACTGCTGGCTTGCCCAGCAGTGCAGAAATACGGTTGGGCAAGCCAACCGTGGCACCCATAGATCAAAGGTCGGCGCAGCAGTAATCCCACAACCGCGGGCGATTAGCTCAGTTGGTCAGAGCGCTGCCCTTACAAGGCAGAGGTCGTCAGTTCGAGCCTGACATCGCCCATTGCTTAAAACCTTTCACAACAATGAGTTGCGAAAGGCTTTTTTGTGCGCAATCGGATACAAATACACGCAAATATCCCATCGGATACAAAAAGTGATGCTGGGGCCAATTGTATCCGATCCGGCCTGCCTCGGCCAACGGTCGGTTCTGCCCACTATCATCTACCCCCTCTCGCATCCTCTCTCCCCCGACCCGCCCCTCTCTGAATCTCCGACCCGCCACGCAGCCTACCCTCGTGCCTGTGGGCGGCTGGTACGGTACTGGGGCGGCGTTCTCTCAATCCACCTCACCACCACCAGCACCCACCGCCCGAACAAGACCACCGTTCTCCTCTTCCTTTTGCCCCCCTCCCGACCCCGTGATACATTAGCGGCATGGATTGCCTGGAAGCTTGCCCCGTCACGGCTTGCCCCGTCACGGACAAGGCACAGCAGGATGCGGTGATCGACGCCACCATCAAGGCGGCGTATCTCGATCCACGGTCACCGACTTCGCTGCGGGCAATTGCCGAGATGCTGCCCGGTTGGCTCAAGGCCGATCACAAGAGAGTGGGAAGGCGTCTGGAGCAGCTAACGGCAACTGGGGCACTGCCCCAGTTGGACAAGACCCTCGGCAAAGACGGCAGGCGCAGGCGATTCCAGCGGATGTACGCCCTCACCGTCCCCGAGGACTTCACACCGCAGGTCAAGCTCATCGCTGGCGATGCCCTCACGCAACTTCGGCGGCTCGCGGCGAACTCTGTCGACTGCTGCATCACGTCACCGCCATACTACCTACAGGGGGATGTTCACGACGAGCGGCAGATCGGGCAGGAGACGACACCGGACGAGTACGTTCGTAAGCTCGTCCAGGTCTTCGCCGAAGTCGGACGCCTGTTAAAGCGTCACGGCACTTGCTGGCTCAACATCGCCGACACGCAGCGTGATAGCGACTCTCTTTTGATCCCCCATCGTCTGGCAATTGCCTTGCACGAAAGCGGTTGGTTGATCCGCTCCGAGATCGTGATCGAAAGGGTCAATTCCGCTCCCTACTGCCAAACGCTGTTTCGCCGAACCCACGAGATGCTTCTTCTGTTGGCACAGTCCAGAGGGCACTACTTCTGCCCGAGCGAACGTACTACGGTCTGGCAGATTGCCCATGTGCTGCGCAACGTCGGCAGCCACCCTTGCCCGATGCCAGTATCCCTGGCGAAGGAATGCATCGAGGCAGGTTCGCCCCCCGGTGGTACTGTTTTGGACCCATTCCTGGGGAGCGGAACGACTGCAATCGCCGCCATCGAGGCCCACCGCCATGCCATTGGCGTAGAACTCTCCGACTACTACCTCTCGTTCGCCCGCAAGCAGTTACGTCTCGGCTGCCTGGCTGCCGCCTCGTAGGCAGCCCTCTTCTTCGTCGGGCGTCTTCATCTGGCAACTGGCTTCCGACGATCGCCAGTCTACCTATTCTCTCGCCGCTGCTCACGGTCGTTTTTCTTCCCGCTGATGTCTTGAGGGCATGAGCAGGAACCGAAAGATGAGCGAGAAACGAACCCATTACCATGCCCTCTTGTGTGGCGGTCGATCACAACGAAGGCGGGCTCAAGGCATTGGTTGTCGGGATCGCCTTGGTTGTTTTCCGAGTGGTGTCCGCTGCGGTCTCGTCGCTTGTACGAGGTCTCACGAGCGTCCTGCTACTGAGGAGGCGTTGGGGGGGTGGATTGCCTTCCTCGTCCTGCCAGTCCGCCCATTTTCTTGTGCCCGACTCGCTCACTGATGTCTTCAGCAAAGATGAAGAAGATGAACAGGAGTCGAACAATGAGCGAAAAACGAGCCCAATTCCAAGCCATCTTGTGTGGCGACACCCGAGGGGTGGGCCAGAGATTCGACCGCAACGACGGCAACGGCAAGGCGTTGGGTTCTGCGTTCCGGATTATCTGAGCCGGGAACGGCTCATCTGTCTCAGAATGCCTGAGACGTGACCCCGCCGCCTGGGCAGCCCCCTGCCCTGTAACCCCGCCCCAAGAATGCGAAAATAGGACCCCGCCCCCTGCTTGTGGCGCGCCGCGGTCGCTTCGCAACCTTCCTGTGGGGAGAAAGAGCGGGAGGCGTGCGGATCTGGCGATCGCGGCACGCCCCCCACGTCAAAAAGGTGCTTCTACGATCATGGATTTCGAGGAGGATGTCAAGACCCACACCCGACGGGTGGAGAGGGGAGAGCGGGTACGCTAACCGTGTGGCATTTCCTACCGCCGGTTCCCAGAGGCGGTACGGCCTTCTTCGCTCGGCAGTGAAACATTGCGTGTGGCTAGGGAATCCAGGCTGTTACCGGAACCAGGATGCGGTCCTCTTGCCCCCCAGTGAATCACTCCGAAATGACAGCCGCATCACAAAAGATAAGGTAGTCGTTACGCCCTCGGGGCACTCAATGAATCAGGGGCGCTGTATTCGGGCGGCCATTGCTCGTGGTGGCGTCAGCCCGAAAAACCTCCTGGACTTTGTGAACACCACGAATCCGCACCAACATTCAGCGTCAACGCCGCTGCCACTGTGTGACTGGTGGATTCGGTATCTCACCCAAACTGGCGACACTGTACTCGACCCGTTCATGGGGTCGGGGACCACGGGTGCTGCAGCACGGATGCCTGGCAGGCGGTTTATAGGAATCGAGAAGGATGAACGGTACTTTGCGCTGGTTGTCAGGCGTTTGAGGAAAGTAGCCGAGCAGGGCACGGCGGCCGTTGGGTAGGTAGTCCGAGACGTCTTGCTAACAACGCCTCGCCGAGTGCCTTCGCCTCCTGTCCCGCGGAGCCGCAAAACGGGAGGCGCTTTCTTATTAACGCCAGGCACGGCCTCGGCCCAATAACAACGACTTTCGCTGTTCGCTATGGTTGGGCGGCACAGGTGATGACTTCCCCGCTTCTTGGACACGTCTGGTGATACGACTCCCCGCCTACGACCAGGACCGTCTTCAGAATGCCGACCATGGCCATCAACCCGGCTAATAATTCGGGGCGACGGCTCGTTAATAACGTCATTTGTCCAGCCTGAGCCAGGGAAAAACACTTCCCAGTGAGACGGCCGGGTTTTGGGGGCCGGAAACTCGGTGACGACTCAGCCCAGTCGACAAATATGACGGTGGCAGGCATAGATACTGCATCCTTGGAGCCGTGTCTATGACCGCCAGAAGACGATTCTCGATCCGCCAACTCGCTGCATTGTTCGGTGCCAATTATTACCGGACCCTGGCTCGTCTTCGCCGAGGATGGTCTCTGGACCGGGCACTCACCACACCATCTCGACACTACGGGCGTGGCACGGCAACACACGGCCTTACGGGCACACGAGAGTACAGAGCATGGCAAGGCATGATCTGGCGGTGCTCCTCACCACAATATCATTATTATCACCGATACGGCGGACCACCACAACAGCCCCTTATCGGGGAATCGCCGGCTTATCGTGTCCAACAGCATCCACTGCCCGCGCGGCTGACCAAAGTTCGTAAATCCGACGTTTGTTGGGGTCCTGGCCCTTCGTATAGGTCTGCAAGACCTTTTCCAGCCCGTCGCAGAGCCGGCTGACCGTTTCCAGATACGACCGGTCGGCCGCCGCCGCGCTCGACGAGGACGGCAATCGCGGCAAACGGCCCTCGGCAATCATCTGAGCGCGAGCACGGGCCGTCGCCAGGCATTCCACGGCCAGCCGCGCGTGAGCCGCCTCATAGCTTTCGGTCATGCCCGCCTCGACTAGCCGCTTGTGGAAGGTGCGAATGACCGCGACTCGCTTGGCTAACTCTTGCCAGTCGATCACCGGGCCTGAGGGACCGGTCTGTGCAGCAACCGGTCTCCCATCGATGTACAGCGATATCTTGCCTCCCACAGCTACGCTCGCGGCCACGTGGACCCAGCGCCCGGGCGGAAACTTCGCATCAGAGCAGGCCACACCGGCCTCGACAATCAGCCGCAGCGAATTGCCGGGATGCGTGTCCAAGAGGAAGCCATTGGATGTGCCCGCCTCGCTCTTGTCGATGATTCGCCCGCCGGCGCCGGCCAATGCCGCCGGACGGATCCACGCGTCCAGCGTCAGCGCCTTGGTGAGGTTCAGACGCGGGTCGTGCGCGATTTCGAGGTAGCCCTTGCCGGTGAACCGGGCCGCTTTGCCGTACGGACTATCGACCGCGGCCAGTTCGCCCACAACCTTGGCCGGCAATTGCGATCCGCAGGCATTGGGAACATGGTTGCCTTGGCGATTACCGGGCGTCCAGTCGCCCACCAGATCGGCCTCGTCGATCACGTTGCCTGCGGCCAGCGCGGCGATCTCCCGCGGCGCCAGCGCGCGGCCGAAGACCCTTGCGCGGGCCATGTCGCCCAGGAACTGGTTTGCGCCATTGCTATCCGCGCCGATTCGCAACGGCAGATTGTTTTCCTCGGCGATTGGCGCCGAAGCCGGCTTCGGCGGAAATGATTCCAGCGAGGGCACGTCCGGCACGGCAGCCAGATCGCGCGTGCGCGGCACGAACGGCGCCGGATTCGCCTCGCCCATCACAATCTGCACGGCCGCCTCCTTGGGCGTGCGGCCGTAATGCAGCAGAACCTCACGCGGGGTGAAGTCCTTCCACGGCTGGCCGTTGACGGTAACCGCGGTAATCGGCCCTTGGCCCGTCGTGGCAAAGTAGAGCTTTTTCGCGCCGAAGCGGATCGGGAAGTGCTGCTCCAACCGCGTGATCTTCGTCGGGATGTGCGGCACGACGGTCAGGCCATCGGCCCGATACAAATACTCGAACAGCCCGCGGATCATCGCCGCCGGCGCGCCCCAGTTGTCGTAAACACAATTGATCGGCAGCCCGGGCTGGTACGGGGCGTTGCCGAAATCGACCAGCGGGTTGTCCATGCGGAAGCGGTGGGCGAAGTCGAGCATCTTGTTCATCGAGCGCCGCGCATCGTCGTACTTGCCCAGCCGGTAGTAGGCCATGATCATCCGTGCCTCGCACGTGGTCCAGTGCCCGCCGTTGACCCAGGTGCCGAAGCCCCACAGGCCGCCGCGATCGCCCGGCTCGTACATGTCGTCCAGGCTGGGGGCGTTGGTGATGATCAGGTCGTGGCGGCGCAGGCCCGGAATCGAAGCGATCTTGCGATAGATCTTCTCTGATTGTTCGTCGTCGGTCACGCGGAAGCAGATCGCGTCGTGGTTGCACACGGCCTCGAAATAGCCGTGCTTCGCCGCGCCGTAGACGCCATGTCGCGTGCCGTCCGGGTCGAGCGACTTGGTGAAGTAGCCCTCGGCGGCAGTCAACAGCGGCAGGCCCATGCGAGCCAGGTCGCGGCGCTCGGTGTAGCATTTGACCTTCTCCGCGGCGCTGACCATCTTCTCCAGCTCGATTAGGCGGTCCAGGCCGGCGATGTAGGTGATCGAAAGGCCGGCCAAGTAGGAAGGTGCGTACTTGCCGTCGGGCCGTTTCCAGCCCGCGTGGCTGGGGGCCAACAGATTGCCGGCCGGGCCGGCCAGGAAAAGGTTGTTCTTGGGGTCGCGACGGCTCTCGATGAAATCGGCCGAACGCTCCAGTTTGGGCAGATAGCGACGGATGGCCTTCTCGTCGCGGGCCACAAGCAGCAACTCGGCCTGCATGACCACGCCCGCGGCCGTGAACTCCATGCACCAGTCGTGGATGTCGACACGCCCGTCGCCCTGCTTGGCGATGAATGTGCCCGGGGCCGCGGCGTCGCACAGGCAGCCGTCCGGCGGGACCCAAGCGAAGCTGCCAAACGGCCGCGGCGTCTTGCCGTCGCCCATCTGGTCGAACCAGAGATCGTGCGAGTTCTCGATGAACCGCACGAAGGGCTCCTGCCAGAAGGGCAGGGCGCAGTACGTCGGCCCATAGCTGTTCTGGATCCACCACGCGCCCCAGGTCGGCCCTTCGACCAGGCCGTTCCATGCCGGCGTGTAGAGCATGGCCAGGTTCTGGAACTCGGGGTCTGGCTCGAACAGGCGGCGAGAGATGTCGAGCAACTTAAGATACTCGGCGTCTCCCTCGCCGCAGTAGAACGCGCCGTCGAAGCGCTCGGCTGCCGAAAGCGGCGCCGCTCGCAAGCGACGTGCGGCTTTCGCGTCGGTCTCGTTGAGCGTGAATCGCACGCTGACGACCGAATGTTTCTGGGGGCCGGGGCGATACTTGATGTAGGTTGTGGCAACGATCGTGCCGTCAGGGAGCTGGTGGATGCCAGGATAGCCACAGTCACCTCCTGCATGGCTGTCGAGCAGCTTGACGCGATACTGCCCGGGAAGGCCTTGGCGGACGTCCTCATAGGTGCCGACCCAGGCGACGAAATGCCCCCGTGTCGGGCTATTCGGGGCTTGGTCGCGGAAGGCCACCACCAAACGACGGCCCTTGGTGAATATCGCCGCATGCCGGTCGCCTGTCAGGCCCCACGATGTATCGGCCGGCTCGCTCCATGTCTTCCCTTCGTCGCGGCTCAGCATCATCAGGCTGCGGCCCCGGTGGGTGTTCTCCCGCATCAGGCAGCACAGTTCCCCGCCGTCCGGCGAGCGGAACGCGCAGGGTTCGCAGGGGTCCTTGCCTTGGACTTTCGCCACCACGTGCGGCTCGGACCAGGTCGAGCCTCCGTCTGCGCTCGTGGTTTGCAACACCTCGAGGGGACTTCGATCCTCACCGCCCGGTCCGCGATGATAGAGTCCGAGGTAGTTGCCGTCTTTGAGGCGAACGATGGTGCTGAAAGTCATGACACATGGCAGTCCCAGCGGCTGCATCTCCCGCCAGGTCTTGCCGCCGTTCTCGCTTTCAATGCGAGGCATCTTGGGGTGGGCGGAAAAGACCCACAGATGCTCGCGGCCCCCGTGGTCCACCAAGCGGTAGATACTCGGACAGTTCCCGTGCATCCGGTAGCCCTGGGGCAATTGGTCGTCCAACCGCGTCCAGGTGAGGCCGCCGTCATCGCTGCGCGCCATCGGGCCGCAGTGGCCGCCGTGGCCGATGCACCAGACGGCGAACATCGTCTTCCCATCCGGCATCAGAAGCGTGGTGGGGTGGCCCTGGTAGACGGTCTCCGTTCCTGCGGCAATAACGACGTGGCGACTGGTCTCGCCGGAGATGTCGACCACGGGCAAGCGGTCACTGTCGTCCGGCTTGTCGGCGGCCCGCCCGCTGGGAGCCGGTGCGGCAAGCAACGCGAGAACAGGGAGTAGAAACCAAGCCGGCGCGGCTGACAGATTCGCTTTCATGATGGCGATCCTTGAGTGCGGTGGCCAAAACGTCGCGCGAAGCCGGCGTTCTGCCCGGCCTGGTCGCCGTAACGGTCGTAGATGCCCAGGAAAGGCGACATGTGCGAGCCACCGTCGATGTCGTGGCAGCCGACGATGAGCCGCGAGACCGAGTACTTGCCGAGCGAAATGTGCGGCATGAGGGTGGCGTCGGCGGGCTGTTTTCCCGCGGCCGCCTCGTCGCCAAGCAGACGCGTGGCAGCCAGCGCTGCCGGGATCGCCGCAGCCGCTTCCAGGAATCGGCGGCGATCATGCGTCTGGGCGGGAGAATCGTCTCGCGGACAGTGGGGATCGTGGGCACTCATGGGGCGGGACTCCTTTTCGGCTTGTTTGGGAGTGGAGGGCGGAAAAACGCGTGGCCACTCTCATCCATGGAGAATTCCTCGTTTGGCCTGGTGCCAATGCGACAACCGCACAATGGTCCCAGCACGCCATGACTTCCCCTGTCGTTCAGTTACTTGGCTCGATGGCCGTATTTCCTCCCTGCGGCACGGCAGGCTGTACGGTCGGGTTGATGATCGCGGTTTGCCGCCCCGCATCGGAAATAGGCTGGACGTTTCCGGCACTCAGCGGCTCGACGATCACCGTATGATCGATGCCCCGGCCGACGCGGATGCCGATCGGCGAGCGGGCAACCAGGCAATCGTAAATCAGGTTCCACCGCATCGTGGGCGTCATCGTATCCAGCTTCGGATCGTCGTCGGAGACGCTGCCGGGCCATCCCAGAAGCTGCGACAAGTGGATGCCCGCTTCCTGACCGAATTTCACATGCCGGGCATTGCCCGACGCCAGGCTGTTGATCGGGTATCGCCAGACCCGTTCGCCCAGGCCATACTCGTTGCCCGGGTATCGCTCGCGATGATAGACCTGGCAAGTGCGGATCTCGTTGCCGAAGGTCTTGGTGGCTGGCGGGGTGGCGTCGCCGGAGCGGTCGCTGAGGATTAGGATTCCGGCCCGTTCTTCGAGCCGCAGATCGCGGATGAGGTTGAGCGACATCTGGCGTGGTCCGTCGATGGCCCAAAGGACCATGCCGTCCGAGACGTTTTCCAGTTCGTCGCCCGCCCAGATGTTACGGACCGCGGAACCGAAGGGGCCCGAATAGGCCACGCCGTCCTTGAAGCGGTTCTCCACGTGGAGGTTCTCCATGCAGCCGTGGGCAACCGCGATTTGCGATCGCGCATCCGGCGGCAGCGTCCATGGCCATGCCAGGCGGACTGTCTGCCCGCGGGCCGACGCGATCGGAATGCACTGCCCCATGCCCCGGCCGGAAGTGACCACCGCGTAGGCCGTGAGCTGGAAGTCGCCGGACCCGTCGTGCAGCGATTTCTCGTTCCAAAGCATGCCCGCCGTCGTGAAGGAGTCGGCCTCGACCGCCGCGGGCCGCCCTTGCCAGGCGGCATGGCCCATCTCGTAAAGGAACATCTCGCAGCCGTTGGCGATGCCGCGGATGTTCTCGATCTGGTTGTAGCCGAAGTAGTTGTGGACTGCCTCGCCGGCCACGACAATGCCCCGGCCGCTATTGAGCACGTGGTTGTGCTCGAAGACACACTCGCGCATCCCACGCATGCTGAAGTTGCTGTTTTGGGTCGGCAGGCCCTCGAAGCGGTTGTGGGCGACCCACGCCCCGGTCATCGTGCCGCCCCAGTGCGTAAAGGGGATCGTGCCGCGGAACTCGTTGTCGAGCAGCACGAGATTTCGCGTATGACCGACGGCCGTGCAGACCACGTCCGCCGGCACCCATTTGCCCTCGGGGAACACGGCCGGGTTGAGGTTGATGATGCGGCAGTGCCGGATCGCCGAATCGGAGGCTTGCAGTAACAACAATGCATGGTGGTCGTCCGCGTCCGAGGCGTCCACAGTCAGGTACTCCAGCCCGGCCCGCTGGTACATCTCGACCAACGGCCTGTAGTTGTGGAATGTCGCCGGGATCTTGCCATGCCTTGGCGGCAGGAGCGTCGTTGCCCCAGTCCCGGAACCGCGGAGCGTTACACCCGGTTTGATTCGCACCGTCGTCTCCAGAGGGTAGAGGCCGGGTTTCAGCAGGGCCGCACCGCCACCGGCAGCCGCCGCGGCGTCGATCGCCTTCTGGATAGCGGCCGCGCTCGGCGTCTTGCCATCCCCGGAACTTTCGACGGGAACGACGTTCACGCCGGGATTCAACGGGGCGGTGACTTCGACCCGCCGCGGCCGACTCCAGTCGGAATCGCCGCCGCCGCCGTTGACGTAGAGCTGATAGATTCCCGTCGGGAGATCGTCGGGTACGTCGAAGGTCCGCTCGAAGGCCGGCGACAGCCCTTTCTCCAAGCTGAAACTATACGACCACCGGCAGACGGTGACATGCTTCTCCGGGCCAACCAGACAGATCAGCGAGCCCATGTTCGGCCCGAAGAGCCGTGCCCTGGCCCCGGAGACCAGACGCGGCGGCAAGACGGTCCACACCTCGGGCCGATTGATGACCAGCGGTCGCGAAACGCCCTGGGACGACTCGGCCCAAACCAGCTTGGCCGGCGGTTGCCAGCGGTTGGAAAACGGCTTGACCGCCGCAGTGTGAGAATCCGCGGCATTCACGCCGACGTCGACCCTTGCTTGCGGCGGCTTCGCAGGCAAACCGGTTGTTCCCTCCAGCAAGCGGGCGAGCGATGCCACGGGGTCCCACTCTTTGCCGGGTGCCATCGTGGCGACGTGGATCTTCAGCCCCGGATCATCCAGGCCCACGCCATACAGGAGCCAAGGCTCTCCGTTCGTCGCCGAGATGCTCGACGCGGAGAGCTCCGGGCCGGCAGCTCGGGCAGTGGCCGTGCACGAGATAATGACGATGGCCAGAACCACAGCCGGCCAGCGTGTTGGTATGATGTTCACAGTTGATGAGCTCCTCTCTTGGCGCCCAACGCACCGTTGGCAGCACTGCACGTCGGGCCACTCAACGCCACGGCGCGGCGAGTTCAATAATCAATGTCGCTCAACGTCAACGGCGCCGAACCGACGTTGGCAAACGTCCGGCTGGACGCTTTCAACGGAACGCCGCAGAGGGCGCTCCTTGCAGCCCCATTCCGGTAGTTTATTGTTCCACAGCGCCTTAGGCGATTTCGAGCGTGCAGATCTTCCAGGGGGCGATCTTCCACTGCAGGCGGCCGCCTTTCATCGCCGCGTTGCCCCGGCGGGCGCCGAGCAAGTCGGTCTCCACCGCCGTGACATAAGGCAGACGGAGGGAAACCTGCGCCTGGACCTCTCGCCCTTCCACCTCCAGTACCCGCAGCTCCATCGTACCGCCCGGCTTGCGGCGCAGTGCCGTCGCCAGGACATCGCCGGGACTGACCTCCAGGAAGCTCTTGACCTTCGGCAGCTCGCCCTGCTGAGGCGCTGCGATGCGTGTCAACAGCGGCCTGGCGAAGGCGGCCGAGGCCCGCAGGCGGTCGGCATTGCTGCCGGCAAGCTGGCCGGAAGCCGGCTGTGCCTCCTCGCGGCTTCCGCCCGCCGCGCCGTGCGGCACGAGGGCGTGGCGATACTCGGCGTAGATCGGCCAGCCGTATTCGCCGGTGAAGTGCGACTCCCACTCCCGCATCACGAGGTTCGAGATTCCGCCCGCTTCGTCGCGGCGGAAGAACTGCGTGCCGGAGTGCAACAGCAGCAGTCCCGCATCCTTGCCCAGCAGATCGACGAAGCTGAGCCCGTGGAATGTCGGGGTATCGGCAGGCTCCACGCCGAAGGGGTAATCGCGGAGCAGCGTGGTTACCGGGAATGCGGGGGCAAGCGAGAACCAATAGCCTTCCTTGATGTCGGCCGGGGCGGCGTCGGAGTGAGGCGGGACGAACGTCAACACGCGGCTGTAGACTTCGACCTGGGCAGCCCCGGCGGACAAGCTCACGCGGGTCTCGAACTTCAGGTACGGCAGGGCGTGCCGGGCCCGCACTTCCGCGCGGACCGGCCCCTTGGCCAGCCAGTCGATCGCGGCTTTCGACGCGGCCGTGTCGTAGAAGGCAGGCGGATTGCGCTTGAGCGACAGGTTCGGGTTCGGACGTCCCCTGAGCCGCGGAAAAGCACCCCGGCCGGCGTCGAGCATCTCGCGGCCGGAAGCGTTGTGCATAAGGCTGGCGATGCCGCCGGTCTGCGGGTCGAGGCGAACGCGAAGATGTTCGTTCTCCAGGGTCAGCCTCGCCTCGTCCACCACCAGGCCTGTGGCGACGGCCGGCGCGGCTTGGGCCGTGAAGTCGAGGTAGTACGTGTCGTAGCCGGCGCTGGGCACCTGCCGGGCCAGGAACGCCACCTCAGCAACAACGAGGTTCCCTTGAGCGTCTTTGCTGCTCCTGACCACCTGCGACGCAACGACCTTGCCGGAGCGGTCCTTGACCACGAGATCCTTTGTGCCCGGGGGCAGCGGATAGACGCGGCCGGTGGCGGCAACGTCGGTCCGCGGCCAGCAATGGGGATTGAAGACCGTAACGACCATCGGCCCGGCGGGCTCAGCCGCGCTGCCAATCCGCCGGCTAAGGTCGGCCAGTGCGGCGTCCAGGGCCTGCTGGCCCTGTCTCTGGGCGGAGTCGAGATGGTTGTAGCCGAGCGCGCCCCAGGTGAAATTGTGCTTGTCTTCTAGTCGTTCGGCCGGTGCCATACGGTCGCCTTGCCAGCGGGAATACTCGCACAGCCCCACGTCATGGCTCTGCGAGGCCAGCAGGTCCTTCCAGGCCCTGTCGAGCAGATCCGCCTGGGATCCGGCCCCCATCGCCGAGGCCGCGGCGTCGAAGAGTTCGGCGGCCAATAGCAACCCTTCCAGCTTGCGGTCCAGTATGCGGACCTGGTCGCCTCCCAGCCCCCAGGTGAGCGACTTGTTCCAGGCGTTCATGGAGAGGAAGACCGTCTCCTTGGCCTGCGACGCGTACTTGTCCAGGTACTCGCGGAGTGTGACAAACTCCACGCGGCCCTCAGCGGCCAAGGAGAGATACTTCGCCGGGGACGTAAGATAGGCGGGGCTCTCCGGCGACTCCCAGCCGAATTCCTCCCAGCAGAAGATCAGCGGCGTGCCGAGCTTCTTGAGCTTCCGGAACTCCGCCGAGCCGGCCAGCCGTTTCACGTCGGGCGAGTAGCCGAACAACGCGTTCTTGGGCACGCAGGGGATGGTCGTGCCGTCCAGTCCTTTCCAGTAGAAGGCGTTCAGATCCTGGCGCGGGCAACCGGCCCGCCCCCACGTGTCCAACTGGGCAAGGCTGGCGTAGCGGAACCCGGCCAGGGCGGCGATCTGCGGGACCTGCGGATGGCTGAACTCCTCCTCTTCCAGAAACGTGGCCATCTGATAACCGAGGGCCTTGCGAATCGTCTCCCGGCCCATGACAATCTGCCGGATGTTCGATTCTCCGCCGATGGTCGTGCCCATCGGCTGGCCGTAGGTCCCGCCGATCAACTCGACTTTGCCGGCGGCCAGGGCCTTGGTGAGCTTCGCCGCGACTTCGGGGAACTTCTCCGCTATCAGCTCGTAGGCCCGCGCGTCGAGATTGATGCAGGTCTTGACGTGAGGCTCGCGATCGGCCATTTCCATGGCGTCGGTGACGGAGAGCACGGACGACTCGATGCCGAGCTGCCAGCCGATGCCGGTATAGCTCCAGTGGTTGCACACGGTCACGCAGAAGCCGGACTCACCCGCGGCGGCGTTGGCGGTCCGAACCAGGGCCGGCCAGGCGGCCCCGATCCCTAAGCACCCGGCGACGCCGGACCTGAGGAAGTTTCGCCGTGTAGATACCAGATGAACGTTCATGGGTACTTTCCTGTCGGGGGGCATCGGAGGTCGAACATTCTTTCGCCGCCGGTCATACCGTCCAGCCCGGCCGGCACTCGCGCCGGACGTACTGATTCAACTCCGCAATGTTCGTGCATTTCATGTTGACGCCGTCCCACTCTACCTTCCTGCCGACCCCCGCGCGCATGGCGAGATTTCCCACCAGAAGGGCTTCGATGTATGGACCGGAAACGTCGGGGAAGTTGGAACAAGGCGGCACACCGCCTTCCCTGCACGCTCGCAAAAAGTCCGAGTGAATCTGGAATGGCGCGTGCCTCTTGTCCACGCGAGGATATTTCACGGCCGGCACGGGGAACTCCCGGTGCTTTTCCTCGGGAATGATCCGCGGGCCACCGCCAAAGATATCACAGTGCATGATGCCCTTCTCGCCCACGAAAAGCGTACCACCGCCCTCGAACCTCCGGCCGAACTTCTTCTGCAACTCATCGGCCAACCGCGGACGGATCAGTGTCCACGCGTCGGGGCCCTTGACGTTCGGAGCCTTGCGCCGGTAGCCGTCGTACCAGTAGAACTTGAGCGTGGGCTGGTTGGGTTGCGGGAACTCGTAAAGCAACCGATGGATGCTGCCCCAGCAATCCTCGTCCTCGCCCTCTTGTTCCAAGCAGACGCAACTGCTGGGATATTTCAGTTGCAAAGCCCAGTGGGGCGGGTCGCATACGTGTGCGCCTACGCAGGCCAAAAGGCCTGTCCCGTAGGGCTTCAACTGGTACCAACCCTTTCCCACGCCGGTGTTGTCATCCTGGCCGCCCACGGAGGGGCACACGTCGGGACGATAGGGGACCTTTGGCGTCGGGCCAAGCCACTCGTCCCAGTCGACGCCCGCAGGCACCGGCGCGCTGGGAAGGCGGACTCGCGTGCCATAGCGCTGGTCCTGCCACGAGTGGACCTCGGTCACGGCGCCGATGGCGCCGGCCTCGAGGTACTCGCGCAGCAGCTTGCGGTAATCATAGTACGACTTGACCTTCGGTCCCTTGCCGCCCTGGCGTCTCTCCACTTCGCCCACGACGCCGGCCATACGGTTATCATCGATGTCGACCAGAGCGATCAACTGCTCGCTCATCGCAGCCTCCAAGTGGGCAAGTCCACGGCCATTTGCCCCAATAATGGCCGTGCCGAGCTTGGAGTTTGGACTGCGCTCCGCAAGAATCGCGGGGACACCGAACACCTGGGACCCCACAACCGCGCCCGCGATGATCGCGGAATCCTTGAACAAGTCCCGCCGACTAAGATGCTTGGCCATGATCGATTTCCCTTTCGTCTTGACATTTGTCCTCGGAGTTGCCAGGGGGCCTTCGCCGAGGATATTCTGAACGGCACCACTGCCATTATCGACACTGCAACAGCGCGTCGCAAGCTGCCGGAAGGGGACCTTTCGACCGACAAGAAATCCCCCGGGCGCCACGGCGGTAGGGAAACGCTGCGGATACGAGGGAAAAACAAGAGTTTCTTCCGCCGTCCCCGGACGGCTCTTTGCCGGAACCTTCGAAGTGACCGATGTAACAACCAAAGTTGCCGCCTTGTTCTCCAGGTCGTCGCGGTTTTTCTGACCGTACGGCAAGCAACCATCGCGTTAGGCAAGGTGCCATCGAGGGTGACTCACCAACCGCTGGTTGCGGCCCATCAAGGGGGCGGATAAGATGTCAGCAGAAAGGAACCTGCTTATGAATCGCTTCCTACGCATGACCCGTGTCAATTCCGTCCAGCACAGCAGTCCCGGGCTCTCGCGACGGCAATTCGTGGCCGGCATCGCTGCGGCGGCTGGCACCGCGATGGTCGCGCCCGCCTTTGGCGACGAGCCATCGCAGTGGCAGATCGGCTGCTATACCCGGCCGTGGGCCGCCTACGACTACCGTGTGGCGCTGGATGACATTGCCGCTGCGGGCTTCAAGTACGTTGGGTTGATGACCGCCAAGAGCAAGGACAACCTGGTCATCTCTGTGACGACCACGCCCGAAGAGGCCGCCGCCGTCGGAGCAGAGGTCGAGCGACGCGGCCTGAAGGTCGTCTCGCTCTGGGGCGGGCAGTTCCCCACGGGGAGTTCCGCCGGGCTGAAACGCCTTATCGACAACTCTGCCGCCTGCGGTTGTCCGCACCTGATGCTTGGCGGCACGTCCGAAGAGCTTCAAACTGCGTACTACAAGGTTGTCGCCGACTGTTGTGACTACGCGCTGGCCAAGGGCGTGGGGCTCAGCATCAAGCCGCACGGCGGCTCGAATGCCAGCGGTGCCCAGTGCCGCAAGATCATCGACCGGCTCGGCCGGAAGAACTTCCGCATCTGGTACGATCCGGGGAACGTCTTCTACTACTCCGACGGCAAGCTCGATCCCGCGGACGACGCCGCGGCGGTTGACGGCGTAGTGATCGGCATGAGCGTGAAGGATTTTCGCCTGCCGAAGAACGTCGAACTCACGCCGGGCACGGGCAAGGTGGATTTTCCGAGAATGCTGGCCCGCTTGAGACAGGGCGGGTTCACTCGTGGTCCCTTGGTCGTCGAATGCCTTGCTCCGGGTGATATTGCCCACCTGAAAGCCGAGGCCGTCAAAGCCCGCGAATTTCTGGAGACGCTTGTCGGCCAGAAGGCATGATTTCTGGATCTGGTCCGCCAGATTCTATTCTGGGCTCTGAGACACGGGGCAGAATTCGAGGATCGCTTCCATGTTCCATACAACAATCTTCAGGCTCATCGCGACAGCGCTTGCCGCGCTGGCGGCAATTCAGGTTGAGCTAGGCACTGCGAACGCGGCGACCGGCGTCGATGCATTGGCAGACTTCCAGACGCCTCCACCCGAGGCCCGGCCCTGGGTCTACTGGATGTTCATGGACGGCAACCTCACTCGCGAGGGCATGACCGCCGACCTGGAGGCGATGAAGCGGGCCGGCATCGGCGGCGCGATCATCCTGGAGGTCAATATCGGCATCCCGCGCGGGCCGGTCCATTTCATGAGCCCGCCCTGGCGCGAGCTGATCAAGCACGCCATCCAGGAGGCCGACCGGCTTGGACTGGAGCTCGCCCTGGGCGCGGGGCCCGGTTGGTGCGGCACCGGCGGGCCGTGGGTCAAACCCGAGCAGTCCATGCAGCACCTGGTGGCCAGTGAAACGACGACGACCGGGCCGGCCCACTTCCACGCCCGACTGCCCCAACCGGCGCCGCGCACGCCCTTCTTCGGCGAGCAAACACTGACGCCCGAGCTGCACAAAACGTGGAAGGAGTTCTATCGCGACGTGGCCGTGCTGGCCTTCCCGACGCCGCCGGGTGATTATCGCATTCCGGACGTCGACGAAAAGGCCCTCTACTATCGTGCGCCCTATTCGTCGCAGCCGGGAGTCAAGCCGTTTCTCGCGGCGGATCGCACCGTTTTGCCGGCCGGGCAGTGCATCTTACCGGGCCAGATCGTCGATCTGTCCGGAAAGCTTTCGGCCGACGGGCAGCTCGTCGGGGAGGTGCCGCCCGGCGACTGGACGATCCTGCGGTTCGGCCGCACCACGACCGGCCAGACGACCCGCCCGGCGCCGGTGCCGGGGCTGGGGCTGGAGTCCGACAAGTTCGACAAGTCGGCACTGGATGCCCATTTCGACGCCTTCGTTGGACGGCTGCTCGAAACGGTCGGCGAGCCCTCGCATCCCGGGCGCGGACTGACGGGAGTGCATTTCGATAGTTGGGAGATGAGCTCGCAGAACTGGTCGGAGCGGTTCCGCGAGGAGTTCCGGCGCCGCCGCGACTACGATCCTTTGCGCTACTTGCCTGTCATGCTCGGCCGCGTGGTCCAGAGTGTCGAGGTCTCGGAGCGGTTCTTGTGGGACCTGCGGCGGACGGCCCAGGAACTGGTGGTCGAGAACCATGCACTCCATCTGAAGGAATTGGGGCGGCGGCACGGCCTGAAGCTGTCGATCGAGCCCTACGACCTGAACCCGGCCGGCGACCTGGCTTTGGGCGAAGCGGCCGACGTGCCGATGTGCGAGTTCTGGTCGAAGGGATTCGGGTTCAGCACCGAGTTCAGCGCTTTCGAGGCCGTGTCGATCGCCCACACCTGCGGGCGGCCGATCGTGGCCGCCGAATCGTTCACTGCAGACCAGGACGCCTGGCGGCAGCACCCCGCTTCGGTCAAAGCCCAGGGCGACTGGGCCTTGTGCTGCGGCGTCAACCGCTTCGTCATTCACCGGTACCAGCATCAGCCCTGGCTCGACCGTTTTCCCGGCATGACCTTCGGCCCCTACGGCGTCCATTGGGACCGAACGGAGACCTGGTGGGAGATGGCATCCGCGTACCACGCGTATCTGGCTCGCTGCCAGACGATGTTGCGGCGAGGCCTGCCGGTGGCCGACATTCTCTACCTCGATCTGGAAGGGGCGCCGAATGTCTTTCGGCCGCCGGTCTCGGCCACGCTCAGCGGCTTGCCGGACCGGCGAGGCTGTAATTTCGACGGCTGTGCCCCGCGCACGCTCATCGAGCGGGCCTCGGTCGAGAACGGCCGGATCAAGTTCCCCGACGGCATGAGTTACCGGCTGCTGGTGCTTCCTCGGCTCCAGACCATGACGCCGGCCCTGCTGCGGAAGGTCAAGCAACTGGTGGACGCCGGCGCGACCGTCATCGGCGCGCCGCCGGCGAGATCGCCGAGCCTGGAGAACTATCCGCAATGCGACGCGGAAATCGAGCGGCTGGCAGCCGAGATTTGGCGGAGCAGCCACGTCATTCGGGATACGGCGACGATACAATCGGCATCCGGCTCCGCGTCAACCGCAGCAAAAGGGATCCGGCATCAGGAGGGCAGTCCGCAAGTCCCGGACATGTATCCTGGTTACGAGATGACGGCCCAAGTGCTGTCGGGGATGGGCGTTCGGCCCGACTTCGAGTCGGACGGCGACGTGCGTTATGTTCATCGGCACGACCGCGGCGCGGAGATCTATTTCGTCGGCAACCGGACGTCCGCGCCGCTCTCGTCGACCTGCCGGTTCCGCGTGACGGGGCTCCAGCCCGAACTGTGGGATCCCGTAACCGGCCAGCAACGGCCGCTGCCCGAGTTCCAGCAGGTCGAAGGGCGGATGAGCGTACCGCTTCAATTCGCGTCCGGCCAGAGCTACTTCGTCGTTTTTCGCGACGGCCTGCGACGGCCCGGGACGAACTTCCCCGAATTGAAACCCGCGGGCGAGCTGGCCGGACCGTGGGAAGTGGCGTTCGATCCCAAGTGGGGCGGGCCGGCGAAGCCGGTGACTTTCCAGACCCTGCGAGATTGGACCCGGCGCGAAGAAGACGGGATTTGCCACTACTCCGGCATAGCGGTCTATCGCAAGACCTTCGACGCGCCCGCCGCATCGCCGACCGCAGCGCAGTTCCTCGATCTGGGCGAGGTCAAGAACCTGGCCCAGGTAAAGCTCAACGGCTGGGACCTCGGCGTGGTCTGGTGCGCGCCGTGGCGGGTGGTTCTGCCTGCCGGACTGCTCAAGTCGTCCGGCAACCAGGTGGAGATCAAGGTGGCCAATCTCTGGCCCAATCGCCTGATCAAGGATGCCGGGCTTCCCCAGGAACAGCGGCTGACCTGGACGACCTGGAGCCCCTATAAGCCGACCGATCGGTTGTTGCCATCGGGCCTATTGGGTCCGGTGCGACTGTTGTCAGGTCCGCCGCCCCGTGCTTTGCCGGGTGTCGCGGCCAGCGCCAGCAACTCGCCGCTTTCCGATCAACAGGAATTGCAAGAGGTCGCCTTGCGCGGATACGGAAGGATATCCGGCCGTTATTCCGCCCTCCGCAATGGTTCGATCCTGGAACTTGACTGCGAAAATGCCGACAGGGCGAAGCTGACGCAGGCCAAGTACTTGTCCGACTTGCAGTTGTTGCCCGGCGTGCAGCGGGTCCGCATGAACGACGGCTTGGCTGCCTGGAGAATCGACGGCCAGGGAGCGATCGCGGCGCTGCGGCTTGATAATAAGGTCTTGATCCTGGCCTCCTTGAGTCTCGCGGGATTGGACCAACTCGTCCGCGACAATCTGCGATGAGATCGGAACCTGGCCGACGCCGCCGAGGTGCAAGTACCGGTGTGGATGGACCATTGGGACAAGTATGGCTTCCGCGTGTGCGATTACGATAACGTGCGGATGTACCGGCCCAAGGACGCGGACTCAAGGGCGTTCGACTGCTTCGAGCCGCTGCGGTGGCTGCACGACAAGGCGAAGATGGGGCTTGCCATCGACCCCTATGCGAGCCAGCAAGATTACGCCGAGGGCGTCACGTGCGAGCCGTTCTTCAATTGGGGAGAGAATGCCGCTCTGGAATTGAACATGCCGTTCAGCCTTCGCTCGGCAATCCCGAAAGTCGATGGAGCCCCGCTGTGGCTCGCCAATCGCTTCGTCGATTCCGTGCAGAAGCGGGCGCCTTACTATGCCGGCGGGTACTACGACGCGATGCCCGACGCCGGATGGGGCAACAATTCCCGAATCCTGGGATGGTACGCCGAGGATGCGGAGGACCAACTGCTGGCCGAGGTCCAGCAGATGATTCGCCGAGCCGTCTGTTATCCCAATTTGATCAGCCACCACCTGCCGCAGCAGGAAATCGGACATGGCAGCCATGACATGCTGACGGAATGGGGGCCGGAGGCCGACGCGAGCTACCGGCAATACTTACGGAAGAAATACGGCGACTTGAAGAATCTGAGCCAGCGCTGGCATGGCAGTTCGTCGAGGCTTGCGAGCTGGGCGGACGTCCACGTGCCGGAGCTGGCCGAGTTCGAGGGGTGGAGCGCCGAGGCGATCGATATCGGCGGCGCATGGAAGGTCAGGCGGTTGACGCCGGGCGAGACGCCGCCCGCGGGCTGGCAATCGGTCGATCGCCACGATTCCGCCTGGGAAACCGTGCGCACTCCAGGGTCCGGGATGATGCTCGGCGGCTACAAGGCCCGCGAGCCGGCGATCTTCCGCATTCGTTTTGCCGTTCCGGAACCGTGGCTCAAACGGCATGCCCGGCCGTGGCTCTACGTTTGGGACTTAAATCCTTGGGATACTTAGGTGGCCTTCTCGGTCAACGGCGAATCGATCTCCTGGGATACGGGATGGCCCTACGGACCGCATTGGATGGCGATCGACGTGAGCGGCCGTGTCGCGGCCGGCTCAAACCAACTGGCGCTGTTGCCCCCCCACGGCTTTCTCGGCTACCGGGTTTACCTGTCCGGCGAATCGCCGAAGTCGTATCCGTTCTTGGGAAAGGAGGCCAATAGCCGTTGGGTCGACTTCACCGATTGGCGCACGGCGTGCCGCGGGGATCGTGTCCGGCGGGGCGTGGAAGCCATCCGGCAGGTCGATCCCGACCGGCCGATCGCCATTGATGCGCCCCACGAGATTCTCGACGAGGCGAGGGAGAGCGCCGCGGAGATGGGCGGAGTGCTTCACGATACGGGCGGCATGGCCGGAAGTTGGAACATCTACGAAGTCCTGCTGAGCCACGCTGCCGGCCTGCCGTATTCCCTGGAACCGGGCAACGGTCCCCGCTCGGCCGAAGAATATCGAACGTTCTTAGGCCGCTACATGACCGAGGGCGTGCAGTCCGTGGAGAGCGTTTGCCCGGCGATGGAGAAGGTCTACTTCGACGAGCGCGTTCGCAAATGCGCGGAGGAGAACGTTCCGCTTACCCAACTGATCGGGAAATATCACGTGCCGCCGGCCAAGGTGGCCTGCTTCATTTCCAACCGGGAAATGGAGCGGTTGGCATATCCCTGGAAGCCCGACGCCTCGAAAGTGCTCTCGATGGGATATCATGGCTGGTGCTGCGGCTTGGAATATCCCGCAGCCGCGGTCATGGAGTCCGACTTTCTGAAGGACCGCGCGGGACAATTCGTCGTGGTGATCGACGGCAACACGCAGATCATGGACGATCGGACCGTCGACGGCATCGAGCGCTACGTGAAGGAGGGCGGCGTGTTCGTCACCTTGGGCCAGACCGGCCGGCACACGGAAACGGAAGCCGACCGATGGCCGATCAGCCGCTTGACCGGATACGAGGTGATGGCCGTCGATCCCCATGCGCCGGACGGAGGGGAATGCCCACACCCCGGCGGCCTGGACGATCCCATCCCCGATAACGGCATCTTTCAGGTCAAGCGATGGCGCGACAGCAAGCTGGGGATCGATAACCTTCCCTACGCCAATGGGCTCTCCCTGAAGAAAATTGCCCCCGAATGCCGTGATCTGATCAGATGGAAGGATGGGACGACGGCGGTCGGAATTCGCCCGCTGGGCCGGGGCTATGTCGTCAACATGGCAGTCGTGTTCGGCAGGTATGGCAGCGGTCTCCTGATGCAAGAACTGTTGGAAGACATCGTCCGTTGGCGCGGAGGCGCCCAGCGCACGCCGGGGCAAATCTATCCGGCCGTGATCGCCGATTCCGCCTCGTTGCCCAGCCACGCCGCGGCGGCGCCCGGCGCGAGGTATTTGCTCTCGGCCGTAGAGGCGGCGTGCCGGAATGCTTATCCGCACGATCTTCGTGGATTTCCTTGGGCGTACCAGGACGTCCTCTTCCGCCACTACCGGAGCAACAATGGACTGTATGACGTGTGGGTGCTCCACAACCAGTCGCCCAACGAGTCGCGTACGGTGGATCTTACCTTCCGTGATGGATTGAGTCCACCGCTGGCCATCGATGTCCGAGCGAATAGGAAAACCGTCGTCGACGGGAGGGATGGGGTTCCGAAGATCCACGGCATCCGGATGCAGCCTCTGGAAACGAGGGCCTTTCTCACGCCCCACACCGATATCTTGCGGGCGGCACTGGAATGGTTCGAGTTGCAGCGCAACTGGTGGCGATCTTCCGACAAGCCAACCCGACCCCTTCCGCCGGTTCCTCACAGGTTCACCATCGATCGGTTCGAGGGCTGGGCCTTCAAGCCACTGGACGGCCAAACGGACGCCCAGATCGCCGCGCTGGCCGGCCCTGGGACGGACGACGCGGGATGGGAGCGTCGCCCTTTGGGCATCTGGACCACACCGAGGAAGCAAAGCGTCCGGCATGGATTGTTGCGCCGCTGGGTGGATATCCCCCGGACCTGGGACAGGGGAAGCGTGAGGCTCTGGCTCAGCGCCTGGTACATGGGGACCTTTTACGACCGCGGCACGCTCTACCTCGACGGTGAAAAATGCGCGACCTTCTCGCCGTTTTATGGGTAGGACGTGACCGGGAAGTTCCAGCCGGGCACCCGGCACCTGGTGGCCATCGACGTGAAGAGCGACGGCCAATTGACGGGCGTGGCCGGCAATTGCTGGCTTTACTACACGCCGGAACCGCTAGCCCGCACTTCGCTGGCCGGCCGGTGGACGTCGTCGAAGGATATGATCCATTACGACGCAGATGTTTCCTTGCCCGGCCATATCGTGGGCCAGACTCTCCGCAGGAATGACGTGATGCTCGACAAGTCTCGGGAGGGCAGCAATGTGGTGCTTTTCGTCGATTCGGATACGCGCATCCACGGCGCGATTGTCAACGGACATTGGGTCTCCCGCTTCCACCACCTGCTCAGTCCTTATCTGGAATTGAATATCACTCCGTGGGTCAGATTCGATAGGCCCAACGTGATCGAGCTGGCTCGTTTTGGCGAAGACCACCCCCGCGAGACTCGGTGCCTGGAGATCCGCTATTACGTGCCCGGCGAGTACCCGTAGGCCGTGGACTGTCGGTCGCCGCGGCGTCTTCTGCTGATGATCCGGACGTGCCGTCGCCTATAGGTGCCGGCTTCAGCACGATCGATCACAAATTCATCACCGCGAAGCCCGGCTTGCCCACGTATGCGTCGCCGCGTCTGTCCAGCCGACGTAAACGTCTATTGGCAATCCGCCTTTGACCGTCGCAGAGGAACGACGTGACATGGGCGCTTTTCCCCTCGCGCTCGCGAAGGTTACCGACGACGTACATCTTATGAAGGTTCGATGTCCCTCGTCCCACACGAGCGAGACCGGAACGGTCCGCACCTTCCTGGTGCTGCGCGGCAGGCCCTCCGCCGCCATGGCCGCCGCAATGCCTTGCAGGATTGGGACGCGCAAGCCATAATCGCGCTAGCAGCGTTCGATCGGGTGCTGTCGGGGTAGTAGCGGCCTGTGTTATCGTCTGAGCGACCTGTTCCGATGGGGGCGTGCAAGAAAGGGCCGAACATGCGACCTGTTTGGATCACTGCCCTTGTTCTGCTTCCCTCGTTGTGCGGCCTGGCGGGGTATGCCCGTGCGGACAAGGTCAACCTGATCGTCAATCCGGATTTCGACAACGTCTATGCCGCGCGGCGGTTACCCACGCCGAATTCCGCAGATCGCAACGCGGAGCGCCGCATGTGGCCCAAGTTTTTGGGCGACCCCGCGTTGCCCTACGGCTGGGCCGTCGTGGCGGGCAGGGATGAGGCGGCAACGATCTCGCGCGTCGAGGATGGCGGCCGCAAAGCGCTTCGCGTCCAGGTGCCCAAGGACGAATCGCTCCAACTGGTGCAGCGATATGTGGAGGTCGTCCCCGGTGCGACGTACGACTTCGGCCTCGCGGCAAAAGGAAGCGGTCGGGTTGAGCTGGCTGTTTGGGCGGCGGAGCCGGCGCCTGACGAAACTCTGATGATGGCCAACATCGCCGCCGGCCCGCAGTGGCAGAAGATCGCGGCGCGGAAGCAAGTGGGACCCCATCGTCATCTGGCGAGATACACGATCGTCATCGACGGCCCGGCCGACGTGATGGTCCGGCAGGCGGAAGTGTCGGTGCAAGCTGCCTCGCGGGCCCGGGCCAATCCGCTGCTGGTCAAGCCGGCCAGGGACGCCGATACGCTGTTCTACGAGGATTTTGACGGCCCGAGCCAGGCAATCGCCCTGGGCGCGGCGGCCCGCCTGACGGACGAGGGCGGCGGACGATTCGGCCGTGGCTTGATCACGTCGGCCGGAAACGGCGGCGCGATCACGCACCTGTCGGTGGGCGAGTTGCCCCCGCAGTACACGATCGAGTTCTGGTTCAAGCCCGCGGCCCTGCCCGCCGCCGCAGGCTTCGATGTTCCGCTAGCCATTACCACGCAGACGCCGGGTATGTCGCAGACGCAGATCGAGTTTCACGCCTGGCCGCGGTGGTTTGGCTTCGGCTTCCGCCAGCAATACCGCTACGATCGGGCCAACGCGGAGATGACGGGGGTGGGCTGGTGGCAGCCGGGGACTTGGCACCACCTGGCCGGCTCATGGGATGGCGACGCGATGCGGCTCTACGTGGATGGCGTACTGGAGGGCATTTGCTACGGCAAGGACCAAATGGTCCCCCGCGGCACGGCCTTGGACCTGGTGCTGCCGCTGGACGGCGTGATCGACGAAATTTGCATCTCGAAGGGACTGCGCTACGGACCGATCGTGCCGGCGGGGGTGAAACAGGTTGCCTTGTCGCTGCCGACCACCACGCAGCCGCCGATCGCGCCCGCCGCGAAAGAGGTCACGGAAGAAGAGTTGCAGAGCGAACGGGCCAAACAGATCGCGCCCGTGCCGCAGTCCAGTGCCGACTATACGTTCGCCGCGAGCTTGGCCCACCCGGCTTGGGAAGGCATGGGCGGCTTGACGTTCCGCAGGGATTACTTCGGCAAGGGGCTGGATGCGATCGAGGCCCAAGCATGGCCGCAGAAGATCGGCCGCTCTATGTACTGGCGGATCGAGAGGATCGAACCAGGAGATTACTACATTGGTCTCTGGGCCGAGACGGCCAATCCGGGATTGCGAACGGAATACGGCCCGGACAAGCTCCTCGCCTCGGCCTACCTCAACGGCTGGCCGGTGCGGTTCGCCACAACGACCGATCCGGTACAGGTCCGGCCGGGCGTCTGGCTGGCTGAGCTCCAGAGCGGTTCGCCGATGTCGCTCAAGGACGGGGACGAGCTTGCCGTCTGGCCCGTGCGGCAGGCCGAGCGGCAATGTTTCCCGCGACTGGCGCTCTACCGCAAGGCGCCCGGCCGCGGCCACGGCGTGACCGGGCAGACGTTCGGCGTCGATTGTGGCAATCCGCAGCGGCTTCGCCTGGTGCTCTCGCCGGAAATCAAGGGGAGCGGCGAAGACGGGACGCCACATGAGGCGAGAATCGAGGTGGCCAATCCGCTGCCCTATTCCATTGAGGCCCGGCTTCAGTGGAAGCTGGCGGATTACTATGGCACGCCGCTGGTGGAGCGAACGGAGCCTGTCCGCCTCGGCCCGCACAGGGCGACGGTCGTCAAGTACCCCTTCACGGCTTCCGGCGATGCGCAGGCGTATCAGTTGGATACCCGGACCTGTCCGGCTCCCGGGTTCAAGCTGCCCGTGCCGCGACCGCGGGAGATGTGGAGGCTCTCCGACTACTCTTGCTGGGAATTCCAGCCCAACCAGCCCCATCCGCTGACGGCATGGAATCATGTACGCGTGGATCTGAAGGGCAACCGCAGCGGGCAACGAAAGTGGCTTTGCCTGGATGGCGATGACTGGCAGTGGGCCTATCTGGATGGCCGCCGCGTTCCGGCGACCGTGCCGGCCGGCCTGGCCTGGAGTCGTGGCAGCGTGCCCTTTGTGGAGACCTGGATCAAACTGCCGCCCGGCCGGTTCGGCAAGTGGTTCCGCAAGATCGTGAGTGTGCCTGCCTGGTTGAAGGGCGATCGTTATCTCCTGGAATTGAGCGAGGTCAATTGCGAGGCCACGATCTTCGTCAATGGGCGGCCGGTCGGCTACGGCGCCGGTGCGCTGCCCGTCGTGGCCGACATCACCGCGACACTCAAGCCGGGCGCGGCCAACGATCTGGCCATCTGCGTCCGCGGGGGCATCGGCGTGATGAAGCCCGAGTTCGTGGACCAATACGATCCGGAGAACTGGCGGATTGCTCAGGAGAACGAGGACGTCTACCACGACAGCTACGGCATTCCCTGCCTGAAATCGGTTCATCTCCGCGTCGTTCCTGAGGTGCGGGTGAAGCAGAGCCTGGTGGTCAGCGACGTGGAGCAAGGCAGGCTGCAAATCATGACCCGATTGGAAAACGCCGGAAGCCGATTGCGGCAGGTCACGCTCCGCTCCCAGGCCTTCCAGACCGGCCGGGCCGTAGCCGTGCCGATCCCGGAAAAGAGCGTGACGATTCCCGCCGGCGCTGTCGTCGAAGTAGCGGTGGAGTCGCCGGCTGGCGAACTGGTACCCTGGACGCCCCGCAATCCGGTCCTGGCCAAAATGGTCACAGCGGTCGTGGAGAACGGTCGGATGCTGGACACCTTCGAGCGGCGCTTCGGCTATCGAAGCCTGCGAGTCAAGGGGATGAAACTTCTCCTGAACGGGAGGCCTGTCCGGTTCTTCGGCGGTTGCAACGGGCCCGCCCCGCACGACTTCCTCGAAGCGGATTGCGCCGTCAATTTCCTGCGCGGACAGGGTGCCTCCGCAGACCTATGGGACGAAATCGGCGTTCCATACCTCTATACCGTCTACAACTGCGGCGACAAGACCTGGAAGAAACTGTCCAACAAGAAATACTGGGACACCTGGTGGCACTTTGTCCTGGAAACCGTCTGGAACCAAGGGTCCCGCGCCGGCACGGTCGGCTGGGACCTCTCCTGCGAGTCTTTCTATACGATCTACACGGCGGGCAAGGAAGGGCAGGAGAAGGATTTTGAACAGATCTATTCCCCGGCCCAGGAAATGCGGCAGAAGATCTGGCCGCACTACTTTTGCATGGCCGACGGCGACGGCTCGCTGGGCGGGCGGCTGGACTTCGCGTCCTATCACTATTGGAACCAGTACTCGTTCGGCGGGAAACCCGACGAATGCGGGTTCACCTATGAGTGGGAAGGTATCTTGCCCTATCTGCCCGATGGTTTTTTCCTCAACGGCGCGGCGCAGGTTCCCCGCAAAGGCACGCTGCTGCACATGGTCCCCGACTGGATCTACGGCACGACGGCTTGCGGCTCGACGGAGGACTTCGAGTTCTTTGGCCCGCAGAACGGCGTGCCCCTCTCGAAGTACGTCGGCGACCGGGCCGCGATCTCCGGCGCCTGCACGGCCAATGATCCCCGCGGCATGGCCTGGACCAAGATGTCGTTGGACGGCAACCGCGACATGGATCAGGCCATCGCCGGCTGCGTCTATTGGAACAGTTTCTACGGGACGGCCGACCAGTACGTATCGTTCTGCATGCCCCAGCAGGAGATCCGCTACTACGCCGGCTCCCGTTTCGACCGGCGACTGAACCTGCATGACGACGAGGGCCTGCCCGGCGAGCTGGTCTTCCGCTGGACACTGCTCCATCCGTCCGGCCAGGTCGTTCGCCGGGGGGAAACTCGGGTGCCGTCGGATGGCGCGCTGCTGAAACGGGACCGCCTTGCCTTCGACGTCCCGGAGGTTGCCGCGCGAACGGGGTTCACGCTGGTCATGGAACTTTGGAAAGGCGAGACGAAGTGGGCGCGTGAGGAGAGACTGGTAGACGTATGGCCCCGAGTGGAAGAATCGCGAGCGGCTACCGGCCGTGCGATGGTATTGTTTGATCCGAAAAAGAAAGCAGTCCCCTGCCTGGCGGCATTGGGCTGCGCAGTCAAGCCGATCGCCTCGCTCGACGCGGCGGCACTGGCCGGCGCCAGATGCCTGGTCATCGGGCCCGACTGCGTAACGCCGCAAATGGTCGACAAGCGTTATCTGCTCCGTGACTTCGCCCGCGACGGCGGCCATGTGCTCGTCTTGCACCAAGATGATCCCTCGCTGTTGCCGGCAGACGTAATGCTGGACAAGCGGGCATGGCCCAGCATCGGTTTCGTGCGGGTGGAGGGACATCCCGTGTTGCATGGCATGGGGGATAGGGACTTCCAAATGTGGAACCCGCGGCATGTAATCGCCAAAGGCGCGTTCCGCAAGCCGGAGAAAGGGGCCTTCTTGACCCTGGTGGACTCGGGGCATGACGACGCGGCGGCACGGGCTGAAATGTTGGAGTTCTATGTCGGACAAGGGTCCGTGCTTGCGACTCAGTTGGCGCTGACCGACAATTTCGACACGGAGCCGATGGCCGCGGAGTTGCTGCGGCGGTTACTTGCGTATCTGGACCAACCGGTGTTTCGCGTCGCAAGCTCCACTCGAACAGGCTCGCCGTTGGCGATCGTAAACGGCGCTTCCGAGGCGGTGCTGAAGCGCCTCAGCGAGGTGCGCACCGAGTACGCAATCGTGGCCGGCACGACGCCGGGTCAGGATGTGACGCTGATCGACCTCGGCGTGGACCACCCACCCGGCGACGCCACGGCTTGGCGGGCCTACGTTCAGCAGGGAGGCACGCTGGTCGTGCATCGGGCCGCGCCCAAGCACCAGCCATGGCTCGAGGCGTTGACCGCCAGGAAAGTCGACGTGGAGGTCCAACCCTATCAGGCCTGGGTAGATCGGCAGATGCTCCAGCGCCGCGACGGCTTGGCGACGGGGCTGGACAATCTGGATCTGTACTGGCGGACGCAGACCTCGGGCGAAGGGCCAGAAGACCACTGGCAGGTCTCCTGTGGTGTGGAAAAGGGCCAGGAGCGGGGCCAAGTCATGTACGTCGTGAAGGTCGACGGCGCCAGTGACTACCTCTTCCCCGGCGGGCTCGTTGAAATGCCGCTCGGCAAGGGCCGCGTGATCGTAGATCAGGTCAAGTGGGAGGCATCGAACAAGGATATGATCTGCGGCAGCCCGGCCCGCTACCTGTCCGTGCTGCTGACCAATCTGGGTATTTCCCGAAGGCTGCCGACGGCAAAGCCCGTCTTGCCCAAGGGCGTGACCTACGAGCCGATTGACCTGGCTTCGGTGGCCAACTGCGGCTTCAAGGACGACAAGGCCGGTGATGGGGTCGGCTGGCTGGATTGGGGTCCGGATGCCGACCTGAGCAGCTTCCCGACCGGCAACGTCAACCTGGGCGGCGTCCCTTACCTGGTGCCCTCGGGAGCTAAGAACGCCATCGTCCTGCGAGTGAACACGGACTTCGCCCCCTGTTTGGCGAACTATCCCGACTCTGTGGCCATTCCGATCAACAAACGCCGTGTCGCAGGACTCTATTTCCTGCACACCGGCGGTTGGGCCTACGGTCCGGCGATATTCGGCCGACGGCGGATCGAGTATACCGATGGAACCGCGGAAGTCATTGATCTCAGCGGCGCCAATATGGCCGACTGGAATCCCGGAGCGGACAGCTTCCCCGACGAGGACGGAACCTCGACTAGCGTGGCCTGGAAAGGGGCCAACGCAAGGTACCCGGTGATCCGCGTGTACCAGACGCTCTGGATCAACCCGCATCCGGAGAAGACGATCAAGCAGATCGTACTCAGCAACACGGGGCTGGACGCGAAACAATGGCGGTTCATGCCGCATTTCGGCTTGACCGCGGCGATCCTTCCGCCGCCCGTACGGTGAAAAAACGTCGCTGCGCGTAGAAGCATGCTGCAGCCGGGATCGTCGTGGTCGTCGCCGTTTCTTGACTCTACGGCGTTCTCTAAATGACCTTGCACGATCTTGGGAGGGAAAGAGGGGACAGGCACCATTTGCCGGAACGGCCCGGAGGGTGCTTCGCACAAATGGTGCCTGTCCCCTTTTTCCCAGAATCCCGCAAGGTCATTTAGTCGGCGAGTCGCTCCACCACGCTCGATCGGACCGCGACGACTTCTCCCCGCGGATCGAGCAGCTCCACTTTCAGCTCGTACTTGCCCGGGGCCAGTCTCGAGGGGTTGAAGGCGAACCGGCATTGGCCCAGCGCGACTCGACCCAAGAGCATCGGCCCGCCGCCGCGGTCTTGCGGGGCGGCGGCGATGCTTGTCTCGGCGTCGAAAGGGGCGGCCAACTGCGCCACCGTTTGGCCGCCGAGGGGGGACAGCAGGAAACGGACTTGTGCCGGCGATGGCCGCCGGTTGATCTTCACGCCGAGAATGCCTGCGTGATCCATGCCGTCGTAGATGTCCTGATCGACCGAAAGTTCGAGCGGCGTGGCAGCCACCTCGCGGAGGCTCAGGTCGTCGATCCAGACCGTTCCCGGCCCCTGCACCCAGACGCCGAGGTACTTGGGGACCGCCGGGAACTTCAGCTCGCTGCGGGCCCAGAGCCGATACCAGCCGGTGGGCGTCGGCCCTTCCTTGCCGCTCTGCGTGCTTTTCTCCGCCCCCTCCGGCAGCGAGAGGCAGAGTCTGGGGGGCACGCTGCGGCCGGCCAACTTGATCCAGCCGGAGAACTCGTAGCGGCGGCCTTCGTCCAGCGACAGGTTCAGCTTTCCATCGCCCCAGGTGGGCCAAACCAGAATGGTCACCGCCTGGCTGCCGCTGGCCGCCGGGATGTCGATCCGGACGGACTTCCGGCCGGTGTGGCTCTGGGTCTCGTCCAATCGTCCCGCGCCCTTGCCGTTCCACGTCTCGACGCGCCACGGCTTCATGGTCTCCTCGAAACCGGAGGGCGGCAGCAGCTCGGGTCCATACTTGACCTCCTCGTCGGCCGGCTGGGCCCAGGGAAGTTCCAAGGGCGATGCGCGGGCTGCGCTGGGCTGGGCCACGCCGTGGGCCAGCAGCGGCTGGAGCTTGAGGATCTGGGCAGCGACTTGCCAGCGCCATTTCCGCAGCGTCGAGGGGTGGGGCGGCGCCGTGCGGTCGCTGCTGTCCAGGGACTGGAATCCCCAGCCGATCCGGCCCAACAGGCCGCGGAGCAGGCGGTCGGCCTCGGCGGCGGCCTCGGTCGCCCCGGCCCGCTCGGACGCCCCGGCCGCGGCGATCGATCGCGCCAAGAGGCTGAGGTAACGGTAGTCTTTGATCCCCTCGCGGACCGCCTCCCACATCACACTGGGCAAGGGCCCATCCTCGGCAAGGTAGACGTAGCCTTCGTCGTCCTGTCGAAAGCCATTGCCCTGGAACAGGGCGTTGCCGCTGTAGTAGGCCCACTGGGCGATCTGCGAGGCGCCGGTCTTGTAGCCGTAGAAGCCGAAGAAGAACCGCGCCCCGGCGGGCGTCGGCCCGCAACCATTGTAAACGGCATAGGGCTTCTTCCGCCCCACGAGCGTCTGGGCGATCTCGGGGGTGAAGCGGTTCGTGTTGAAAACGTCGATCGACGCCGACAAGGGGCCGATCTCGTCGATCCCCATCGCCATGCCGCCCCCGATGTCCGTCCAGGTCGCCAGCTCCGGCCGATGCTTCTTGATCAGGCCGTAGTAGTAGACGGCCTCGTCCAACAGGTTGTGGGCGCCGGCCTCGTCCAGGGCGTAGGCCCGCAGCGGCGGCCAGCCTTCTTCCTTGGCCATCTCGCACACGACGTCCACGGCGCGCAGGAAGTCGCCGTCGATCTTCGGGCTGTGCGGCCAGAAGAAGAACCAGGCCTTCTGGTGGTCCCAGAAATAGGCGATCTCGTGCCCGAGCTCGAACGTGACGGGGAAGGCGCGCGGGCCGAAAACTCGCTTCTCGGCCGCCATGAGCCGCTTGCACTGGGCGCGGGTCGCCGCCACGTCGTCCGCGCCGAAGTCGCGGTCCCGCGTCTTGATGACCACGCTCAGGGCCGGCTCGATCCCGTTGCAGCCGTGCTCGCGGGCGTCGATGAGCTCTTTCATGAGCAACTCGTCGGAATCGGCGGGACTCGGGCAGAACATGGCCATCTCGACGGGAGCCGGGGGAAGCCCCAGCGGCAAGACCTTTGCAACCAGCTTGATCTCGGCCGACGCTTGCCCGGCCACCCGCACCCTGATCGCGCCCGTGTAGTCGTCTGCCTCGGCAGCTTCGGGAATCTTCAGGGTCAGCCAGACCCGCACCACGGCGCCTTTGGCCGCCGAGACGGTCTTCCGCTTCTCCAGCAGGAACGGCTCCCGCCGGAAGGTCTTGGCCTTCTGATCCACCGGCACGCGGACGCTCCGCACAAACCGCACGTCGACCCAGTCGGCCGGGATGACCTGCCCCTGGGCGGAGCGAAGTTCGCCGACGTCGATCTGCACGTCTTCCAGGGGGGCGATTGCGTGGAGGACGAACGACGCCGTTTCGTACTCGCCGCGGGCGCCAAACAGGCTCAGCGCAGTTACCCGCTCGCAGGCCAGCGGGACGGCCTCCGGCCCAACCACGGTCATCGGATCGGGCGCCGTAATGAGAAAGCCGCGCTGGCGCTCCTCGGCGGTGACCGCCGATTCAGGGAAGAGCCGCACGGGCTCGCGCACTTCGGTCCACCCGGCTTCCAGCGCGGGCTCCTTCGGGCCGTGGCTACCCCACGCCCGGAATTGTGCGGGCGGCGCGGCATGTAGGCCGCCGCCGGCCGTGAAGAACGTGGCTGCCAGTACGACCGCGGCGGTCTTCTTCATCATCATCTTTCATACTCCTTATTATGGATCGTCCGGCTCTTGCCAAAGCCGTAGCCGCTGAAGGTCCAGTCCGCCTCGGACTCAGCCTGGCGGCGCTGCCATTAGTCTGAATTGGCGGCCCAGGGGAGTCAAGCCAATAGGTGAGCGCCCCACGAAATCCGCCGCAACGACGTGCGGCCCTATACCCGTACCGTCTGGCTGCCGGTAACGATCAAGAACAAGCGCGGGATGGAAATCCGCTGGCGAGATTCCTGGGATCTGTCGGTGTCCGGGAACTATTGATGCCGTGGTTGATTAGCGCCGATTAGCGCTTATCAGCGTTCCACCTTCATCTTTAATCCCTCGTCGCTCGCCCCTCACCCCTAATCCCAGTGGTTTGTAGCTTGCAGTGCTAGCATTTCGATGCTAGCTGCGTTATTCCCGGTGTTTTATGTGTGCGATGCAGCTCGCAAAATACGGGGCTCTCCGCGATTCTGTGAAAA
>JBEKTY010000041.1:0-51213 GCA_049515555.1 Thermoguttaceae bacterium
GTCCGTTTCATCAAGAAAGCCGACGGCACTTATGACTATGATTTTTCGATCATGGACAAGTACCTGGACATCGCCGAGCGGTGCATGGGCCGGCCCAAGATCACGGCCTTCATCGCCTGGGAGATCTACCTCAACACGCCCAAGAAGGAAGTGAAGTTCACGGGCAAGGAGGGGGTGCCCAATCATGAGTTCGACCGTGAAGGCGCCTGGCAGGCCGCCCGCTGGGATCTTCGCGGCAAGGGCCCGGCCGTCACCGTGGTGGACCCCGGCAGCGGGCAGCTCTCGGCCGTCAATCTGCCGCGCTTCGAGGACCCCGCCGCCAAGGCCATCTGGAAGCCGCTGTTCGACCAGTTGCACGAGCGGATGGCCCGGCGCGGGCTGGAGAAGACGATGGTGCTGGGGATCGCCTCCGACTGCTGGCCGAACAAGGAAGAGATGACGCTCCTGCAGGAGGCCTCCGGCAATCTGCCCTGGATCAATCACACGCACGGCGGGAATCACGTGGGCATGAAACTGAACGGCCTGGCCACGGTCGCCTACACGGCCTACGTTTGGAACGTCCAATACCCCCAGGCCCTTCCCATCAACGCCGATGCACCCAAGGCCTCCAGCACCGGGCGCATGTACGGTTGGAAGCAGCCGGAGCTGTACGCCGAGTTTCGGCGCTTCACGGCCCTGAACGACTGGCCGCCGTCGACGATCCTCCTCTTCTCCGAGCTCCAGATCACCGGGAATCAGCGTGGGCTGGGGCGCGTGGGGGCCGACTTCTGGCCGGTCTACAAGGACCGGCAGGGCCGCCGCCGGGCCTGGATCTGGGACCGCTATCCGCAGAGCCTCTGGCATAGCTGCAACCTGATGAGCCACATGCTCGTGCCCGGCCCCGCCGGCCCGGTAGCCTCCACCCGCTACGAGCTCATGCGCGAAGGCCTCCAGGAGTGCGAGGCCCGCATCGCCATCGAGAGCGTGCTGACGGACGAGGCGAAAAAAGCCCAGCTCACGGTCGACCTGGCGCAGCAAGCGCAGCAACTGCTGGACGACCGCGTCTGGCAGGAGTTGAAGGCTTTCGGCGACATGCAGCTCACCGGCCGGTCGTATGCCACCGCCAAGGACACCTGGTACTATGGCTGCGGCGGAACGGCGGGCCACTACTGGTACGCCAGCTCCGGGTGGCGGGACAAGGCACAGAAACTCTATACCCTAGCCGGCGAGGTGGAGCGAAAGCTGGGCCAGAAGTAAGCCCAAGCCCCAAGAGGATCTGTGAATCATGAAACGCTTAGAATCCCCGAGCGTCCTGTGGGCCCTGTTGGGGCTGCTCATGGCCTTTCCGTGTTACGCCCAGACTCCGCTCCCGGTCAACCCCGGCTACAAGGCGCTGCCGCGGCCGATCAGTTACTCCATGCCACTGGCGCCAAGATCTGGCGCCAAAGCCGTAATTGTCTACGGCAAGCAAGCCGCCTGGACGCAGGCAGCGGCCGCTGCGGTGCAAAAGGCGATTCGGGACTGGTCGGGCGTGACACTGGAACTGGCCGACGACCGCACCGTGACCAGCGATGAAACCTGGCTCCTGGCGGACTCCTGGCGCAAGACGCCGCTAATCGTGTTGGGCAACGCCCAGGACAATCGCCTCATGCACGCATTGGGCACGCGGTGTCTGTTGCAGAGCAACCGCACCTGGCCGGGCGGCGATCGCTTTGTGATCCGCTCGGTCTTCGAGCCGTTCGTGGCCGACGTGAACTACGTCGTTCTAGAGGCATCCAACCAGATGGGCATGAACGCGGCGATTGCAAGATTCGCGGACCTGCTCAAGACATTCGGCGAGCAGGCGAAGTCCACGGCAACGATTCCACCGCGCGTTCGCGTCGTGGGCTGCGTCAAGGACCGGTGGGAACCGAGAGCCCCGGAGTGGAAGCCGCCCGCGGAGTGGGCCGGCATGGGCGACCGTGAAGTGCCGGAACTGATCGCGGCCTTCAAGGGCAAGCCGCTATTGGCCGGCACGCCGGCGGGGAACGAACGGGTAACATCGGACATCTGGTGGCATGCCAACGGCGGTCAGAATTGGGGTCCGGAACCTATTCGCTGCGATCTGGATCTGGCCGGCGAAAAGGCCATCGCGGCGATGACCGTGATGGGCTGCCGCGCGATCGGCGGCCGGACCCACGGCTACTTCGACCACTACGGCGCCTTGGGGTCGTTCAACGGGATCCGGGCCATCTTCAACTCCGCGATCCTCAGTCCGCAGGAAGTCGCCGAGCTGGAAAGTTGCATCGTCCTGTCCAGCACCGTTCCCTTGGACTACGTCTACAACAACATCGGCGGAGATGTCGGCTGGTCGTGGGGTGATCGGCATTGCCTGGCGTCGCTGCTGTTCCAACTGCACGCCTTGGATTACGTCGCAGCCCACTGCCGGATGGACGACAAGACCCGTAAGGAGGTCGAGCGCCGCTACGACGCGGCGTGCCGCAGCACCTCCCGGTACGTCCGCTCCTTCCGCGACAACGACGAGAGCGACTGCCTGGGGGAGGACACCCTCATGCAGGTCTCCTGCGTGCTCCACCAGGGGCTCATGGACAACATCCGCAACGGCAACCTGCGCCGCAGCGCGGACCTGTACATCATGAGCGTGGACAACCTGCCGGCCCGCTGGGGCCAGCATGGCAACTACGTCGGGCTGGCCGGGTTTTCCAGCGGGCGGGGCGCAATGTACTCGTCCTTCTTCGGCGGCGGGCTGGTCGATGAAGCCGCCTTCTATTACGACGATCCGCAATTCCGCTGGCTGGGGCAGAACTGGGCCGATATCAAGTGGTCCCGCGGCGGCGGATACTTGTTGTTTCATGGCGATACGGTCGGCCAAGCCGTCAAGCCGGTCGTGCCGGCAACCTGCGACGGCGTGCGTGCACTGCCCTTCGACGAGCGGCTGTATGCCGTGCTCAAAGACCGCAACCCGTATTTCCACAGCGGCGGAGGCGACGATCTTCGCCCGCCCCCCGAACCGTTTGAGAAGGCCGCGGACCGTGTGGTCTTCCGCGACGGGTTCGACGCGCAGCAGGCGTTTCTGTTCCTGGCGACATTCCAGCCGATGCGAGTCGGAAAGTACGTGCAGAACAACTCGATCGCCCGGTTCACCGATCTGGGGAACCTCTGGCTGTATACCAATACGGAGTCGCCGACCGGCTGGTCGCGGAACCTGATGTCGGTGTCCAACGGAAAGAGCCACATCCCGCGCGCCGGCTGCACGGTGGAGGCGCTGTGCAACCTGGGCGAGCTAAGCGCGGTGTCCTCGAAGGAAGAGGGCCTTGCCGGGACCGACTGGACGCGGACGATCGTGCATTGGCGGGGGCATTACTTCGTGGTCCTGGATCACATGCGGGCCCTTCAGGACGACGAGTACGCCTATGTCTGCCGGTGGCGGACCACGCAGTTGGCGTCGCTGCGGAAGGGCATCTGGCTGGCAACGGCGCCCGACGGCGGCACGATGCGGATTCAGAATACCGACCCGCTGTTCCAGACATCGGAGTACCGGGAATGCGACGGCGCCGCGCGGCCCTACGTCTTGCAGCAGCACAAGCAGGCCAAACTGGCCAAGGGCCAGGTGCAGACCATGCAGAACCTGATGTATGTTTCGGGCGCCGGCCGGAGAGACGAATTCGAGGCCCGGCGCGTCGGCCCGGAAGCGGTGCTGGTGCGGGGCCGGACCGGCGGCGGCGCCCAGGCGGCGCCTGGCGGCCCTGTGGCCAGCCATCTGGCGCTGATCGGGACCGGCGGGCAGATTCCGCTGGCGACGTTCCAAACGGACGCGACGATCTACGACTTGTTCGGCGACAAACTGCACCTGGCCGGCGCGACGACGCTGAAGGTCAGGATCGGCGAAGAAATGCGGGAGATCTTCTGGGCCCCGCAGCCGGTGAATGTGTTGGTGGATTGCCAGACCGGCAAGGGCGAAGTCGAGATACGAGGCGAGCACGCCCTGCAGGTCAAGACGGGCGACACCTGGGGCAGCCGCAAGCCGGGCCGGCAGGCGGCTGTTTTCGCCCACGCCGGCGCGCTGCCCAAGGTGGGTGACCAACTGGAAGCGATGTGGAGTCGAAGCAAAGCACCAGGCGACATGGCCGGACCGGCAACCGCCGGCGGCCAACAAGTGTTCCAGGTCAAGCGCGCCCCCACGACGTTCCAACGCCCCTTGCGGAAGCTGACCAACGCCAACATAACCGCCACGCCTGCGTGGGGGTTGGATGGAGGATCACGATCCTGGTCCCATACGGACAACCTGGAGATCACCCTGTCCTTGCCGCAGTCCACGCCGTTGGGCTGCTTGCGGGTGGTGGGCATCATGAAGAGGCCGGAACCCGTCGTCGGGCGAAATCCTACGCAGGGCGAGGCCTGGGGATCGGCCGGGAAATTCTACCAGGAGGGCGATTTCAAGTTCTCGCTGGTGCTCAGCGACGACGGATTCCAGAAGGATATCCGCCAGATCGAATCGCCGACGGTGAGGTTCGAGGAGACGCTGGAATTCGCCAGCATGCACTGCGGGCAGGATCGCCTGCCGACCTGGCGAATCGGGATCGGCCGGAAGGCCCGGCAGCTCAAGCTGCTGCCCCGCGCCACGACCAAAGAGCGGGCGCGGCTGATCGTGAGAGACCTCGAGCTGTACGAGGACCAATGCGTGGATGAGCTGACCGCCAAGGCGATCATCGCGGACATCGACGGCGACGGCGCAGGCGAGCTGATCGTGGGCACGTCGCAGAAGGAGCTGGCTGCACTGGACGCCGAGGGGAATTGCCTTTGGCACAAGGACTGCCCCGGCGACGTTGTCAAGCTTGACGCCGCCGACCTGGACGAGAGCGGCAGGTTCCAACCGCTCGTTCTGCTGGGAACGGAGCGTCTCGTGCGACTCGATGCCGACGGTTCGGAGCGACCCGGCGGCGACCTCTACAAGGCGCAGTGCGCGGCCTACCACGGCTGCGCCGGCGCCACGGGCGTGATCGGCCTGTCCGCGTGGGGGCCGGACGACCCCAAGAAAAAGGAAGTCATCCTTCACTCTTGCGGTCCGTTCCGCGTGCTGGCCGACGGGTCCATGAAACAGATACCCAAGTGCATGGGATTTGCGCAGGCCAGTGCCCGCCTGGTCAACTTGTACCCCGGCGAGCGGGAGGTGCTGGCAACGGTGGACTCACAGGGCACCAGGCTTTGGTCCCCGCACCGCGACGCGGAGGGCAATTACCCCGCGCTGGGATCGGTGAACGTAGCCGGGTTCGACGGCGGCGAGCGGGGCGGGTTCGGCTACGTGCGTGCCATCGACGTGCCGCCCTTCAAGGGATGCGTCTCAGCCATTCCCAGCGGGATCAATTACTTTCCCATCGACGCATTCATGGCGGGCTCGAAGGAAAAGGGCTGGAGCTTCAGCACGGGCGGCGCGCCCGCCGTGGCCGCGCTGGTGGAAGACGTCAGGGGCGACGGCGTGCCGCAGGTCTTCCTGGCGCGGCTGGACGGCTTCGTCAATGTCCTCAAACTGGCCGATGGTTCTTCACTGGGGTTGCTGAACACCGGCGAGCCGATCCTGGGCATGGCCCTGCTCCGGGGCAAGGACGGCAAGCCACGCCTGGCCGTCGGAACCAAGTTCGCCGTACATCTGTTTGGCAACGACCTGAAGGGGATTGGCCGCCACGTGTTGCCCACGGCGGCCGCGGCCTTCGCCGGGCCCGGCGGGAAGAACAAGGATCGCACCTACGTCATCGATACGGCTGGGAAGGTAACTGTCCTGATCATCGATCGCGGCAACCACGTACATTAGGAAGGACAGGGGCCGCTATTGGCTTGACTTCCCTGGGCCGCCCATTCAGACTCATGGCAGCGCCGTTAGCTTGGGTTCGGTGTGGACTGGACCTTAAACGGTTACGGCGGTCCGACCCTTGACTGTGCTATTTCGCGCAGGATGATCAGACTCGGACGACGTGAGCAAGATATCAGCATTCCCTTGGGAGAACCTGACGATGCGTGGCATGGTCACCGTGCTGAATCTGTTGTGTGTATTGCCCGCCATGGCAGCGCCGCCACAGGGCCAGCCGGCCAGCGAGGGGTTGGAAATCGGACTGCCGGGCTGGAGGGTTTCGGACGGCAGCGGGACTTGCAGCGTGGGCATCGACCCGCAGGTGAAATGCGACGGCAGGCCTGCCGCGGTCCTGCGGCGGGAGAAGGCCGGCGCCGCACCGCCCGGCTACCTGGAATGCGGGCCGTTGCCGGTCAAGCCGTCGCAGGTTTACTTGTTGGAATGCAGCGTGAAGGGGCGGGCGATTGCGCCCTCCGGCGCGGTCCTGCTGGCGGTCCGTTTCGGCTGCTTGGCCGAGCCCGGCGCGGCGCACGATTTGAAAAAGGCCGGGGAGTGCTACGTGGGGGCCGGCCCTTCGTCCGGACCCGGCCCGGGCGGCCGCCTTCCGGTGGGAACCTTCGATTGGCAGCCGTTTCGGCTGTACGTGCGGGCATTCGACGCCGCGGACGTGGCGGTGCTTCGTTTTACCGCTCCCACGGCCGGAACTCTGTGGGTCAGCGACGTCCGCTTCACGGCCGTGCCGGTCGTCAGGAACGTGAAGTCCGAGCTCCGCGACGGCATCGCAATTCCCGGCTATGGCGACGCGCCGGAGGGTTATCTGACCGACGGGATCTTCTGCTGGAACCAGGGTGCGAATAATGAGAAGATCGGCCGGGGATACCGGGGATTGGAACAGGGCATCACAATCTCGCTCTCGCTGCCCCGGCCAACGATGGTCGACCGGCTGGTCCTTTCCTTGGTGCGCGTGAACTGCGGGCATACGCTCCAGAAGATCGAGGTCAATTGCAACAAGTACGGCCAACGCGTGAAGGTTGCCGAGGGGCCCGGCTATCTCACCGAGGAGTTCGATCAACGGCTGTGGATTGTCGAAGCGCCCGTGCGGCAAAGGACCGACGCCATCGAGCTGAAGCTCTTCGGCGGCGGGTACCTGGTGCCGTACGAAATCCTCGTGGTCGAAGGCAGCCAAGCGAGGGACGAAGACATGCAGAAGTACGCTTTGGCGGGGTGGTTCGTCCTGGCCGCCTCCGCGGCGCCGGCGGCGCAGGAGCCGGTGGTCGTCGAGAACGAATTCGTACGCATGGAATTCTGTCCGGCGGAAGGCGGGGTGTGCAAGCGGATGCTCTACAAGCCCGCCGGCAAAGAACTGGTCTCCGACTATTCCGATGCGGGCTACGGGCTGTTTCGCGACTGCTTCTGGTCGCCCACCGAGCGAAACTACGCCGACGTGGTCTACCGGCAGGAGGTAACGAAGACCGTCGGCTCCGTCGCCATCCACCTGTGGGGTCGGGGAGCGGGCGGCATCTACAGTTTCACCGAGGTCCACAAGACCATCACGCTGGCCAACGGCAGTCCGCTGATCCGCGCCGAGTACGAGATCAAGAATACCGTGGATTCCATGACCGACGGCGACTACGGCCTGTGGGTGCACAATTTCCTGGGCGTGATCGGGGGGAAGAACCAGTACTTCATACCGACCACGCAGGGGATCCTGGAGGTCTGCAACGATCCCAATGAAAGGCCGCGGAACCCGGAATTGTGGATCCGCAATCCGGCCCGGGGCTGGATGGCCGGCGTCGGCGAAGGCCGGCATGGGCTGGCCTGGGCGGTAGATTACAGGCATCTGAACCTCTTCTACCAGTTCCTGGGGTTGGCCGTCCCAACCTGCGAATGGCGCTACAATCGGATCCCAGTGCCCTGCGGCCAGAGCCTGAAGACCGAGGTCACACTCATGCCGTTCACCGGCCTGGAGCGCGTGGACGGCTTCTTCGGCGGCGTGGCCGGTTCGATCATCCTGCCCGCACAAGTCGCTCCAGGCGCCAAGGCCCTGCCGCGGGTGGAGTTGGTCGCGGCCGGAAAGCGGGAACTGACGCTCCGCTTCCGCTCACGGCTCCTTCCAACGACGGCCTGGACGCTTTGGGGCTCGCAAGACGTGGAACTCGGAAACGCCGTCGCGCAGTCGGTCGCCTGGCCGCAGGAGATGCTGATTCCCACGGGCACGACGGTGATCGGCTGCGAGATCGTGGAAAGCGGCCAGCCGATCGGGTCGATCGAGCGGCCGCTGGTGGCCGGCGCGCCCAGCGGGGTTTACGCCCTGGCGCCGGAGTGTGCCCAGGTCGGTTCCAAAGAGCCGCCCGCGGCGGCCGAGCCGGGCCTTCCCGAGCACAAGCTTTCCCTGGAAGTAGCGTCGCCGCACGTGCCCTGGGCCAAACCGTATGCCCGCGGGCCGCTGAAGGCCCTGATCCTGACCGACTGCGGCCGCCAGCGGGAGATCGTGGAGTTGATGGAGCGCTTCGACTTGGAAGTGGAAACGGAGAAACTCTTCTACGACACCGAGGGGGGCTATTTCAACGAAGTCGGCGAGCGCTCTGCGCGAACGCCTCAGCAGGCCCAGGCACGCCTGAAGAAGAAGCTCCACGAGCCGCTGGACGTGATCATGATCGCCGGTCTGCACTGGGCCAAGACCTTCGATGATGAGACCCGTAACTTGATCCTCGACAAGGCGAAGGCCGGCACCGGACTGGTGTACGTGGCCCCCTTGGGCGTGGTGGGCGACTTGCAGCACATCTGGCCCTTTGCCCGCGGCGAGAAGCGGAGCGGCTTCGGCTTTCTGGAAGCCAAGCGGAAACACTTCCTTACCGCGGGGATCCCTTACGACCTGCTGCCCCGCGTGGGCGGCATCGCCTACGACGGCCGGGTCCCCGACGAGAATGTGCTCCTGACGCACAAAGGCGGCGGCACGGCCAAGGAGATCCCGCTCGTGAGCGCCGGCGAGATCGGCAAAGGCCGGTGGGTCTGCTTCGCTTGGGACGTCTACTCCAATCTCCTGACCGGCGAGGGATACTCGTTCAGCCGTATCACCCCGCAGGCCGAAAACGAAACCGATTCCCGGACCCGGAAACCGGGCGTCATGACGGACCGCGCCGGCCGCAAGATAACCTGGCGGTGCTGGGAGTATTTCTTCTCGCTGGCGGGGCGGGGACTGCTGTGGGCCGCCCGCCGCGACTCCGACCTGGCGGCGGAGGTGGCCGGGCGGGACGCCAGCGGTGGCCTGGCCGTGACTGTCGAATGTCCGGACCAGCCGCGGAGCGTGGTCCTCGAGATGACCTACCGCAACAAGTTCTCCGAAGACGTGGCGAGTCAGCGGCAGGCCGTGGACCTCGTCAAGGGGAAGAACGCCTTCCACTTCACGCCCCCGGCGAACCTGATGCCGGGTGTGACGCTTGCGGACCTGCGCGTCCTTACGCCCGTGGGGAAGGTCGTCACCTGGGCCTCAGGCTACTACCAGACCAAGCCGACGATGGAGATTGCGGCCGTGGAACTGGAGCGGGCGATCCTGCCGCCCGGCGCCGAGCCGGTAGTGCGGGGGCGGGTGAGACTCAGCGGGCAGCCTGGGCCGGAGCACGCCCTGGAGGTGGCGATCACCGATTTCCACGGCCGGCTGGTGTTCCGGCAGGCGCTGGCGGCCACGGCCACGGCGTTCGAGGCCCGGCCGTTGGACGCGCTCTCCGTCCCCATGACCCTGGAAGTGCGGCTCCGGCAGGGCGGGCGCCTCCTCGACAGGCAGACCCAGACCGTGCTGCTGCTCAAGCCGCGCACCTGGGATCCCCTCGAGTGCTGTCAATACGAATGGTACTGCTCCGCCGTCCACGGCTGGCCGATCCCGTATCTCTACGACCTCGAGCGGCAACGGGCCGGCCTGATCGGCATCACGAGCATGATGGACAACCCGCTGTTTGCCGTGTTGGACGCGGAGGTCTGCGGCAGCACGTCGCCGCTGTGCATCTGGGACATGAGCGACCGCAAGTTCCATGAGAAGAGCAACGCCTATGCCAGGACGAAGGACCGGAAGTACCTAGTCCGCGAGCCATGCTTGTGGGACCCGGCTTATCGGGAGCAGGCGCAGCAGTCTGTGCGCAAAGCGGCGGAAATGGCCATGGCCTACGGCGGCGGCCACGCCTACTGCCTTGGCGACGAAATGACCCTCACCTCCTACAACGCTTATTACGACTTCGATTTTGCCCCGGCCAGCATCGCGGCCTACCGCCGGTGGCTCCAGCGGCGCTACGGGACCGTCGCGGCGCTGAACGGCCAGTGGGGGACCGTGTACAAGGAGTGGGCTGAGATCCTGCCCATGACCGCGGAGGAAGCCCGCCGGCGGGGTGACGGCAATTACGCGCCCTGGGCCGACTTCCGCACGTTCATGGATGATTCGCAAGCCGACTTCTTTGCCTGCTTGCAGAAGGCCCTGGAGGAGGTGGACCCCCAGGCCAAGGTCAGCATCTCCGGCACCCAGGACGCCACCGCCGGCAACGGCGTCGACTGGTGGAAGCTCTGCCACAGCCTCAGGCTGCTGCACAGTTACAGCAGCGAGAATACGCAGTATCTGCACCAAGCCTTCAGCCGAGCGGCCGGCACGCTCGTAGCGCCGTATCTGAACAATGCCTGCGGCCGGGCCTGCGGACCGGTGCGGGAAGGCAACATGTGGTGGGCCGTGTTCTACGAGTGCTTCGGACTGACCTCCCTGGGAACGCCGAATTATTTCCTCCCGGACTTGACGATCTCCGAGACGGGCCTGGAAGCCAGGAACTTCCTGGCCGAAGTCCGCGGCGGGATCTGGCCGCTCCTGCGGAGCGTGCGCCGCGATCCGCCGCCGATCGCCATCCTCCATTCCCAACCCAGCATCCAGGCCAACTGCATTCTCAACCGCGAGCAGCGCTGCCAGAAGGTCCGCGACGCCTGGGTCTCGCTGTTGCACGACAGCGGCCTGCAGTTCGACTTCGTGGCCTGCGCCCAATTGGCGTCGCCGGGCTTTCTCGCCAAACACGGCTACCGGGCCCTGGTCCTGCCGGAGTGCCTGGCCCTGTCGGACAAGGAGGCGGCCGAGATCCGGGCCTTCGCCCAAGGCGGCGGCGTGGTGATCGCCGACAACAGCCCGGGCTGGATGAACGAGCATTGCCGCACGCTCGGCGCGGGGCAGTTGGACGACCTGTTCGGCCTGTCGGCCGACCGCCAGCCCTGCGGGGGCGGAAAGCCCACGCTGACGCTGAAGGAAGACTGGGGCGGCCTGAACGCTGGTCAGCCGATTGCCGGCTTCGCACCCTTGGGGAAGGTCGTGCCGGCGAAGGCCGCGGCCGCGCTCTGCTCGCCCGATCTCGCCCTGGGCGCGATTTACCATGCCGCGGCCGGCGAGGGACAGGCCGTGTACCTGAACCTCTGCCTGGCGCCATACCTCGAAGAGCGGCAGATGGGAGGCCGCGGCGAGACGGTGTTCCGCCGACTGATCGCCGGCGGGCTGGCCTTGGCGGGAATTCGGCCGGAGTTCGCGGTGGAACCGGCGGGGAAGAAGGCCTTCCACGGCCACGTCGTGTCCTTCACCGATCAGGAGGTCCGCTACTTGGGAATCATCCGGGAATACGTGGGCGGAGAACCGGAAGACGCTTTTGCGATCCGTTTACCCGCCGTGGTGCACGTGTACGACGTCCGGAAGAAGAAGCACTTGGGGCAGACCGACAAGATCGCGGCCGTGCTCTATCCGGGTGCGGCCAAGGTATACTGCTTGTCGCCGATCGAGCGTCCGGCGCCGACGTTGGAGTGCCCGGCCGAAGCGACGCGGGGATCCTCGGTTCGCTGCGCCTTGGGCGCCGCTCAGGCGAGCGGCGCGGTTAGCGTGATGCGGTTGGAAATGTACGATCCGGCCGGGACGCTGCGATCCTATTACTCGGGACCGCGGCTGCTCAAGCCCGGCCAGACCCGGATCGAGGCCGCCTTCTCGCTGGCCCTGAATGATCCGCCCGGCCCATGGGTCCTTAAGGCGGTGGAACTCGTCAGCGGAAAGATGGCCGATCGCAAGCTGGTCGTGAAATAGTCGATGCCGTAGGGCCAAGACAATCAGCCGAAGTGCAAGTACTGATGCCAATTGAGGTTGGAGAACGGCGCGATCGCGATTGGCGGACGTAGAGCGTCCGGGAATTGCGTTCCCACGCGGAGCACACGAACGAGAAGATATGAATGGGGAGAAAGGTGAAACTATGACACACTTTCAGCACGCTGTCTTTACCGTGATAACCCTGTGTTGCACCAAGGCCGCGCTTGTCGCGGAGAACGACGTACCACTCAGCACTATGTACTGGAAAACCTCGTTCGCGACGTCCGCGGCCGCGGCAATCGCGTCACGGCGGGCGATGTCGGATTCCATTACGTTGCAATGTCACTGTGGCTCGCCAACCGCGGTGATGTTGTGTACGACATGATGACTCAGGATGCAGGCCCCGGTTATGTCTATCAACTAAAACACGGGGCGACCAGCCTGACCGAGGCGTGGGACACCAATCCGGCATCTTCGCAGAACCACTGCATGTTGGGCCACATCGAGGAGTGGCTCTATCTCGGGCTTGCCGGCATCTCTTCCGCAGCGTGCGGGTTCAAAGAAATCGCTATTTGCCCCGAGGTCGTCGGCGATCTAACCTGGGTCAAGGCCGACCACCGATCGATGTACGGCAAGATCGCAAGCCAGTGGCGGCGCGACTGCGACCGGCTTACGCTCGACGTCACAATTCCCGCCAACACCACCGCTCAGGTACACGTCCCCGCCAAGGATGCCGGCAGCGTGACCGAGAGCGGAGAGCCTGCGGCCAAAGCGAAAGGCGTGAAGTTCCTGCACATGGCGAAGGACGCGGCGACCTACGAAATCGGCTCCGGCACCTACCATTTCACCTCGCAACTGCCATGAGTCGAGGCGCAGGCCCTGCGGCGCTCGGCCGACTGGATCGTACGCAGTCGCGCGCTCCGCCATCCCAACTGGCCCATCTTCACCCCCAATATAAAGGTATCAATCCATGAGCATAGTCATCAATGAAACCACCGATGGCGTCGCAGGCCAAATAGCGGTTCTGGCAGACCTGCCCGGCGTCTAGGGCGCTAGTGCCTTGACCGGGTCGTGGGTCATTTTCGCAGTGGTCGCGGCGGCGCTCGTCGCTGCGGGTGTCTGCACCGGCGAGATCCGTGGCAAAGGTGGTGCACAATCAGGCGACCGCCGCCACGAACGGTAATTCGTACATCGCACGTTGGCGAAAGTTCTGCTTGTCCAGTTTTCCCCATTTTACGAAAGGTTCCATATTGGCGACTGCAAGTCCAGAAGGTTTACGCGTTCGGCAACAGTACCTTCGGGCAGCAGAGTCTGCGATCGGCTCAAAGGCATATCCCCCACACTGCCTCAAGCCCATTCATGAGCGATTTTTACACCTCGGCCGACTTTCTTGACCATTCGCCATCCGGAAACCGTTGCGGTCAATCAGTTCCTGTCGGAACTGCGCCAAGGCCGCGTCGATAGCCTCCGCCCGTCCAGAGGCTCATCTTCGTTGATTGGCCGCACGGACGACCCGGGCGTTAATTCTCGATCCGGCGGGCTGTATACCGGCTGCGCCGCTCGGCCAGCGTGTGTACTTGCCGTATCTCGACGGGAGCCGGCTATCCTTGATAGGGATGCTTCCACGGTTCCCGGTACTGCCGTTTGAGCAGGGCCGCGGCGGATGGATTGTCGACGATTCGGTCGGTGGCGGCGTCCCACGTGACCGTCGAGCCGGTCTCGTAGGCGATCATGGCCAACTGCACGGTGGTCGTCGAGCGGTAGGCATCCTCGACACGGCAGGATGGCTGCTTGCGCGTGCGGATCGCTTGTAGGAACTCGGCCATGTGGTCTCGCCCGAGATCACCGGAAGCCTTGGCCTGCCGCCGCGACTCCCTCTTGCCCTTGGGGATTACGATCCAGTCGGTGTCCGTCGCGAAAATGGTCGCCTTGTCACCGTAGAAGAATATGCCGTTGCTGGTCTGGGGGTCGTACTCTTCCGCGCCCCAGATGCGATGCCGCCAGACGATGGGCAAACGGTCGAACTCGAAACAGACATTGAGCGTGTCCGGCGTCGTGATCTTGTCCTTGAGGTAGTACAGTCCGCCGGCGGCGGTGATTCGCCGCGGCATATCCAAGCCGAGGATGGTTCGGCAGGCGTCGATCCAATGGATGCCCCAGTCGACGAGGTGGCCATGCCCGACGGTCTTTTCCAGCCGCCAGTTCACGTGTCCGACCTGGGGGCTGTAAGGGATCTTGGGGCCGGGACCGCACCACAAGTCCCAGTCGAGCGACGAGGGCGGTATCTGGGGCGTGGCGTCGGTCGTGCCAGCCCAGTAGTTGATCTGCGCGTCGACCTGCACGATCCGGCCCGCCGCGCCCGATTCGATGAACTGTTTGACCTGCTGAAATGCCTTGCTTTGCCGGCGCTGGAAACCGATCTGCACGATGCGGCCGGTCCGCCGGGCCAACTCGACCATTGCACGGCCCTCGCGAACGTCGTAGGCCAGCGGTTTCTCGCAATAGACGTCGAGGCCCTTGTCCAGGGCGGCTAAGAATTGCAGGGCATGCCAGTGGGGCGGCGTGGCGATGATCACAGCGTCCAGCCCCTTGGTGTCGAGCAGGTCCTGATAGAGCTTGAAGGTTCGGGGGCGGCGGCCTTGGAGTTTTGCCAAATCGTCGGCACTGTGGGCGAGGTGTTCGCTGTCGACGTCGCAGACGGCTGCGATTTCGGTCCCTCCGGCCTTCAGCGCCGCCTGGGCGTCGATCATGCCGAACCCTCCCACGCCGATCACGCCCAATTTCAACGTGCCGTTGGCTGCGGAACCGCGGACCGGACTCGCGAGCACGGCCGCCGCCGTAGCCGCCGTCGCTCCCAGAAACGCCCGTCGTGTCGTGGTCGACATGTTTACTCCTTGCAGTAATACATTACGGAATGGACAGGACAGCCGACAAAGCCTAGTAATAATCAAGCCGTCGTTGCCCGTCAAGGACTTGCACCCTTTGCAGACCCAAGGTTCTGGCGATAAAATCATCGCTGTTTGAGTACTGCTCGGACCGCCACGGGTATCATAATGTTCTGCTCCAAGGAGAGAGGTCATGGCTCGGATTAACCATCGCGTGGAATGCAGTAAGCTCGTGGTCGGGGTCATCTTGGCGACCTGCATCGTGCTGATTGCCGGCTGTGAGCCGGCCAAAGAGAAGAAACCGATGTCGAAAGACGTCACGGCCAAGGAGAAGACGCCAGCCGAGGCCAAGGCTCCTGCGTTGCCCGAAAAACCGCCCGTCCAGGCCAAGGCCGAGGTGGAAAAGGAACCGGCAGTCGCGGCAAAGCCGGCTGCGGAAGTGAAGCCTGCAGTTGAGGACAAGCCGGTCGTGAAAACCAAGCCGGTCCCCGCTACGAAGCCGGTAGTCGCGGCCAACCCGATCGAAGAGAAGAAGCCTGCGACCGAGCCCAGGACTTACGTCTGGCTGGAGGGCGAAACGCCGACCTCGGCCAACGTGCCCCTGGATATTGCCGGAAGCAGCCATAGCCAGTACCTCTCGGGCGAGAAGGTCTTGCAGTTGACGGCGGATCCCGGCGAACTGGAGAAGAAAGTTCCGGCCGAGGGCGCCAACTTCAAGTATGCCTTCAAGCTCGATGCCGGCGCCGAGTACCACATTTGGGACCGCATCGGTTTCGAGTTTGCCCGATGCCCATTCGACTGGCGGATCGACGCCGGCGTTTGGAAGACGGTGAGCCCGGACGAACTGACGACGGATCTCATGGAACTTGATTTCTTCCGCGAGATCGCCTGGCTGAAGTTGGGCACGCAGCGTCTCAGCGCCGGTCAGCACACGCTCGAATTCCGCGTGCCTCGCTTCAAGAACGCCAAGGGCGAGCCGCAGCGCATGCTCTACACGTGCGACGCCATTTGCGTTACCCCGGACGAGTTTCACCCCAATTCGAAGTTCAGGCCCGACGAGTCGGGCCAGGAACCGGCTGACGTTGAAGCGGCCAAAGCGGCCTTCGAAGTGCCGGCGCCCAAGAACGTGGCAGAGCGGACCGAGGTAGCCCTGAAAGGCGTTTGGCAGATCTGCCGCGATGACGAGCAGCTTCCGGGCGAAGTCGCCGCACCCATTCCCGCGATTCCTGTCAGCGCCGTATGGAAGGCCATTGCCGTGCCGGGCGACAAGGGCGAACTGCGCCACGACATGGCCTACGCGCATCGCGTCTGGTATCGAACCCGGGTCGACGTGCCCGCCTCGCTGGCCGGGCGCTCCTTCTACGTCGAGTTCCCGCAGAACAACCTCAATAGCACGATCATCGTCAACGGCACGTTCTGCGGCTTCAACAAGAATCCGTTCGTGCGTTTCTCCGTCGACGTGACCAAGGCGATCAAGCCCGGACAGGCCAACGAGCTTTGCGTCGGCATCAAAGACGCCTGGTACGGCTACTACAACGATCCGAAGGATCCCATGAAGCTGCGGCGGAACTGGAACCTGCCCGTCCGCTTCCTCGGCATGGGCTGGGCCAACATGGTCTATCCCGAATGGAGCCGTCCGCAATCGGGCTTGCTCCAGACGCCGCTTTTCGTTGCGGCCGGCGGACCCGCCTATGCGGCCGACGTCTTCGTAAAGCCGTCGGTGGCCGAAAAGCGGCTGGCCGTCGAGGTGACCGTCGAGAACCCCAGCGGCGGCGAGGTCCGGGGCGACGTCCTTTGTGAGGCCATCGACCCGGCCAGCGGCGACGTGGCCAAGGCCCTGCCGCCGCAGCCGTTTGCCGTGGCGGGCGGCAAGTCGCAGGTGGTCGAGGTCGCGGGCGAGTGGGCCGATCCGAAGCTTTGGTGGCCCGTCGAAAAGCCCGACCTCTATTCGCTCCGAACCACGCTCCGCGTCGACGGCAAGGCGGTCGACTCCAGTACGACAAGTTTCGGTTTCCGCGAGTGGACCTACGACAGCAAGGAGTTCAAACTCAACGGCACGGTCTGGCACGGCTGGGCCGATTGCTTCACCGCGTCGAACAAGAACCAGTGGCTCGACTATTACCGTTCGCACAACCAGCGATTCTATCGTTTCTGGGCCCCGAATCGGTTCTTCGATCTCAGCGATCAGCAAGCCCTAGAGTTCTTTGATCGCAACGGAATCGTCGTTCGCCGGACGGGCGTCCTGGACGGCGAGGCGATGGGTTACAACGGCGAGCACGTCGAGGAACTGGGCCGCAACTGGATCGACCAGACCTGCGCGTTCATCCGCGGCGAGCGGAATCACCCCTCGATCATGATCTGGTCGTTGGAGAACGAGATCTCTTTCATCAACGCGATCAACGCCGGCTGGATCGACCGTTGGGAGAAGGTGACGGCCGAGGCTTGGAAGAAGATACACGAGGGGCAGGACGGGCGCAGCGTGGACCCCACGCGGCCGGTCATGGTCGACGGCGGCGGCGCGGGCAAGGACCAGTTGCTGCCGGTCCAGGGAGATCACTACATCACGGGCGATTGGGTCAAGTATCCGGCGCTGGCTTATGCGGCAAACGTCACCGGCGGCGGCCGCGGCCGCTGGACCTGGGATGAAAAACGCCCCCGTTTCATCGGCGAGGATCTGTTCATCGCCGGCAACCATCCCGAGTTTGCCACCTTCGGCGGCGAAACGGCCTTCGGCGGCAAAGCGGCGGTCTTGCCGGCGGCCGGGCTGATGATCCGCATGGCCCAGCAGGGCTACCGCTGGGCCGATTACGGGGCCTGGCATTTCTGGATGGGACAAAGCGACGCCGACAACAGCCAGTATCGCTTCTTCGCGCCGCGCGCGGCGCTGTGCCGCCAATGGGACTGGACCTTCGGCTCCGGGCAGCAGGTGAAGCGTTCGATCGGTCTTTTCAACGACACCTTCGACAGCACACCCATGACATTCGCATGGGAGCTGAAATTCCCCGGCCGCGAGGCGACTGGCGCAAGCAAGGAGTATGCGGTGAAGGCCGGCAGCCGCCAGGTGGTCGCGATCAACCTGACCATGCCTGCCGTCGAGAGCCGCACCGAGGGCGAGTTGCTTCTGAAGCTCTCGGTCGATGGCAAGGAAGTTTATCGCGACAGCAAGGCCGTTTCCGTGCTCGCCGCGAACAACCGCAGCGGAAATCGGCCCGGCGGTCAGCTTGCCGCGGGCGATCTGCTGGTGGTCGACCCCAATGGCACGCTCGCGGAATTCCTCAAGAGCCGTGGCGTAGCCTTCACCCCACTGGCCGACCTGAAGAAACTGCCCGACACGGGCAAGGTGCTGCTGGTGGGCAAGGACGTTATTTCTCGGGAAGACTGCACCTCCAGCGCTCTGGCGGCCTGGGCGGCGGCGGGCCGCACGGTGATCGTGCTCGAACAGAAGCAGCCGCTGAAATACCAGGCCTTGCCCGCGGAGATCAAGGCCACGGCCGCCGAAGGAAGCGTTGCCTTCGGCGAGGACATGACCAGCGCCGCGCTGGCGGGCCTGGAGCAGAAGGACTTCTTCGCCTGGGGCGACGACGAGATCGTCTTTCGCAACGCCTACGCCAAACCGACCCGAGGGGCCAAGAGTCTCGTGCAGTGCGGCGAATCGCTGGTGAACTCGGCCCTGATCGAGGTGCCGGCGGGCAAGGGGTTGGTGCTCCTGTGCCAACTGGCGGCAGGCGAGAAGTTGGCCACCAACGCGGTGGCCCAGCAACTGTTGCTCAACATGCTGGACTACGGCGCCGCGTATAAGCAAGTCTTCCGGCCGGTCACGACCGTGGTGAGCGCCGCGCCGCAGTTGGCCAAGGCGCTGGAGGGCATCGGCCTGGCGGCCGCGAAGGCCGCCGATCCGCTTGAAGCAATTGCCCAAGCGGACGGTATCGCCGTGGTCGCGGCCACGCCGGCGAATCTCAAGACCCTGGCCGAAAACCTGCCGAAGCTCGAATCCTTTACGGCGGGCGGCGGCTGGCTCATTCTCAATGGCCTCACGCCCGAAGGGCTGCAAAGCTACAACAAGATCGTCGGTTGGGAGCACATGATCCGGCCCTACGGCGGCACGCCGACGCTCACCAACCAGGGCGCCAAGACGATCGAACGCGTCACCTTCCCGGCGGTGCGCGATCCGCTCTTGGCCGGCGTCAGCCTGACCGACATCAGCATGTACTCCACCGCGACAATTTTCGGTTTCCAGTCGGGCAATTACGTCGCTTCCGACGCCTACAGCTATATCGTCGACTACGATGAAGTGGCCCCCTTCGGCAAGTCATCATTCGCGCACTACGGCAACATCACCAACGGCTTCGTCAGCGCGGACGGCTGGCCGCTGATCATCAATTTCCCGATTCCCAAGGACGGCAAGCCGTTTGACATTCCGATCGAGTTGCCCAAGCCGCAGACGATCGTCGAGTTCACTTGGGTGGGCAATACGTTCTATTGGCCGCAAACCAAGGTGAACCTGATCTTCCACGGCGGTACGGACCACACGATCGCCTATGACGTCAAGCCGAACTCCGATCCGCAAACGCTGCAGGTCAAGCCGCCGCAGACGGCCAAGACGCTCACCTTGCAGGTCGCCGGTTGGCAAGAGGTGCCCGGCAAGGGGCCGTTGGTCGGCATCGACAACATCTATCTCAAGGCCCAGCGGTCCGCGGAGTTCTACGAAAAGGCGAAGCCGATGCTCAACATCGGCGGCATGATGCATTATCCCCGCGGCAAGGGCGGCATCGTGCTCTGCAACCTGCTGTTCACCGAGCGCGAGGAGGCTCCCGAGAACGCCGCCAAGAAACAGAAGATCCTGGCGACCATCCTGCGGAACCTCCGCGCCCCGTTCTCCGGCGGCAAGACGGTCATCGTCGGCACGAACCTGAGCTATTCGCCGATCGACCTTTCGAAACACGCCACCCAGTACCGCGACGAGAAGGGGTGGTTCGGCGACAAGCAGTTCACCTTCCGCGACCTGCCTACGGGCAAGCAGAAGCTCGCCGGCGTGAATTACGACATCTACGAGTTTGCCACTTCCCCGGTGCCCACGGTGATCATGCTTGCCGGCAACGGCGTGCCGGGCAAGCTGCCCAGGGAGGTCCGGGGCATTACCGTGCGGCGCAAGGCCGACGCCCTGTTCTTCTTGCAGGCCGCGAGGATCGATCAGCGGATGAACGACAACGAACGCAAGGAAAAGAAGCGTTTCGAGTTGTTCCACTACGTTGTGAATTACACCGACGGCACGAACGAAAAGGTTCCGGTCTACAGCGAATTCGACGTGGACAACTACCGCCAGGAATTGCCGCTGAAGACGTTGCCGGGAGCGCAGATTGCCTGGGCAAAGCCTTACGGCAACACGAACGCCTCGGCGGTGGCTTATGCCATGCAGTGGAACAACCCCCATGCCGACAAGGAAATCGCCACGCTCGACATCGCCTACGGCCCCGGCGCTTCGCGAGGCGTTCCGGCGGTGCTGGCGATCACGGCGGCAAGCGGGCAGTGATCCAAGATCAGGTGACGTCGACCATGTTATCAAGGCATATGCTTCTGATCGTGTCCTGTTGGCTGGGCGTCATGGCGCAGGCCTCGGCCGCCCAGCCAACGCTGGAACTCCCCTCGGTTCTGGCTTGGCACCCACAACGGCCAATGGATGATGACCAGCCCGCAGCCGCGATTCATCTGCCGCTCGATCACCCGCATGTGATCGTTCTTCAGAAAGGGATGTTGATCGAGCGGATACTGGTTGTCGAGGCCGTCGCTCAGCAGGACGATCGTGTCGGCGTCGTCCAGGGTCTTGACATCCTGCAGCCAGCCGCCGAAATGCGATTCGGTCTTCAAGCCCTTCACGCTCGACGACGTATCGAGGCAGTGCTTCAAAAGCGTGACGTCTTTTTCATATTCGTGCACGCCGGGCCCGTGGCTCTTCTTGCCCGCCAACAGCACGATCTTCCTTGGTGCGTGCTCTGCCTGCCGGCCGGTACCGGCAACGCGCACCTTCTGGCGTGCCTCGCTGGGATTGCCCGCGCGGTCGCAGGCCACCGCGGTGAGCTGGTGCCACGTTTCAGGCTTGGCTGAGGCCGTGTTCCACTGCATCTGGTAGGGCGGGGCGGTCCGCTCGCCGAGCCGAGCGCCGTCGATGTAGAACTCCACCCGACTGACAGTCGCGTCATCGGCTGCCTCGGCCGACAGAGTCACTTCACCGGCAACCGTGGCGCCCGGCAAGGGTGAGGTCAGTCGCACCGACGGCGGATCACGGTCGCGCGCATCGCCGGGTACCGTATGCGGACGCAGCAGCCACACGATCGCCTCACCCGGTTGGAACTCGATCGTCTCCCGCTCGGTCGTGTCGATTCGTTCGGTTTTCAGCGTTGCGCCGTGAAGGCGGTATCGTAAGACCGGCCACCTGGCAGTGCCCGCGTAACCGCTTCGCGAAAAGTGCGGCACTCCGGGCAGTTCGAGAGAGGGCACTTGCGACGCTTCGCCGGTGGCCTCCGTCGAAGGCTCCGCCGGCCGGTCGTTCTGCACCCGGATCGGAATCTGAAGCTGCGCCAGGGGCGGCACGCCCTCCTCAAAGGCCCAGGACGTGGCCCGCAGCAGGTGTTCGCCGTTGGCGAGCTTCGTGGTGTCGACCTGGAAGGTCGCTCGGGGCGCGCCAAACTGCACGTTCACCAGGCGCCCGTCAAGGTAGAAGACGATCGCCTCGATCGGTTTGAGCTGGCCGAGTTTTTCCTTTTGCCGGGCCTTTTCCTGCTCGGTCATGTTCCGCTCGGCGGCGAATGTGAGCGACAGTTTGCCGCCGACCGGTTCCTTTCGCAGGCGGTCGTACGTCGGCTCGACCAGACGCAGGTCGTGGCCGTGGTTATTCACCTGGAAGGCCACAGGCCGGCTTCTGGCCAGTACGCGACCCTGTGTATCGAGGGCAACGGCCTCGATCAGCGCAGGCCCATCGTAGGCCAACGTCGAATGCCATCGCCAGTCATAAGGCCGCACGGTCAACGGGCCGGTCTGGTCCTGCCCGTTCAGACGCCAAATGATGGCAATGAGTCGGTCGCCGAGCGCGGCGGCGTCGACCGCGACCCGGAACGTGATCGCGCCTCGCACCACTTGCCCTTCGCCCGGCGAAGCGATGTGCAGGCCTTGGGCCAAACCGGGGCGAACATTGGCCATCCACAAGACCAACGCCAAGAGAACGAGCACTGGAAGAGGCATTCGAATGGTCCGAGACATCACGATGCTCCCAGGAAGGATGATTGACCGGCCATACAAGCCGCTAGCGGGCATGGGGTTCTCAGCCGGGTGACCATCAAGATAGCACCGCTCAATTCTCGAAGCAAATCGCGGGGCGACTGGCACACTCGGCAATATTGGACGCGAGCTGCTCGTTCGATTATCATACGCGCACGAATCGTTTCAGGAGACTTGAGCATGAACAGTAGAGTGTTGATTGGCTGTATCATGGCGTGCTGGACCTGCGGGTTGGCCAGTTCAGCCGAACCGCGCCAACACGTCACTGTCGATTTTTCCAAGCCGTCGGGCAGGATAAAACCTTTGCACGGCGTCTGCAACGGCCCGTATGCCTATGGGGAGAACGCCAAGCTGGAAGGCTACCATACCGAGGCCGGCTTTCCCTGGACGCGGCTACACGATGTGCACTGGCCTTACTCCGACGCCGTGGACGTCTCGACCATCTTTCCGATCTTCGACGCCGACGTGGACGATCCGAACAACTACACCTTCGCAAAGACCGACGACTACCTGGCCGCCATCATCAAGAACAGGTCGCAGATCGTCTATCGCCTGGGCGAGAGCATCGAGCCTTGGACCCGTTACCACAACCATCCGCCCAAGAACTATCAGAAATGGGCCAAGGTTTGCGTGAACATCATCCGCCACTACAACGAAGGTTGGGCCAAGGGTTTCCGGCACAACATCCGCTACTGGGAAATCTGGAACGAGCCGGAGGCCGGCTTCATGTGGACGGGCACGCGCCAACAGTACCTCGATCTCTACGAGGTCGCGGCCAAGGCCATTAAGGCCCATGATTCCGCGCTCCGGGTGGGCGGGCCAGCGGCGACGAACGCCCACAGCGACCTCGTCAAGCCGATGTTGGCCTTCTGCCGCGACAGAAAACTGCCCCTGGATTTCTTCTCCTGGCACGCCTACTACGGCGAACCCAAGTATCTCGCAGCCGATGCCGCCGTCGTGCGCAAGCTGCTCGACGAGTATGGCTTCAGGCAGACGGAAAGCCATTTGAACGAATGGCGCTACCTGACCACTTGGAGCGGCCTGCGGCCCAGCGAACCTCGGCAGTACACCGGCGTGCCGGAGTGGTTCGCGCGTTCATGCCGCGCCGAGGGGGCGGCGTTTTGCGCCGACGTGCTGCTGCGGCTCCAAGACCAGCCCATCGATGTGCTGAACTTCTATTCGGCCGACACGTCGCCATGGAGCATGTTCGGCCAGTTCGGCATTCCCACGAAAGCGTATTATGTCTTCAAAGGCTTCCAGCAGTTCAGTAAGTGCCCGAACCGCGTGTCGTGCGAGGGATGGTCGCCGGGCGGGCCGGTCCCGATCTGCGCCGGCATGTCGGACGATAGGCAGGCCGCCGCCCTGATGGCCAGCAACTTCAAATCCGAGCCGAGAGAACTTGCCGTGACCCTGCGCAATCTGCCGTGGAAAGGCATCGCGCGCGTGGAAATCGATCGAGTCGACGCGACCCACGACCTGGAGCAGACCGAGGTGAAAACCGTCAAAGCCGATGATGCGGTGTTCCAGTTGCAGCTCCCGGCCAACAGTGTGTGCCTGGTGCGAGTGAAAAGAACGGCCCGTGAGTGAAGTCCCTCTGAGGTTTCAGCGAGGGACGGCAAAAACAAGTAGCCGTTGGACGAAAGGACGCCAGGGACTGGCGACGACAGTCGCGAAGATAGAAGGAACGAACTTCACGCTGGCGGCACCGTGGCCGGGCGTGGCTGACGCGGCCGTCGAGGTTTACCACGACGACGGGCCGGCAATCCGCGCTGCGCAGCGGGCTGGTCGATCTTCCCGGAGTGAGGGGCGAGTCGCCGCGCATCGTGGCCCTTCCGGGGTTCGCGCCGCAGGCGAAGGAGGAGCGGTGGATCATCCACTTTGTCATGGGCACAACAATGTGTTCGTGGACAGTATTACGGACTGCTATGCGGCCGCCGTGCGGGTGGAAGAGACGGGGCAGAAGTTGGTGACGCTCACCGGCAGCCGTCAGCCGGGCCAATGGCGTCGTTTCCGCTGGTGCGTGAACTCTCCCGCGCTAACGATCGAGGACGGCGATCCACCGCCGGGCGCTCGCGCGAAACCGGAGGGCTACTCCCTGATCGCCGCATTGACATTACTGTCCGGCTCGTGGACGGCGAGAAGACAATCGCCGAGCAGAAACTGCCCGCCCCCGGCGCGGAGTGGAAGGAGTATCCGTTCGAGTTGAAGTCCGCGCTGGCAGCGGACAACGGTGCCATTCAAGTCGGCGTGCGCGCCAAAAGCAAGGTGTGGATCGACCAGGTGAGCATGATGCCCGAGTCGGGGTGGGCCAACGGCGGATTCCGACCCGACCTGCTCCAAGCCATCGCCGAGTTGAAGCCGCCCGTGATTCGTTGGCCGGGCGGGTCCTTCGCCTCGCGCTACCGTTGGAAGTCGGCCATCGGGCCGCAGCACAAGCGGGTGAAGTACCCGGCGCCCATGTGGGACGATCTGGACGTGAACTCCTTCGGCATTGACGAGCTCGTGGCCATGTGCCGCCACGTCAAAGCCGAGCCACTTGTGGTGATCAACATCGGCATGGGCGACAGGCGCGAGAACCGCGACCAGTACTGCCAGGAGGCCTGCGAGTGGGTCGAATACTGCAATGGTCCCGCCGATTCCAAGTGGGGCAAGGTCCGCGCGGAAAACGGCCACCCCGAACCGTACGGCGTGAAGTACTGGGAGATCGACAACGAGGTCTGGGGACTCAAGCCGGACGACTATGTGAGCGTCGTGCGGCAGTTCGTGCCGGCCATGAGGAAGGTCGATCCTAAGATCATTACGCTGGCTTGCGGCAGCGGGCAGCTTGGCCATGCCTGGGGCGATGGCGACGCGGCAGTGATCGCCGGATGCGCCGATCTGGTCGATTATCTGAGCGTCCATCACTACGAAGGAGCGGCCAATTTCGCCAACGGGCCGGCCAATGCCGAGAAGTTCTGGCGGAGCCGCGCTGAGATGATCGCTAAATCGGCCAATCCCAAGTTGAGACTGTATGTCTCGGAATGGAACGCCCAGAGCACCGACTGGCGCACGGGCCTTTACGCCGGCGGGGCGCTGAACGTCTTCGAGCGGTGCGGCGACTTCGTAGGCATGGCAGGGCCGGCTCTCTTCCTGCGGCATGTCTCGGCCAGCGCCTGGGACAACGCCTTCGTTAATTTCGACCACCGCACCTGGTTCCCGGCGCCAAATTATGTGGTGATGAAGCTTTGGCGAGACCATTACGCCCCGCAGCGGATTGAGCTGAGTGGCGATGCCGGGGCGCTCAATGCCGTGGCTAGCAAGTCGGCCGACGGCGCAACCGTATGTGTTAAGGCGGTCAATCCCAGCGACGAGGCGGTGCCGGTGGAACTGATGTTCAAGGAGGGTTTCACAGTGGGCGGCGTCACCATGGCGGTCGTGGCTCCCGATTCGCTCGATGCTCGCAATGCGCTGGACAACCCGCACGCCGTGCAGCCGGCCACCGCAAAGGCCGAAACGGCCGAGCAACTCGTCCGCTTTACTCTGCCGCGATGGTCGGCGGCCGTGGTCGCGGTGAAGAAGCGATAGCAGACAAGCCGCTCTACCGGAAGAGTTCCCCGGCAATACGCTGGCGGAACAACGGGAGAAGTTCAAGGCGGCGATGCTGACGAAGACAAGAATCGAACCGGGGCCCGGCGACAAGCCCACGGGTGTGCTCGACCAGCGACTTTTGGGCCTTACAGCAAACGGGCGCTGTGGCGATAATCAGCACGAAATAGCTGCCAAAGTGGACGTCCGAATGGCGGCTGATCGTCGACGAGTCCTCTCTTTCCGACTTTCGAAGTAGGCGAGGCGCACACCATAGGCCGCGAAGGTCGATCGTCCAACGGAGCAGCACCTTGAGCGTGAGGATCAGTCGCTCGATGACCGCTAGGCTCCCGTGCTTGCCAACGGCCCCATACCTTGGAGGCTTGATACCCTTACGCCTAGCCGTGCTCAAGGTCAAATGGGGCGGACCGCGACGCGGCTCGACCTTGTTCTTGCCGACCTGCATAGCCCCGTCGTTGACAGCGGCGATGTTGTTGCCGGCTAGCACCGAGACCGTCAAGAGCATTGCCAAGATGCCAGGCGACAAGGTGTTGAGCCTTCCCAAAGCGTGCTGATTTGCAAGAGAACGTGACTGCCGGCCCTTGTTCACTCCGCGGTGCCAAGCAGCTTCTGCAAGACAGACTCCGGCGGTTCTGCCTTGCCAACGATTCGGTAACGCAGCGGCTGCCCGTGGTCGGGCCGGTCGACCGTACCGTCGGCTTGCACGGTGAGCGTGGCCCACTTTCCCTTCTCGAAATCGAACGTCACCCCATCATCCTCCAGTAGCCGGCAAGGTCGCAAATTGTCCCCGTACGCGGCCAGGTGGATGGCGAAGACGGTCTCTTTGTCGATCCCGAGCAACGGTTCCGCCAGCGGCAGCAACGTGCAATGGCGGATGAACACCGGTGGCTGCTCCGCCGTTGCCGTAACGACATGGTGCTGGCCGCCCGGCAAAGCCTGTCCGGTCCAGAAATCGCGCCACGTTCCATCGGGCAGATAGACCTCGCGGTTCCAGGCGGTTGTGGCATCTTGGTGCAGCGGCCTCTGGATGATCGTGATGTTCCGAAAAGCGATGTGCCGCGCCCCCGTGGAAGCATGGGCTTTGCCGATGTAAAGCGAGTACGTTCCGGCCGTGGGGAGTGTGGCCCGGACGACGCCGACTTGCCAACCGCCAGTCGCCGGAAGTTCGTCGACATGAAACTCGGGGACCTCCTGGCCCGCGGGCGTCCAGAGGCGGATTCCCGCGCTGCCGGCGTCGCTGCGGTAAGCGAATCGCAAGGTGCACGGCCCGGCCTGACTCTCCACGGGCGACCTCGCACCCTTAATGCCCAGGCCGTCGAATTCCATAGCAAGCTCGATTGCGTCGCTGTCGGCCGTAATGCGGCAGGGACCGTTCAGAGGCCGGAATTGCTTCACATCGTTAACAATCTGGCGACGGTACGTGCTAAAGGAGTTGGCGTCGGTCAGCGGGGCGACAAGCAGGTCGGCCCCGAGCATCCACTCGTCGTCGACGTGCCAGGTGTTGCTATCCTGCGGCCAGTCGGCAACCAGCGGGCGGAGCGGAGCGATTCCCTTGCGGTGATAGTCGCTGTACGCCTGGTAGAGATACGGCACAAGCATCATGGGCAGGCGGTTGAAGTGCCGAGTGATCTTGAGGAAGGGGTTTTCGTCTGGCAAGAGCTGGTGGTGCTCGTTGGCCGAGAGGTTCGGTTGCTGCCAGGGGAAGTGGGGGAATTGCCAGCCGTTATAGAGCATCCGTGCCGAAAAGGCTGCGGCGGACACGCGCAACGTCCAGTCGCGCTGATTGCCGGCATCGCGCACCTCGGGCGTCCAGAGGAGCCCCTGGACGCCAGCGCTGAGGTTGTAGCGGATGTAATCGGGAAAGTCGTACTCGTCGCTGTAGACCACCATCGGCACGGGGGCCGCCCACGCATGGCTCGCGCGGACCAGCCCCAACGTCCGCCGGTTCTCCTGGCGGAACGCGTCGGCGATGGCCTGCGCCCCGAGCCGACCAAGCAGGTTGTGCATCTGGTCGCCGTCCGCGCCGCTAGGGAAGGCGGTGAACTCGGGGAACTGCCATTCCTCGTTGGCCCCGGCGGTGTTGCCGGAGCCGTCCACCTCGTCGAGTTTGAAGCCGGCGATTCCCCTGCGGATGAAATTTTCGCGAAGGAATTCGGCATAAATCCGGCGCACCTGGGGATCGGCCAGATCCGGCACGACCCCGTGCCAAACCTCGAAATCGCCGTGGCGCGTGCCCAACAGCGGCAGCAAGGGCGACTCGGGGTCGATATACGCTTGGCACCAGAGGTTCAGGTCGTAGCCCAGGCGGCGGATCGGCTGGGCCACCCACGATGCCTTGGAGAATCCCCAGGGCTCGGCCCCGCAAAGCTCGTTGTACCAACCGCGTCCGAGCATCAACCCGAGGCTGTTCTTGCCGGGTTTTAACAGATGGGTGAGATCATACGTGTTGTAGAGCGCCCGTTTGTTGTAATCGGTGACGCCGGGGGCCAAGGCTCCGCCGTCGATCCCTTGCTCGAAGTCAGGGCGTCGCCGCCGTAGGAAACTTGGATCGTTTCGTCCGACAGGACCTTGCCGGAATCCCAAACGTCTCTGTCGCCCCGGCACACCTGGAGCTGATACGCGGTTTGACGTGCATTTGGGCCACATCCGACGTCTTGCCAGAAGAAGCGCGGCCTGGGCACGTCAACGCCCAGCGGCTCGGAAAGGTATTCGACACGCAGGTTGGCCGGGCTGAGCGAACCCGCCGCCGGCTCATCCGCCCGTGCCGGCAACATCACGGCAGCGAGTGCCAACGACGCAACCCATGGTAAAGTGCGTGAAACTTCCATTCGTTTCTTCCTTGCGGCAGCCTGCCTTCGATCATCTCGATCCGCAGCAGCGTGAACGAATAGGCCGGGAAAGTCCATGTCGCGGCGGAGTCCGTGATTTTCAACTTCTTGTGCTCGATGCGCCTTGGCGAACCGCAAGAGATCGGCCGCGATCGGCACCTTCCGGCCGATGGGCTCGTCCGGCCGGAACAGCCGATCGAGCTTCTCGTCGGTCTCCTCGCTCGCCCAGGAGTCGCCCATGACGAAGACGACGTCTGGATACTTCGCCCAAACGGCCCGGGCAACGGCCTTGAACTTCTCGGCATGCTCGGCGTTTGGTCCTTCTTCATTGCCGAATTCGATGTACTTCAGCGCATAAGGCCGAGGATGCCCATGCTGGGCTCGCAGCGCGCCCCAGCGCGAATCGGTCGGCCCGTTTGCATACTCCAACAACTCGACGTAGTCCTGCGGCGACTCGTCGCTGCGCACGCCGACCACGCCGATGACGCCGATCGCCCGGGCCAGGTCGAGGAACTCGAAGATGCCGAACCCGTGCGCTGGGAATGGGTTGAAGGTGCCGATGAAGGGCATCCGCAGGTCCCTCGGGCCGATCATGTTCTTCCAGCGGTAGGTGTCCTTCATGATTGTGTCGCTGATCATGCCACCGTTGTAGCGGATGACGCGCGGGTGCATTCCGCGAATCGCCTCGACCAGCTCTTTCTTGACGGGCAGCCCTTCGTAGCGACCCCAAGGCCCCGGCTGGAGAAACGCGTAGCCCATCGTGACGGCGCCCGGGCTCTTAAGCGTGATTGCGAAGCTGCCCAGGGCCGATGCGGCGGGCGTCAGTGTAAACTCGATTTTCTCGAAACCGCGAACCAGACCATCGTGCGAACGGCCGACCGGCAGGATTTTTTCGGCCAGCACCGCCCCGTCCGGGCCGCGCAGAGAGACATGCAACTCTTGTGGCTTCTCGCAGCGGACGCGGAGCAGGCCCTCGTAGGGCTTGCCGGCTTCGAGCCGGATTCCCCGGCGGAACAGGCCCAGATTGCCGATGCCCACCTCGCCCTCGCCATCGAGGAATTCGATCCGCTGATCCTGAAGCCCGTTGAAGGGCAGGTCCGTAGAGAGTGTGAAGCGTGCCCGGGCGTTTCCACCGACGATGGGCCACCAATAAGAGCTTACCTGCCGGTCGCCGGTGATTCGCCGGTGGATCTCCGCTTGCACCTCGGGCGAAAACTGATCGAGCGGCACGCATTGGGAACCGACATCGACGCGTACTCCGTCCTTCCATCCCTCGAATGTCTCGCGGCGATCGCCCCGTTCGACGCCAAAGCTCACCAACTTTACGCTCCCGTCTCGCATGCGCCGCAGGTAGAGGTACTTCTTCAATGGCGGAGGTACCGGCATCAAGTCGTCGATGTCGACATGCTCCTCGAAATCCTGTCCATGCAGAAGCTGGCTGCAGACGCCGCCGTAGGTCTGATAATTGAGGTCCTCGAAGTTGAATCCGATGAGGTCCGGGCTCAACCGGTCCAGGATGTGATTGCGGACGCGAATCGTGGCCTGCGGCGGCTCGGCGCGAGAAGTCGATGAAGGGATTACGCGGGCCTTCAAGCGGAGCACGCTGACCGAATTGGCCGGGAAGCTGTGCGTCAAACGCGGCCCCGCGTTGTTGATTTGTTCCTGCTTAGGGACTATTTTGGTCGGGTGCTCCACGGTATTCTGGTCGTCGGGCTGGCCGGTCAGGACCTCGACCGTTATCGCCTGGGCGTAGTACGAAGTCGAACCGTAACAAGTGGCGGCGTCGTAGCCAATGAGGTTCGGTTGCCAGGGACCAACGTGATGGGCGTTCACAAACAACGGCGCGTAACAGTTCATCACGACCGCCTCGCTGTTTCGCTGCAAGGCCGTCAGCCACGCCGCGTCGCACAGCGCCGCGCGGAACGTCGACGTATACTTCCCTTCACTGGTGGCCCACTCGCCCACAAAGACGGGCGGCACTTTCCCGTCGCGGTGATCGTACATATCCGTCTTCCGCAGCATGGTCTCCGGCCTGGCATACAGGTGCTCATCCACGATATCGGCCCTGCGCGTGGGGACGTCACAGGTCGCAATCACCTTGATCTCGGGGTACTTGGCCTTGATCGCGTCATAGAAAGCTGCGAAGCGCTGCGGATAGCCGAAACCTCCGTCCTCGTTGCCGATCTCGACGTAGCGGAGCCGGAAGGGCGCCGGGTGGCCGTCGGCGGCGCGCCTTGCGCCCCAGGTCGTCTTCACGTCGCCGGTGACGTACTCGATTTCGTCGAGCACATCCTGGACGAACTGCTTCATTTGCTCCGGCGTGGCCACTTCCGGCAGGACCGAGAACCCGGCATAGATGCCCAGGATCGGCTCCATGTGCAGGTCTTCGCACCACTCGAGGAATTCCAAGAGGCCGAAGCCGTCGCTGGAAAAGTAATTCCAGCATGAAACGTGCCCCGGGCGCTCTTCGACGGGGCCGATCATCTTCTTCCAATCGAAACGGTCGTCGATGTGGTAACCTTCCAGGTAACCTCCGCCAGGGAAGCGGAGGAACCGCGGATTCAGCCCGGCCAGTTTTTCCATGATGTCGATCCGCGTGCCGTTGGGACCGTTCTTGTAGGTCGGCGGGAAGAGAGAGACGAAGCCCAGCCAGACCGTTCCTGGTGGTTTCATCGACACGACAAAACGGTTTGCGGTCGATACCGGCACATTGCCCGTGGTCAGTTCCACCTGATACTTCTTCCAGGCGGCGCCGACATGCGGAATCTCGGCCCGGGCAAAGGTTGTTTTTCCGTCGTTGGTTTTGATCGACAGCACGAGCGGCCCGGAGAACCCTCTGCCGGCACGGGCCCAGACGGCGGCGCGATATTTCGTTTTGGGCCAGACAGGAATTCCCCAGTAGCCATCGTTGGCCACGCCCACCGGAGAACTCTCGCTGGCCTGGTGGGCGTCCAGTCGCAGGCTGGTCGTCAGGCCGGTCGTGTTGACCGGATTCGAAGCATCCAACTGCATCGATGCGCTGGCCGCGCCGCTCTTGACCAAGGACCAATGAGCGACGCTTTCGACCAAGGAATAGTGGATAGCGTCACCCTTCATGCCATGGAAGGCCCGGTTCTGGATGAGTTCGGCGTAAAGTCCACCGTCATAGGAATGATTGATCTCCTCGGTCATCAAACCGTAGAAGAGCGGCCCGATCTTCGCGCCGGGCGTGTCCGCATCGACCGTAATACTTGCCGGTGTGGCCGCGTGGGCGGGGACACCCAGAGCAAGAAGGATCGACAATGCACACCACGCACCAAGCAATGGGCGTAAACCAAGACGATTCATAAGGAGATCTCCGGTATGGATTCCGCGCAACAACGGTACGGATCGAAGTCCAGGGTTAGGTATTGTGACGGTCATGGTGTCTCCGTCGTTTGTCCACTGTTTGGTTCAAACCATCTGCGCACCGCAACGCCAGATCGTACTGGTCGATGCCGACCAGCGTGGCCCCCAGTACCGCCGCGATGGTGTTGATGGCCTCGTGCAACTCGTCGCCATGGCTCGCGGGTCCGCCACGCCCCTCCCAGGCTGAAGTGTATAAGACCAGAAGCCCGATCAAGCCGGCGATCCCGGCCAAGCGTTTTGCGAGCCAAATCATATCGCCCCATCCTTTTCGAGGCGTCTCAGAACACACCCCCCATCATATCCAGTTTATGGAATCCTCCAACACCTCAAAATCAAACCTCGCCACTGGCGAATTTCGCAAATTCAGGCGAGCGGCTGTCATCCATCCCTTTTGGACGTTTTGTATCCTCGGCACAAGTTGTTACCAGCTAGGGCGGCAACTAAACTTGACAGAATGAAGCGTATTCCCGGGAAGCCCGAGTCCGCGAGACTTCCATCGACGTTTGTCCGTTGCCCGGCGCGATTGAAGACATTGAAAGGTAACCATGAGAAACTATCGAAGTCGGATTTCCTTGGCGGTGACTGCCGCAATCTGGGTTGCCGGGACCTTGAACGCCGTTGCCGAAAGTCCGCGGCCGGTTCCCCCGGTCAGGGACGGCCTGGCCTGCTGGTACGATGCGGCGGTCGGCATCGTGACCGACGCCAAGGGCGTGGTACAGGGTTGGCAAGATCTTTCGGGCAACGGCCACGACGCGACCTTGGCCGCCGGCGAGCCCCGCCTGGCGGCGAACCAGATCCAAGCGAAACCGGCGATCCAGTTCCGCACGACCGCCGGCCCCTGCGGCCTCAACCTGGAACGGCCGCTGTTCGTCGAGCAGCAGTACGTCGTCGTACGTTCGCCCCATGCCACGTGGAGCAGCGACGGCTGCTTCCTCGGCCGCCGCTGGAAGCGCGCGTCGAGCTATCGCCTAGGCAGGAACACGACCCGCTTCTGGGGCGATCAGTACCCGATCGTCGTTTCGAAGAACGGCAAGACAATCGCCGAGCCGCCGTTCGACCTCGGGCCCATCACCGAGTACATGATCCTCAAGATCGACGTCAATGACGGGGACATGAGCAACAACACGTACCAGATTGGTATGGCGGATGGGGCCTCGTGCGATTGCGACATCGCCGAGATCCTCGGCTTCCGAACCATACTTTCGCCGGCGGACGAGCAGCGCGTGGGCGGCTACCTGGCGGCCAAGTACGGCATCGCGACAACCTATCCGGCCTATTCCGCTGGCGGCGCCAGTACATCGGGCGACTCGGGCATCGACACCCCCGTCCATTCCCACCGTCCCGCCCCCGCGGCAACACTGCCTTCGCCGAAGCTCACCATGACGAAAGGATTGGTCTGTTGGTTCGACGCCGCGGCCGGCGTCGTTGCGGACGACAAGGGGAACGTGCGCACCTGGGAAGACCTGTCCGGCCGGGGGCATCATGCAAAGGCCGGCGGCGGCACGGCGCCCACGCTTGCGCCGCACCAGCTTGGCCCCAAGCCCGCGGTTCAATTCCGAAAGGGCTGGCTTGCGCTCGACGGCGAGTTCTTCGCCAAGGAACACTATCTCGTGATCCGTTCTCCCGGGGCGAAGTGGAGCGGAGCGGGCGGCCTGCTCGGGCGGCTCAAGGGCCGCGGCTCCAGCTACAACACCTGGGCCAACGACACCGGCTTCTGGCAGGATCATTTTCCGGCGGCCGTTTCCAGGAACGGGGCCGTGCTGCCGGGACCTGCGTTCGACTGTTCGCCGCTTCGGAAGTTCATAGTCCTCAAGATCGTCGTCGACGCCAACAATGAGACTCCGTCCGTCTACGCGATCGGTAATAACGACGGCTTGGCGTACTGCGATTTCGATGTTGCCGAGATCCTTGGTTACCAGTCCCTGCTGTCGCCCGCAGAAGAAGCATTGGTCGGTGGCTACCTGGCGGCCAAGTACGGCATCGAGACGGCGTACCCGACTTTGGGAGCGAAGCCGCTGGAACTGCGGCCCGAGGAAAGGGCTGCCGCGAAGTACCAGGGTTGGCGACACTCGGGCTCCCTGTGGCTGCTCACAACGCCGGAAGGCGCGAACTTGCCCGCAACGGTTGCCGAGGAGAACTTCCCCGTCCTTGTGCGATTGGATAAGGACTCCTTCGACTTCGCCGAGGCCCGGGCCGAGGGCGCGGACGTCCGCTTTGCCACACCGACCGGCGTGCCCTTGGCCTACCAAATCGATCAGTGGGACGCCATGTCCGCAGTGGCATCGATCTGGATCCGGGTACCGGCGATCCGCGGCAACGCCCGGCAGGAAATCAAGATGTACTGGGGCAAGGCCGACGCGCCGACCGAGTCCAGTGGCCCGGCGGTGTTCAACAAGTCCAACGGTTATCTGAGTGTCTGGCACATGAACGACCCGGTCCACGACGATGCGGGCATGGTCCAGTCCAAGGATCAGGACACCACAGGTTCTGATGGAATGATCGGCCGTGCCAGGCATTTTGCCGGCGTCAAGGGGATCGATTGCGGAGGGCGAATCCGGACCTATCCCTTCGCCTCCAGCCCGCACACGTCCGAAGCGTGGGTCAAGGCCGACCGGTTCAACACGACGATCCTGAGCTGGGGTAAACAGGATATGGTCAACCTGCGCGTGGCGCCCACGCCGGCGCATTTTGCCGTCGAGGCCGGCCAAACGAGAATTCACGCCGCCGGCGCCGTCCCGAAGTCGCAGTGGGTTCACCTGGCGTACACGTACGACGGCCAGAACGGCCGGATCTTCGTGAACGGCCAGCCGCAGGTTGCCTCCCCTACTCCGGCGCCGTCCGCGCTGGCGATTATGACGCCGGTCCGGATGCAGATCGGCGCCGGCTTCGTCGGCGACCTGGACGAAGTGCGCATCTCGAACCAGGCACGCTCCGCCGACTGGCTGAAACTTCAGTACGCAAACCAGAAGCGGTTGCAGACGCTGGTCGGGCCCCTGGTGCAACCGGGCTCCGAGTTCGCGGTCTCACAGAAAGAGGTTTCGCTGTTGGAAGGTCAGTCTGCCACCGTGACGGCCCGGGCCGGCGGCGCGCAGAAACTCTATTGGCTCATCGACCGCGGCGGGCAGAAGACCCTTGCAGCGACAGACCGTTTCCATTTCACGATCGATGCCGGCCGGGTCGTGCGGGACCAGTCGTGGATCCTGCGGTTCGTAGCCGTCTATGCCGACGGCGTGAAGGCTTTGGACATTCCCGTGACGATTCGCAAGGATATTCCGGACCCGGCGGTCGCCTTCAGCGCGCCGTCGACCTGGGATGGCCGCAGGACGATCGAGATCGTGCCGCAGATATCCAATCTTGAGGCCATGCGAGCCAAGGGAGCGGGCCAACTGAAATACGATTGGACCGTCTCGAGCATTGTCGAGTCGAAGGAGATCCTGCCCGGAAAGCTCGTCCTGCGCCGTGCACGAAACAGCGGACCACTGGCGGTGACGGTTGCCGTGAGCAACGGCGGCGAGCCGGTCGTCCGAACCGTCGAGATCGCGGTGAAAGAGCCGTCGCGAGACGCGTGGATCCAACGCGCTCCCGAGAAGGACGAACGACCCGAGGACGGCCAGTTCTACGCCCGCGACGACAACAATGAAGGCACTCTCTACTACAACGGCACGCTCGACGAACGGGCCGATGCCGTATACCTGAATGTCTACGCCGATGACAAGTCGTTCAAGTCCGAGAGGCAGCCACCCGCGGCCGACAAGTCCTATGCGTTCGCGGTCAAGTTGAAGCCGGGACTGGTCAAATACCGCGTTGAGTTTGGCGTCGTGACTGCCGGGCGGGAGAAGTTGTTGCACGCCGCCGGCAACCTGGTGTGCGGCGATGCTTACCTGATCGACGGGCAATCCAACGCCCTGGCCACCGATACGGGCGAGGAGTCGCCGCGCGACACGAGCGAGTGGATCCGCAGCTATGGCGGCCTGTCGGGCCGTGGCGATGCCACCGATTGGGTCCGCGACCGCTTTGCCGAAGCCCGGCGAGCCGGCCTCGCGCGGCCGAACCTGTGGTGCTATCCTGTGTGGAAGGCGAATCGGCCGGAACACAAGGCGGAACTCGGCTGGTGGGGCATGGAGCTGGCCAAGCGTCTCGTGGCCAGCCAGAAAGTCCCGATCTTCATCATCAACGGGGCCGTGGGCGGCACGCGCATCGACGAACATCAGCCGACGAGGGCGAACCACGCCGATTTGAAAACCATCTACGGCCGCATGTTGTGGCGCGTCGAGCAGGCCCGGTTGACGCATGGCATTCGCGCCGCGGTGTGGCACCAGGGCGAAAGCGACCAGGGCTCGGACGGGCCCGACGGAGGCTACGGCTGGGAAACTTACCAGCGATACTTCCTCGACATGTCGGCGGCCTGGAAGCAGGACTTCCCGAACATCGGCCATTATTATGGCTTCCAGATCTGGCCCAACTCGTGCGGCATGGGCAACGGGCACGGCGACATGTTGCGCGAGGTGCAGCGGACCTTGCCCCGGCATTACTCGAACATGGACATCCTGCCCACGCTGGGCATCCGCCCGCCGGGGCCTTGCCACTATCCGCTTGTCGGCTGGACGGAGTTCGCACGGCTCGTGCAACCTTTGATCGAGCGCGACTTCTACGGCAAGACGCCCGCCGCATCCATCACGGCGGCGAACCTCACGCGGGCCCGGTACACCGGCACTGCGAAAGACGCGATCACACTGGAGTTCGACCAGCCGGTCGCCTGGAACGATGCGCGCGCCGGCCAATTCTATCTGGACGGGGCCGCCGGCGAAGTCGCCTCGGGCTCGGTCTCCGGCCGCGTGCTCACGCTCCGATTGAAGGCGGCGTCCTCGGCGAAGACGATCACCTACGTGCATGAGATGAATTGGAGTCAGGATGAACTGCTGATCGGCGCCAACGGCATCGCCGCGCTGACGTTCTGCGACGTGCCGCTGGAGTCGGCCAAATCGAATCCGTGAATCGTTTGTCCGGAAGCCTGTCACGAAGGCAGCGGGATCGCGGCCGTGGGTGAGAATCCGGCGACGATCGTCATCCAGCGGGACGGTCCCACCGAGGGCAACTTTCTTTCCATCGACGTCGGCCGTCGTAGTTCGTGCCGGCGCGATTCGGACGGGCGGCGTCGGTGGGCTGGCCCCCTGGTCGCTGTCGTCGGCGTTGACGGCCACAACCCGATAACGGGCCTTCTTTCCCGGCGGCTCGAGGAAATCAACCCACGCCTGAGGATTGTCGGCATGCCCCTGAACGCGTGGCGGCCGGTACGCGATGGTCGTCCATTTGCCGCCCTCGATCTGCCGAGGCCGTGTCGCTGGCGGGGATGGTGAGCGTGCCGCCGTCGGGATTGGCCGCCAGGTCATCCACGGCCCGTTGCGGCACGGCGGTCACGTCTCCCTTTCCAGGATCAGCGCCGTAATCGTCCGCAAGGTTCTTCGTCAGCGGTGCGCCGCAAGCTGTTGAAATTGCCGTCGCTACGACAATTAGCGTCGGCCATCCAAGCAGGCAGGAAGGACGAATCGGCGAAGCAACAAGCGTATTTGCTCTCCCGTCGCGGTTCTTAGGCATTCCGTTCATTCGAGGTTCCCCTAAGAATTTGCTGTTTCCACGTGTTCTTACTACCGCCGCGGCACGAAGTGGAGGGTGCCCCACGTGCTGGGCGAGAGCCGCGCGCTGCCGGGGCGATCCACCACTACGCCTTCCGACTGGCCGGCCCAGTGCCCGGCCCGCTCCCGGCGGTCGCCAGCCGCGTTGGCCACGGCGATTGAGAGGTCAAAGCCAATTCGTCGGCCGGCCGGCTCAGCCAACCCCAGGCTGGCCAGCGGCACCGCCACCTGGACCTCGTAACTCAGCAAGCCGGTTTGCTGATCTTTTTGGCCCACGTGATAGGCCATTCTCAGGCCCGGCACCTGCCGGATCTGATCGAAGTGGACGCTCGCCGCCGGCGAAGTAATGGTCTGCGAGTTCTCTCCACCGGTCTTCCGCTGCCAGAATCCCTGTTGGAAATCCTGCTCGCCGCTGCCGCCGAGAACGCGGGCCAGGATGACTCGCAGGTCTCCTTCACGAACCTCCTCGCGCTGCGGCGTCGTCCAGTCGGGCGCGATGCAGAAATCGACGTAGGCCCCGCTCACAAACGGGCAGTAGGGCAGCTCGCTGCCGCGGTTCCGAGGCCCGACGGTATCGCGGATGACGTAGGCCAGGTAGAGATTGCTGTTGTCGTACATCGCCCGCACCGAGCACAGCCGCTGGCCATCCAGCAGCACGAGCATTTCGGGGCGGGGCCGGCCGTCGGACAACTGCCACCATGATCCGTCCATTCCGCCGTCGATCTTGGGCGGCTGCGCGGTGAAGTACACGTCCGACGTTGGCCGCTGGGTGGGCGCTACGCCGTCCGGGTCCCAGGCCCTCGCCTGGCCGGCCTGCGGAACCGTAACCGTCACCGGCTGGCCGGCCAGCCGCTCGACCTTGGGCAGCGAGACTTCGTGGATCGTGGTGCCCGTATCGACGACCAGCGAGTAGATCTTGCCCGTGCGGGGATCGTGATAGATCGAGGCCCCCTGGATCTCGCAGTAGATCGATTGGTCGTCCATTTGTCCCGTGGCCGTGTCGTGGTACAGTCGGCCGACATACAGGCCGTCCTTGTGCCAGACCCAGACCATGCCCATGGTGTCGAGGACGAAGAGGAAATCGCCAGCGATGCCCGCCAGGGAGGCGGGATAGTACATCTGCCCCGGCTCGGCGCGACCCGGGGCGCGGCGTCCCACGGCCCACAGCGGCCGGCCCGTGTGTTTGTCGAACCGCGCGAGCTTGGTCCGCCAATTGCGGCTGGCCCACCAGGTGTCGCCATCGATTCCCGGCAGCTTCAGCTTCTGGTCGTTCTCGGGAACCACCAGCGAGTAGAATGCCTCGGCAGTTTCCACGGGCATGGGGAGCATATAGTCACGAACGATCTTCCAGCCGTCCCCGCCCCTCAGATCGGGCGCCTGCAACGGCACCTCGTCCCGCAACTCGCGCCAGTCGTAGACGGGCGCCCCGTTGCCGAGGATTCTCTTCACGGGCAGCAGGCTATCCACCAGTCGAAAAGAGCGGCCCTCGCGGAGCGGGCGCTTCACGTGCACGTTTAACTGCTCGTCAAGCCGCCCTTCGAAGATGCGGAAGGTTGGTTCCAGGGCCTTCGGGTTCTCGGTGAGAACAATCTCGTCGGAGGATATTTGCCCATCGCCGTTGCGGTCGGCCCAGGTGAACCAGTTGTTGGGCCCCTGGTCGTAGATGCCATGGAGCTTGCCGCCGTCCTTCTCCGTGCGATGGTACGACACTATGGCTACGGGCCGCGGTTTCTCACCGGGAGGAAGGATGTAAATCACGCCATTGTCGTTGCCCGAGCTGTTCATGGCGTACGTATGGCCGCCGTGGGCCACCAGCGGGCCGAAATTGTAATGGAACACCGGCCAAGGCTTGTCCTTCAACGGATTGCCCCCGTGCTCGTGGCTGAGGAAGACGCCCTTCGGGTAGATGTCGTCCCAGGTGCAGTCGTAGTGCCACGAGGGTCGCCACGTCTTAGCCGTCAGGTCGACCTCCCATGCCGTGATGCCCGGTTCGTCGCTGAAAGCGTCGCGGACCTCGATCAGCTCGCTGGGCCGACTAGGATTGATCGCGTCCGGCCAACCGCTCAGTTTGCGGCTGAACCACTGTCGCTCCAGCTTCCCGTTGAGCGACCACCGCGAGGTCCTGGTGAAACCGGTCGCCATGTCCTGGACCCACAGGGACTGGCCGTCGGGTCCGATGCACAGGGCGGCGATGTCTCCCAGCCGCTCGGCCTCGAAACGACCCGATCGCGGCGCGCCGCCTGCCTTGCCGATCGTGCGAAGCAGCTTGCCCTCCGGCGAGAAGACGTAGACCTGGCGGCTTCCTTCTTCATAGTTCTCGCCCCCGAGCCCTTGCATCCGGCTGTCGCCCACATATAGATTGCCCGTAGCGTCGACGGCCAGGGCGTGGGGCGCTTTGAAACGGCCGCCGTCGATCCATACCGAGTCCATTGAGCCGTCCAGCCGGAGCTTAAGGATCTTCTTGTTGCTGACGACCAGCAATCGATCGCCTGCCACCGCCAGTCCACGGGGAGCCGGCACTTCGACCTTGTTCCGGATCTTGCCTGACTTGCGGTCGATAACGAACAAGGCGTTGTCCGAGGCGATGCTGGCGTATAGGTTATCTTTGGTTAGGGCCATGCCGTCCAGCCAGGCGCTCCAACGGCCGTGCCAGCGGCTTTCGGTTTGTTCCTCATGGGCCCCCGTGGGCAGGACCATGAGGATCTTGCCCCGCGGTTCGCCCAGCTTGTAAACTGCAATTTCCAATCGGCGCTTCTCCCAGTTCTCAATGCCGAGGTAGAAGCTGGTCTCATCCATGGCTCCGGCGCAGCGGCAGTCCCAAGGATAGAACGTGAAATAGCGGAGTTGGATGTTGCCACGGTCGTCCATCTGCTGGACGCCGGTAACCTGGTTGTCCTCGACGCACGACCAGGCCATGATGAGCGATTGGTTGTTGGCGCAGATGGCGCTGGGTCCGCCCAGGTTGCCGCCCCAGTCGCCCTTCCCGTCGGGCGCTCGAAAGGGAGGATTTCCGCTCTTGCCGACTTTCATCACGTATTTCAAGGCGGGCGGCGCCGTGAAGAAGATGCCTTGGACATCGTAAGTTCCCGCCGTCACCGGCAGACCCAGGTCGGTGGTGGCGTCCCAGGTGGCCGTTTGCGGCCCGGCCTCGACCGCTTGGGCACTGAGCAGGCTCCGCACGAGGACCCCGTGAGCGTCGTACACCGCCAGGCTGGCCACGCCCTTGCCCGGCGACGTGAAGCGGACCGGCAGCCTCACGCTCGCCGGCGAGGCGGCGCCTTTTTCGGCCGCAAAGGTCGTCGCGACCAACAGCAGGAGCAGCAACATGGGGAAGCAGACCTTCAAGTTGAGGATCTTCATGGCTTGTATTCCTTTCAGGGCTTCACTTCGACGCGCGGCTGATGGATGGCGGCGATGGTCCGCCCGTCTTTGCGAAGCCGAGCGCTTACCGGATACACGCCCGGCCTCGTTCCCGGCGGAATGCGGACCGACAGTCGGATGCGGTCGAACTTGCCCGACTCGACCGTGCACGCGTGCTCCGCGGGGCCTGCCTCGACCGTCCAGTTGCCGGGCAATCGCGGAGCCACTGTGCCTTGGAGCGGATGGTCTGCGAAGTTGCGGACCGTGATCTCCAGTTCGACCAACGAACCCGCCTTGGCTTCGAGCTGGAAACGGACGTTGGCGTCGATGCGGGTCTCGGGCTTGTCGCGGACCGGCACGGTGGCACGGAGCTTTTCCAGTTCGCCCGGCGCCCCGACGTACGCGTTGACGACCACGCCAAGCGGCATTGGCGTTTCCTGGCGTGCCATGGCGATGACGGCCTTGGCCGCCAGGGTGACCAGCCTTTGCCAATCGGCCACTCGGTCGGCCGCCTGACGCGGAGTGGCCCGTTCCAACCGCTCGGCCCAGCCGAGCGCTATGCGGCTTTCCCGCAGATAGCCGTCGGTCCCTTCCGCGGTTTCGATGGCCTTTCGGGCCGCCGCGGGGTCGGCCGGGGCGATTCTTGGGGGAAGGTTGCGCAACTCGCCCGCCAAGGCGGCGTGGCGGGCCGCTTCGACCAGATAGAAAAGTCGAGTCATCGACGGCCTGCCGGTTGCGGCCTTTTTTGCCGCACCGGCGATCGCCGCCGGCAAGTCGGCCACGTCATCGACCTTCAACTCCTTTCGCCGCCGGGCCGCTTCGGCACGGAGAATCGCTTCGCTCCAGGCCGTGCGACGGAAGCGGACGTACTGCGGCTGGATGCCGAGCTTGAGCCGGATCGCCCCCGCCTCAGCCTGGCAGGGGCGCTCGCGATCCATCATGTCGGCGACCACGCCGGTCTCGGCCCCGCACGGTAGATCCACCTGGGGCGTTCCCGCCGCCGCCCACAACGGCACAATCATCTCGTCGCCACGGCCGAACAAGTACGCAAACGTCCCCGGCGTTTTCAGATCGATCGGTCCCAGGTACGTCGCCCCTTCCAGGTTGCGTGTCATGGAAGCATATGCACAGTAGCTTGGCCACGGCAGGTTGTCGACGCCCAACAGGTACGATGGATCCCCTTCGGCCGATACCTGGGCATACCAGTACAACTCATCGACGCCGACCGCCAGTTGTGGAATGTAGACCCGTGGAATGCTGGCCGCGGCGACCTCCGGCTTGATTCCGACGTGGCCCCACCAACCGTCCTCGGTGTTCAGCAGCGGACGGCCCGGGTAGTATTGATCTCGCAGTTGCTTCAACCGCTCGACGGTCACGGCTTTTCCCTCCGGACCGCCGGGCAGCGACATCGAAGTCCACGTCATGTTGGCGGCGCCCGGATAGTGGAACGGCACGCCATCGGTGTAAGCGACGGCATCGAACTGCGGCAGCGTCTGTTCGATCATCCCCAGCGCGCCGGCGTCGCCGTCGCCGATGACGCGGGTGTCCTTGGCGATCGTCTTGCTGAGGCACCAGACTTGCTTGAGCAACACGGCGTAATGTTCGCGGGCGAAGGGACCGTTGATGGTCTGGTGATAGCCGAAGTTGTCTGGCTCGTTCCAGAACTGCACGTGCTGAAGGTCGGGCGCGGCAACTTGTCGCAGCGACGGGGCGAGGCACTCGTTCAGCCAAAGATCGTAGTCGTAAACCGGCGCCATCCAGTGGCTCGTCAGCCATGGTTCGCCGTAGCTGATCAGCATCGGTGAACGGATGCCCCAACGACGGCTCTCGGCATACGCGCCGAGGATTGCGCCTCGGCGCATATCGGTCGCTTCGGGCAGGTCGGCCCGCCGCAGGTGCGGCGCCACGAAGAAAGTGCCGGTCATGGGGCTGCACCGCTCTTTCTTCGCGCCGGCCAGGCCGCTGAGCGCATAATGGGTTCCCCAGACGATGGCGAAGGGGGAGTCAGGGTCCGTCTTCAGGGATCGCGACCGGAGGCGGGCGGCCCGGGTGTCCAGGCTCAACAGAGGCCTGCCGTCTCGCACGACCGTGCCGGCGATCGCGAACCAGCCGTAGTCCAGCAGCGTGAGACACAGCGGCTCGACGTGCCGGCTGCGTGCCGGGACCGAGAACCGCTGTTGGGCCTCGGCCGCCTTGCCGTCGAAGTCGGTGACGGTCCAGCGGGCGGCCAGTTCTACCGGCCGCTCCTCCAGGTTGGTGACGTGGACGAGCAGCCGGGCCGGCTCGTCGCCGACGAAGACATTGCCCGGCCGGTCCTGCCCCAACTCCAACTGGAGCCGGCTTTCGATCAACCGGCCGGCGCGGTCGAAGTGCAGCGCCGGCCGCGGCCGACGCATGTCGCCTTCGTCGTCTTGCGGCATGACGTAGAAGTCGCCCTCCCCACCCGGAATGATGCTGCCGATACGCGGCGTGCGGTCGGGCGCCACGGGGCCTTTCGCCGCGGGCGTCAGATCGAGCGTCCCCTCCCCCGGACCCGTGCCCGCATACGGCGAGTCCTTCGGCAGCGGCAACGGCTTCAAGTCTGGCGTAAAGCGCCGCACCCGGGCCTGGTCTGCGATCAGCAGGTTGCCGTCGCTGTCAAACGTCAGCGGGCCGGCGGCGGGCGCAGTTCGCTCGACGGCGCCGCTCTCGCGGTTAATGAGGTGGTACACATAATCGCCTTTGGCCCATAAGCCGCTTCGGCGGTCGAAACGAAGACGGCTAGCTGCCATACTCCGTCGGTGCCGTCGGCGGTGTACTTCAGAATGCCATTCACGTTGCCGAAGTACCGGCTGCCGTCGGGACCCACGCAAACCGTGGTACCCTCGGTCGGCAGATTGCTCGCCCATGCGGCATCGAATCGCGGATACCGGTGCCGCAGCTTGAAGCCCGGCGTCAACTGCTCGCCGTGCCAGGCCATGTAGTTCATCACCAACAGATCGCCGTCGGGCAACGTGAAGCCGTCGTTGTAGAACCCGTTGGCCATCGACCAGGCCGGCACGACTCCCGGCAGGCGGTCGAAGTTCACCGCCGCCAGGTCGTTTCCCGCCCGGACGGTGATCCGGACCGTGGTCACCGGAATGCGCAGAATCAACTCCTCGGCCGTCAGCGGCGTGGCGGCCCGGCGAGGGTCGGCCGCCCGTTTCGCCAAGTACTCCTCGACAGTCGGCAATTCGACATCGTCGAACGGCCAGCGGACGGCGGGCTGCGGCTCGACGACCGGTTGTCCCTGCTCGTCGAGACCATCCCAGACGGCTTTGTGAACGCCGGCCGTCAGATTGCCGAGGTTGAGGATCCGCACCGCTGCGGGGATCGCTCGGATCCGGGTGTCGGTCGGGTTCCAACGGCTTTGGGCATCGTGCCGAGCGACGGTGATGGATACGTCGGCTTCGGCCGCAAGGCGAAAACTGATCCGAACTTCCGGCTCGGCCCGATATCCCGTGAGGCCACGCTCGATGGCCTGGCGGACGTGGAGGTCGGTGACGGTTTCGGCCGCCGCTGGGGCGATGGCAACGAGGACGCTGAAGACGACCAAGGCAGTAAGGGCCGACGTTCGTGAGAAGAACCAAGTCATCAAAGACTCTCCAATAGCTTCAGGGAGATCTTGGCGCCGGGGAGACCGTCGTCGAAACCACAGCAGCGCAGGGTCTCGGTAATATGGAATCTACGGGCTCCATCCACGCACAATGCTACCAGCTCTTATTCTTCCGCCAATCCTTGCCCGGCTTTGCCCGTGAAACCCCAGCGAAGGTCGTTCGAAGGCGTTGCCGTCCAGGTGGGCAGCAGGGTGAGCGCGTTGAAACGCGTCCGGCTGCGCCCCGCGCCGAAGAAGATGCCGGAGCCGGGCAGCGCGAAGGTCATTCTCACGGTCTTGCCGGGCCGCGGTGCCAACTCGGGCATGTCGGACAGCGGAATCGCCGCCTGGTAGATCGTGTCGATTCCGCGCCGCTGGACGATCACGCTCGCCCCGCGCGGAACGCCGTCGTATCCCTCGGGCATGCAGCGGGGAAGGAAATTACAGAACCCCAGGTACGGCGCCGCCCCGCGCCATATTTCGTCGCGCCCCTCGGGCACCTTCCAGATGTCGTACTCGTAATCCGTGTCGGCCTGGACGATCATCTTCTTCGGCACCAGCGGATCGGGCGGCAGCAGCTTCTCGCGGAGCCCCAAGCCGATGCCGATCTGAAGGCAATGGCCGGCGCCGGGCAGCGAATCGTAGATGCTCTTCACGTAAGTATGCGCCATGTCGCCGGTGCCAAACAGCCGGTCGTCGTCGCGATGGGCCAGGCTCGCCTTGGGCGTCCAATCCTTGTTCCGGTCGCGGACCGATACGTAGAAATAGCGATCGTCCCACATGAAACGGACTTCCGCGCGGCCCTTCGTCACTTCGGGCTCCTTCTCCCAAGGCCGCCAGGCCTTTTCGGAGATGTCGCGACTCACTTTCGCGCCGTGCGCCAGGACGGCAGTCGACGTCCGCCAGCCCTCCATGCTGCCGTCAACCGACGGCGTGCCGTAGGCAATTGTATGTACCTCGAGAACCTCGCGCAGCTCGGCCTTGCCGTCGTCGCCAGCGAAATTGAACGTGAATTCGTAGCCGTTGGCGGGACTAGCCGACGCGGCGAGAATGGGGAATTTGACCGATCGTGTCTCGCCGGGACCCAGCGTCACCGGCAGGCTCGTTTTCGCCAGCTTGACCGCGGCGGGCGGCGCGGCGGTCAGCGTCCCGCTGATCGGCCGGTTCAGCACGTTATGGACGTCGACGTCCACGCTCTTCGCTTTCGTGATGGGCGTCACGAAATCGTCGGCCAGCAACTCGACCGGCTTGGCACCCTCCATGCGGCCGGCGGCGACAGCGGCGACCAAGGCGTCAGGGGCCAGCCCCGGCGCTTCGAGGTAGATCGACGTGAACGAACACGGCGCGACGTACTTGCCGTCGCGGACCGGCAGCAGATTGCCCAACACGTCGTATGCCTTCAGCTTGCCGTCGAGGCTGCTGACGGCGATCGTGCCGTTGGCGCGAATCTGGTCGTAGAGGACGACGGCGTCGGCGCTGACCAGATGCCGGTCGCCGGCCAGGATGAAGCAATCGCCCTGCTTGCCGCTCCATTGGTAAAGCCAGGGCAAGTGATCCAGGAAGACGACGCGATGGAACCGTCGCCCGGCGGTGAAGTGCAAGAAGGCGTTGCTGGCGACGGCGGTCGGCCGGCACATGAGCGCACCGTTCTTCCACAGGACCTGGTCCGGATGATTCGGCGCAAGCTTCCTCTGGCCGGCGGCGATGAAGTGGCTCGACACGGCCGCCATGCGGTCCGGACTGCTGCCCATCCAGGTCTCGGTCTCGATCGAGTAGATGCCCAGTTTCTGCGCCACGCGCGGACCCCAACAGGCATACGGCTGGCAGTAATGGTCGGTGAGCACGTCGAAGCGGTAGTCTTTCTGCCAGTCCTTCCGGGTGAAGAACTTGTCTTCGTTGTTCATGATGCTGGACGAGCCGCCCACGGTGATCCAGGGGCTGCCCTTGTGGGCGCGGTCGTAAATGGTTTTGTAGAGCTTGCGATAGCGGATCGAGTCGCTGTTCCAGCCCGAGATTCCGCCGCCCTCCCAGGGCTCGTTGTAGTAGTCGATGATCTGCAGCGGGCCTTTGCCGTCCGGGCCACAATAGCGGCGCACGCACTCCTCCACGAAATCGCCCATGCGCTCGTCGTACTTCTCCTCGTGGATCATGTTGTACGCCTTGCGATTGTTCGGCGTCACGGTCACGTCGGGCGAGCCGTACATGTTGCTCATGATGTAAAGGCCGTTGCGACGGTAGTGGGCCATCATCTCGTCGTGGTTGGTCCAGTTGAACGGGGCCTCGACCTTGCCGCCGTAGGCCCCGTTCCAGTTGGGAAACCCGTCGGTGCGAACCCACTTGAAGCCCAGCCGGGCCACGGTATCCAGTTGTTCCGGACCCCAGATGTACCAGATCTGGTTGCAGTACAACAGCGGCGAATCCTTGCCGTCGCCCGCCGCGGGATTGGGCGGATAGACCCGCGCGAAACTGGCCACGCCCTGGCGGCCGAGGCCGGGCACATCCAGGATCACGGCATACAAGCCAAAGGGCGTGAAATCGCCCGGACCGCTAACCGCCGGAGCCCACGCCAACGTGGCGCTTCCGCCCGCCTTGATCGCCACCGCGGGCAGCTTGAATCGAGCCGGCGGCGCCAGCGGCACGGTCCGCATGATCATGCCGCCGATCATCGGGTCGCCCCGCGTCGGATCGAACCGTTCGAAATGATCGCCGACGCGCACGACTTCGAGCGTCGGCTCGGCCGTGATCGCCGTCTTGCCGCTGTTACAGAGCTTCAACTCGATCTTCACCGTATCGCCCGGATAAAGGATTCCCGCGGGCGGAGAGATCTTGGCGACCTCGGCCGACCAGCCATGGCTGCCACTGGTTTCCAATTGCAGCGGCTCGAGTTGTTCCGGGTAGCGGAAGAGATTGGCCCATCCGGTTGACGTGCAGAGGAGGAAAAGGGCCACGCAAGTGACGGGCCACGTGATACGCGAGCGGTGCATTGGGAGACTCCTGGGGGCAAGAAACGCGGCCGTTTACGGAATCGGCCCAATTTACCATCGCTTCCGCTGGGTGGCAATCAAGTGGTCGCCATCCCAGGTGCCGTTGTTGTGAACCCTGCGGCTCAGTACCACCAGCAGGGACTCCCAAGGGCAACTTATTTGAGAGCTCGGCGGGCATCGCTCAAGACGTAAGAAATGGGAGGATGGACCTTGTCTTGCTGCGCATCGCCCATCGAACGGGTCTGAACGGCAATCACGGCACACTGGTGCGAGGAAAAGAGGTCGAGGCGTGCGGCACCCTTCTTGGGAACCCAAATCGCGCCATAGCACAATGCCACGGGAAAGGGCCCCTTGCCCTTGGGAAGATAGACGTCCAAGAGCTGATGGGGATGGGGACCATAGGAGACATCGGCATGGGTGGGGATGTCTTTGGGGCCGGCCGCCACGATCGAACTGAATGCGGCGATACTGATACAGCACAGAAAACAACTTGTACGTTGGCGAAGCATGTCAGACGTTGACTCCTGAAGCAGAAATTACCGGGCCGAAAGCTTCCACGCAATCGCGAATCTTCAGCAACCGCTCGAACGTCGCGCCCGGAGGTGTTGTGTCGGAAACTCCGAGGATTAAACGGTCGCCGTGGCCGATCTGCCGGAAGAAGTCGTCGAGATACTCGTCGAACTGGCGGTCGGTCATGGCATCCTTCACCAAAGCTACCGACGGAAAACCGCCCATGATCGTGATCCGACCGCCGAACACACGCCGCGTCCCGGCCAGGGTCAGTTTGGTCATCGGAGCAGGGCAAACCGAGTCGGCGATGTCGATCCCGGCAGCGAGGTACTCTTCCAAGAGTCCGCGATTCTCGCCGTCGGTGTGCGTCAGCAGGAATTTACCTTGCCGATGGAGCATCGTGGCGAAGTCGGCCAGCCACGGCGTGATGTGTTCGGCGAAGAACCGCGGATGCTGGATGGGCGCATGGTAGTTGGCGCCCAGCAGGAACACCTCGGCCGGCGCGCAGGCCGCAACCTCGTACATTTGCCGCCAGTAGTGCCCGATGCACTCGGCAAGGCATGGGAGACGATGCTGGGACCGTGATTCAGGTCGTTGTGCCCGTTCTGGAGAAGCAGAACGAAGAATAGGTCAGGTCTGGAGTGGGGTCTGGCAATCTCGGCAACCGTATCACTCGTCGGTTAACCAATTCCGTTCGGCCACGGCGCTGGCATGAACTGGCGCACCTTGGTAGACCAGGGCCGAGGCCAACAGGCCGTCACCAGCAGCCCGGTATTCCTCGCCTTCGCCCACTTGGTCGGCCTTTTCCCACGGTAGGCTGCTTACGGTAGCCATCACCCGCTCAACCTCGCCAACCTCAACCTGCACGTCGCCGGGTTGGGCTTCCAGGGCGTCCAGCACCAGGCCGGAAAGCAGTCGGTTCCAGACCTTCCGGCAGGTCGCTGGCTTGTCGAACAGGTCGAGGGCGACGATTTTGTTGCCGATGGCAACTGCTAGCCCCGTGGCACCTTCCACGTAGGGGAGTTTTTCTTGGAACTCCGAAATCCGCTGCTGGTATGAGTCGTAGGTATCGCTGAGTGCGCTGGTGGGAGAAACAGTCCCGAGAGCCCTCTGAACACGGTCAACTTCCGCCCAGACCTCTCCCTGGTCCGACCGGTGCCCCCGGTCTTCCTTGAGAGACTTGGCCACGGACGACTTGATCGCATACAAGATGCTGGAGGAGGAGCGAGTTCCGCTCGATCCGAAATGGCGGGTCTTGTAGCCCCACCGCCCACGTTCTACGCAGGAAACCGGAATCGTGGTCTTCTTCTTGGCGGCGGCGAGAACGCTTGTGTTCAAGATTCGGTTCTGCTTTGCCCCACGAAGTTCCTCCCCTTCGATGAAAAGAACCAGCGTGTCGCCACGATTATCGACGGTCAAGGTGGGCACAGATCCGGCTTCGCTTACTTCTTCCACAGCCACCGAACCGTCTTCCAGGGCTTCGTCGGACACGAGGTATTCCAAACCGCTGGCCTGCCTCGTGAACAGGGGGAAAACGGTCAGGGCTTCGTGTCGAATGGCCTCACCAACACGGATTTCAGGGAATGCAACCGGCATAGGGTATCTCACGGAACGGAACAAAATCTCCAAAGAAGACACCGACCGCCCAAGAGCGATTCGGTTTCAACGTCAAACTGGCCCTTACCATAGTATCCCATCGGCCGTTGGCCTTGACAACCCCATGAGGCGGGCAGGAATAGGTGGCGCAGCGATGCGCTCCCTCAAACGGCAACAGAGAACCGTTGCCTTGGCAGGGGAAACGGGACTCCCGGCAGGATGTTCGCACCAGGGGAAATTGCGATTATTCTCTGCCGTCCAGAAATGTTACAAGAGGAAAGCCGTCACACGCCCCGGACCTTGCTCATCAGCGGTTCCAGGTGTCGCTGGATGCGATCCACCGCCTTTCGCACCTGGGGCAATGCCGCCGCATGCCGGGTCGAAAGCCGGTCCAAGACGTTCAATGCCCGGACCATTGGAACTCCTCCGGCTCGTTGTATCCGTAGGCCACCCGTCTGCCACTGGGGTTGGTTCTCATCCTAAAGCCCCGTGTCGTCATACCAGCGGCCCACTGGGCGAAGCCCGGCGCATTGCCAGGATCGTAACCTCGTGCCGCCGGAAGGAATCCACCCCAGGATCGTGCGGCAGAATCACGCCAGCGTTTGCGATCTGCTTCGGTCCCCCTGGCAAACGATGGGATGAAGGCCATCCTGTTACGCAGGTCGTTCAGGATTCTGGTCAAGAACCAATCTTTCGCTTGCTCATCTCCCACGACCTCCACTCCGTACTTCGCCAAGTGATCGTAGGCCGACTGGGGCGAAAGCCGCAAAGGCGTTTCGACACTCTCGTTCGTGCCGGTCAGCGTCTTGTAGAACCTCGTGCGATCTGCTTGGCTCATCGGCAGCCGAGTCATGCCCACGTCATCCTTGGGATCAGCGGGTAGAATTTCCCTCCCGAGCTGGGTCTCAAGCGTCCGCCAGATGCCCAGCAGTTTTCGTTCCTGCGGGTCGGTGATCGGCTGACCTTGTTCCACGGCGGCCTTGATCCTTTTCAACCGCTCGATCCCGAACTGCCGTTTCCAAGCATCATCAACGTGGAACGAAGGTCCAAGCTTGGCTTTCAGCCGGGGCAAGGTGACGTTCGCCCAATTGATCTTATTCACAAGCGCAAGCCGTTCGGCAGGCGATTTCTGTGGATCGGTGAGATCATTGGGATTGACACCGCCGAGTTCCATAGCCGCCTTGGTAATTTCCCAAGTATCCCAGTTCATGTCGCCCAGAACGTCACCCTGGCTGCGAACGCTTTGGCGCACACAATCGCCGTAGTTCCCTCCGGTAGCCTTTGTTGGCAGCCGGTCGGCAAGACGTTGGGCGAAGACACCAGTTTCCAGGTCATCGAGCGGTTTTGACCTGAAGGCGACCCCACGCCGTAAATCCTTCCTCGCAGCTTCTGCCAGAAACTTGCCGGGATGCCGCCTGGCCGTTTCCGCCAGCCTGGTCAAGCAGGCTCGGCACCGTCGCTAGCTACTGAGATCGTCGTAGAGCGATTGGGCAGCGGCATCAAAGGCTAGGAAATCGGCGAATCGCATACAATACAATGCTCTTCAGAGTGTCTTGGTCCAACGCCTGAAGCTTTCGAGGACGCCCGCTCACAGGCCTCCTTTCCAGCCCCGAATACCCGTCTCCGTGATACCGAGTTAGCCAGCGATGAA
>JBEKTY010000042.1:0-49986 GCA_049515555.1 Thermoguttaceae bacterium
TGTGTTGTTCATCCTTCATCCCTCCCCCGTCCGCCTTCCGCCGTCCGCCTTGCCCCCGCCCCTTTCGCCCGCGCGGGGCGAGCTTTACACTAATGATATGCCTACCGATTCGTCCGTGTTCGAGAGTAGCGATAGCGTTCGCAACGCCCAGCCGCTCAGGCACGTCCAGTGCGTGACCTTCCCCGAGCCGCTGGAACTGGAGCAGGGCGGACGGCTGCCCGGCGTGCGGGTGGCCTACGAGACCTACGGCCGGCTCAGCCCGCGGCGCGACAACGCGGTGCTCATCTGCCACGCCCTGTCGGGCGACTCGCACGTGGCTCGGCACGACCCCGACGACACGCCCGGCTGGTGGGAGATCGCCGTCGGACCGGGCAAGCCGATCGACACCGACCGGTATTTCGTGGTCTGTCCCAACATCCTGGGCGGCTGCCGCGGGACGACCGGCCCCAATAGCACTAATCCGGAGACCGGCCGGCCCTACGGCCCCGATTTCCCGGTCATCACCGTGGCCGACATGGTCGATGTGCAGCGGCTGTTGGTGGACCACCTGGGGATCGGGCGGTTGCGGGCCGTGGTGGGCGGGTCGCTGGGCGGCCACATGTGCCTGAGTTGGGCCACCCGCTGGGCCGACCGCGTGGCCGGCACTATCGCCCTGGCCACCGGCCCGCGGTTGACCAGCCAGGCCATCGCCTTCGACGTGGTGGGCCGCAACGCGATCCTCCGCGACCCGGCCTACCTGGAGGGCGAGTATTACGCCAACGGGCCCGGCCCCACGGTGGGCCTGTCGCTGGCGCGGATGCTCGGCCACATCACCTACCTCTCGCGGGAGGCGATGATCGAGAAGTTCGACGCCCAGCGGCTGCAGCCCCGCCAGGTGCAGACGCAGTTCGAGACCCGCTTCTCCGTCGGCTCCTACCTGGCCTACCAGGGCGACAAGTTCGTCGAACGCTTCGACGCCAACAGCTACCTCGCCCTGACCATGGCTATCGACCTGTTCGACCTGGGCGACACGCGACAGAAGCTGGCCGAGTCGTTGCGGCGGTCGCAATGCCGCTGGCTGCTGATCAGCTTCTCGACCGACTGGTTGTTCCCCGCCTTCCAGTCGCAGGAGATGGTCGACGCCCTCATCGCCGAAGGCAAGCCGGTTAGCTATTGCAACGTTGCGAGCCACTGCGGCCACGATGCCTTCCTGCTGGCCGACGATCTGGCAGTCTACGGCGCGATGATGCGGTCGTTCCTGGCCAACCTGGGGGGAGAGACCCTCGCCGATTCCCCTCACCCCAACCCTCTCCCGGAGGGAGAGGGGACCCGTGGGCCGGGCGAAGCCGCGAGCGGCCAGGGCCGAGGCACCGGCAGCGGCCACGTTGCCGGCGGCGTGGCGACCGAAGACGAGGCGGAAGACGAGGCCAGTTGCCACGGACCGCGAAGCATCTTCCACCGCCGCCGCTTGGACTACGATTCGATCGACTCGCTGATCCCGCCAGGGGCCAGCGTGCTGGACCTGGGCTGCGGCACGGGCGGCCTGCTGGAGCGCCTCCGCCGCAACGGCTGCCGCCGCCTGGTAGGGATCGAGCTGGACGAGCGGGCGATCCTGGCCTGCATCCGCCGCGGGCTGGACGTCGTGCACGCCGACTTGAACCAGGGCCTGGCCGCCTTCACCGACCGCCAGTTCGACTTCGTCGTCCTGTCGCAGACCCTGCAGGCCGTCCTGGACGTGCAGCGCGTGTTGGCCGAAATGCTCCGCGTCGGGCGGCAGGGGATCGTCAGCTTCCCGAACTTCGGCTTCTGGAAGCTCCGCAAGCAGTTGTCCGAGGAGGGCCGGGCGCCGCGGTCCGGACCCCTCTTGGGCTACCACTGGTATGATTCGCCCAACGTGCGATTCCTCTCGATCGCCGATTTCGAGGACTATTGCCTCGCGCAGGGCATCACCGTTCACCAGCGGATCGCCCTGGACACCGAGGCCGATTGCGAGGTCCGCGACGACCCCAACCGCAACGCCGACGTGGCCATCGTGGTCATCAGCAAGTAATGGCCAACGCACCGACCTTTTCTGAAGCCCTCGGCCGCGGCGTGCTCGTCTTCGACGGGGCGATGGGCAGCGAGATCTACCGGCGCCACGTATTTACCAACCGCTCGTTCGACGAGCTGTGCCTGGCCGATCCCTGCCTCGTCGAGGAGATCCACCGCCAATATTGCGAGGCGGGGGCCGACGTGCTGACGACCAACACCTTCGGCGCCAACCGCTTGGCGCTGGCCCGCTACGGCCTGGCCGAAAAGGTGTGCCAGATCAATCGAGCGGGGGCGGCCATCGCCCGCCGCGTGGCCGACCAGGCCGGCCGGCCGGTGCTCGTGGCCGGCTCGATCGGCCCGCTGCCGCCGCCGCTGGACAGCCGCGTGACAATCGACGAGCTGATCGCCGAGCAGGTGACGAGCCTGCGGGAGGGCGGGGCCGACCTGGTGATCTTCGAGACGCAGCCCAGCCGCGCCGCCCTGGAGCAGTGTGCGACGGCCATGCGCCGCATGCCGGAGGTGCCCTACCTGCTGTCGTTCATTCTGGTGGACCAGGCGGAATCGGCGGCCGGCGAGCCGGTCGAGGCCATGCTCGCCCCACTCCCGGCCGACGGCCCTCAGCCGGCGGCCTGGGGCCTGAACTGCGGTACCGGACCCGACGGCCTGCTCCCGGCGGTCGAGCGGGCGGTTCGCGCCAGCAGCCTGCCGCTGGTCGTCCAGCCCAATGCCGGCATGCCCAAGGAGGTCGAGAACCGGCGGATCTATCTCTGCTCGCCCGAGTACCTCACCTCCTATGCCCGGCGGTTCGTGAGCCTGGGGGTGGCCGCCGTGGGCGGCTGCTGCGGCACCACGCCGGAACACATCCGCGAGCTGGCCCGGGCGATCAAGCCGCTGGCCCGGGCGCGGATCCAGGCCGTGGTCCGGCCGGCCGAATCGGCACCCGCCAAGCCGCCCGCCCCCATGGCCGAGAAGTCGGAGCTCGGCCGGCGGCTGGCCGGGGGCCAATGGGTCACCACGGTCGAGCTGCTGCCGCCGCGGGGCTACAACCTGGACTCGACCGTGGCCAAGAGCCGCACGCTGCACGATCGCGGCGTCACGGCGATAAACATTCCCGACGGCCCCCGGGCCAGCGCCCGTATCTCGCCGCTGGTAACCGCCGAGCGCATCCAGCGCGTAGCCGGCATAGAGACTATCCTCCACTTCTGCTGCCGTGACCGCAACCTGATCGGCATGCAGGCCGACCTGCTGGCCTGCGCCGCCTGCGGGCTGCGCAATATCCTGTTCGTCACCGGCGATCCGCCCAAGCTGGGCGATTACCCGCACGCCACCGGCGTGTTCGACGCCGATTCGGTGGGCATGGTCGTCGTGCAGCAGCGGCTCAACTGCGGCCTGGACCTGGGCGGCCAGGCGATCGACCCGCAGACGTTCGCGCTGATCGGCGTGGGCCTGGACCCCACCGCCCTGGACCGCCGGCGCGAGTTGGAGCGCTTCCGCCGCAAGATCGCCGGCGGGGCCGAGTTCGCCATCAGCCAGCCGGTGTTCGATCCCGATGCCCTGCTCAGGATGCTCGACGAGGTCCAGGACTGCGGCATCCCGATCCTGGCCGGCATCTGGCCGCTGTCGAGCTACCGCAATGCCCTGTTCATGCGGAACGAGGTGCCGGGCGTGGTCGTGCCCGACGCGGTGATGGAACGCATGGCCGCCGCCACCAGCCGCGAGGAGCAGCTTGCCACGGGGATCCAGATCGCCCGCGAGTCGGCCGAGCGGGTCCGCCCGCGTGTAGCCGGCATCCAGGTCAGCGCCCCGCTGGGCAACATCGAAACCGCCTGGTCCGTCATCCGCCCGGCCGGCGAGGGATTAGGGATTGGAGATTTTGGACTCTCATAACATATAGATCAGGTCTTGGGCAGCGGGGCACAAGAAATCACTCCGTCTTTGGCCCACAAATTCTATTGAATTCCAATTACCCGAGTTTGCCCAGGTCACGGAGAAGCTCGACTGATCCGTGCCCAGGTTGGAAGTCTGTGCCATCAGGCCGCCCTTCGAGTCGAACAGGTCGACCGCGGCGGTGTTGAGACTGGCGAAGGGGACGGTCTGCGAGCCGGTTGACCCCTTCACCGTGGCGGTGACCCCGCTGAAGTTCTGCGTTGCAAACTTCGGCAAGGCGACATTGAAGTTAGCGAACCTACCGGCATTGATGATGCCGATGGAACCGACCATGCCCGAGGTCGGCTGGCTCGGATTCACCGGAGGAATGGCGCCGTTATTCGTGTCCACGCCCGAATATCCGCCAATGGCCGTGAACGTGGTCTTCTGCGTCGTGTCCGTTATCGTAAGGCGATACATGTCGGAACCGAGGTTGGTGCCCAGGTAGGTGACCGAGGCGTTGATCGCATCATTGGTCTTGATTTTCATGGGCACGGGAAAACATTGCGCGCCATTCGTGGGGTCCCACCAGAGATTGTTGACTTGCCGCAGGGAACCGGGAGCGTTGTAGTAAGAAATGGTCCCGATCCACGGCATCGCCATCGACGAGCCGGCGAGTCCGTCGATACCGACGTAGTCTGCGACGCCGCTTTCCCACTGGTCGCGGTCGGAAGCGGTCGCCAAGGTGGGAACTTGCCACGAGCCAGTGACCGCCGTAACCGTGTTGGCCGCCACAGTGAGCAGATTCGGCGCGAACTCGTAGCCCGCGATGTCGGTGGACTGGTCGTGCGCCGCGCCGGCCGAAGCGGCGCCGGACGACTTGGCCGCGGGAGCGTCCGCGGGGGCCGTGGCCGGGACGATGGCCGCAGCGAGCTTCGCCTCTTTGTAGCTCACCAAGGCCGGGACGAGCTGATCGGCCTGGGGCACTCCCAACCCGGTCGGAAGATCGTAGCCCGGTTGAGCATAATAGCAACTGTAACCGGCCGTGATGTCACGGTAAGCAGTCTGGGCATAGAGATCGGCGATGGCCGCCTTCAGCGTCCCGACCTTGGCGAGTGTCCGGCCCTGGTTGGCGATGGCCAGCAGGGCGGCCCATTGCGGCGAGCCGGCACTGGTCCCGCCAACGATCCACCAACCGCCACCCCAGCTATCGAGGACCACAACGCCGGTATGGGGGTTGGCATTGTACGCCACGTCGGAGGTCATCCGCACGCCAGTCTTCTGCACCCCCTGCTGCCAGGCTCGCTCTTGTTCGAACGCGCTGGGCCCGCCGCCGCTGTCGATCCAAGCCGATTCACTGCTCACCGTGTTGTCGGCGGCGAGCGTCAGCGACGTGCCGCCGACGCTTATCACGTAGGCAGACGCGGAGGGGTAGATCACCTGGCCGGCCGAATCGCCGGCAGAAGCAACGAACGCGACCCCCTTTGCCACGTAGGCGGAGAATTGCTTATCGTATGCCGCTTGGGCAGCGCGGTCATACTCCGGACCGCCCCAGCTCATCGAGACCACGCTGACGCCCTTCTGGCTGGCGGCCTCCCACACCGCCGCATAAAGGTCCGTATCGGAATTGCTGTTGGCCTCGACCAGGATCATGTTAGCCTTCGGCGCGATGGCATGCGCCCACTCGCAATCGAGGGCTATTTCCGTTGACCAGCCACTGGCGTCCGGCACAGGAAGCGCCTTCTTCGAGCCGGTCTGGCCCATCTTCGTGAATGTGGGGCCGTTCTTCGGATTCGAAACGAACTGCGGCAGACCGAACTGGGCGCTGAACGCCTGCAGGTCGCCGGCAATACACGGGTCGTCATAGGCGTCCACAATGGCGATCGTCTGGCCGGAGCCATCGCCCTGGACGCCGTCGAACGAGACCTTGTCGAATCCGTACGCCGCGCGCATCTGAGCCGGCGTATAGCCGTTGAAACCACTCGACGCCAGCGACGCGATCTTCTGCCCGCGCAGGAAGGTGGGATGCAACTGGTGCTGGGCGGCGATCAGCGACGACAAGGTGCCGCCCGACAACATGCTCCGCACTTCAAGCTGTTCGAGATGGCACTTCCGTTGTCGCCACGATTTTCTCTGTGCCGCGGCGCCCCGGCGGGAACTTCCGGCCCAAAACATGGTAGCCCCTCAGGTGTGTGGAATGTGATCTGAGATCTGAGACTTGAGATCTGAGATCAGCGATCCAGGATTAACGATTGGCGACTTGAGATTTGAGACTTGAGATTTTGCCTTTGAGACTTGAGATTTTGGATTTGGCGACTCGAACTTCACCGCCCAGATCACCCGCCGGTCGGCCGGGCTGGTGATCGTGGCCCGCACCTGCGGGCCGTCTTGCTTCAACTCGGCCTGGACGCCGGCCGCGGCGTCGGCGTCGGCGAACGTGACGGCGCGTGCCCGCCACGAGGCATCGCCCGCGGGCAGCACGATGCGTAGCTGATACGGATCGCCGGCCACGAGGCGGCTTTCACCGCACAGCGTCTGCGCGGGGGCGTCCCAGCGCTCGGCCAGCACGTCGACCATGCCTTGCGTCACGTGCCGCGACGTACCGAGCAGTTGCGGCCGCGGGGCGGCCGGCCGCACGGCCAGGATGCGGCAGGAAGCGGGCGGCAACTCGGCCACAAGCTGCTCGCCAAAGGGCGGCAGGAAGCGATCGGCCCAGAAGTCGAAGGCCACGTACTGGGCCGCCGCCGGCAAGCCCAGCCGTCCGGCCGGGCAGGCGACGGTCGCCGCATGGGCGGCGTCCCAATTATACAGTGCCACCACGTCCCGCCGCGGCTGCCCGCCGGTATCCGAAAGCAGCCAGATGCGGGGCGGATCGTGCTCGAACAGGTCCACCGGCCGGGCCGCCAGGCCGTGCGGCAAGAGCGTCCGCTTGAGGATCTCCAGCCGCTCGGGCGGCAGGTCCGGCAGCCAGTCGCTGTTATAGAAAAGCTGGCCGGCGATGGCCGTCCACGAGGCGTTCAGCCGGGCCTGCTCCAGCGGCATGGCGGCGCGGACCGAGACGCAGTCGGGATCGTTCTGCCACACGCGGCCCTGGAGGAAATAGTTGCGCGAGCCGTAGGCGGCCCCGATCTGCCCGGCGCCCGTGTCCGGGCCGACGCGCATCGCGTCCAGCAGGCCGAACGCGCCGCCGAAGGTGCGCATGTTCTGCGCCACGCAGCAGCCCAGGAGGAACACCTCCGGCCCGGCTTCCCGCCGGACCAGCTTCAGGCCCGTGCGGAAGGCCTCGATCTGCGTCACGTCGGGGTTGTGCAGGCGGGCCTCGCCGATGTGGTCGTCCTTGTAGCCGTCGTTGACGTACATCTGCCGCGTGGCGGTACCGGTCCACAGGCCGTCCATCTTGAACAGGCGGTAGCCCCACTCATGCGCCATGCGGTGCACGACGCTGCGCAGGTGCTCGCGGGCACCCGGCTGGGTCATGTCCAGGCAGGTGCCGCCCCAATCGGTCTCGAAGGGCTTGCCGTCGGCCGCCTGGGCGAACCACTCCGGATGGCCCTGGAAGAACGGATCGTACGAGGTGCCGGCGAAGGGCATGAACCAGATGCCGGGTGTCAGGCCCAGCCGCCGCAGGTTGCCGGCCGTCGCCTGCATGCCGCCGGGATACGGCCCGTCGGGGCGATGGGTGGTGAAGTTTCGCAGGGGGCCGTTCTTGGAGATCCCGGCCTGCCACTGGTCGTCGATCTGCACGAACTGGAAGCCAAAGGGCTTCAAGTGCCGGGCGGCGAAGGCGGCCAGCTCGGCCAGGTGCCGCTCGTCGCAGGCCCCGGCGTGCTTCTCGGCGTACCAGGTGCAATAGCCGGCCGGCTGCGGGGGCAGGCGGATGTCGTAATGCCGGGCCACGGCCTCGGCGTAGGCCTCCAGGCCCAGCCGGGCATCGTCGAACCAACCCAGGGCGAAGGTCTCGCTGCGGGCGTCCTGGCCCGCTTTGATCCGCAGCCGCCCGTAGTCGATGCGGGCCTCGATGCCGGGCCGGCCCCCCTCCAGCGGCGAGAAGAGCACACCGCTGCCCCGATCGTGGGTCAGCCACCCGCCGACCACGCCGCCGCGGGTCGCCGGATCGACGATGGCCAGATAGGCGTAGCTGCCGGGATTCTTTTCCAAGGTTGTCAAACCGCCGGTGCCCAGCACCCGCAGCTCGTCCGTCGGCCGGCCGAGGTCCAGGCGGGCCGAGACCCTGCGCACCCGCTCGACGATCGCCGGCTCCCCGCCGCCGTTGTGCAGCGTGGCGGAGAAGAGCGCGAAGGGCAGGTGGCGAAAGAGGCGCACCGCGTCACGGTTGCCGTCGGGGTAGTCCAGGGCCAGCTCCGCGCCCCGGCCGAACTTGTCGTCATCAACCGTCGCCGCCCGCGCCCGGCCGCCGCTGCCGCCCAGCTTGATCCGGCTGGCAAACGTCTTGCCCGTCGGCGGCGTGCCAATCGCCAGGCTCGAGGAGCCGGCATCCCAGGTTACCCGCAGAAATTCGTTCTCGATTGTCAGCGGCTCGGTGGCCTGGGCCACGACGGACAACAGCCCGGCGCCGACCAGGCCGAGGGCAACGGAAAGCAGAGTTCTGGGGAGACTCATCGCGTGACTCCTTGAGAATGATAGAAGCGGATCAATTCGCCGAGGTTGAAGTGCGCGTAGGGCTCGTCGCACGCCGGGCGTGTCGCGCCGGCGTCGGCCACCCACAGGTCCAGCGACTCGGCGGCCAGGATCGCGTCGTGCAGGTTGCTCTGCATGGCCACGGGCCGCCTGATGATTTCCATTAGCGTGGCGGGGTCGATCCGGCCGTAGTGTTGCTGCAGCCGGCGGCTGAGGGTTTCGGCCCGATCGCCGCCGGAAATGAGTACGGTGTCGTCGGGCACGTACGGCAGCCGGGGATGCTGCTGGCCCGGCCGCAGGACGGTCATCTGCCGCACCTCGCAATGCACGGCGGCCATGGCCCGGTGGCGGTCGCTCAGCACGTAATAATATTCGCAGGTCCGCGGGGTGCGGCGGAGAATATCCAGGGCCCCTTCGACCGTGTCGGCCCGCTCCATCAGATCGCGGAGCAGGAAGCTCATGGGCATGCCGTCCCAGTCGCCGTCGCCACGGCCGCCCATTTCGCCCACCGCCAGGCCCTCGGCGTTCATGGCCGTCACCGTGCCGATGAACCCGGCGTAGCCCAGGCTGATCCAATTGTGCCGGCCCTCGGGCATGAAGACCGCCACGGCGGCGGCATCCTGTAGGCGGATGTCGCGCATGTAATCCAGCACGCGGGCGTGGAGCACCTTGCCATCGGCGGTGGCCTTGCCACGCACCGCCACGCCGCTGCAATGGAACCGTTCGGGGAAGAGGTTCGCGGCGCGGGCGTCGCGGCGCGAAATGCCGGCCGCCCGGGCCATCGCATCGCACTCCGCCAGGAACCGCGGCGGAAGGTGCGGCAGCGTGCGGCGCTCGATCTCGGCCAGCCGGTCAAACGACCACGTGCCGCTGCGCAGGCTATCGCCGCCGCCCACCAGGTACAGCACTCGCTGGCAAGTCTTCCCGATCGGCCCGCGGAGCAGTGTGCCATGGGCGGCGCCCATCTGCTCGGGCGTGCCGGCCACCATGAGGATGGTCTTGTTCTGGGCCCGGCACAAGAGGCCGTGGCCGGCCGGGTCGCGGGCCGTAACGCGCAGGTCCGGCCGCGGATCGCCCCGGGCGGGCCGATCGAACGACTCCAGGGCGAAATCTACCGCCGCCGAGAACATTCGCGCCAGGTCCGCCCGGTCCACTTCCTGCGACGGCAGATGCCCGGGCTCGCGGAACATTTCCGCCGAGGCGGCCGCATTGACCTGCCAGGCGTGGAAGAGGACCGTGCCGCTCGCGCCGGCCAGGCTGAACGTGGCCCGCCGGGGCGTGTTCCGATCGGCCGTCAGCACGAGCCGCACCTGGTCCTGAGGGCGGTCGCGGCGGGTAATCGCGAGCGTCGGCCCGTCGGCGGCCGGCTCCTCGGCAATCGCCACCCAGTGCTCGAGGACGTCGGGGGCCATGGCCGCCGCCGCCAGAAGGCCGCTCAGCATGCGGAGCTTGGTGAGATTGGCCGGATCGGCGTAGGCCAGGGGCGAGTTGGCCGACGGCCCCGACTTGTGCGAGGCACCCTCCGCGGCGTTGCCGCCGGCGTGACCGTTCCGCTGTTTCAGCCCCTTCAGTACGGTCCGCTGACCGGCGACCAGCCAGGGATAGTCGCCCCAGCCGACCGACGCCTGGCCCAGCCGCGGCAGTTGGCAAGCGATACTGAAGTTCGGCATCCGGCCACGGACGCAGTGCAGCCGGCCTTCGATCTTCCGGCCGCCGGCGTCGCGGGCCGAAAACTCGACATCGGCCAGGTGACAGCGGCCCGGCTCGGGCTCGGAGGTCAACAGCTCGGCCAGGCGACCCAGCAGGCCGGCGATTGTGCGCTGGGGCGACTGCGGGCCGGCGCTCCCCGGGGCCGGTTGCACCTCCGGCGGCAGGTCCTGGGCGAAGAACTCGACCGTGGTTTGCAGCGTGGTGGAGAGCGCGGCCAGGGCCGTATAATGCCCTAACCCCTCCAGCCATACGACGCGGTCCGTCAGCCCCAGCCCGGCGGCGAGTTTTTCAGTGCACGCCCGCGGGATGACCTCGTCGCGGGCCGCGTTGATCATGAGCACCTGGCCGGCCCCGGCCCGGGCCCGCAATCGCCCGGCATCACGCAGCGGGTCGGCGGCGCGGATGGCCTGCTCGATCCGCTGGCGCGGCTCGGGCGGCAGGCCGCGGATCATCGCCGCCAACTCCCGCGTCTCCTGCGCATGGTACACCACCGGCAGCAGGTCGCCGCCGGCCAGGATCAGGGCGGCGCGGGCAATCCGCGGCTCCCGCTCGGCGGCCGTGGCGGCCAATATGCCGCCCAGGCTGATCCCCATCACGCCGATCCGCTGCGGGTCGATCTCCGGCCGCGCGGCCAGTACGTCAACGCTGCGGCGGACATCCTCCACCGCCTGCGAGACCGCCGTGGCAAACAGCTCCGGATCGGCTGCCACGGCGTGCGGTCCCCGGGCCGTGCCCCGCGGCCCGTAATACGGCAGATGGAACCACAACGCCGCTATCCCGCGGCGGGCCAACGCCGAACAACACATCTCGACCAGTTCCACGTTGCCGTCGAGGATGTGCAGGCAGACCACGGCCGGGCGCCGCGGGCCGCCGGGGCGGAGGCCCCCGGGCAGGTAAAGCTCGGCCGGAATGCGGTTGTTCTGCTCCAGACCCGTGTGCACCGCCGAGGGATAGCTCAGGCGATAGACGCGGAAGCCCTCGTTCTCGGCGGCCGGCTCGATGCGGTAGCTGAATCGGGCGCCGTCGAAAGCCGCCGGCACGGCCAGCGTTTCCACCGCCTGCCGGTCGCCGGCCCGTGCCGACGCGAAAACGGTCAGGGCAGCGGCCAGGGCCACCGCAAGAATGATTCGACGTAACATGGGAAGAAAGGGGATTAGAAGAAAGGGATTGGGGACTGGAAACAAGGTCGGAAACTCGTAGGGTGGGACAAGCGCAGCGCAGTCCCACCACTACTCCTTCAGCGTCACTTGCGCATCGACCATCGTGTTGTCGAAATCGAGGTTGTTGTCGGGGCCGGGGGTGACGGCGAAGTCGATCAGCGTTCCCTCCTTCACTTCCACGTCCAACGTGAACTCGCGGCGCGTGGGCGACCTCGGCCCGCCGGCATGTTGCTCGAAGATCTTCTTGCCATTCACGAGGACGAGCACGGTGCAGCCGTCACCCTGGCGGTCGCGCTCGAAATGCCCTTTCACCTGCACTTTGCCCCGCAGCGGGCTCTTCCATCGCTGGACCGCCCAGATTGCTTTTCCGTCTTTCACCTGGGGATGAAGGCTGCCACGGCTTGCGCCCAGGTAAGGGAGAGGGCCGGCCCACCGCTCACCCCACGGCGTCACGACAATCTCGAACGGTTTGAAGTTCCGGCCGACTTCGTCTGTGTACCCATAATACCAGTTGGTCGCACCCTGGGTCTTGGCGTAGTCCTCGACCAGGTCGGCCACGATCGTCGTACCCGTCGGCACCTCGATGACCTTCTTTGCCTTGCCGACAAGATAGAACGGGGTGTCGTCCACGTCAAGCACGGCCGCCCCGGAGTTGATCTTCAGCGATTGCGAGTTGCCCATCAGGTCCACTCGGGTGAGCGAGCGGTCCGCTTCCACTCGGATCTTGCCCGGGTGCGTGGCCCAGCAGACGCGGACTTCGTCGCTGCCGCTGCCCTTGAGGAACTTCAGCACGTAGGTACGGGTGTATTTGCTCGACGCCTCGCGCTCCGCAAAGCGCGCGTCGTGGAGCAGGCGCACCATGGCCGCCACGGCCGGGTAGGCGGGCGCCGGCGAGTAGGGGCCGCGCGGGTCCTGGCCGTCGTGGATCAGTCCCATGCCCTTGAACTCGTTGAAGTCCTGCATGAGGTACCAGTACATGCGCTCGACGTTTTGCGACCGCATCAGCGCGCTCATACGCACCAGGTACCGCGGCGGCTCGCGGGGGTCCAGGCCGCCCAAGCCGTACTCGGTCGCCCAGATGGGTTTCTCGTGGCCATGGTTGTACTTTTTCACCAACTCCCGCAGTTCGGCGATCTCCCCCTCCACTCCTTCGGGCTGGCCGCGGTAGGGATGAATGACGACCGCATCCATGCACTCCATGCCCCTCTGCTGGAAAACACTCTCGAAGTACGGCAGAGGGATCGAGACCGCCGCAGCCCCCAACACCGTGACCTCGGGACGGAGTTCCTTGACGTGTTGATAGGCGGTTTTACACATTTGCGTGTAGTAGCGCGGCCGGTCCTGGGTGGCTGGCCCGGCACAGAAGGAACCGTTGTATTCGTTCCAAACCTCCAGCCAGCGGACCTGTTGGCCGTAGTGTTTCAAAACCTCCTGGGCGTACCGCCCGTAGGCCCGGCAGCCCTCAGCAGTGTACGGGGTGTTGCCGCCATCGTAGTGCGGATTGGCAAATGTCAGCACGATCAGCGGCTGAATGCCGTGCTTCTTGAGTTCCGCCAGGTAGCGATCGTAGTGCCGGAAGTTGTAGACGCCCTTTTGCTCTTCCACGCCGGCCCAAAAAGCCTCGTCGCGTACGGTAACGATGCCGGCGCGGGCGATGAGCGGCACGATCGACGTGTCCCAACCCACGGAAAAATGCGTCATCGCGCCGAATGGCGACGCCTTGAGCTTCGCCAGATCGAGGGGTTCGACCACGGCGAAGTCGACCTCTCGCTCGGCGGTTGCCGCCTCATCGCCGCGGCCCTTCAGCCGCACCCGCACGGTGAAATGTCCCCGCGCTTTGATGTTCGGTTGGAGCACGGCCAGATGCTCCTTTGGCACGGCCACAACGTCGCAAACCTTCTTTCCCCAGTAGTCTACCACTTCGCATTCCAGGCGTCCGGCTTGAGTCTCGATGGGTATCTCGACGGGCTCACCCGTGAGAAACACGTTGCCCAGGACCTTCGACTGCACCCGGAAGGTTTGCACCACGCGGCGCGGATCGAGGAGGGCCTGCACACCGTCGATCCAGACCGTGCCCTTGGCTTCGAGGACGAACGTGATCGATTTGGCCGGCGCACGCCACGTGCCGTCGAGCGGACCGCCCCAGGACTGGCCCTTGTTGAACTCCTTCACGGTGATCAGCCGCCATTGGCCGTCGGGCTCGATCGGAAACCGCTGCTGGTAGTTGTGGCCGGCCTTGTCCACCAGCCGCATCGTGATTGTCTTGGCGTCGCGGGCTTTTGCCCAAAAACGCAGTTCGAGGAAATCCTGCTCAAGTCCGACGAGGTCCTTGGCCGCCTCCACCCACGGCTTGTCCTTGTTTTCGAGCTTGGCGCAAGCCTTGCCCAGCTTGGCCTCGGTCGTGTCCCGCTGGAAGGCGCCCTGGAATCCATCCAGATCCTGCTCGAAGTCGCCGATCGGCAACACCTGTCCCCCGCCAAACTTGGCCGTCGGGGCTGCGGCGGCTGGCTGCTCTTCGCCAAAAACGCGGCTCTGGCCACCGCTGAGAACGAAGGTCTTGCCTTCAAATTCGACCTGGACCGTGCCCACGAGCATCGCCGCCGCCAACAGCGCACTAGGCATCCTCATACCTGGATCTCCTGAATCGTGACGAGGTAAGATTCGAACTGAAAACTCCGTGCCCAGGGCAGTCACTGAGCCAAGCGCCGTTACGACGCGGAAGTCGCCCTTGGCCTTGTCAACGCGGAAAGTCCCGCCGCCTTGAACCAACTCGACCAAGCGCCGCCACCCCTTTGCACGACCGTGGAGCACGGCGCTAGTGGCCGGCTCGAGTTCGGCTTGCGAGCCGTCGGTCAGACGGATCACCGCGGGCGTCTTCCCGGCGACGGAGATCGCGGCGCCCGCGGAAACGGTCGCCATCGGGGCGCCATCGACTGCCACGTTCTCGGAGTTTGGCAGCGGAAGGATATACGCGGATGGTGCGATATATCCTAGAAACCATTCTTTATTCTGTCGGCGCCGGGGATGTCGTTAACCTCGCCCTTCACTGCGTGGTTCACCGCTTCCGCAGCCGAACCTTGTAGTTCCCGCGGCTGTCGTCGTATTCCAACTCGATCAGTCCCTTGTTCTTGATGTCTTCCAGCAGGTCGGAGAAACTCCCGTAGCCGTAGTAGCCCTCGTTGAAGCCGGGATTCACGCGGCGAATGGCCTGTTTGAGCGTGGAACCCCACAGCGGCGAGTAGTCCTGCTCGACGGAATGCACGACCTCCATCACCTGGTCAAACGCCTCTTGCTTCTTATCCTGCTCGGTCTTGTCTTTCTTGACCGCCGCCTTGGGCACCCTGGTCACCTTCTTGGCCGTGCGAATCAGGTCGTCGTAGTAGATGAACTCGTCGCAGTTGGCGATGAGCAGGTCCGAGGTCGAGCTTTTCACGCCGCAGCCCAGGACCCGCCGGTGGTTCTCCTTCAGTTTCGAGACCAGCGGCGAGAAGTCGCTGTCGCCGGAGAGGAGGGCGAAGGTGTCGATGTGCTGCTTCGAGTAGCAGAGGTCCATGGCGTCGACGACCATGCGGATGTCGGCACTATTCTTCCCGCTCATCTTGCTCTGGGGGATGTCGATCATTTCCACGCCCTGGGAGTGGAACTCCCGCATGGCGTCTTCGTAGTTCCGCCAATCACAGTAGGCCCGCTTGTAGACAATGCGGCCCTTCTCCAACAGGCGTTTCAGGATCAGTTGGATCTGAAACTTTCCCACCTTCATGTCTCGCACGCCAATGGCCAGGTTCTCAAAATCGACGAAAACGGCAATCAACGGTTCTTCGGACATGGGCCTGCTCGATCCTTGCGTGTGGAATGTGTGCTTCGGCTGCCGATGCGGCCGGGGTTCGCCCCCCTTGGCGGATGGAACCGCCGACCGCCGCTCAGAATCCTACTATACCGCCTGCGGCGGAGAAGTCGAGGGCCGGGGCCGGAAACGGGGACTGTCCCAACTTTCGCGGCGACGGTGGATGGCGGCCCCAAGGAACGCGCGATTCGCCGCGAAAATGGGACTGTCCCCCTCCGACTCGCACGGGGACAGGCACATTTTTCGGCCTGGACGGGTCTTGCACAGTGAGAAACGCAAACTGGCCGAAAAATGAGCCGCTACCCGGCGGCCGGGTTTCTTGACAAGCCGCCCCGCGGCGGGTTAGCATAGCGCAAATGAGACCGCTCACCCCGCCCGCGCAACTTTGCATGCCGTGAGCGGTTACAAGAAAACCCGCCCACCCCTCCCACCCTGAAAGGAACTGCACCATGCAACGCATCCTCGCCGCGCTCTGCCTCCTGGCAACCTGCACCGCACCGGCAATCGCCGCCGACGCGGATTGGCCCGACTGGCTGGGACCCCACCGCGACGGGAAATCGGCGGATACCGGCCTCTTGAAAGAGTGGCCGGCTACCGGGCCGAAGTTGGCGTGGCAGGCCAAGGGGATCGGCGTGGGATTCTCCAGCGTCGCCGTTACGGGCGGCAAGGTCTACGTCACCGGTGACGCCGACGGCAAGTTGATACTCTCCGCCTTCGATCTGGAGGGCACACGGCTGTGGAAGATCGAGCACGGCCAGGGCCACGGCGGACCCGACGGTTCCCGCTCCTCGCCTGTCATCGACAACGGCAACCTCTACCTGTTGAACGGCCATGGGCTGGTGGGCTGCTACGATGCCGCCAGCGGCGAGAAGAAGTGGATCTGCGAGGCGAAGCAGTTCGGCGGCTCGCCCGGTGGCTGGGGCTATGCCGAGTCGGTGCTGATCTACAAGAACATGGCCATTTTCAAGCCCGGCGGCAAGAACTGCATCGTGGCCCTGGACAAGGCCAGCGGCGAGCCCCTCTGGAAGAGCAGCGGATTCGACGCTGGCCCGGAGTACGGCTCTTGCATCGCGGTGACCTTCCAGGACCAACCGATGATCGTAACCGGCACCCGGGCGGGCATCGTCGCCGTCGATGCCCAAACCGGCAAGCTGCTGTGGTCCAACGACTTCTCGACCAACAATACGGCCAACTGCACCACGCCCGCCTATAAGGACGGCTATGTGTTCTGGTCCAACGGCTACGGCAAGGGCGGCATCTGCCTGAAGCTCAAGAAAGAGGACGACCAGGTCCAGGCCGACGTGGCTTGGACCACCCAGGACCTGGTCTGCCACCACGGCGGCTACGTCATCCACGAGGGCTGCATCTACGGCAACCACAACGGCGGCTGGTCCTGCCTCGACCTGAAGACCGGCCGGAAGAAGTGGAGCGAGCAGGGCGTGGGCAAGGGCTCGCTATGCTTCGCCGACGGCATGCTGTACCTGTTCAGCGAGAACGACGGCCAGGCGGCACTGGCCACCTGCTCGCCCGAGGGCCTGCAAATCCAGGGCAAGGTGAAGGTCAAGGGCAAGGGCCCGAGTTGGGCCCATCCGGTGGTCGTCGGCGGCCGGCTCTACCTCCGCTACGATACCAACCTGTACTGCTTCGACGTGAAGCAGGCGGGTTAAACTGCGCCACGATGGGTGCCACTGCTGGCTTGTCGGGCAGTGTGAGGAGCACTGCTGGACAAGCCAGCAGTGGCACCCGCCCGTACGCTTCCGGTCGGTGGGGACAGTGGCCTTCCTCCTCGCGATACTACTGATCGTCGTCCTGGCGGCAAGCTGGCTCTTGACCCTGCTGGGCCTGCCGGGCAACTGGCTGATGGTGGCGGCCGTGGCCCTCTACGCCTGGTTGGCGCCTGCCCACGGGCTCGCCGCGCTGGGCTGGAAAACGGTTTCGGCCCTGCTCGTCCTGGCCGCCCTGGGCGAGATCGGCGAACTGCTGGCCGGCGCGGTGGGTACGGCCAGGGCGGGCGGTAGCCGGTGGGGAGCCGCCTTGGCGCTGCTCGGTTCGCTCGTGGGCGGCATGCTGGGCATCGTCGTCGGCCTGCCGGTCCCGCTGGTCGGACCGATCCTGGCGGCGGTCCTGTTTGCCGCCCTGGGGGCCATGGCCGGGGCCCTGCTCGGCGAGACCTGGTCCGGCAAGGGCCCCGCCGCAAGCTGGCGGATCGCTAAACGGGCCTTCCAGGGACGGCTGGCGGGCACCCTCGCCAAAATGCTCCTGGGAGCCCTGATGATCGCCGTCGTCGTGGTGGCCATGCTTTGCTAGCCCCGTTGCTACCACCGTCCATTGTGAACGGTGTAAAATAGGGCGGGGTGCCACTGCTGGCTTGTCCAGCAGTGTTCCGGCACTGCTGGACAAGCCAGCAGTGGCACCCGAATCGAAACCCACCATTTGCCTGAATCACTACACTAGCAACAGGAGTCCGGCCCGTCGTGCACCGGGCAGGGCGGAAAAGGAGGATCACTGTGACCAGCCCAGCGTATTTCAGCCGCCGGCAATTGCTGGGGGCGACCGCGGCCGCGACCGCGGCAACCATTGTTCCGCGTCACGTTTTGGGTGGGCCGGGCCAGGCGCCGCCCAGCGAAAAGCTCCGCGTGGCCTACGTGGGGTGCGGCAGCCAGGGCCTGCGGCAAATGATGGCCGCCCTCGAGAAGCCCGAAATCAGCATCGTGGCCGTTTGCGATCCGAACCGCGCCAGCGACGATTATCCCGAGTGGGGGCACAACGAGCTGAACGACAAGATTCGCCGCTTCCTGGGCGAGCCGCTGTGGGCCGCCGGGGCCCGCGGCGGCCGCTGCGGCCGCGAGGTCGGCCAGACCCTGGTCGATCGGCACTACGCCCGCCACAAGCGCTCCGGCCGATCCGGCCCGTGCCCCGCCTATGCCGACTTCCGCGACATGCTGGCTCACGAGAAGGACGTCGACGCCGTGTACAACATGACGCCCGACCACCTGCACGGCACGGTCGCCCTCAGCGCCATGCGGCAGAAGAAGCACGTGGTCACGCACAAGCCGATCGCCAACGTGCTGTACGAGGCCCGGCTGGTCCGCGACACGGCCCGCAAGGCGGGCGTGGCCACGCAACTGTTCTGCGCCGCCGACACGGCCACAACGCCGCAGCTCACCGAGTGGCTGGAGGCCGGCGCGATCGGGCCGGTCCGCGAGGTCCACAATTGGTCTACCCGCCCCTTCTGGCCGCAGGGCATGACCGAGTTGCCCAGCCAGCAGCCGCCGGTCCCCGAGGGACTGGATTGGGACCTGTGGCTGGGCCCAGTGCCGCATCGGCCCTACCATCCGGCCTACACCCACGCCGTGTTCCGCGGCTGGTACGAGTTCGGCACGGGGGCCCTGGGCGACATGGGGCATTACAGCTTCCACCAGATCTTCCGCATGTTGAAGCTCGGCATTCCCACCAGCGTCGAGGCCAGCCGCAGCCAATTTTGGAGCATCAAGGACTGCCAGTGGCACAAGGAGGAGAATCGGGTGTCGTATCCGCAGGCCTCGCTTATCCGCTGGGAGTTTGCGGCGCGGGGCGAGCGGCCGCCGCTGGCCTTGCACTGGTACGACGGCGGGCTGCGGCCGCCCATCCCCCGCGAGCTGGAGCAAGACGGCCAGCCCATGCCCGACGAGGGAATGCTCCTGGTCGGCGACGGCGGGAGGATCCTGGCCGGCTTCATGGGCGACAAGCCGCGGCTGATTCCCGCGGCCCGCATGCGTGGGTTCCAGCCGCCGCCGGAGCGGCTGCCCCGGCCCGCCGAGGAACTGGAGCAATGGGTGCGGGCCTGCCGCGGCGGGCGGCCCTCGGAGGCTACTTTTGAAACCGCCTATCCCTTCGCCGAGACGATCCTGCTGGGCACCATCGCCGTCCGCGTGGCCGGCAAGCTGCTGTGGGACACCGAAAAGCTGGCCTTCACCAACGCCCCGGCCGCCAACGCCCTGCTCCGCCGCAAGTACCGCGAGGGGTGGGAACTGTAGGGATGAGACACCTGCCCCAAAGGGGCTTTAGTAGCGCAGCCCGGGGTTGCGGCGTACTCGCCGCTACCCTGAGATAAAGGGCGGAACATGATGCAGCGGAAGAAGACGGCGGCGGCCTGGCTGGCGGGACTGGGGCTGGCCTTGTCGGCCCAGTGCGGCGCGGCGGGCGTGTACAACCTGCACCTGGTGACCGACAGCGTGCCCGACTTTACCGATCTGCCGGCCCTGGTCCGCTCGGCCACGGCCATGTGGCAGACGCCGCAGGAGCGGTGCATTGCCATTTGGCGCATGGCCCGCCGCAGCCGCCGCCAGACCAGTTGCGCCGGCGAGGGCGGCCGGGAGATCTGGGACCCCATCCTGCACTACAATTCCTACGGGGCCATGAACTGCGGCATCGTCTCGTCGCTGAACATCGCCTGCTGGCGGCAACTGGGGTATCGCGGGCGGTACATCCAGCTCGGCGATCATACCGTCAGCGAGGTCTCCTGGGACGACGGCCGGACGTGGCACCTCTTCGATTCCTCGATGAGCATATTCTGCTACAACCACCAGGGCGTGGTGGCCAGTTGCCAGGAGATTCGCCACGCGGAGGCCTGCGAGCGGTCGGGGGGCCGCAGCGAGCCCGGCCACTATTACTTGTATCACTTCGCCCCGCAGTGCGGATCGCACTTCGGACCGGGCGGCTGGCGGGTGGCGGCCGATAATCCCGTCGAGAACGAGCGGACGCTCTTCAACGGGGCCGATTCGTACATGCACACGATCTCGGTTGACACGGGGTGCCAGTACGCGCGGACCGGGCATCGCTACGTGTTGGGCCTGCGGCCGCACGAGAGCTATACCCGCTACTGGGAGCCGCTGGACCGCTGCGCGTGCACTGCGGGCGGGCATGGTGGGGCCCACGACCCCGATTACTTCCGCCCCATCGCGAAGGACTTCGCCGAGCCCGACGATCCGCGGGGCCCGATGGACATCCGCGGCAACGGCCGCTGGGAGTTCCAGCCCGACCTGGCGGATAGTGCTTGGCGCGAAAGCCTGTACGACGAGTCGAACCTGGCGGGCGGTGGGGAGCCGGGCCGGCCCCGGCTGCATCCGGCCCAGCCCGGCCACCCGGCATACGCCGTCTATCAGGTCTCCGCCGCCAACGTCATCACCTCGATGCAGATCGAGGCCGAAGCGGTGCGGAACACGGCCGGGGATCAATTGAAGATCTCGGTCTCGCGCACGGCGGGCATCCGCTGGTCGCCGGTCTGGCAGGCCGAAAAGACCGGCGGGCAACCCATCCGGCTCAAGCTGCGCGAGGAAGTGGCGGGCGTAACGCAATGCCTGGTCCGCATCGAGATGCTGGACGCCGCCGGCGCGGGCCACGTGGGCCTCGATTCGCTGAAGATCACCACCATTACGCAGCTCAATCGGCGGACGCTGCCCCGGCTGACGCTGGGCGGCAACCACGTGGCGCTGTGGGCCGACGAGCAGGTCGAGACGGCGGAAGTCTGGCCGCCCCTCCAGGCCGGGGCCTACCGCCAGACGGCGGCCCAGGAAGACAGCGTTTTCAGCGACCGCGAGGCCGATGGTTTTTACAAGGCCACCCTGGGGGCCGCCGCCAACGGCAAGCCCTGCTCGGTCACCTGGAAGCTCGACGTGCCGACCGACATCAGCGACGTGACCTGCTCGGTGGTGAGCACGAATCGCTCAAAGCAGTCGTACGTTTCCTTGCAGCACTCGTGGGACGGCACGCGGTTCGATGAATTCGATCGCGACACGGACGACTGGTATCCCTTGGACCACGCAGTGCAGCACACGTTTTCCGGCCGCGACGTGCCTTCCGGCGCGCGCCAGGCGCAGTTCCGGGCCGTGTTCTTCTGCAAATCCGGCGCCGCGACGTACAACATGCCGGGCATTCAGGACCTGCTGTTCCGCGTGCGGCACAAGCCCCGGCGGGCCGGTTTCCACACAATCGAGGTGTGCTACCATTGGACCGAGCACCGCGCGTCGGGCGACGTGGGCCGCAGCCACACCGAGCTGGTGACCGCCCTGCCGCACCGTTGGGTCATCCACGTGGCCGGCCGCGGCGATCCGACGATGGACTGGGTGCGGATAAATCTTCGGCCGCCGGCGGCCCCGGCCTCTGTGGCGCAGCCGGGCGCGGCGAGCGCTGGGCACGGCCCCCAGGCAGCAGAAGTCCGCTACGGGTATTCCGACGGCGAGGACGTCGGCCTCCGCGACGCATATCCGAAAATCGCCTACCGCTGGGGCAAAGAGCTGGCCCAGGGAAAGAGCTATACCGCCAGCCGCCCGTCGAGCGAGAGCTCGGGCAATGCGGACAGCGGCGGCCGCGAGTTGACCAATGGGATCGTCATTGCGCCCACCGATTATATGACGGCCAGTGCGGTCCGCGCGGCCACGGCCTTTTGGGACCCGGGCCCGGCCGTAACGTTCGTGATCGACCTGGGCGCGGTGCAGTCCGTGGGCGGCCTCCGCGCGTGGACGCACCAGCCCAACGAGCGGTTCTGTCATCCCAAGAGCATCGAGGTCGCCCTCTCGGCCGACGGCCAGGCCTGGCAGCCGGCGCGCACGATCCGCCACGACGACCTCTGGAAGCCGCCGGGCGACTACGAGCCTTGGGAACACGACGACGATCCGCGATATGCCCACTTGCCTGCCGGCGGAAGGCTGGCCTACGGCTTTCCTCTCGTCTTGCAGAAGCCGACGGCGGCCCGATACGTGCGGCTGATCTGCACGCCCCTGGAAGGCCGCGGACTGGGCCTCTCGGAATTCCAGGTCTTCGACTCGGTCAGCATTGCTCCCTGGCCGGGCGATGCCGTGCTGCCGGAGTTTTCAAAGGGTGGGTCGAGCGGAGCGAGCCCCACCAGAATCAGCGGAAAAATAACCTTTACAACTGTCCATCGGGTGGCACGTCCCTGAGCGGAGCGAAGGGCGTGGTTCTTGGGCCGTCCACGCCCTTCGTTCCTCAGGGCGTGCCACCCAATTGTCAAACTCGTTCTTTCGCGGGCGCTTGGTTACGCGAGCAGGTCCTCGAGGAACCTGCGGGCCTTCTTGGCTTCCTCGATCAGCCGCGGCCGATCGCCGGGCGCAAGGGTCTCGACAATCAGGGGACCGGCGACGAACCCGCCCTGCTTGAGCCGGGCCAGTACGCCCCGGAAATCGACCTTGCCCGTGCCGGGCTCAAGCGCCACGTCCTTCTGCGGCTTGTCGCTGAAGTCCTTGATGCACCAGCCGGTGACCAGGCCGGCCACCGCGGCGGCGTCGTCGACGGGGTTCACTTTTCCGTCGGAATAGAAGAGTATGTTGCCGGCGTCGTAGAAGATGCTGAAGTTCTTCTTGCCCACCAGCTCGACGCACTTGCGCAACTCGGGGCCCGTGGCGACCAGGCTGCCGTGGGGCTTGATCGTCAGGCCCACCCCCTGCCGCGCGGCGTAGTCGCAGCACTCGGCGACGGCTTGGAAGAAGGGCTGGTAGAATCTCCGGTCGTCGACGCTTACCAGCAGGAGACTCTTGGCGCCGGCGGCGGCGCAGGCCTCGACCAGATGCCGCAGGCCGGCGCCGGCCGCCTCGATCGAGCGGTCGATGGGAACCTGCCCGCCCCACACCGACAGGATGCCCAGCCCGCGCTGCCGGGCCTCGTCGCCGATCTGCCGGGCCGCCTCGATCGAGGTCTCCGGCGAGATGACCAGGCCCGTGCGGCCCTTGGCCGACATCAGGCCGGCGTACTTGAAGCCGGCGGCGGCAATGTCGTCCAGCGCCGCGCGGTAATCCAGCTCCGCCCAAGGCCGGGTGTAGCAGCCGATCTGCCAGGGGCCACCTCGCGCGGGCTGGCCCGCCGCCATGCCGGCCAGCAGGGCGGGCGCCGCTGCCGCCGCCGCGCCACTCCCAATCGCAGTAGCCAGAAACTCGCGCCCGGTAGCCCGGTCCTGCCCGCTCATGATCGAACCTCTTGTACTGTAACCTGGAGCTTTGCAAATTGCGGATACCCGGTCCAAAGGGAGAGGGGCCGGGGGTGAAGGCATCGTGGGCCTCAGTCGCAGATTATAACCGCTTTATCGCTGCCTGCCCGCACCCTAACCCTCTCCCGGAGGGAGAGGGGACCGGGCTCAGCCGATGGAATAGACCTGCAAGACCTCTTGTTTGCCTTTCACGGACAAGGCCCGCGGTTGGCCGGCGGCCAGGCGGCGTTCCGGTCCGTCCTTGGGCAGCTCCTCGAAGGTGGCGCGGCTAATGAGCAGCTCGACCTGGAGTTCCTTGGTGGCCGACTCGATCCGCGCGGCGGTGTTGACCGTGTCGCCGATGGCCGTGTAATCCAGCCGGCGGGGGCTGCCGACGGTGCCCACCACCGCCTTGCCCGTGTGAATGCCGATGCCGATGCGGAACTGCTCGGCGCCCAACTCCTTCCAACGGTCGCGGAGCTGATGCACGCGGGCGATGACCGCCACGGCGGCGCGCACCGCGCCGGCGGCGTGTTCGGCGTGGGGGGCGGGCGCCCCGAAGACCGCCATGAAGGCGTCGCCCACGTACTGCATGAGGGTGCCGCCTTCGGCCTCGATGGCCGGCACGGCGGCCGAGAAGAAGGCGTTGAGCAATCGCACCACCTCCTGCGGCGAGCGCTGCTCGGCAAAGGGGGTGAAATTGCGGATGTCGCAGAAGAGCACGCTGATGTCGCGTTGCTCGCCGTGGAGATCGAGCTTGGCGGGGTCGGCGTTGAGGGCCCGGGCCACGGCCTCCGACTTCACCATGCCCATCATGCGGCGGATCCACCGCCAGCGCAGGGCGAAGATCGTGGCATACAACACGCCGCCCAGCATGAGCATGGCGATGCTCTCGACCTGCCAGCCGCGGAGGCAGAAGGCGGCGACCACCCAGGTCCGCCAGGCGAGGTGGTGCGCCAGGGCCACCAGGGCCCCGGTTTCCAGCGTGCAGCGGACGAGGATCACCCCCAGCCCCGCGCCGGCCACGAGCAGCCAGGGCAGCGTCGAGAGCCACCAGGGCGTGGTGATGAAGGCGCGGTCCAGCAACGTGGCCACCACGTTGGCGTTCACCTCCACGCCCGTCGTCATCGCCGGCGGCCGCGACGCGCCCAGCAACAACAGCCTGGGGATTGTCTCATTACTATATGGCGTGGGATAGGAGTCTTTCAAATCTCCCACCGTGTTGCCCACGAGCACGATCGCCTCGCGGTAGGAGATCGGCTCGTCGTCCGGGCTTGGCGCGCCGCGGGCCGCGGCCAACAGGCGATTGAAAGGCACCGTGCGGATGCTGCCGGGGAGACCGACGTAGTTGATTCGCAGGCAGCCGTCGGCATCCAGCGGAACGGGGCGGCCCCCGAGCACGAGCCGGGGCGTATCGAGCCACTCCTCGGGCAGTCCGCCGGCCTTCATGAGCAAGGCCAGGTGCATGCTGGGTACCGCCCCGCCGCGATCATCCCGCATGCGCAACTCTTGCCGCCGCAAGCAGGAGTCGGTATCGACCCAGAAATCGACGAAGCCCAGGTCGGCCCAGGGCTGTTCGGAGGGCACCCGCCACTGAACCAAGGGTCGCAAGGGCTCGGGGCCGGCCAGCAGCCACTGGGGCAGGACGACGTTGCCCGCCCGGCCCACGGCCTGGCCCATAGCTTCGGCGTCGCCGGGCTCGCCGGGCAGCAGGTACTTCATCGTCTTGCGGCCGGCGGGCACGAAGAAATCGACCCCTATGGCGGCCGCACCCTGCGCGTGCAGATAGTCGATCACCTGCGCCAGCTCGGGGCTCAAGAACGAGAGCGGTTTGTCGATTTCACGCACCGACTGCTCGTCGATGGCGACGATGATCACGTTGGCCGGGCTGTGCCGCGGGCCGCGGATCACGAACGAGGCGTCCAGGGCCCAGTTCTCCAAGGCGCGAATGAGCGACGTGCCGTTCAGGCACCAGCAGATCAGGGCCCAGGCCACGCCGATGACCGCGCCGCGCCATGTCGCCGAGCGGACTCGCCGCAGGAGGCGAAGCTTGATCTTCATGGGCTTTCGGCGGCCCCCTTCTTTTCCAGTTCGGCGGCCTTGAGATGAGCGGCAAAGGCGTCGTCGCTGCGGCCCGCTAGAACGTAAAGCCGGCTCAACTCGCGGTACACCCCCGCGTCGGGCGTCAGCCGGGCCAGTTGCTCGTCGGCGGCGATGGCCTCAGACGTGAACCCATTCTGCTTGTACCACACGGCGGCCATGGCCAGGTACGGCGGCTCGGGCCGGGCCAGCAGTTTCGCCAGCCCCAACGCCGTCTCCCGCTGCGGGCCGCTGGCCGTGCGGAACACGCCCCCGCACAGCGTCACCACCTTGCCGTTATCCAAAGTCGTGGTGACGCGCCAGGAATACATCTCGTCGGGCCGGAGCGGGGTCTGGCCCGAGTATTCCAGCCGCGTGGCCTCCGTGACAGCCGACCAGATGCGGTTCTCCAGGAAGTACAGGCTCACGGTGTACTTCATTCCCTTAGCCCTGGCGGGCCAGGCAAACAGGGGCTTGGCGGCCAGCACCGTGGAATCCAGGATCGGACGAAGCTCGCCGCGTCCGGCACCGGCCGACGAAGATTCGCCCTGGTCGTCATCGCCGCCGCGGGCAACGACGGCGCCGAATTGCTTGCGGAAATCGGTGCGGCACTGATCCACCACCACCCGGCCCGCCTCGGACACCTTGAGCTGCTTGACGCCCGAGCGCGGCTGGCAGCCCTCCGGGGCCACGTTGAACGTGCCCGGCGCCGCGAGCTGCTCGATGTGGCCGTCGCTCCAGAAGAGCAACGTGACTTGGGCCTCCGTCGACAGCACGAGTTGCTGACCGACATAGATTGTGCAGTGCGAGGCCAGGAGTCGCTGGGCCGGTACGGCGTCGGCCGAGGCGGGGCCGACGATCATGGTCTTTCCCTTGGCGACCAAGGCGAGTGCGGCCGGCGACAGATCGGTATCCGCCCGGCTCGCACTCGCCAACAGCGGCGAAACCGTCAACAACAGCACCAGCACAGCGCGTTTCATGGAATCCTCCTATTTGGGGGGAGAGGACGGTTACCATTTGCCACAGCGGGTTCCCTGGCCGGAACTCCCTTTGTCTTGTTCTACAAACACTGGCCGCGGTTGACAAGATTGGCCGGCATCTGCCACATTGGCGGTTCCCAAGGAAGATGCGTGCATGAAACTGCAATTGCCCTGGTTCGACCTGTCGATCGTGCTGGCATATCTGGTGGGCATTGTGGCGTTGGGGTGTTTCGCCGGCCGGGTGCGTCGCCGCGGCGGGGAGGGCAGCCACTACTTTCTGGCGGGCAACACGCTGGGCTGGCCCGTTATCGGTCTGGCGATGTTCGCGGCCAACATCTCCACCGTTCACCTGGTGAGCTTTGCCGAGACGGCCTACAAGTACGGCATGGTCTTCGGCAACTTCGAGTGGATGGCGGGGTTCACGCTCGTCCTGCTGTCGCTGCTGTTCGCCCCGCTGTACCTTCGCTCGCGGGTGCCCACGCTGCCCGACTTTCTGGAACGGCGGTTCAACCGCCACTGCCGCGACTGGCTGACGGTGGTCTCGATTTTTTCGGCCGTCGTGATCCACATCGGCGTGGCGCTGTATACGGCGGCCCTGGTGCTCCGCGGCGTGCTGGGCATCGATCCGGCAACGACCATCTTCGGCCTTAGCGCCATGATGTTCTTCATCATCGTGCTCGGCGTGCTGACGGGGGTGTATACGATGATCGGCGGCCTGCTGGCCGTCGTGTGGACGGAGAGCATCCAGACGGTGTTGCTGCTCCTGGGGGCCGTGTGCATTACCGCCGTGGGCTACCATTACGTCGGCGGCTGGTCGGAAATGGCCCATACGCTGGCCACTTCCGCGCATCCGCTGGCCCAAGCCGCCGATCCCAAGCTGTGCTGCAACTGGTCTACGGGGAACTTTCTGTCGATGCTGCGCGGGGCCGGCGACCCGAGCAAGCAGCCTTGGTACGGCATCTTGCTGGGGTATCCCGTGATCGGCATCTGGTACTGGTGCTGCGACCAGACGATTGTGCAGCGCGTGCTGGCCGCCAAGGACGAGAAGAATGCCCGGCTGGGCCCGCTGTTCTGCGCATTCCTCAAGATCCTGCCGGTGTTCCTCTTCGTGTTGCCCGGCGTGATGTGCGTGGCGATGGTGCAGCAGGGCAGCCCGGTCTTCCACGGCGAGTCGCCGAAGATGGCAGCCGACACCTACACTTTCATGGTCACGCACATGTTGCCGTGGGGACTGAAGGGCCTGGTGACCGCGGCCATGCTGGCCGCCGCCATGCAAACCTGCTCGGCCGCGCTGAACTCCACCGCCACGCTCCTGGCCTACGACATCGTGAAGCGCTACTGGCCGGCGACCTCCGATCATCGGCTGGTCGTCGTCGGCAAGATCACCACCGTGGCCGGCACGATCCTGGCCATCGTTTCGTCGCCCATCTTCGGGCAGAAAGACACCGTCTTCCAGGGGCTGACCGACCTGATCTGCTACGTCTCGCCGCCGATCACCGCCGTGTTCCTGCTGGGCGTATTCTGGAAACGCAGCTCCGGCTGGGCGGCCTTTCTGGCGCTGGTGCTGGGCAACGTCATCGGCATCGCCATTTTCTTCCTCGACCTGTTCCGGCAGAGCACCTGGCGGCTCGTGCTGGACTGGCACCTGGCGCAAACCGGAATGGAACTCACCTCCATGCTCGCCTCCTTCTATCTCTGCGTGCTGAGCGGGTTGATCATAGTGATTGCTTCGTATGTCTTCCCCGAGCCATTGAAGGCCGAGGCCCGGCCGCTGGTGTGGGAAGACTGGCGCGAGCCGCTGCGCGGGCCGGCCCACGGCCGGGGGTTGAGCAATTACCGCGTCCTGTCGCTTATTGTCTGCGTTACTTTCGTAGTGCTCTATGTCCTGTTCCGCTAACTCAAGGGAGACGATCATGCCCCGGCTGCTGTTGGCATTGGCCGTACCGGTGATTCTTACCCTCGGCAATCTTGTGGCGCGGGCGGCCGAGCCCGCCGACGCGAGCCTTCGGGCCAAGCCCGCGCGCTACGGCTCGGTAATCGGGCTGCGGGCCGAGAAGTTGGAAGAGTACAAGCGGCTGCATGCCGCCGTCTGGCCCGCGGTGGCCAAAATGATTACGACCGTGAACATCCGCAACTACTCGATCTACCTGCGGAAACTGCCCGACGGCAACTACTATTTGTTCAGCTACTTCGAGTACGTGGGCCGGGATTTCGCCGCCGACATGGCCAAGATGGCCGCCGATCCGAACACCAAGAAATGGTGGGAACTGTGCGATCCTTGCCAAAAGCCGCTGACGGACCGCAAGAAAGGCGAGTGGTGGGCCTCGATGCAAGAGGTGTTTCACCAGGACTGAGCTGGCGGCGGGATCAATTATCGCGAAGACGTGCCATGCTGCACGATCCCAGCCATTACGAGCCGCCGCTAGCGGGCCCTGTTGCGGGAGGAAATCGCCGCGACGCTCGCCAGTTCAGACGAAATCGGGGACGAAATCCGTTATCTCTTGCCGTGCTTATAGTCTTTCTCGTGCCGTTTGCGGCGCGCGGCAGGCTTCCGGTCGGTGGCCGATAGCCATGCGTTTGTCGCGCTATGGACCTGTTTGATCGTCAAACGATCAGGCTGCTCGCCCTCAGACAAAGACACCCACGGCTACCGTCGCAGCGCCGCTACGCGACGGAAACCAAATCCAACCAATGACGGGTGGCCGACTATCTGGCTGTCGTGATACTCTTGTTCCCCGTGTTTGAACGGCCGCCCGGCTGATGTACAATAGCGGTGTCAGTCGCGGGAACCGGGGGTGGATTGCCCTGACTGAAATCATCGACACAGGGAAAGTCCCACCATCAACCACGGCGTCAATAGACAGGAAAACGCCATGAAGCTCGCCCGCTTTGTCGTGCCCGAAGGCCAGGCGGCCTTGGGCGTTGTTCGCAACGACGCGGTCTGGCTGGTCGAGGGGGATATTTTCGGGAAATGGCGTGAGACGGCAGACCGCTTTCCGCTGGCCAGCGTCAGGCTCCTGCCGCCGGTGGCGCCGCCCAACATCCTCTGTTTCGGCCGGAACTATCGGGCCCATGCCACGGAGGGCGGCGGCAGTGTGCCGGCGGCCCCGCTGCTGTTTCTTAAGGCCGTCTCCTGCCTGACCGGGCCGGGCGACCCGATCGTTATTCCCCGCGTCGCCCCGGATTGCGTGGATTACGAGGCGGAGCTGGCGGTGGTCATCGGCCGGCCGGCCCGCAACGTCAGCCCGTCCGAGGCCCTAAGCTACGTCCTGGGATACACGTGTGCCAATGACGTCAGCGCGCGGGACTGCCAGAACGCCGACGGCCAGTGGTCGCGGGCCAAGTCGCTGGACAGCTTCGGACCGCTGGGCCCGTGGATCGAGACGGAGCTGGACCCGCGTGACCGGCAGATTACCGGCCGCCTGAACGGCGCCGTCATGCAGCAGGCCCGCACGGCGGAGATGATCTTCAGCGTCGCCGAGTTGGTCAGCTACTTATCCCGCGGCATGACCCTCTTGCCGGGGACGGTTCTGCTGACGGGCACGCCGGCCGGCTGCGGCTTTGCCCGGCAGCCACCGGTGTGGCTGAAGCCGGGCGACGTGTACGAAGTCGAGATCGAGGGCATTGGCGTGTTGCGAAACCCCGTGGTGAGCGAAGATTGAGTTGTAGGGTGGGTCGAGCGGAGCGAGCCCCACCGGCAGTTCTTCACGGCTTTTGGTGGGGCTCGCTATCGCTCGACCCACCCTACAAAGAGGTCCTCTGTGCAACGAATCCTTTTGCCTCTTGGCTTTCTGTTGGCGGCGACGTGGCTGGTCTGGGCGGCACGGGCGGTCCCGGCGGCCGACGAGACGGCCACGACAAATACCCTCGGCTGGCGTGGCGACGGCTCGGGCCGCTATCCCCAGGCCGATCCGCCCAGCCAATGGGACTCGGACAGCGGCCGGAACATCCTCTGGCGAGCCAAGGTCGGCAAGGGCCAGTCGACGCCCCTGGCGGTGGGCCGGTGCGTGCTGGTGGCTTCGGAACCCGACCGCCTGACGGCACTCGACGCCGCCGACGGCAAGGTGCTGTGGACCCGCGCTAGCGGCTACCAAAGCCTGCCGCCGGGGATCAAGACGCCGGAGAAGAATCCGCCTACCTCGCCCAACTGCGGCTACAGCACGCCCACGCCCACGAGCGACGGCCAGGCGGTGTACGCCGCTTTCGGCACGGGGGTCGTCGCCTGTTACGACTTGGCGGGCGCTCGCCGCTGGCTCCGCTATCTCGACATGCGTCAGACGACCGAGTACGGCCGCAGCGCCTCGCCGCTGCTGGTTGGCGGAAAGCTGATCGTAAGCCTGGGCGGCCTGGTGGCGCTGGAGGCCCAGAGCGGGCGGACGCTGTGGCAGACGCCTGAAGCCAAGATGACGTACGGCACGCCCGCCACCGCGACCATCGGCGAGAGCGAAGTGCTGTTTACGCCGGGCGGCGACTGCGTGCGGCTGGCCGACGGCAAGATCCTGGCCCGCCGTCTGGCCGCGAGCACCTACACCAGCCCGCTGGTCGACTCGGGCGTGGTCTATTACCTGGACTCGTCCTCCGTGGCCATCAAGCTGCCCGCGCAGGCCACTGAAGGCTTCAAGCCGGAGAAGCTGTGGGATTCGGACGACTTGGAAGGCGAGTTCTACACGTCGCCGCTGCTCTCGGGCGGGATCCTGTACACTTCCAGCAACGCGGGCGTGCTCTATGCGCTGGAGGCCAAGACGGGGAAGATCATCTGGCAGAAGGAGTTGGAGATCCGCAACGCCTCGGGCAAACCGGGCAGCCCGCCGGGCAACCTGTACCCCAGCCCGACCCTGGCCGGAAACCGGCTCCTGGTGGGCAACGACGTGGGCCAGATGCTGGTCCTCGTCCCGGGCGCCGAGTACCGCGAAACCGCCCGCAACTTCCTGGAGCAGGGCTCGGGGGCCTCGCCCGTCCCCGACGGAAAACGCCTCTTCCTCCGCGGCGGCGATAAGCTGTATGCCATCGGCAGAAAGTAGGGTGGGACAAGCGGTAGCGAGCCCCACCATTGGTCTTTCACAGATTCTGGTGGGGCTCGCTGCGCTCGACCCACCCTACGATGCTATCGGCAGCAACAAGTAAACCCAAATGAGGCCGGCATGCCCGTATTGAACAGAACCCAGATCGAGCAGATCCATGAGGAAAGCCTGCGGGTCTTATGGGAGACCGGGGTGCAGGTGGATGACGACGGCCTGGTCCGCTTGCTGCAAGAGCATGGTTGCCAGGTGCGCGGGGCGCCGCGGGTGGTCCGCATGCCGCGGGAGGTTGTGGCCCGCGCGGTCGGACTCTGCCCCCGGCAGGTAAAGCTGCTCAGCGGCGGCGGTGAAGAGACGATTCTGGCCGCGGGGGGCCCGAGCGTCTTCTGGACCGGCAACGCCATCAACCTGGCGATCGACAAGGAGATCGTGCCCATCGACCGCGCGCGGTTCGCGGACCTGGTGCACGTGATCGACGGGCTGGAGCACGTGCAGGCGGTGGTGGGCACGTGTCTGGGCGACGTGCCCCCGCCGGTCCGCGGCCTGGCCGGATTGCGGCTGCTGGCCGAGAACTGCCACAAGCACTTCCGCCCTTGCGTGTACGACCCGCGCGAGATCCGCGGCATGATCGAGATGGCCCAGGTGCTCGTCGGCGGCCGGCTGGCCGAGTCGCCGATCTTCAGCCTGGGCTACACGGCCGTCAGCCCGCTGCGCTGGTCGGAATTGGCCGCAGCCGTGTTCCGCGAGAGTTCGGGCCACGGCCTGCCCCTGATGATCAACGCTGAGCCGGGCGGCGGAGTGACCGCCCCGGCCACCCTCGCCGGCGAGCTGGTGCTGGGCAATGCCGAAGCCCTCAGCGGCGTGGTCATCTGCCAGGCCCTCGAGCCCGGCCGGCCGCTAGTGTTCAACATGGGCTTCGCCCACGTAATGGACATGCAGACCATGGTGATGCGGACCGGCGGCGTGGAGAACGGCCTGCTGCAGGCGGCCGGCGCGGAGATCGCCGCCTTCCACGGCCTGCCCAGCGCCGCCTGGATGAGCACCGAAAGCACCCTGGTCGATGCGGGCGCGGCCGCCGAGAACACGCTGACCGGCCTGCTCCACGCCCTCAGCCACGTCAACATAATCTGGGGCATCGGCAACCTGGAATCCACCAAGTGCATGTCGCTGGAGATGGCCGTCATCGGCAACGACATCGCCGGCGCAGTCCGCCGGGCGCAACGCGGGATCGAGGTCAGCCCCCAGACGCTGGCCACCGGCGTGATCCAGGAGCTGGCCCAGAAGGCCGACTACCTGGCCCATCCGCACACGGTGGCGCATTTCCGCAGCGAGTACTACTATCCCCGCGTTTTCCAGCGTCAGACGCGGGGAAAATGGATCTCGCTGGGCAGCCCCACCATCCTCGACCAGGCCCGCACGCAGATCGACAAGCTTCGCCGGCTGCCGACGCGAAGCATGCTCTCGGCCGACCAGCGCCGGGAGCTGCTGGCGATCGAGAAAAAGTGGACACAAGCGCTGACGTAGGCATCACAGCCCGATGGCTGACAGATCGACGTGCGGATAGAACGACCGCAGATAGCGGACGTGGGCTTTGTTCTGCTCGGACAAGGCGCTCTGGCCGCGGCCGGTGCGGCCCACGTTGAGGCGGGTCGGTCCGGCGGCGGCCTGCCGTATGGCCGCCTCGATCTGCGACGGGGTCCGCGGTTGGCCCAAGTAGTCCAGAATCCGCCGCAGCGTGGCCGGCGGGTCGGCCAACAGCGATTCGTAATCGACCCACAGGAAATCCACCTCGCCCCGCTGCCGTGCCGTCAGCCAACTAACGTAGAAGTTCAAGTACCAGGGCGTGGCGAAGTGCACGACCATGTCCGTCAGCCGCTCCGCCGGCAGGTCCCCCAGCGCCTCGTCGAAGAACAACAGCGGCGTGGCGGTCTCCTTGGTCCGCAAGTGATCGCGCAGACTGACCAGCGAGTCCAGCAGGTTGCGGCCTTGCAGTACCACGCGGACCCGGAACTTGTTGATGAACTCGCGGGTGGGCTCCGAAAACCGGCAGTGCTGCTGGATGCTGAACAGGTTGCGATCGGGATACATCAACAGCGGCCGCAGATCGACCTCCTGCTCACGGCGGTGGTAGCCGTTGACCAGATGGTTGGTCTGCCAGCCGAGCAAGTGGCTGAGGAGCGAAGTGAGCCAGGTGGAGCCGGTCTTCACCCCCCCCACCAGCCAGAGGTGTGTACGCTCGGGGGAGATTCGCTCGGCAATGAAGTCGTTGTCTACGACCCGCTCGATGGGTGGGGGACACGGTACGGCCTGCGCGCCGGGTGGCACTGGCCGCTCACCAGGTGCCACTGGCGTCTCGCCAGTGCTCGGCGCAAGCACTGGCGAGAGGCCAGTGCCACCCAAATCACGAGATCCGACCAGACTGAACCACTTCACCAAGGCAACCCACCGGGGACAAGGGGGGAGCATAGCAAGAATGCCGCCCGGCGGCAACGCGAAATCCGCTATTGGTCCAACGGGGCAAGTCGGCTAAAATCGGTAGCGGACCCCGAAGAATGACCAAATCCCAATGACCAATGACTAAACGGAGGCGATCGCTGAAACCCCTGGAACGAGCCGCCTCGCCAGTTAATTAGTCATTGGTGCCTGGTCATTGGTCATTTTTCACGCGCGTCAAGGAGGGCCGCCGATGATTCAAGTCTTTAAGCCCGCCATGGGCCAAGAGGAAATCGACGCCGTGGCCGAGGTGCTGCGGTCGGGCTGGATCGGGCTGGGTCCCAAGACGGCCGAGTTCGAGCGGCAGTTCGCCTGCTTCGTCGGTTCGCCCCACGCCGTGGCCGTCAACTCCTGCACCGCGGCCCTGGACCTGGCCATGAAGCTGCTGGGGGTGAACCACGGCCACGAGGTCATCGTGCCCACGATGACCTTCGTCTCCACGGCCCACGTGGTGGCCTACAACCTGGCCACGCCGGTGTTTGCCGACGTCGATCCGCGGACGCTGGCCCTGGACCTTGACGACGTCGGCCGCAAGCTGACCGCCCGCACCCGGGCCATCGTTCCGGTCCATTACTCCGGCCGGCCGGTCGATCTGGAGGCCTTGCGGGAGGTGGCCGGGCAGGTTCCGATCGTCGAGGACTGCGCCCACGCCGCCGGGGCCCGCTACAAGGGCCGGCACGTCGGCTCGATCGGCCAGATCGGCTGCTTCAGCTTCCACGCGGTCAAGAACCTGGCCATGGGCGACGGCGGCGCACTGCTGACCGCCAACACCGATTGGGCCCAGCGCGCCAAACGGCTCCGCTGGCTGGGAATCGACCGGGGCACCTGGGACCGCACCGCCGCCGACAAGTCCTACTGGTGGCAGTATTTCGTCGAGGAGATCGGGCTGAAATGCCATCTGAACGACATTGCCGCGGCCATCGGCCTGGTGCAGCTCAGGCGGCTGGACGAGCTCAACGCGCGGCGGCGGGCCGTCGCGGGCCGCTACACCGAGGCCTTCGCCCGCTACGGCTTCCTCGAAACGCCCCCCGCCGACGACGAAATCTTCCAGTCCGCCTGGCACATCTACTGCCTGAAGGGCCCCCGCCGCGACGACCTGTGCGCCTATCTCCAGGAACGGGGAATTGCCACCGGCGTGCACTACACGCCGATCCACTTGTATTCGTGTTACGGCAACAAGCCGCGCTTGCCCCGGGCGGAAGAAGTCTTCCAGCGCATCGTGTCGCTGCCCATGTATCCGGACCTGACGGACTCCGACGTTGATCAGGTGATCGACGGCGTGGTCGCCTATTACCGCTCGGCGGGCCTGATCCAATCGCCGCGGGCGCGTGCCGCGGCCGGCCGCCGGACGGCTCGAAAGCGCCGGGCCGCCTAGCGCCGCGGCAAATGACCAATGACCAATAACCAATGACTAAACGGAGGAGATTGCCAAAATGCCAAAACGAGCCGCAGCAGCAGTTTCTTAGTCATTGATGATTGGTCATTGGTCATTCTTTTCCAATTGAGTTGACGGAAGGGATGATGGATATCAACAGCATCTTTCGCGGGCGGCTCCTGCCGCTGGCCGAGCTGGCCGGCAATCCGGACTTCGAGGGCATCTGGGTCCCCGACGACCTGACGCCGGACGAGATCGACCGCTCGGTGCACGCCGGCTTCCGCCAGCAGGCCCGCGACTACGTGCGGGTCTACCAGAACACGCAGCACTTCGAGTGCATGCTGCGGATGGCCTTCGAGAAGGCCGGCTTCCGGCGACAGGACGAGCCCCTGACGATCCTCGACATCTGCTCGGGGGCGGGCAACTCGGTCATCCCACTGTTGAAAATGTTTCCAAGGGCAGAGGTCATCGCCTCCGACCTGAGCGTCGAGCTGCTGGCCATCTTGCGGCAGTTCCTGGTCGAGGAGGGCTCGGCCGGCCGCTGCACGCTGGTGCAACTCAACGCCGAGCGGCTGGAATTCGCGGATGCCAGCGTGGACCTCGTGGTGGGCGCGGCGGCGCTGCACCACCTGTTCCGGCCGGACCAGACGATCGCAGAGTGCGGCCGCATCCTGCGAAAGGGCGGGCTGGCCGTGTTCTTCGAGCCCTTCGAGCTGGGCGTGGTCTTGATGCGCATGCTGCACGAGCGGATCGTCGCCGATCCGCGGGCCAGGAAGATCCCCAGGGAAGTCTACTCCTTCCTGCAAGCACAGATCGCCGATATCGACCGCCGGCTGGGAGAAGACAAGTCCGACCCGATCTTCATGCGTCTGGACGACAAGTGGCTGTTCACCACCCATTTTTTCCAGGAGCAGAGCCGGCGGCACGGCTTCGCACGCTGCACGACGTATTCGCTGATCTCGCCCGAGCGGCCCTTCGAGCAGAAGATGGAGGTGCTGCTCAGGGCGGGGCTGGGCCGGACCCGCGAGGCCCTGCCGGCTTGGGCCTGGCAGGAGATCGGCAAGCATGACCGCTCCTTCTCGCCGCAAGGCCACCGCGATTGCATCTACGAGGGAGGTATCCTGCTGGAGAAGTAGGGGGCCATGCTATGGCCAAACGCTGCATAGCGCCGCTGGCATCCAATCGCGTCCGCCTGCGATTGATCGAGGCTCGCGATCTGCCGCTGACGCTCGCCTGGCGGAACCAGGAGCACGTCCGTCGTTGGTTCCTCACGAGCGATCCGATCACACCCGAGCAGCACCAGGCATGGTTTGCGGGCTACGCCGAGCGGGACGACGACTTCGTGTTCGTGATAGAAGAGATCGCCGCGGGGTGCCGGCCGGTGGGCCAGGCTTCCGTGTACGATATCGACTGGGCGGCGGGTAAGGCCCGCTTCGGCCGCTTCATGCTGGGCGAGCCGTCGGCCGCGGGCAAGGGCCTGGCCCGCGAGGCCACCGCGCTGCTGGTTCGCGCGGCCTTCTCCACCTGGCGGCTCCGCGAGCTGTGCCTGGAAGTGCTGGCCGACAACCACCGGGCCCAGGCCGTGTACGCCGCCTGCGGATTCCGAGCCACTGGCCGTCGCGATCGCGTTGTGACGATGACGCTGGGCAAGGATGAGCCGAAAAACGACCCCCGTACTCATCACGCTCCGCGTGATGCCCCTCCTCTCGCGGAGCGAGAGGAGTACGGGGCCGGCCCGACCTTCGTCCTGGCCGTGCTGGGCCAGTACGACCAGGTGCAAAGCAGCCTGGCCCAGACGCTGGAGCGGCTGGAAGAAGCGGTGGTGGCCCTGGACGGCCGGCTGATCGTGGGCCTGGAGCATCGGCGGTGGCAGACCACGCCGCTGATGCAGACGCTGGGCACGCGGTTCCCCGCCGGTCGCTTAGCGGTTCTTACGCCTGAAAAAGGGGACAGGCACCTTTTGCCGGAACGGCCCGCCGGGTGCTTCGCACAAAAGGTGCCTGTCCCCTTTTTCCTGCCCGGCCGGTTGCTGACCGCCGCGGCGCGGCAGGCCGGCGGCGGGAGCCTCGTGTTTCTCTGGCCCGGCTGCCTGGTGCACCCGAAGGCCGTGGCCGCCGCGTGCCGGGAGCTGGCCGACCAAGGCCTGGACTGGCTGGCGTGCGTCGAGCCGGCCGTCCTGCAAAAGCTGGCCGTTTCGGCCGAGGAGATCGGCGAGAAGTTCCTGCCGTATTTTCTGGCGTGCGGGGGCCTCTTCCCATTGTGTCAAGCGATCATCCGCCGGACGAGCTTTTTGGAGTTGGGCGGGTTCGACCCCCAGCCGCTGCTGCAACGGCAGTTCGACGCCGAATTCTGGCTTCGCTCGGTGCGCCAGGGGCAGAGGGCGGCCGTCCGCCGGGGCCGATTGGCCGACTGCCAGTGGACGTGGGAGGATTTCCCCCTGGAACATGACGTCCGCTCCCCGCGGTACCTGGCGCACAGCTTCCTGATCCGCCAAAATTACGACGGACGACGGACGACGGACGACGGGCGGAAGGACGACGGGCGGAAGGACGACGACGAAACGCTGCGCGGCTTCCTGGCCGATTTACCGATACCGCTGCGTCATCAGACGTGCCGTCTCTTGGGGCAACACTCCGGCCCGTCGTCCGTCGTCCGTCTTCCGTCGCCCGTCGCGCCCTCCGGCCCGTCGCCCGTCGTCCGTCGTCCGTCGAACATGGTGGGGCTCGCTGCGCTCGACCCACCCTACAACGCCCCCTACCGGATCGCGGTGACGGGCGGCACCTGGGAACATGCACACAACCGTCTGTGCTTCGATAACTGCTTCGCCGAGCTGGCCGGCGGCGGGCAGTTCACCTACATTCCCCTGTTGGACAGCCTGCTGATACCGCAGCGGGACCTGCGCGGCGTCGATGCCGTGATCATCTCGCGCGGGCGGCATCCGAACCTGCGCCAGGTGCTGGACTACTGCCGGCGGCAGGCCATCCCGACGATCTGCATGATCGACGACAACTGGTTGAGTGTGGGCCGCGACTGGCCGGACCCCTATGCGGCGGTATTTGCCCCGGGATTGCCGCAGTACGAAATGTTCCTTGCCTGCCTACGCGAGTGCGACGCGGTACTGGTCTACAACGACGTTCTGGCGGCGGACGTGGGGGCATACGCGCGGCGGGTGATCCGGCTGCCAGTGAACGTTCGGCGGGCGGATTTTGCGGCCCCCCTGCGGCACGCGGGACTGGCGGAACAGGTCCGCGTGCTCGTGACCTGGCGGGAGCAGACGGCGGGGCTGATCGCCGGCTACGCGGGCTCGGTGCGCTATTGCGACGGGGCGTTTCGGGCCTTGGCCGCCGCGGCCCGCCGCGCGGCGCCGCCGCTGCGGCCCCTGCTGTTCGGCTCGATCACCCCGGCCCAGCAGGCCCTCTTCGACGGCCAGGCCGCGGTGCTGCCCTACGTGGCCTACGCCGATTACGCCGCGGCCATGGGCGCGCTCCGGCCGGACATCCTGCTGGCGCCGCTGGACCGCTCACACACCTCGCACTCCAAGTGCCCGAACAAGTACCTGGAATACTCGATGGCGGGCGCGGCGGGAATCTACAGCGACACCCCGCCCTACTCGCAGGTCGTGGCCGACGGAAAGACGGGACTGCTGTTGGGCGGCGACGACGAGGCGGCCTGGAGCGCGGCCCTGGCGCGGCTGGCCGGCGACGCGGTCTTGCGGCAGGGGCTGGCTGCCGAGGCCCGTCGCGACGTGCTGGCACGATTTGAAACCGCGGTGGTCGCGCCGCAGTTCGCCGCTGCGATCGACTCCGTGATCCGCGCGCACCGCTTGGCGCATCAGCCGGCGGCCGGGGAGGCCGTGCCATGTTGACCCTCGCCCTGTTCTCCCACTCGCCGTATCTGTGCGGCGCGGAGCGGATGCTGTTGAATCTGGCCCGCGTGCTGCGCCGCTCGGGCACGATCCATCCCGTGCTGCTGATCCCGGGCTCGGGCGAGTTGGCCGCCGAGGCCCGCCGCTACGGACTGGCCTGCGAGATCATTGCCCCGCCGCCCTGGTACCTGTTGCCGCCGACCGATCTGGCCGGCTACCGCAGCGGCGTGGCCGAAGGCGTCAAAGCGCTGCAGCAGGCGATGACCGACCACGGCAGCGACGCCGTGCTGATCAACACCCTGACCAACATTCCCGCGGCCCTGGCGGCGGTGAGCCTGGACATCCCCAGCCTGCTCTGGGTGCATGGCGTGATCGACTCGCGGCTGCTGCCCAACCGCTCGACCGATTTCTCGCTGCTGCACGACGAGTTGTTGCTGGAGTGTGCCACGCGGGTAATCGCTAATTCCAACTGGACCGCCGCGTTTCTGGCCCGCATGTTGGGCCAGGCCCGCGTCGAGGTCATTCCCAACTGGACGCCGGTCGATGGCAGCTTCACGGCGCCGGCGGGCAAGTACCATGGCCGCCGCCTCGCTTGCCTGAACACGTTCGACGAGAGCAAGGGGCACGCCGTGCTGCTGGAGGCCGCCACGCTGCTGAAGGCCCGCGGCGTGGCCTTCGAGCTCGATCTCTACGGCGAGGGCTGCCTACGCGACGAGATGGAGCAGCGGTTCCGCGCGGCGGGGCTGGCCGGCCAGGTCCGCTTCCAGGGCCGCACAACGGGCGTCCACCAGGTCTACGACCGCACGTTGTGCGTGCTGAACCCCTCCCACGTCGAATCATTCGGCATGACCCTGATCGAGGCCATGGCCCGCAAAACGCCGGTTATCGCCACCCGCTGCGGCGGCCCCGACGACATCGTCGTGGACGGCCAGACCGGTTTTCTGATCGAGCGCGGCGACGCGGCCGCCTTGGCCGACCGCATCCAGCGGCTGCTCGACTCGCCCGAGCTGGCCGAGCGGCTGGGTCGGCAGGGCTTCGAGCACGTCGGCCGGCGATTCAGCGAGCAGGCGGCGCAGGCCGCCTTTGTCCCTGTCGTCCACGACACCGTCCGCAGTTTCGCGGGCTACACCCCGGCGGTCAAGACGCTGGCCAAGATCTATCGGCTGTGGCTGCTGTCGCCGCCGGTGCCCGATGCGGAGCGACCGGCGCCGCCGGCGCCGCGGGCGAGCTTTTTCCGCCGGGGGCTGCGGTTCGCCAAGCGGCGAGTGCGGCAGGCGGCCGCCGCGGCCGGCCGCGCTCTGGGCGGTTGGAGCCGGCGCCGCGCGAAGCCCGACGAGGGCCTTGAAAACGGGGAACCTGGGTTCGCCACTGGAACCAGCCAGGCGAGATCCTCGCCCATTTCCCCTCACCCTAACCCTCTCCCGGAGGGAGAGGGGACGACGTGGCCCACCGCACCACGCGCGGCCGACGTGGTTCCACCCGCCGCCTCCCGCCGCTTCGTGCGCGTGGACCGCCCGGCCACCTACCGCCTGTTGCCCGGCAGCGGGAACTGGGCCGGCCTGGACATCCTGGTCAGCGTGCGGCAGCCGCCGGCCCTGGGCCGACTGCGCCTGGCGATTCGCTCGGCCACAGGTCAGGTGCTGCGCGAGGCCGGCAGCGAGTTGGGCCACGTGGGGGACAAGGGCTGGCTGGCCTTCCGCTTCCCGCCCATCGCCAATGCCGCGGGCGTGCCTTTTGACCTGGAGATTCAGTTCGACGGCCCGCCGCCGGCTGCCCCGATCGAGATTTGCGAAAGCCCGTCGCCGGCCGAGATGCAGCGGCGACCGCTGTGGCGGCTCGGCCGCCGACGGCCGAAGCAATCGCTTTATTGCAAGACCTGGTACGCTTGATGGGACAGACCGTGTTTGCACCGCGGGGCGTGGGAATCGAGCTGGCGCGTGGTAACCCGCACACGCCGTGTGCGGAGGATACGGCACACGGCGTGTGCCGGCTACAGTTCATTCGGCTCGACCTGCTGGCGGCGCTTGCCGCGGAGGTCGATCGCTGGCCCACGATCGATTGTCTCTGGCTGTCGCGGTCCGGCGACCCCCTGGCCCATCCGCACTATCGCCAATGCCTGGAGGTTCTTTACCGCTGCCAGGCGGCACGCCGGGCCTCGGTAACGCTGCATACCGACGGCCTGCTGCTGCGTGACGAGGTGGCGGAGGCGATCTTGGACGTACCGCTGGTCAACACTCTGGTGTTCTGGCTAGATGGGTGCGAGGAGCCGGGTGATTTCGAGCGTCGCCTCGGCCTCCGCTTCGACCGCTATTTGCGGCAGCTTGGCGATTTTGCGGCCGCCGCACGGCAGCGTCGCCCGGAGTTGAAGCTGGCCGCCCGGGCCGCTCGTCCGGCAAGCGGGCGGGCAGACGAGGCCTCACTGCCGGCGGGCTCGGCGCCGCGGGGCCTGCTCCACGCTGAGTTTCAGGCTCTGGGCATCGAAGTGCCGATCGGCAACGGGCATGGCCTGAGCAGCGGCGATGCGTGGGCCGGCTGGCCGGCCGCCTTGCCGCCCGTGCGGGGCGGTTGCCCGCAGGTCGAAGAGTGCACCCTGTACTTTACGGTCCACGGGTTCGCCCAGCCCTGCCGCGCCGTGTACGACGAGTCGCACTCGGTCGGCCGGTTCCCCGAGGAGAACTTGGGCCAACTGCTCAATGGCCGGCCGATGGGCAAGCTTCGGCACCGGCTGCGGCTGGACGACCGCGCCGAGTTGCCCTTTTGCCGGGTCTGCCCGATCTCGCTGAGCGTCCTGGGTGAGCAGGAATTGCGCGACTTCTGGAAAACGGTCGACGACCGCGGCGAGCTGGCCGATCTGGCGGAGCGCCGGTGGCTGTTTGACGAAGTGGCGCCCACGCCGCACCGCGTCCGGCGGCTGGACCTCGGCTGCGGCGGGTCGAAGCAGCCGGGCTTCGTGGGGGCCGACCGCTTCGCCCTGGCCAACGTCGACCTGGTGCTCGACCTGGACCGCCCGCTGCCCTTGGCCGACGACACGTTCGACCTGGTGTTCGCCTCGCACTCGCTGGAGCACGTGGCCGACCTGCCGCTGGTGATGAGCGAAATCTACCGGGTGGCGAAGGACGGGGCCCAGGTGTGCATCATCGCCCCGTACTATAACCAGGGGCTGAACCTGGCCAATCCGTACCACAAGCAGGTATTCAACGAGCATACGCCCCGCTTCTGGACCAACTCGCCGGTGGCTTGCGTCGACCCGGCCGATTACGATCATCCGCACACCGCCGGCTGGGGACTGGCCGACTCGGACTGCCTGGGCCGGATCGTCGATCTCCGCTGCCTGCGGATGGAGTTCTTCTATTTTCCCGAGTACCGCGGGCTGCCGCCGCGCGAGCAGCGGGCGGCCCGCAAAAAATACGCCGACGTGTGCGACCAGATCATGTACCATCTGCTGGTCGTCAAGCATGAGATGAGCGGCGACGAGTTGCGCCGCGTGGCGGCCGAGACGGAATTCTTCCAGCCGCCGTACCTGCGGGCGCAGCGGGCGGCCCGAGAGCAGCAAGAGGCGACAGGTCAGATCTGTCGCGACGGTCCGGAGGCTGCTTCGCACATATCTGACCTGCCCCCACCGCCACAGGCCGGCGAGGATGAAATGCTGCCCACCCGGGCCCGGCGGCTGGCCGAGGAGGTCGACGCCTTCCGCCAGCGGCGGATCATCCGCGGCCTGCGGCGGCTGCGCGACCGCTCCGACTGGCAGAGTTGCCTCTCGCCGGCCTTCCAGCAACTCAAGGACGACAGCCGGATGTTCTTGCCCCGCCTGGCCGGCTATTATCTCCAGGACAGCGTGAACCTCGAGCACGTGGCCGGCCTCGAATATCTCCTGGATCTGCCCCGCGGCGGGCTGGCCGGCCTGCTGCTGGCCGCCGTGTGCGACGTCCGGCCGGAGCAGGGAACCCTGGGCGTCCGCCTGCTCGCGCCCTCAGGCGCGGTGCTGGCCCGGGCCGTGACGCCGGCCGCCGGGCTGAACTCCGGCCGGCCCGCACGCTTCGAGTTCGCACCCATCGCAGCCGGTCACGGCGGTGCGTGCCGGCTGCAGGTGTTCGCCGCGGACCTGCACGTGCCGGTGCGGATCCTCGAGTGGCGCAAGTATCCCTGGTGGGGACTGCGGAAGACCGACACGCGGCCCTTCTGCGGCCTGCTGCGGCCGGGAACTGGGAATTAGAAGTTAGGAGTTGGAAGTTAGGAGTTAGAACGTAGGACCGCTACCGCTCCGACCCCACCGAGTTCATCTCGGTGGTGAAGCACGCCTGGAACGCTAGGGGAGGGATCGTATCTTTCCCCGCCGCTCGCCGTACAGAACCAATGAGAGGTTGCCCGCCCATGCCGACCGCTGTGCCGCGGATCCTGGCTGTGATGCCCGGCTTCATCCCCTCGACGATGATCACCGTGGTGCGGCCGCTAGTGCGGTTGCACGAGGCGGGTCGGGTGCGGGCCCGTATCAACCTGGAATCGCTGACCGGGCCGGGCGACGTGCGCCGGGCCGACGCGGTGATCTTCTGCCGCAATGTCAAGCCCGCCTTCACCCCGCTGCTGGAGGCCGCGCTGGCCCGGCGGATCCCCATCCTCTACGATCTGGACGATAACTTCTTCGACTTTCCGCCCGACGCCGACGCCGCCGGATACCTGGACCCCTCGCGCCAGGCCATGCTGGCCGATTACGTGCGGTCGGCCAGCCTGGTGCGGGTCTACTCGGCGGCGCTGCTGGCCCGGGTGTCGGCCCTGAATCCGCGGGCGGTCCGCAGCTTCGCCCCCATCGACCTGTCGTTGGTAGGGCCGCCGGGCGCGGCGCGCCCTTCAGGCGGCGTCTCGATCGTCTACGCCACCAGCCGTGCCGAGGATGCCCTGGCCGATCTCTTTCTGCCGGCCCTGGCGCGGTTGTTGAGAACGCACGCGGGCCGGGTCCAGGCCCACTTCTGGGGCTACAAGCCGCCGCGACTGGCCCAACTGCCCGGTGCCCGGCACCATGCGGTCGTCTGCCGCTATGAGCGGTTCCTCCGCCGCTTCAGCCGCGCCGGCTTCGCCGTCGGCCTGGCCCCGCTATTGGACGATCTCTTTCACCGTTCAAAGACCAACAACAAATTCCGCGAGTATGGGGCCTGCCACGTGGCCGGCATCTACTCCAACGTCGAGGTCTACTCCGAGTGCGTTGTGCACGGACAGACCGGCCTGCTGGTCGCCAATCATCCCGATCGCTGGTACGAGGCGCTGGTCGAGCTGGTCGAAAACCCGGGGCTGCGGGCCGGAATTCAGCGCCAGGCCCGGGCCTACGTCGAAGAGCACTACCGACAGGACGAGTTCGAGCGGGTCTTCTGGCGGCAGATCCAGGAGCTGCTGGACGACAGGGCGGAATGCAGGGTGGATCGAGCGCAGCGAGCCCCACCAGAGCCACGACGGACGACGGACGACGGACGACGGGCGGTTGCACTCCCGTCCGTCGCCCGTCGCCCGTCGTCCGTCGAAGATGGTGGGGCTCACCCTTCGGGCTCGACCCACGTTACATTATTCCGGCGGGCGGCCTCTCTTCGCCGCCACGGCCTGCGGCGCACCTGGGAGGCCGCCCGCTGGAAGTGCAGCGATTGGTCCACCGCCCTGGAATTGCGCTGGCGCCTGCGGCGCTAATGGGCCAGGCTTGGGTCTTCCGTTTTCACTTTCCGTCCGGCAGACGTCCGGCGGTCCAGCGGATGGCGCGGGACATAAGCCGCCTGAAGCCCTCGTTGGTCCAGGCCCTTGCGTCGTGGCCGCTCTGGTAGCCGAAGACCCGGGCTTTGCCGTACTCGTGGACCCAGGCAATCGTCTTGTCGCTGGCAGGATGTTCGGCGGACAGCAGGACGTGGATGTCCTTGGTGAAGGTCTGGTGGTTGTAGGTCTCGTCGTCCATCATGAAGTCCGTCATGCCGCGGGTGATGGGGTGGCTGGGGTCCTCGATGTGCGCCTTGAACTTGCCCCAGCCGACGCCGCTGCCGGGCACCTTGACCCCCTCTCGCTCCCCGGGCGCCAACCAGAACCGCGCGCCGGCGATCTTCTCGAACTCGGGCCAGTCCTGGCAGTTTGCCAGCGCATGGTGCCACACGACCAGGCCCACGCCGCGATCGAGTAGTTTCAGGAGGTTCTGACGCTCGCGGCCGGTGATGCCGCTGGAAAGGTTGTACATGACGATGACGTCGTACTTGAACTGGCTGACGTCGTCGAAGGCCGTGTAGGGGCTACCCTTCCAGGTGTCGCAGGCAATGTCGTCGAAGCTCTTCCAGAGCCGGTCGAACGAGGCCTGGTCGAACGGGTGGCCGCCGACGAGGATGAGCACCTTGACTTTGCCGGCAGCCGGCGCGGCCGGGTCGGCCCCAAAAAGCCGGCCACCCCAAAGCGCGCCGAGCACGGCGCCCAAAGCCCAAAGATTCGCATGTTTCATGGCTGTTCTCCCGTTTTACGGTGTTGACAAGCAGTTGGGTTTGAATTCCGCGGTTGATCGAGCTTCTTGATGGCCACTTGGACAGGTTGACCAATTATGGTGGCACGCCCTGAGGGACGAAGGGCGTGGCAAGCCCGAAAAACCACGCCCTTCGCTGCGCTCAGGGACGTGCCACCCGCGCTGGAATCTGCTCAAGTCATTCTTTCGCGGTTCTTACAGCGTCCATCCCGTGCGGTATTCCCGCTTCACGTACTGATTCAACTCGGGGATGTTGGTGCATTTCATGCCGGCGCCGTCCCACTCTACTTTTCGGCCGACGCCCGCCCGCATGGCGAGGTTGCCCACCAACAGGGCCTCCATGTACGGCCCGGAGACGTCGGGGAAGTTCGAGGAAGGCGGGTCGCCCCCTTCCTTTACGGCCCGCAGCAGGTCGGCGTGAATGCCGTGGGTCCGCGGGTACTTCTTCGGCGGCGCGGGGGTCTGCTGGTGTTTCTCCTCGGGCACGATCCGCGGGCCGTCCGAGTAGACCCCGCTGGCCATGTACCCCTTCTCGCCCACGAAGATCGTCCCGCCGCCGGTCAGGTTTCGGCCGTACTTCGCCGTCAGCTCGTCGGCCAGCCGCGGGCGGTTGATGCCCTTGAGGTACGGCTGGCCGTCCTTGTCCTTGGCATTGGGGTCCTTGCGGACGCCGTCGTACCAATAGGCCCGCAGCAGCGGCAGGCCCGGCCGCGGGAACTCGTACAGCAGCGTGTTGAACGTGCCCCACACCTCGTCGGTCTGGCCTTCCTGCTCCAGGGCCACGCAACTGGCGGGATACTTCAGTTGCAGGCCCCAATGCACCGCATCGAAGGTGTGGGCCCCCACACAGGCCAGAAGCCCCGTGCCGTAGTCCTTCATCTGGTACCAGCCCGGCGACGGGTGCAGGCCGTCGCGATACTCGCAGTACTTGCCCGGACCGATCCACTCGTCCCAGTGCACGCCCGGCGGCACCGGCCGGTTTGGCGCGCGGGTGCGGCCGCCGTAGACCTGGTCCTGCCAGGTATGGGTCTCGAGGATCGTGCCGATCGCGCCGGCCTCGAGGTACTCGCGCAGGACGCGGATGCCTTCGCCCGCATGCCCCTGATTGCCCATCTGCGTCATCACCTTGTGTTGCCGGGCCGCTTCGCCCAGGGCCCGGGCCTCAAAAATGTCGTGGGTCAACGGCTTCTCGCAATAGACGTGTTTGCCCAGCTTGATGGCCATCATCGACGCGCAGGCGTGGGTGTTTTCGGGCGTGGCCACGAAGACCAGGTCGATCTGCTTGTGCATCTCATCGAACATCTTGCGGAAATCGTAGTAGGCCTTGACTTGCGAGGCCTTGTAGCCCGGCGTCTTGTCCACGGCCCCCAGGACGCCGCGCATGCGGTTGTCGTCGATGTCGGCCAGGGCCACCAATTGCTCGCCCAGGGCTACGCCCAGGTGGGCCAGTCCCCGGCCGCCCGCCCCGACCATGGCCGTGCCCAGTTTCGAGTTGGGCGAGCGGTTGGCCAAAATTGCCGGGGCGCCATACAGTCGCAGTCCGGCGGCCGCACCGGCCACCGCGGCGCTCCGCTTCAGGAACCGGCGACGAGTCGTCAAATTACTCATGACAAATCCTCCAAGTGTTGGTGACTGGAAAAAATGTGCGACATGACGAGACGCTTCATCCCGCGAATCTCTCATGCTCACAGGCCGGAATCCTGGGGTATGCACAGGTGGGATATCCGTCGGCAGGCAAGACCATTATAGCCGCCGGCAAGCTCGCCAACAGCCAGGCGCGGTTGGGTGAAGGTTTTAACTACGAGCTATCCGTTGGTGGGGATTGCTTACGGAGGCTCGTAGTGACCCGATTTATCGGGTCTGGAAAGCGTGAGCAGGTCAAGGACCGCATGAATGCGGTCACTACGGGCGACCGGTAAATTATCCGGGCTAGCGTGGCCGGATGCGGCAGCCCCTCCCAGGCTTGCCAGCCGGCAGCGGGCCGGTTACGATCGGGGGGCAGTCGAGCCGCGATTGACCTCGCGGAACGCGCCAACCCGCCAACATTCTGTTTACCTCGATGGGAGACCTGCCGTGAACAAGAAGACCATTACGCGTCGTGAATTCGCTCTGGCAGCCGGGGCTGCGGCCGCGGCCATGACGGTGCCGCGGCATGCCGTGGCGGATAGCGGCAAGACCGCGCCCAGCGACAAGCTCAACATCGCGGGCGTGGGTATCGGGGGAATGGGCGGGCATAACCTCAGCCAGTGCGCCGGCGAAAACATCGTGGCGCTGTGCGACGTCGATTGGGGACTGGCGGCCAGTGCCTTCGCCCGCTACCCGGGCGCCAAGCACTACAAGGATTTCCGCGTCATGCTGGACCAGCAGAAGGACATCGACGCGGTGATCGTGGCCACGCCCGACCATACCCACGCCGTTGTCGCCCTGGCGGCCATCGAGCGGGGCAAGCACGTCTATGTCCAGAAGCCGCTGGCACATTCGGTAAACGAAGTCCGCAAGATGACCGAAGCTGCGCGGAACCACAAGGTGATAACCCAGATGGGCAACCAGGGGCGTTCCGGCGACGGTGTGCGGATGGTCTGCGAATGGATTTGGGACGGGGCGATCGGAAACGTGCGCGAGGTCCACGCCTGGACCAACCGGCCCGTCTGGCCGCAGGGCGTGGAAGTCGAGCGGCCGCGGGAAACGCCGCCGGTGCCGGCGAAGCTCGACTGGGACCTGTGGATCGGCCCGGCCCCCATGCGCCCCTATCATCCCACGTATCATCCCGGCACCTGGCGGGCATGGTGGGATTTCGGCACCGGCTCGCTGGGCGATCTGGGCTGCCACATCCTCGATGCCCCGTTCTCGGCCTTGAAGCTGAAGTACCCGAGCAGCGTCGAAGGTTGCATCTCGACCTATTGGCCCGGCCTGTGGAACAAGATGGAGCCGAAGAACGAGACGTACCCCCGCTCGACCATCGTGCGTTACCAGTTCCCGGCCCGCGATGGCCAGCCGGAGGTCAAGCTGACCTGGTGGGACGGCGGGATGATGCCGCCGCGGCCCGACGTGCTGGAAGAAGGCCGCCGCATGGGCGACGACGACGGCGGAGTGCTGTTCATCGGCGACAAGGGGATGCTGATCTGCGGCTGTTACGGCAAGAGTCCGCGCCTCGTGCCCGAAACGAAAATGCGCGAGTACAAAGTGCCGGCCAAGACGTTCCCGCGCGTCCCGGGGGGCGAGGGCGGGCACGAACACGACTGGCTCCGGGCCTGCAAGGACGGCAAGCCGGCCAGCTCCAACTTCGACTACTCCGGCCCGCTGTCCGAGATGGTCCTCATGGGCAACCTGGCGGTCCGCTTCCCCAACCGCCGGCTCCTGTGGGACGGCCAGATGATGCAAGTCACCAACGACAAGGAAGCCGACGGCTACGTCCGCCGGCAGTATCGGCAGGGCTGGACGCTGTGACCCAAGCCGCCCCGGCCATGGAGCGCAAAGAGCGCGTGCGGCGGGCCATCGAGTTTCGCCGGCCGGACCGGGTGCCGGTGGTGTTCTGGAACCGCGACCAGGCCGAGGGCGACGTGATGCTCTATCACCTGGCCCTCGGCGCGCCGGGCGACGGCTCGGTGAACGCCTGGGACTGGTCCCGCAACGAGTGGGGCTACCGCTTGGAGAAGTCCGGCGACGGCACGATGGGCCATCCCACCCAGCCCTTCTACCGCGAGCTGCCGCGGGCCGATGAAATTCACGTGCCGCCCTTGCGCGAGGCGGAGCGCATGTCGGCCCTGCCGGCGTTCCTTGAAACCTGCGGCGACCGCTATCGGCTGGCCAGCTTCGATCTCAGCGGATTCACGGTCTATACGCTGCTCCGCGGGTTCGCCGCCGCCATGCAGGATTTCCTGCTCGAGCCGGCGGGCTTCGCGGTGCTGATGGACCGCATCGTCGAGTTCGAGTGCGAGCTGATGCGAATGGCGGCCCGGCACGGCTTCCACGGCATTCATTTCGCCGACGATTGGGGGACGCAGTCGGGCATGATGATCTCGCCGGCCTTGTGGCGGGAGCTCTTCAAGCCCCGCTACGCCCGGCAGTTCGCCCTGGCGCACGCGATGGGGCTGCACGTATGGTATCACTGCTGCGGAGAGTTCCTGGCGATCATGGAAGACTTTCGCCAGATCGGCGCGGACGTGCTCAACATCGCCCAGCCCAACGTGAACGACATCGCCGAGATCGGCCGGCGCTTGCGCGGCCGGCAATGTTTCATGGTCCCCATCAGCTACCAGACCGTCTCGATCAGCGGCACGCCGGCCGACATTCACGCCGAGGCGCAGCGCTTGTTCCGGCATCTGGCGGCGGCGGAGGGCGGCTTCATCGGCTACGTCGAGGAATACGGCGTGCTGGGCATGCCGGAGGAAAACTACCGTGCCTGCGGCGAAGCGTTTCGGGGAGTGGCGAGGGGGGAGGGGTGAGGGATGAGTGGGGAGTGGGGAGTGGTGAGTGGTGAGGGGGGAGTGGGGAGTGGGGAGAAAAACGGGAGAAA
>JBEKTY010000043.1:0-52399 GCA_049515555.1 Thermoguttaceae bacterium
CTCCGACGGATTCGTTGCCTCCTCCGCCGCTTCGATTGCTACTGGGCAAGCGACCCTTCCCAGGCGGGACTTCCACCCGCTAAAATACACACGCATTCACGGCGCACGGACATTCTACTTTTGCGAAAACAGCAAAGTAACGGCATCAAAGTTGACGATTATAGGCGATAAAGTAGAATGTCCCCTTTTGCCCTGTCCCCTTTTGCCCCTCGGGCGAAAGTGGTTTCCCGCGGTGGTCCTGCCGCTCCATAACCACGACTTGCCAGCAATGCCACCAGTTCGCTGAACTTCTCTTGCTCCTCCGCCGTCAGCTCCAAGTCCTCGTTTCGAGCGTCCTTGCTCATCGCAAATTCCTTTCCAAAGGTTCCAACTAGGGGGCGTGAACCGAGACAATTGAGTGTTCGGATGTCCTTGCGATATCGTGGCATGTTGACCAACAAAGTCGAGATGATGACGACAGGACTCGGCCGCGTGGCGGTGCTGGTGGTGGCGTTTTGCCTATGTCCTGGGGTGGCCGTGGCCGGGCCGCCGAAAGCTGCGCCCTTTCCGCCGCGTCATGCGGCCGGCTCGGCGGTCGGCGACTTGCTGATCGTTTCGGAGGACGAGCCGTGGCTGGCGGCCGTGGCGGCCCCGGTGGCGGCCCGCTTGCAGCAGGCCGGCCGGGCGCCACTCCTGGTCGTCTTGTCCAGTCCGCCGACGCACGAGGCGGAGTGGCTTCTCGAGTTGGCCGCTCCGCGGCGGGCGATCGTGTTGGGCTCCGCGCCGGGAATGAAGCTGGGGGCCGGACTGGGCAAGCTCGTGCCGGAGCAACTGCCCATGGGGCGCGAGCCCGCCGAGACAAGCCTTTGCGTGGCGAAACGCTTTTGGAAGCAATCCCGCCAGGTGGTGGCCGCACAGGCCGACGATCCGGAGGCGGTGATCCTGGGCGGCTCGCTGGCGGCGGGCCTGGCGGTCCCGCTGCTGGTCGTCGAAGACGCCGCGGGCGGAACCGCCCTGGCCAACGCCCTGACGGAGCTTCGGGTCGAGCGGGTGCTGGTGGCCACGAGCGACGTTTCGTCGGCCCCGGCCTGGGCCCATGCCCCGGGAGGCTCGGAAACGTTGGTGGGGCTCGCTAAGGGCCCGCAAGAAAACAACCTTTACAATTGTCCATCGGGTGGCACGTCCCTGAGCGGAGCGAAGGGCGTGGTTCGCGGGCCGTCCACGCCCTTCGTTCCTCAGGGCGTGCCACCCAATTGTCAAACTTGTTCTTTCGCGGGCGTCCCGGCCGAGATCCTCACCCCGCGGCAGATCCACGAGCGGCTGATCGCCGCGCTGGGGGCCGCGGCGGTTCACAACATCGTGGTGGCGCGGGCCCCGGATCGCTCGGCCGGGCCGGGGCGGACCGCCTGGCTGGGCCCGTACCTGGCCGCCGCCCGGGGCGCGCCGCTGGTTCTGTGCCGCAGCGGCAGTGCGGCCGAGGCCGAGGCCGCCGTGGCCCAACTGGTCGGCCGCGCGGGCCTTCGCCCGCGGACCGTTACGGTCCTGGCCGATTACGGCTCGATCGGCTACAACCTGGTCGAGCTGGAGGCCCCGCCGCCGCAGGGGCATTACGTGGTGAAGACCGAGCCCTGCGTGCCGGCCCGCACCCAGCAGGCGGCGGCCGTGGGTGTGGGGCGGATTCCGCTGGAGTCGCTGGCCGATGCCTCGGTGCTCGTGGCCCGCGGCCTGTTGCGCGATCGCCTCCTGGTGGGCCGGCCGCTGCGGCTGTTGATGGTTTCCAACTCGGGCATTGTCCGCCGCCCCTTGCCGCTGTGCGAAACGATCAGCCGCGTGACCGCGGCGGAGTTCAAGAACTGCGGATTCCGCGTGGACGAGTTCTACGGCACGCTGGCCGACAGCCCGGAGGTCCTGACGGCGGCCAAGTCGGCCAGCCTGATAATCTACGAAGGACACCTGGCATACCAGGACCTGATCGACGTACCGGCGGCGCACCGGGCGACGATGCCCGATCTTTACTTCGACGAAGAGTTGGATCTGCTCGAGGACGGGCAGACGTTTCGCACCCGCGCCCCGGCCCTTTTAGAGGCCGGCGGGCCGGCGGAGTTGCCGGGCGCCCGCGCTGTCGGCGCTGCCGCTGCCGAGGCCGCCGACGCCGCGACTTGCCCCCTCGCCCCGCCCAGATCCAGCCGGCTTCAGGGCCCGATGCGCGGGCTGCCGATCGTGGTCTTGCAGAGCTGCGATTCGCTGGAAGAACCGGTGTTGTGGCGGATCGACGAGCTGGGCGGGGTGGCGGTGGTGGGCAGCGTTACGCCCATCCACAGCGGCTCGGGCAGTGCCCTGGTGCAGGCGGCCGTCGACGCCGTGCTGTACGGCGGCTGCACCTTGGGCGAGGCCATCCGCGACGCCCAGAACTACTTGCTCTGCCTGGAGGATCTCAAGGGCCGGCGGGGGTACAAGGAGCAGGCCAAGGGGCAGCGGGTGGCCCTGAGTTTCCGGTTGTGGGGCGATCCGGAGGTGTGCGTGCTGCCGGGTGTGGCGGGCCGGCCGGCCCACGCACCGGTGGCCATCGCCTGGACCGGCCCGGATACGCTGGCCATCCGCGTCCCTGACGAGCGGCTGCCCGAGTGCCGCAGCGACAAGTACGTGGCGCACATGTTCCCGGGGAGCCAGGCGGCGGGAATGGTCCGGCGGGAAGGCGACGCGCTCAGGCGGCTGGCGCCGGTGTATTTCTTCCGCGTGCCGCTGCCGCAGAAACTCCCCTCTCCCGCGTGCCGCAGCGGCACGATTGGGAGATGGGCAGGGGGTGAGGGCAATGGCATCGGTGAGACGCTGAGAACCGCCGATCCCGCGTCGAACAGCCCTCACCCTAGCCCTCTCCCGGAGGGCGAGGGGACTTCCTTGACGCAGCCGGCCGAGGTCACGCTGGAGCCCGTCGGCGGCGAGTCCAAGCGCGCCAGTTGCCGCATCGACCCGGCCGGGCAGTGGCTGTACGTGGTCTATTATCCCGAGCAGGAGAAGCCGGGCGAGTCGATCGTGTTGCGGCTGGTCGCCGGCCGCGGGGCCCAGCGGTCGGGGAGGACGCCCGAGTGACCGCTCGAGGAGCCGCGTCGCAGGTAGTGCTCGTGCTGCTGGTCGTCGGGGCGGCCTGCGTTACGGTGCGCACCAGTTACCGGCAGCGGGCGCCGCTGTTCTACGCGGGCGACAGCATGTGGCGGCTGAGCTACACGGCCGCTTTCCACGCCCGGGTGTCGGGGGCGCAGTTGCGCGCGGCCCTGCCGGAGAACACCCGCTACGGCCACGTCTTGGCCCACCTGGTGGCGGACTCGGGCCTGGAGACCGTGCGACACCGGATGCGCGACGCCGCCGAGAAGCACGACATTACGGCCAAGGCCCCCAAACCGGGCCAGTACGAGTTCCGGGCCCAGTTCGACATCCACCTCAGCCTGCGGGGCGGCTTGCGGCCGGAGCAGGTCGAGTCGGCCCCCGGCGTGGAAGACCGGGCCCGATACCTCAGCAACGAGAAAGACATCCAGGTGAACCACCCGGCGGTGGCCGCGGCCCTGAAGCCGCTCGTCGAGGGCCAGGCGACGCAGGAGGAGGTGGTCGAGCGGCTGTTCTATCACTGCCTGGCCGACATCGTGCCCGGGGGCGACGACGCCCCGCAGGACGCGGCCGGGGCGCTGGCCAAGGGGGTGGCCTCGCCTTTGGGCCGTGCGCGGGCCCTGGTGGCCCTGTGCCGGGCCCGCAAGTTCCCCGCCCGGCTCGTTACCGGCTTCCAAATGACCCGCTCGCAAGTCAAGCTCGGCAACGACGTCCGCCCGCACACCTGGGTGGAAGTGCTGGTGGAAGACCGCTGGGAATCGTACGACCCGGAGAACGGCTTTTCCCGCGCCATGCCTTCCTACTTCGTGCCCGTGCGGCGCGAGAACCCCGATATTATTCGCGTCTTCGGGGCCTCGGACCTGGTGGCCCGCTACTCGATTACCCCACTGCCGCTGCCCGCCGGGGCCATCGACCCGGCGCACCGCCAGCCGCTGGACATCCTGAATCTGACGCACCTGCCCTTCAGTTTGCACGAGCCGATGGAGATCCTCCTGCTGCTGCCGCTGGGGGCCCTGGTCACGGCCGTCATCCGCACCATCGTCGGCATCCGCACCTTCGGCACCTTCACCCCCACCCTGCTGGCCTTGGCCTTCGTGTACTGCGACTGGCGCACCGGGCTGCTGGTCTTCTTCGCCGTGCTGCTCTTGGGATTGACCAGCCGCAGCCTGTTGGACCGCCTGAAGCTGCTGTTGGTCCCGCGACTGGGCATCATCCTGACACTGGTCGTACTGCTGATGGTCTTCAGCGTCTCGATGCTGAATTACTTCCGCTGGACGCCTAGCGCCCAGACCGTCCTGCTGCCGATGGTCATCCTGACGAACCTCGTCGAGCGCTTCTACGTGACCACCGAAGAGGACAACCTGCATTTCGCCTTGCAACTGCTGGCGGCGACCATGGCCGTGGCCTTTGTCGTCTATCTGCTGTTGCGCTGGAAAGCGGTGGGCGAGGTGCTCCTGGTTTACCCCGAGCTGCACTGCTTCACGGTGGCGGGCTTGATTCTGATCGGCCGCTACACGGGCTACCGCTGGACGGAGCTGGCGCGGTTCCACGACCTGGCGCTGCCCAAGGAGTAGCGCATGGCAACGCGCGTCCCCCGGCGATTTTGGGCCTGGCCCGCCGAGCTGCGGCGGCAAGGCATCCTGGGCATCAACCGGCGCAACGGGGGCTTCATCCTGCCCAACAACCCGCGGGCCCGCTATCCCCGCGTCGACGAGAAGCACCTCACCAAGCGGATCTGCCAGGGCCGGCAGATCCCCGTGCCGGAGACCTACGCCCTGGTCGAGCGGCACGGCGACGTGCGGCGGTTCCTGGAGCTCATCGGCGGCCGGCAGGAGTTCGTGGTCAAGCCGGGGGCCGGCAGCGAAGGCCGGGGGATCATGGTCATCGCCCGCCACGACGGCGCCGCCTTCCATACCTCCAGCGGCGAATGCTTCAGCTTCGCCGACATGACCTATCACCTGGCGGCGATCCTGGCCGGCCTGTACTCGCTGGGCGGGCAGCCCGACCGCGCGATCATCGAACGCCGCGTGGTCCGTCACCCGGCCTTCGAGCAGGTGGCCGTCGACGGCACGCCCGACGTCCGCGTCATCCTCTATCGCTGCGTGCCGGTAATGGCCATGATCCGCCTGCCCACCCGGGCCTCCCGCGGCCGGGCCAACCTGCACCAAGGCGCGGCGGGGGCCGGCATCCACCTCACGAGCGGCCGGACCATGGGCGGGGTGTGCATGGACCGGGCAATCGCCGAGCACCCCGATACCGGCCGCTCGATCCAGGACCTCGAGATCCCCGCCTGGCTCGAACTCCTGGCGGCCTCGATGAAACTGGCCGACGCCCTGGAACTGGGTTACATCGGCGTCGACTTCGTGCTCGACGCCGCGCTGGGGCCCGTCGTCCTGGAGGCCAACGCCCGGCCGGGCTTGAATATCCAGGTCGCCAATCGCCGCGGCCTGCTGCCGCGGCTGGCGCTGGTCGACGCCCAGCCGCCGGCCATGCTCCAGGGCGGCCGCCGCGGCGAGCTGCTCGCCGCCCTGGCCGAGCTGTAGGTCACCGGCTGTCGCACGAGCAGGGGTCCTCGACCGACTCGCGGCCGGCGGCGGCCGGCCGGCTGGCGTCGCCCGCCCCCCCGGCCCGCTCGCGCCGACTACGCAGGCCGAGCCGGATCTCGTACAAACCCAAGAGCACCGCCGCGACCAGCAGCGGCCCGATGTAGTAGATCGCCCGGAACAGCAGCCACGAGGCGATCACGTCGCTGCGCACGGCCCGATCGGGAATGATCGTCAGCAGCACGGCCTCCATCACGCCATAGCCGCCCGGCACGTGGGTCAACACCCCCACCACAAACATGAACATGTAGATACTCAGCACGTTCCAATAGGTACTGTGCTCGGTTGCGGGCCAGAGCGTGTAGAGCACGGCGGCCACCAGTAGTAAGTCGGCCGAGGCGATGAGCACCTGGCAGACCGTAAGCTTGAAGGGCGGGACCGGCAGCGTCCAGCGGAAGAGTTTTACCGAGCCGCGGTGCAGGGCGCTCAGGCCGATGTACAGCAGCGCGATGCTCAGCAGGATCACGCCCAGCGGCCGCGTGTCGGAAAATGGCAGCCACCAGCAGCGCAGATCGGGCGGCATCTCCAGCGGGGTCACGATGAACACCACCCCCGCCAGTGCAAACAAGCCGAACCAAAACGTCAGCGCCAGGATCACCAGCAGTTGCACGATCTTCATCGTCGGCACGCCCCAGGCCGAATACAGCCGGTAGCGGACCGACGAGCCCGCGAAGGTCGAGCTGAAATTGTAGCCGCAGGTGTAGGCGGTGAACGAGGCCAGGGCCACCCGCCGCAGCGGCAGCGACTCGCCCACGTAGCGCACCGCCAGCAGGTCGTAGCCCACCAGCACAGTGTAGTTCACCACCGTCAGCCCGACGGCCAACACGATCGCCAGGGGCTTGTTTGCGACGAGGTCGCGGAGGCGATCGACGATCTGCTGAAGCTCCTTGGCCGTCAACTGCGTGTAGAGCAGCCAGACCGCGCCGCAGAAGATCAGGAGCACCAGGGCCGGCCCGAGCAAATGAAGCGGGCTTCTTTTCATCAACGATCAACTCCGGCGCACTCGGCGACACCTTGCAAACCGCCCATTATACCCCCCTTGCCGCTCCGGACAAGGCCAAAGGGGAAGGCGGAAGGCGGAGGGCGGAAGGCGGAAATGGCCAGCGGCTATTGTCTCTCCGCCTTCCGCCTTCATCTTTCCGCCTTCATCCTTCATCCTTCATCCTTCCGCCTTCCGCCTTCATCCTTCATCCTTGCCGTCTTCCACGCCAGGGCAGCGGTGGGGCAGGCGGCCACGCATTGGGCCGCCGCATGGGTCAGCGCATCGCGAAGTGCGTGACCCAACGGCACGCCCACCCGCACGTCGAACCCGCGGCCGATGTAGGTCAGCCCCAGCGGCTCGCCCGCCGTCGCCGTGATCTGCACGCACAGGCCGCAGTCGATGCACTTGCCGGGCTCGAAGACCACGTCCGCGTGGCTCGTGTCCTGCTGGAAGCGCCGGCGCTCGGCCTTGTAGCGGCGGGGATCGGCGTCGTACATCGCGGCATACTTGCGGAGCTTGCAGGTGGCCAGCCCGCGGCAATCGCAGCGCAGGCAGCGGGCGGCCTGCCGGGCCGAGTCGGACGGAGACAGACCGCCTTCCACCTCGAGGCGGGGCGCATCGCCCGCGGCCGCGGCCAGCGCCGCCAACTCCTCGCCATCCATGCGGCCGATCCGCGTGCTGAACGGAGCGCTCTCCTCCTCGCGCTTTGCAGATCCGGCCAGGCCTCCGGCGGCCAGAAACTGATCCACGGCCCGCGCCGCTTCCTTCCCGTCGGCCAGGCTGCGAATGACCATGCCCCGATGACGGATGGCGTTGCCCACGGCGAACGTCGCCGGGTGGTTGGTCTGGAAGGTTCGCTTGGCGACTTGGATGCCGCCGGGCCCGCAGGCCAGTCCCCAGGCGCGGGCATGCTCGGCCGCGCCGCTGCCGCAGGCGATTACCACGGCCGCGAACTGCTCGTTGAGCTCGGCCAGCGCCACGTCGCGGCCGACCCGCCGGCCCAGCCGCAGCTCGATGCCCGATCCGATGCCCGGGCGGACAATCTGCTCGATTTCAGCGGCCAGTACGGCGGGGGGCAGTGTGTCGGCGGGCTCGTCGAGCAGCCGGCCGCCGAGTTGATCGTCTTCCTCGAAGATCGTCGGGACGTGGCCCAACTGCGCGAGATAATAGGCGGCGGCCAGGCCGGCCGGCCCGCCGCCTACGATGGCCACCCGCCGGCCGATGGCGGTTTGCGTGGCACGTCGCTGGGGAACGAAGGGCGTGGCGGGCCTTGAAAGCACGCCCTTCGCTGCGCTCAGGGACGTGCCACCCGCCAGGTCCAGGGCCGCGTCGCCCAGGAACCGCTCGATCTGGCGGATGGTCACCGCGCCGTCGATCTCGTGCCGGCGGCAGGCTTTTTCGCAGGGGGCGGGGCAGACGCGGCCCACCACGGCCGGCATGGCAATGTCGGCCTTCAGCGTGGCCACGGCGCCGGCCAGATCGCCTTCGGCCACCTGGCGCAGCATCTGCGGAATGTCCATCCGCGCCGGGCAGCCGTACCAGCAGGGCGCCAGGCAATCGCCCAAGTGATCGCTCAAGAGCAGCTCCAGCGCGGTCCGCCGCGCCTGGCGGACCTCGTCGGTCTGGCTCTCGACCTCCAGGCCCTCGCTGGCCGCCGTGGCGCAGGCCGGAAGGAGCCGCTCCTCGCGGCCGAGCTTGACCAGGCACGCCAGGCAGGAGGTGGAAGCCTCGCAGCCCTCGGCGAAACACAGCGCGGGAATGTCGATCCCCAACTGCCGGGCGGCGTCCAGGATGGTGGCCCCGGCGGGCACCTCGACCTCGCGGTTGTCGATCCTTAGTCGCGGCATGTTTGTTTTCTCATTCCACCACCGCCGCGCCGACGGGGCAAATCTGGCGGCACGTGTCGCAGCGGGTGCATTTCTCAAGGTCGATCACGTGCCGCGCGTAAGGGGTCATGGCGATGGCCCCCGCCGGGCACTGCTGCGCGCAAAGCGTGCAGCCGATGCAGTCGTCGGTTATGCGGTAGGTAATGAGGGCCTTGCACTTGCCGGCCGGGCAGCGGCCCGCCAGGTGCGCCTCGTATTCGTCGCGGAAATAGCGGAGCGTCGAGAGCACGGGATTGGGGGCCGTGCGGCCCAGCCCGCAAATACTGCCGCTGCGGACGGTGCCGGCCAGCCCGGCCAGTTCTTCCAGGTCGCCCGGCCGGCCCTGGCCCTCGCAGATGCGGTCCAGCACGTCGAGCATCCGCCGCGTGCCGATGCGGCACAGCGTACACTTGCCGCACGACTGGTCCTGGGTGAAGCGGAGGAAATAGCGGGCCACGTCGACCATGCAATCGCGGTCGTCCAGGACCACCATGCCGCCCGAGCCCATAATGGCCCCCACGCCGGCCAGGGCCTCGAAGTCGACGGCCGTGTCGGCCAGATGCGCGGGCACGCAACCGCCGGAGGGCCCGCCGATCTGCACCGCCTTCAACGCCCGACCGCCGGCCACGCCGCCCCCGATCTCCTCGACGATGCGGCGGATGCTGATGCCCATGGGCACTTCGATCAGCCCGCCGCGGGCCACCTTGCCGGCCAGGGCGAAGACCTTGGTGCCCTTGCTGCTCTCGGTGCCCAGCCGGGCGAAGGCCGCCGCCCCGTGGCGGAAGATCCAGGGCAGCAAGGCGTAGGTTTCGACGTTATTGACCGAGGTGGGCCGGCCCCACAGGCCGCACTCGGCGGGATACGGCGGTCGCAAGCGGGGCATCCCCCGCCGCCCCTCCAGCGAGGCCAGCAGCGCAGTCTCCTCGCCGCACACGAAGGCCCCCGCCCCTTCCTTCACCGACAGGTGCAGGCGGAAATCGGTGCTCAGCACGCGGTCGCCCAGCAGGCCGCGCTCATCGCACCGCCGCAGGGCCTCGCGAACCCGCTGGACGGCCAGCGGATATTCCGCGCGGATGTACAGGATGCCCTCGTCGGCCCCCACCGCCTTGGCGGCAATGGCCATGCCCTCCAGCACGCGGTAGGGAAACGATTCCAGGAGCATACGGTCCATGAATGCGCCGGGATCGCCCTCGTCGCCGTTGCAGATGACGTATTTCTTATCGCCGCCGGCTGTGCGGACGGCCGTCCACTTGGCAGCCGTCGGGAAGCCGGCCCCGCCCCGGCCCCGCAGCCCGCTGGACTGCGTCTCGGCGATGATCTCCTCGGGCCGCAGCCGCTCCAGGCACCGCCGCAGGGCCTGAAAGCCGCCGTGACGCATGTACTCGTCCAGCTCCAGCGGGTCCAGCCGGCCGCAATCCTCGGTGGCCACGTGCTGCTGCGGCCCCAGAAACGCGCAGACCGGCGCCGACCCTGCGTCGAGGCCCCGACCCACGACCGGGTCGGGCAGCTCGTCGGTCAGCAAGCGGTCCAGCCAGCGGGCCGTCACGTGGCGCATCCGCCGCCACAGTCCCTTGGGGCGGAAGTGGGAGAGCACGATGGCCGCGGCCTCGTCGGCCCGCACCTGGGCGAACAGTTTCGACGGCCCGCCGCCGGCCGGGACCAGCTCGACCAGCGGCGTCTGGTGGCACATCCCCACGCAGCCCACGGGCTTGACCACCGCGGCGGCGCCGCTGGCGGCCAATGCGCCCTGGATCGCCCGATGCACCTGACGGCTGCCCTGGGCCACGCAGCAGGAGCCCAGTCCGATGCGGATTTCGCCCAGCGGCGCGCCGGCCGCGGCCGGCCCCTGCGAAGCCGCAAGCGGCGCCCCGCTCTTGGCCGCAAGCGATTCCTCCCGCAAACGCTCGTGAAAATCGTCGAGCACCTCGGCCACCCCGCCCGAGGCCAGCCGGCCGTAGGTCACGCCGTCGATCTGAACGACGGGGGCCAGCGTGCAGCAACCCAGGCAGGCCACCTTCTCGATCGTGAACTGGCCCGCGGCATCGGTATCCTCGCCCTCGGCCACGGCCAGCCGCCGCCGCAGGGCGTCGTGGACCAGCTCGGCGCCCTTCACGTGGCAGGCCGTCCCGTGGCACACGCGGACCAGGTGCTCGCCCACCGGCCGGCGGCGGAACTGCCCGTAGAACGTAGAGACGCCCTCGATCGTGGCGGGCGTGATCTCGGTCAACCGGCACACCCGCTCCAGGGCCTCCTGCGGCAGGCAGCGGTAGTGCACCTGGATCGCCTGCAGGATGGGGATGACGGCCTCGGTCCGCCGGCCCAGCCGCTCCACCGCGTCGTCGACGAACTGCAAGTCTAGTGGGGGCTGCGGCATGTGCGGTTGTCAGTTGTCGGTTGTCGGTTGTCGGTTGTCAGTTGCGGACGCGATGTAAGTCTAGCTCGGGCTCATAGCTCATCGCTCATCGCTCATCGCTCATCGCTGCGCGCCCGCCAGCGGCTGGCCGATGCAAAATAGGTGTTTCTCGCCGCGGATGAAAATCCGGCCGTCCTGGAAGGCCGGGCTGGCCCAGCAGGGCTCGCCGAGACTAGTCTGGCCCACCTGCCGGCATTCACTCTGGCCGGGCTCGATGATCCAACCTTTGCCCGACTCGTCCAACAGGTACAGCCGCTTGCCCACCAGGCTCGGCGACGAGCGGAACTTCAGGTTTCCCAGGTCTTTTTCCCACATCTTCTCGCCGCTCTTGGCATTGTAGCTGGTCAGCGTGCCTTCAGATGTCAGCACGAAGACGCATGACTCGGTGGCCAGCGGGCTGCACGTGTCGGGGGTGTTGTCTTCGCCTTGCCACACGATGTGGGTGGTGGTTACGTCGCCGCTGCCGTCGGTGCGGATGGCGCACAGGGGGGTGGAATCGGTGCCCCCGGCATAGACCACGCCGGCGGCGAAGACGGGCGAGGGGGCCACGTCGCCCCGTGCGCACTTGGCCTTCGCCCGCCACAGCTCCTTGCCGTCCTTTGGATCGTAGGCGATGACCCACGGGTCGGCAACGGTCACCACCTGGTCGCGGCCACGGTCGCGGAACACCACGGGCGTGGTCCACGAGCTGCGCACCCGCCGGACCTGCTCCCACACCTTCCGCCCGCTGGCCAGATCGAAGGCCAGCAGCTTCGACCGGCCCGACTCCGCCGTTTCCTGATCCATCGGCACCAGCAGCAGGTGTTCGTAGACGACGGGCGAGGCGCCGTGGCCGTAGGGATTCTCGGGCACGCCCAGGCCCTGCGACCAGGCCGGCTTGCCGTCGAAATCGAAGGCCGCCAGGTCGCCGTTGGCAAATATGGCGGCCACGTAGCGGCCATCGGTGGCCACCGTCGGCGAGGCGAAGCCCGTGTCGGCGTTCACCTTCACCGTCTTGCTGCCCTGCGGCGTGGCGGGCACGTCCCGCTGCCAGACCAACGCGCCGCTGACGGTATCGAAACAGTACACCTGCCGCCGCTTGGCGTCGGCGCCGGAAAGGAACAGCCGCCGGCCGCAGACCACCGGCGAGCCGTTGCCCGGCAGCAGCACCGCCGTCTTCCATAGGATGTTCTTACCGGAAGCGGCGTCCCATTGGTCGGGCACGTTTGTATAGGGCGAGATGCCCGAGCCGCCCGGGCCGCGAAAGCGGGGCCAAACGTTGCGGATCTCCGCTTCCGTAGGCGCGTAGTGCGCAGCCGGCAGCGGCCGCGGCCTTGGCGATGGCACAAGCGCCAGCGGCCCCGGCGCAGGCGCCGGCTGGGACGAAGCGGAAGCGGGATTGTCGCCCTCCGGCGATCCGGGCGAAGCCGCAAGCGGCGCGCTCTCCAGCGGGCTCCGCAGCGTGGCCGTCAGCACCACTGCCGCGTCGGCCAGCAGGAAGGCCAGGCCCGCCACCGCCCAGCGGGCAAGCGGCCAACTGCGGGCATCGAAATCCTGCGGCGCTTCAAGCGGCTCCGGGGCCGGCAGCCGCCGCCCCAGCGTAGCCGCCGTCTTGGCCGCGATCAGCAAGACGACGATCCCGCCGCACAGCAGGCCGGCCCCCACGACGGCGAACGTCCGCTCGCGGAAGAATTCCCGCCGCAACTGCTCGTCCAGCGCGCGAATCTCTTCCTTGAGCCCGTCGGCCGCGGGCTGTGCCCGCAGCGCGTCGCGAAGGTCCTGGATTTGCGGGGCCGCCAAGGGGTCTTTCATCTGCCGCCGGCTGAAGTCGTAAGCCAGCAGTGCGGCCACCAGCAGCGAGAAGACCGCGGCCACGGCCGCAACGTGCACGGCCACCCGGCGGCCCATCGCAAAGCGGGGACTGTCCCGATGTTCCTCCGACAAGGATGGGACTGTCCTGTTCCCAGGTTCTCCGCCGCCGCTTGCCGGTTTCGCCGCGTTATTCATGTTTCTAACTCCGCGGGACAATACCAGAAGCAGCGGCCGCAGGCCACGCAGCGGGCCGGGTCGGGTTCGTAGTCGGTCCGCCGCCGCCGCATGGAAAGTTGGATCAGCTTGCCGCCCAGAACCAGGCCCACCCACGCCCCAAGCCAACCGCCGGCGCGGCCCAGGCGGCCGGTCAACTGGCCGGCCTCGGCGTACAGATCGGCCACCGAGCGGCCCGTGTTGCGGAAGTTGTCGCTGGCATCGGTTGTGCCCGCCGCCTGGCCGGTCTCTTCCCGCCGCACCTGCTCGGCCAGCGCCACGGTGGGATGCAGCTTGGCCAGCGGCACTTCCAGCCGCCGGCCCAGCACAAACCCCAGGGCCACCAGCAGGGGCAGGAGCAACAGCATTGCGGTCAGGCGGCGCCGCCCCCGGCGATGCTCGGCCGGCCGGAGCGTAACGGTCGGCGGCCGGATGGCCCCGTAGGGGCAGACGTCTTCGCACAGCCGGCACTGGATGCAGCGGCCGGGCGGAATCCGCACCTGCCGCCGCGCCAGCCGCGCCACCAGCCCCAGCAGGGCCCCGTAGGGGCACAAGTATCGGCAGTACGGCCGGCCGATAAACGCGCCGACCACCAGGAAACCCGCGGCCAGGGCCAGCATCCCCACACCGGCGCTCAAGCGAAACAGGTCCACGAATGGATCGTATCGGCAGACAATAAACACCTTGCCGGTGGTGTAAGCAAGGAGCACCGCCGCGCCCAGGTATACGTAGGCCAGCAGGCCCAGGGCGTGATCGAGCCAGACGGGCACGCGCACAGGCCACAAGGTGACCAGCTCCTGAACGGCCCCCAGCGGGCAGACCGCCCCGCAGAACGTGCGGCCGAAGAACAGCGTGAACACCAGCGGCAGGACCACCATCACCAGCACGGCGGCGGGCACCGCGAAGCACGGGTCGCCCACGGCCGCGGCCACGTTCTGGATCGCGCCGATCGGACACACGCAGCCCTTCCGCCAGAACCCCAGCCAGGCCAGCGATGCGATCGCCAGCAGGAACAGCCCGCGGCGCGAGCGCAGTCCCAGCGCAAAGTACGAGGCCAGGGCCAGGCCCACCGCCAAGTAAACCCAATCCAGGTGCTGGAGCAGCTCGCAGCGCGGGGCGGGAACCTGCGACTGCGGGATCTCGTGCCGCGTGAAATCAGGCACCGGGACCAGGTCCGCGGCCCCGACCGGCCCCACGGCCAGCCCCGCCAACACCAGCGCCAAGAGCATCACGGGCCGCTTCGGAACCGCGAAGAAATGAGTTGGCCAATCAGGGTGGCACGCCCTGAGGGACGAAGGGCGTGGCGAGCCCGAAAAGCCACGCCCTTCGCTGCGCTCAGGGGCGTGCCACCCTCGCTGGAATTTGCTCAAGTTATTCTTTCGCGGTTCCTTCATGCCTGCTCGGCCCCCGGCGGAAGGGCGGACGGGAAGACGTGGGTGCCACTGCTGACTCGTCCAGCAGTGTGAGAAGCACTGCTGGGCAAGCCAGCAGTGGCACCCGGCGCGGCTTGGGGACTGTCCCGATTTTCGTCCGACGAAAATGGGACTGTCCCCTTCCGGGGCGAGAACCGGGCGTGGCCCCGCTCTCGTTTGCGGGCCAGGGCCGCTTCGGCCTCGCGGGCCGCCTTCTTCAGCAGGCCCGGCGAATCGGCCGGCAGCCGCGAGAAAGCCTGCGTCGGGCAGGCAATCGCAATCGAGCACTCGTTGCAGTGCAGGCAGCGGTCGTGCCGCACCTGCAGGTACAGCGAGCCGTTCATCAGCTTGCAGCCCACCACGCACTTGCCGCAGGCGATGCACAGCGTTTCGTCGATCGTATACTCGAAGAACCGCTCGCCGGACTTGGCCTCCACGAACTTGCGGGTAATCGCCCCGGTGGGACAGAGCTGGTTCTCGGCCCCCGTATCGAGCACGAAATCCTTGGTGGGGAAATAGCCCGTGCACACGTCGCAATAGCCGCACAGCGCGAAGCAGTTCACGGCCTTCACGGCCGACTGGTCCAGCACGCAGTGCGTCTGGCAATTGCCGCAGGCCATGCACTTGTCGGGATCGAGCTGCCAGACGCCGCTCCGCCAGACTTCGCCGTGGTAGAGCCCGTTGCGGGCGGCCAGGGCGCAGGCCGCGCCCCCCAGCCCGACGGCGCCCAGGATCCGCAGCCCGTCGGCCACGAACCCCCGCCGCCCGATCTTCTTCTGGTCACTGCCCATGGTGATCACCTGTTTCGATTCGGAAAGACGCACAAACACCCGCCGCGGATGGTCTCAATACCTTTGTGCCTTTGTGGTTAATCTCGTTTGTTCGCTCGAAGATGCGGACCGAGCGGGCCACCGGGTCGAGCGCGTAAATCCGGCCGCGGCGGTCGGTGGCCACTGCGGCGGCCGTTGCGGCCATCTGCCGCGGACCGGCCACCACGCACTCGAAGCGCCCTTCGGCCGTGTAGACTTTGATTCGCGGAATGCCCTTCTCGGCGGTTACGAAGCGGCCGTCGGGCAAGACGGCCAGGTGCGCCGGGTTGCAGCAGCCGAAGAAATCGGCCAGGGCCGGCGAGCCCTGGCCCCAGTGCCGCTCCAGATCGCCCGCCAAGGTGTAGCCCTCGACCCGCAGCGCCCGCGGATTGACCACGTACACCAGGCCGTCGGCGCCCAGGGCCAGGTCGAAATCGCGGCTGGTAATGAGGAAGCCCGGGATGCGCCGGGCCTGGCTGGCCGCGCCGATGCGGCCCTGGATCCGCCCCCCGTCGTCGTAGCGCCACACGATGCGGTTGCCGGCGTCGGCGGCCAGCACGTCGTGCTCGGCCGTGGCCACCGCGGTAAGAATCGCCTGCTCGCCCAGCGTCTTCCAGGCCGCCAGCCGCGTGCCCCGCAGATCGAACACCTCCAGGTGTTCTTCCAGGCCCACGTAGAGGCGGCCGCCGACGGTAGCCAGGCAGTTCGGCTCGCCGCCCAGAATGATCTCGGCGTGCCGGGCGCCGTCGGGCGCGAAGCAACGAACGGCCCGGTCGCCGCCCACCCAGATCCGATCGTCCGCCCCCACGGCCAAGGCCCGCACCTGAGCGAATCCCGTGGCGATCTCCGCCGCCTGGCGATAGCGCACCAGCGCGGGGTCGATCGCCAAGGCCGCCGCATCGATCGGCGGATCGTCGCGGCGCGGCGGCTCGCCATTCATCCCTCGCCCCTCGCCCCTCGCCCCTCGCCCCTCACCACCCCCGTGCTTCAAGGCCGGGATGTACAGCAGCGTGCCGCCCACCAGGCACACACCCAGGCCGAACACCAGCAGGACCAGGATTCCGCGACCCATAGTTTTCTCAGTGCTCCGCCACGTCGAGGCAAATCATGCGGGTCAGGTCGCGGACGATCAGTCGTCCGCCGGCCAGGGCCATCGGCCCCCAACTGGTGACGCCGCCGTCGAGCACCTCGGCGCGGGCCAGGCGGTGGTATCCGGCCGCCGCGGCCTCGGCCATGGTCAGCACGCCGTTGTCGTCCAGTACATAGATCAGCCCGTCGGCGATGAGGTAGGGGGCCGAGCCGAACTTCTCGCGGCCGCTGTTCCATAGCTCGCGGCCCTCCAGGTCCAGGCACACGAGCTGCTGATCCTTCTGGCGGACGCCGTACAGGTTGCCCCGCCAGAAGATCGGCGTCTGCTGCTCCGAGCCGAACTGCTTGGCCGTGAGGCGGAAGAGCGTCTCGGGCACGATCCGCCCCGCTTCCTGCTGCAACTGGAGCATCAGGCTGCCGACGTTGTAGCCGCCGGAGAAGAAGATCCGCCCTGGGCCGACCACGACGGGCGAGGGGCAGGTGGCCGTGCCAATCTGCCACTCGGTTGTGTCCCACAGCAGCTCGCCGGTGTCGGCGGCGATGCCTGCCACGCCCCCCTTGCCGCAATACACGTACATGCGGCGGCCGGCCAGCTCCGCCGGCACGACCGACACGTGGGTCATAGTCCAGCCCCGCGGGTTCGGGCTCTGCCACAGGACCTTGCCCGTGCGGTAATCCACGGCCATCACCAGGGCCTTGCCGCCCGGGGCGAGGATCAGGCGGTCGGTCTTCACGTCGATCAAGGGGCACTGGCCGGCATACCAGGGCGGCACCGTGGCCCCGTAGTCCAGCACGAGGTCCAGCAGCCACAGGGCCTTGCCCGTGGCCGTGTCCCAGCAGGCCACGTGGCACATCGGCCCCAGCGACACGACCCGATTGCCGATCACGGCGGGCACGGTCCGCGACATGCCGTGATGCGACGGTATGACCACCGGATAGCCGTTGCGCCAGATTTCCCCGCCGGTATCCAACGACAGGCAGCGCATGGTGTCGGCCGAGCGGTCGATGTCGTCCAGGGTGTTTTGCCGCAGGGCCCGCAGCAGGTCGTCGCGGCGGTCCAGGAGCAACGCGGCGAGGTCCTGCTCCAGCGCGGCGTATTTCGCCGGCCAGTCCTGCGCGGAGGCCTCGGCCGCAGCCTGCGGGGCGTGCTCCAGCAGGCTGCGGACGAGGCCCCGCAGCTTGCCCACGTCGCCGGGCGAAATGGGCGCCAGTGCGTCGGCCAGCCGTGAGCGGTCTTCGTCGGCCAGGCCCCGCAAGAGGTCGATGGGCGAGTCGTGAACGTGGTCCAGCACGTATACGCAGCCGCCCTCGATGGCGGCGGCCGCGAAGCCCTCGCCCAGCGGGACCGTCCACAGCCGTGGGGGACCCGACGCCGGCCAGCGCCGGGCCAGCCGAATGGTTTCCTTGCTGATCGCATCGCCATCGGGCCCCCGGAACCAGGGCCAGGCGGCCGTGATCTTCGATGGCCGAATGGGCGCCGGGTGCGGCTCGCAGACCGGCTCACCCGGCTGTGGCCGCTGGGGCGGCCTGACTGCCGCGGGCGGCGGCACGCCGTCCTGGCCCGGCAGCCGGGCACGCACCGCATACGCCGGGCCCGTGCCTGCCCACGTCACAAGCAGTACGATCCCCGCCACCGCCATTGCGGCGGGAATCAGAAAACCGAGTAAGAACTTCATCGATCAGGCTGGTGAGTGGCGAGGGGTGAGGGGTGAGGGCTTGTGAATCTACTGACAAGGCTCGCACTCGCCACAGGCGGTGCTATGCCGCTTGCGGTTTCGCAACTACAGTTTGTGGTTGATTCGCATCAGGTTTGATTGATTCACAAGCTCTGGGTGGTGAACTTGGAGCTTGGAGCGACGCAAAGCCCATAGCTCAAAGCTGTCCCGTATCCTTTTTTGATACCCCACCTTGGTGCAAATGTCAACCCGCCGCTTGTTCACCGAGAGCGAGCGGGTGTGCTATAATCGAGGCCGGCGCGAAGCCGCAAGCGGAATCGTCAGCCGGGCGAGCACCGGCGAATCGCCCACCGCCAAGTCACCCCCCAAATCCCTAAATCCCCAAATCCCTGAATCCCTAAATCCCTTCCCCTAGGAGCCCACCATGACAGCGAACGTTCGGCAGTCTATTCCGTCCAGACGAGAGTTCCTGAAACGCACGGCTGCGGCCGGGGCCGCAGTGGCCGGCTCGCTGGGCCTGGCCGGCAACGTACACGCCGCCGGCAGCGACGTGATCCGGGTGGCCTTGGTCGGCTGCGGCGGCCGCGGCACGGGCGCGGCGGTCGAGGCCCTCAGCAACGCCGCCCATGCCAACGTCAAGCTGGTGGCCATGGCCGACGCCTTCCGCGACAGTCTGGACAACAGCCTGGCCCGCATCAAGTCGCAGTGCAAGGAGCGGGTCGACGTGGCCGACGACCACAAGTTCACCGGCCTGGACTGCTGCCGCAAGGTGCTCGAGTCGGGCGTGGACATGGTGCTCCTGTGCACCCCGCCGGGCTTCCGGCCGTCGCAATTCGAGGCGGCAGTAAAGGCCGGCAAGCACGTCTTCATGGAGAAACCGGTGGCCACCGACGCCCCCGGCGTCCGCCGCATCCTGGCCGCTAGCGCCGAGGCCAAGCAGAAGGGCCTGACCGTGGCCGTCGGCCATCATCTGCGCCACGAGGACAAGCACCGCGAGCTGGTCCGCCGCATCCACGACGGGGCCCTCGGCCGCCTGACTTTCCTGCGGGCCTATTTCAACTCCGGCGGACTGTGGAAACGACCCCGCCAGCCCGGCCAGACCGAGCTCCAGTACCAGGTTCGCAACTGGTACTACTTCACCTGGCTTTCCGGCGATCACATCGTCGAGCAGCACGTGCACGATCTGGACGTGGGCAACTGGATCGCCCGGGCGCACCCCGTCGAGGCCGAGGGGATGGGCGGCCGGCAGGTCCGCAAGGGCAAGGATTTCGGCGAGATCTTCGACCACCATGCGGTCGAGTACACCTACGCCGACGGCCTGAAAATGTTCAGCTTCTGCCGCCAGATCGACGGCTGCTGGGGCTCGTTCTCCGAGCACGCCCACGGCACCCGGGGCTTCGCCGCCATGGAGGGCCACGGCACGACCGAGCTCAGCGTCGAGGGCCAGAAGCCCGTCCGCTGGCGCCGCACGGCCGACGGCCACCAGGTGGAAATGGACGACCTGTTCGCCGCCCTGCTGGCCGGCAAGCCCTACAACGAGGCCGACTACGCCGCCGAGAGCACAATGACCGCCATCCTGGGCCGCATGGCCACCTACAGCGGCAAGGCGGTGCCCTGGGACGAAGCCCTGAAATCGAACCTGACCCTGGGGCCCAAGGACCTGGAATCGGCCTGGGACGGCGAGCCCCCGGTCCAACCCGACGCCGACGGCCTATACGCCTGCGCCATCCCCGGGGCGACGAAGGCTTGGTGAACGACAAAGGAGAACATTCATGCGACACTTGTTTTATTGCGACACGGTGGGACGAATCGGCTCGGTGGGGCTCCTTTTACTGCGTCTGGTGATGGGAGCGGCGTTCCTGTTCCACGGCTGGCCGAAGATCCAGACCCCGATGGGCTGGTGGACGGGGTCGCCTCCCGTGCCCGAGATTCTCCAGGCGTTGGCGGCCCTGGCCGAGTTTGGCGGGGGCCTGGCCTTGATCGCCGGGCTGCTTACCCGCTTGGCGTCGCTGGGGATTGCCACGAACATGATCGTGGCCCTGGCCATCGTTCACTTGCCGCACGGAGATCCGTTTGTGGGCAAGCCGGGCGGCCCGTCCTACGAGTTGGCCGCCGTCTACCTGGCCTGCGCCCTTGTGTTCCTTCTACTGGGACCGGGACAGTGGTCGGCAGACGCCCTGCTGTTCCGAGGACCGCCCGAGAAAGAAACTTCTGGCCCCTGACTTCTGACTTCTAACTCCTAACTCCTAACTCCTGCTCCCACCCGCCGCCATGCAAGTTCAACCCTACTTGTTCTACAACGGCCGTTGCGACGAGGCCATCGACTTCTATCGCGCCGCGCTGGGGGCCGAAGTGACGATGCTCATGCGTTTCAAAGACAGCCCTGAGCCCACTTCGCACGGCGACGCAGAAAAGGTGATGCACGCCAGCCTGCGCATCGGGGATACGACGCTACTGGTTTCCGATGGCCGGTGCAGCGGGCAGGTGAGCTTTGAGGGTTTCGCGCTGTCGCTGGCGGTTCCCGACGAGGCCGAGGCCCAGCGGTTGTTCGCGGCTCTGGGCAACGGCGGCCAGGTGCGGATGCCGCTGGCGAAGACGTTCTTCAGCCCGCAGTTCGGCATGCTGACCGACCGTTTCGGAGTACTATGGATGATCTACGTCGCCACAAATTGAAAATTGTGTAACTGTTTAGTTTTACTGCGCAAGGTCGTATAATCTCCCTTGCCGATGTTGCCTAGAGTCACAAAATGTGGCTTCCCAGACAACCCAGATTCACAACCTGCGCAGTAGTGTTAGCCGAACGGAGCAAACCACGGATTTCACGGATAACACGGATGTTCTGATAAAGTGCCGATCTTGGTGCTAGCATCGTTTCATCCGTGAAATCCGTGTCATCCGTGGTCAATTACTCCAGACGGCTAAACAGTTGCGCAATTTGAAATCTGAAATCCGACAACTGAACCCTGGAGAATCCATCATGACCATCGTTCGTTCGAGTGCCCGGCTTGCGGGCCGTTTCGTGATCTTGGTTGCGGCCTTGGCGATCTTGTTTCCGTCGTGGGCGGCGGCGGCGCCTCCGCTGGGCAAGGCCATCGTCGATAGTCTTCAGCCATTGGTGGATTCGCACGTGCTGGCCGGTGCGGTAACGGCCGTGGCCTCCAAGGACAAGCTGCTCAGCCTGGATGCAGTGGGCTACGCCGACGTCGCCGCCAAGCGGCCCATGCAGACCGACTGCCTGTTCTGGATCGCCTCGATGTCCAAGCCCATCACCGCCACGGCCCTGATGATGCTCGTCGACGAAGGCAAGGTCAAGCTGGACGATTCGGTGGAAAAGTATTTACCCGAGTTCCAGGGGCAGATGGTGGCCGTAGAGCAGGACGGCGAGCACGTGCTGCTCAAGAAACCGGTGCACCCGATCACGGTGCGGAACGTCCTGTCGCACACCAGCGGGTTGCCGTTCATGTCGCGGGTCGAGCACAAGATCGACCAGTTCCCGCTCGGCGAGGCGGTGCTGACCTACGCCCTCAGCCCGCTGCGGTTCCAGCCGGATAGCAAGTACGACTACAGCAACGCGGGCATCAACACGGCGGGGCGGATCATCGAGGTGGTGAGCCGCATGCCCTACGAAGAGTTTCTCCAGCGGCGGCTGCTGGAGCCGCTGGGCATGAAAGACACCACCTTCTGGCCCAGCCCGGAGCAGACCGCACGGCTGGCGAAATCCTACCAGCCCGACGCCGCCAAGACCGGCCTGCAGGAGACGACCATCGGCCAGTGCACGTATCCGCTTTGCGACCGGCGGCGGGGCCCATCGCCGGCGGGCGGGCTGTTCTCGACGGCGACGGACGTGGCCGCCTTCTGCCGCATGATCCTCGGCGGCGGAGTGTACGAGGGCCGGCGACTGCTCTCCCCCGCCGCGCTGCGGGAAATGACCAGCACGCAAAGCGGCAAGCTGACGGGCAACCCGCAGCAAGAGGGCGGCTACGGCCTGGGCTGGTCCACCAGCCGCACGGCCCACGGCCCGGACGATCCGCCCCTGGTCGGGCCCTGCGGCCACGGCGGGGCCTTCTCCACCAACATGTGGATCGATCCCCAGCGCAATCTGATCACCGTCTTCATGGTGCAGCACGCGGGCTTTCCGGGCGACGGCGGCAAGGCCCTCGGCGCGTTCACGAAGGCGGCGGGAGAATAGGAGTCAGGAGTCAGGAGTCAGGAGTCAGGAGTCAGGAGTCAGGAGTCAGGAGTCAGGAGTCAGGAGTCAGGAGTCAGGAGTCAGGAGTCAGAAGTCAGGAGTCAGGAGTCAGGAGTCAGGAGTCAGAATGGCGGAGCGGTAGGCGTGCAGCAACCGGCCGACCTCTTCGATCAATTCCCAGAGCGGACCGTTGCCGAGGTGGCCTAGATCACGGGCGAGGATCAGGTAATAGCGGCACTCTTCCAGCGAGCCCTCGGAGATGTTCAGGAACCTGGCCTTGTCCTGCTTCGACTGCTTGCGGAAGCCCTCCGCGATGTTGGCCGGAATGGAAACCGCCGCACGACGAAACTGGGACGTAAGCCCGTACAACTCCTGCCTTGGAAAAGCCCGCGTCTCCGCATATACCTGCAACACCAGCGCGTGGGCCTTCTGCCAGACAATCAAGTCCTGGAACGACTTCGCCGGTTCCCTCATCCGTATCCTTCCGATTCCTGACTCCTGACTTCTGACTCCTGACTTCTGACTTCTGACTTCTACCAATTCAACTGCACCCCGGCGAACGGGCCGTGGTACAGCACGGTGCCGTTGCGGTTCAAGGGCGGATTGGCCGTCCCGGCCTCCAATGACGCGGAGTCGGCCACGAAATTCTGCGACGCCAGCGCCAAACCGTTGACGATCATCGCCTCGTAGCCGATGCGGGCGGTCAGCCCCGCCGTGGGCCGCCAGGACAGCGCGAAATCGAAGTCGCCGATGGCCGCCGAGCCCGACTGCGCCAGCGTCGTCTGCGGGAAGTGGTTGCCGGCCACCACCACTGGGCCGAACTCCCGCGTGACGCGGTTCTCGCACAGCGCGCCTTTGGCCTCCAGGTCCAGCCACAGCTTCTGAAAGCAGCCGATCTGGATGATGCCGCCGAGCTGGCCGCCCCACAACTCGTTGTTCGTGTGGGCGTCGACCGAGACCGCGGTCGGGGGCGCGTAGATCGTCGACTGGGACATATAATCGAACTGCTCGCGAACGTTCATGTACCGCGCCCCAAAAAGGACCACCGCCGATACGCATCGGTAGGGCATCGACAGGTTCCAGCGCAGGTTTAGCTCCCCGGTGGCCAACTTCGAGGTCTCGACGACCTGGACCAAGGTGTTCTGGTCGACGTTGAGGTCGGCGTTGGGGTAGGTAAGGTTGGTGTAAGCGGGCTGGGTTGAGTAGAAGTTGATGACCTCGCTGCCGAAGCCGGTGAAGGGGGAGAAGAGGTGCCCGTTGGGGTCGGAGGTGCTCGCCGCCGTGCTGGACGTGGCCAGCCAGAAGTACGAGCACTCGACCTCCCATGGCGAGTCGCCCAATCGGTGCCCGATGGTAAATCTCGGGCCGCCCCGGAATTGCCGCTGTAGGTCGTCCTCGGTGAGCACGGGCGTCGATTGCCAGTTGGCCGGGAACGAGGCGAGCGTCGGGTCGATCGGCAGCAGCAGCGTCGCGAAGGGCGTGTCGTGGAGGGAGCCGGTAACCTCGCGGCGCAGGGCGATCCCCTCGGTGCGGAAGTACCACTGAAACGATGGGGCCGGGCCGGGGAACTCGCCGTCCAGCCGCGGCACGGCGGATATCGGTTCCAGGCCGTTGGCCGCCGGCACGGCGGCAACCGTTTCCAAGCCGTCGCGGCCGGGCGCCCCGGCCATCGCTGCCGGTCCGCCGGGGCCCGCCGGCGCAGGCACCGTTATCATCCCGGCGGGCAGCGGCTCATCGGGCGGCGGTTCATCGGCCAGGATCCTGCCCGGGCAAGGGATCGCCAGCGCAGCCAGCCCCACGGCCAGCATTGCCAGCACTCGGCCCGCGGAGGATCGACGCGAAGTCGGCATAACCAGATTCCCGTGTTTTACTCCGCACGGATGAAAACGATAACGGCGCGAGAGCCGGAAAGGTCTACCCATTTGTTTCGGCTTTCCTTACCGGAAAAACCAATTTATCCGTTACATTTTCTCAGGAAGATCATTGACAACGGGTGATATGTCGGATGGACTGGCTTTGCCAGCAACGACCCCACCGAGTTCACCTCGGTGGTGAAGCAGGCTGGACAGCTAAGAGCCATCGCCGTCCCTCGTCCCCCGACCCCACCGAGTTCACCTCGGTGGTGAAGCAGGCTGGACAGCTAAGAGCCATCGCCGTCCCTCGTCCCCCGACCCCACCGAGTTTACCTCGGTGGTGAAGCAGGCTGAACGGCTAGCTAAAGTCGGCCGACCCGCCGTAGAATGAGTGCCTGTCACCCTCAAGAGCAGCAGTGCAGCCTCAACCGCTTTACCAGTCGCACGGCGTTCAACCGGCGTTCGCGTTGCGCTACTCGTGGACGGGCTGGCCGGCACGCCGGCCGCTGGCCGTGGACTGCGCCGTGCTCGAAGAGGTCCGCCCGCAGTGGGAAGGCGAGGGGATGCGATTACTGGAGCACTACTGGTCGGACGAGAGGATCCAGTTGACCTTTAGTGCCACACCGGATATCTCGCCGGTCTTCCTGGCGGCTCGCGCGAAGGCCCGCCTCCAGCACGCCCTGCGGAAGGTCGGCCCCACTTTCTCAGGCTTCAGCCGCAAAGTCTCGGTATGCTCGGTGGGCCACAACTGCCGGCAGGACGTCGAGGTGTATATTGCCGCGCAGGTGGACGCGGCGCGGTTTTCCGATCCAGCCTTCCGCGCCATCCTGCAGGAGTCCACCGTGCTATGCGACGGCGTGGACCTGTCTGTCCCGACGGAGTCGGCGCACGGGCGGTATTGGTACAATCTTCACTTGGTGCTGGTCACGGCCGAGCGATTCCGGATCGCTAAGCGGGCGAGGCTGGCCCGGCTCCGCGATTGCTCGTTCCAGATCGCCGCCCGGAAGGGCTACAGGATATCGCGCCTCTCCGTCATGCCCGATCACCTCCACGCGTCGCTCGGCGGCAACATCGAGCATTCGCCGCGAGAGATTGCGATGACGTTTCAGAACAACCTGGCCTACATGATGGGCCAAGTCAGGATTTGGGCCGATACCTTCTACGTGGGTACGTTCGGCGAGTACGATATGTGGGCGATACGGGGCAACCAGTCTCCGCTGTAGCCCTTCAGCCTCCTTCACCACCGAGGTGAACTCGGTGGGGTCGGGGGACGGCACACGCCGGCCGGTTTAGCTCTTCAGCCTGCTTCACCACCGAGGTGAACTCGGTGGGGTCGGGGGATGGCACGCGCCGGCCGGTTTAGCTCTTCAGCCTGCTTCACCACCGAGGTGAACTCGGTGGGGTCGGGGGATGGCACGCGCCGGTTGGTTTAGCTGTTCAGCCTGCTTCACCACCGAGATACAAGTCGGCCGCGGCCGCGTGGCGGTTATCCGGTGCATCCAAGAGAGAAGCGGCGGCCGGCAACGTCCAGTTGCCGCCGTCCGACCACACCAACACCGTGTTGACACCGCTCGTGCCGGCAGGCGCTGCCGGGATTTGGGCCAACGCGGCCGCGGTTAGTTTCGTACCGGCGCCAACGGCGTAGGTGAACCGATCGGGCAGCCACGTGCCCGACGTGCCAAGCGGCGTTACCACGGTCACGTCGACCGTGCCCGCACCGGCGGGTGCCACGGCCATTACCTGCGTGTCCGATGCCACAGAGAAGCTGGCCAGCGTTCCGCCGAAATACACTTTCGTAGCGCCCGTAAGGTTCGTGCCGATGATGGCCACGGCGGTGCCGCCAGCGGCCGGGCCTGAGGCGGGACTTATGGCCGCGATCGTGGGCGGCATGGAGAGAGCGTAAGTGGTGATCTTGCGGACCTCGTCGTTGCCTCCATCGCCTACGTAGATATCGCGCGCACTATCGACCGCCACGCCCGCCGGATTGTTGAACTGCGACTTGCTGCCGGCGCCGTCGGCGGAGCCCGGTTGCCCGGCAGAGCCGGCCAGGGTAAACAGGCCGGCGGGCGTGATCTCGCGGATCTCATCGTTGTTCTGATCGGCCACGTAAACGTTGCCCGCGCTGTCCACCGCCAGACCTGTGGGCCGATCGAACTGGGCCTGGCTGCCGGTGCCGTTGGCGGAGCCCGGTTGCCCCGCGGAGCCCGCCAGGGGGCTGACGACACCGGCAGGCGTGATCTTGCGGATTTCGTCACTGCCCGTATCGGCGACGTAGACGTTACCCGCGCGATCCACCGCCACGCCCTCGGGATAATCGAATTGGGCGTTGCTGCCGGTGCCGTCGCTTGAGCCTAGTCGCCCGGGAGAGCCGGCCAGGGTGCTAACCGCGCCGGCAGGCGTGATCTTGCGTATCTCGTTGTTGTACGTGTCGGCGACATAGACGTTGCCCGCGCCGTCCACCGCCAAACCCTCGGGAAGATTGAACTGGGCTTGGCTGCCGGTGCCGTCGCTCGAGCCTTGTTGTCCCGGGGAGCCGGCCAGGGTGGTGACCACGCCGGCGGGCGTGATCTTGCGGATGTCATCACTTTGCGTATCTGCGACGTAGACGTTGCCGGTGCTATCGACCGCCACCCCCGAGGGGTAGCAAAACCGCGCCTGGCTGCCGGTGCCATTGCTGGAGCCGGTAAGCCCGGCGGCCCCGGCCAAGTCGCTGACGACGCCGGCAGGCGTGATCTTCCGGATTTCGTCGTTGAAGCAGTCCGCCAGGTAGACGTTGCCGGCGCTGTCAACCGCAACGCCCGTTGGAGTGTCAAACCGCGCCTGGTTGCCGGGACCGTCGCTGGAACCGGCTTGCCCGGCATAGCCGGCCATGGTGGTTACGGTAACGACGTCTTGGTAGGAGAACTGATCGGCTGACGATGTTGCTGAAGTGCCGCCCGCGGTGACGACGCTCACGTCGACCGTGCCACCACCAGGGGGGCTAACCGCCGTGATCTGCGTGGCCGATTGTACCGAATAATTGGCTGCCGGCGTTTTGCCGAAATACACCGCCGTGGCGCCGGCAAAGTCCGTGCCGGTGATCGTTACCGCAGTCCCGCCGATGGGCGGGCCCGAGTTGGGGTTGATGCTGGCGGCGCCGGTGATGGCCGGGACGTAGGTGAACTGATCAGGCACCGCGATTGGCGAGACGCCAAACGGCGTTACCACGATTGTGTTCACCGTGCTCCTGCCCGGCGGCGCGACGGCCGTGATCTTCGTGGCGGACTGGACCGAGTAGCTGGTTGCCGGCGTTCCACCGAAATACACTGCCGTGGCGCCCGACAGGTACGTGCCCGCGATTGTTACCGTGGCCCCGCCGGCGGCCGCGCCCCAGGCGGGGCTAACGCCCGTGACGCTTGGCTGTGCCGGGGAAACGTAGGTGTTGATCTGGCGGATTTCATCGTCGCCCGTATCGGCCACGTAGAGGTTGCCCGCGGCCCCCGCCGCAACGCCCGCCGGATACCAGAATCGTGCCTGGCTGCCGGGGCCGTCGGCCGATCCGGGCAGCCTGGCGTCGCCGGCCAGGGTGAGGACCACGTCGGAAGGCGTTATCTCGCGGATTTCGTCATTGCCTGAATCGGCCACGTAGACGTCGCCCGCACTATCGACCGCCAAACCTGTCGGATCGTTGAACTCTGCCCGACTGCCGATGCCGTCGCTGGAACCCGATTGCCCGGCAACGCCGGCCAGACGCGTGACCAAGCCGGCGGGCGTGATCAGGTAGATTTCGTCGTTGCCTGAATCGGCCACGTAAACGTTGCCCGCGCTGTCCACTGCCACGCCGGTGGGCCGGTTAAGAGCGGCCACGGTGGTGACAACGCCCTGCAACGAGATTTCCAGGATCTCACCATTGCCCGTATCGGCCACATAGACGTTGCCCGCGCTGTCCACCGCCACCCCTGTGGGCTGGTTGAACTGAGCGGCCAGCGTGGTGACCACGCCCTGCGACGAGATTTTGCGGATTTCACCATTGCCGGAGTCGGTCACGTAGACGTTGCCCGCGCTATCGACCGCCACGCCTGTCGGGCTGTCGAAACGTGCCTGGGTCCACGTGCCGTCGGCGGAGCCCGTATGGCCGGAAAGACCGGCGAAGGTGACGACCACGCCGGCAGTCGTGATCTTGCGGATCTCGTTATTCCATGTGTCGGCTACATAGACGTTGCCCGCGCTGTCGATCGCCACACCGCCGGGCCGATCGAAGCGCACCGTGCGGCCGGTGCCGTCGGTGGAGCCCCATTTCTCGGGCGAGCCGGCCAGTGTGCTGACTATGGCGGTGGCGTAGCTGAGCTGGTCGGCGGGCGACGCGGCCGAAGTGCCCTGCGGCGTCACGACGGTTACGTCGACCGTGCCCGCGCCGGCGGGGCTGACGGCCGTGATCTGCCTGCCCGATTGCACCGAGTAGCTCTTTGCCGGCGTGCCGCCGAAATAGACGGCCGTGGCCCCGGCAAGGCACGTGCCGGTGATAGTCACGGCGGCGCCGCCGGTGGCCCGGCAAAACGCGGGGCTGATCTGTGCCACCACAGGAACGGCAGTGTAGGTGAACTTGTCGGCCCGCGACTTGGCCGAAGTGCCGCCGACGGTGACGACCTGCACGTCGACCGTGCCGGCCGTGTTCGCCGGGCTGGCGGCCACGATCTGGGTCGCCGTGTCGCTGGTTATCCGCGCCGGCGTGCTGCCGAAGCGAACCGCCGTGGCGCCGGCCAGGCCCGTGCCGGTAATGGTTACCGCCGTGCCGCCGGCCATGGTTGCTGTGGCGGGCATGATCGCCGTGACGACCGGTGCCGCAAGGTGAGCACGAGCGGCGGAAACCGCGGCCGAAGGGCCGCCGGCGGTCAGGCCGGCGTGCGGGCCGGCGGCCAGCAGCTCCCGGCGCTCCAGATGTTCGAGGGCGAGCCGGCGCGAGGTTCGGTCGAGCCCGCCGGCGGCGCCGTTTTGGCGCCAGGCCGAGCGGACGGGGCAAGGGGCGGGGCCCGATTTTCGCCTTGCGAACATTGCCCGCACTCCGCGTCAACGGTTACAGGCCCGCCCGCGCTGCGGCGAAACGCCCGCCGCAGCATGTTCCGACGAACGGGCAATCTCGTGGTCCCTCACTGGAGCAGCCCCATTAAACTATGAGATGATTCGGATGTCAAATGTTCGGCCGGGGCTCGCCCTTTGCAACTCGCCGCATGAAGACTATGATGGTCAGGTGCTTTCGCAACATAGGCCGTAAACTCCAGGAAACTGTCGCCGTGACCAAGATGACTCGATCGATCGTTTGGCTGGCGCTGGTCGCACTGCCGGCCTGCGGGCTGGCCGCCGCCGCCCAGGGAGACGAAGGCATGTGGCTGTTCAATAATCCCCCCAAGACGCTGCTCCAGGCGAAATACGGCTTCCAGCCCAGCCAGGCGTGGATGGACCACTTGCAGCGCTCGTGCGTGCGGTTCAATAGCGGCGGCTCGGGCTCGTTCGTCTCGGGCGCGGGGCTGGTGCTGACCAACCATCACGTGGGCGCCGACGCCCTGCAAAAACTGAGCAGCCGCGGCAAGGACTATGTGGCCGCCGGGTTCCACGCCCGATCGCGCCAAGAGGAAATCAAGTGCCTGGACCTGGAATTGAACGTGCTGGCGAGCATCGAGGACGTGACCGGCCGGGTGAGCGCCGCCATTCCGCCGGGGGCGGGGCTGGCCGCGGCGGAGAAGGCCCGCCGCGCGGTGATGAACACCATCGAGCAGGAGTCGTTCGAGAAGACGGGGCTCCGCAGCGACGTAATTACACTGTACCAGGGCGGCCTGTATCATCTCTATCGCTTCAAGCGCTACACCGACGTGCGGCTGGTGTTCGCACCGGAGGTGGGCGTGGCCTTCTTCGGCGGCGATCCGGATAACTTCGAGTATCCCCGCTACGACCTGGATATCTGCCTGTTCCGCGTGTACGAGGAAGGCCGGCCGGCCCGCATCGAGCATTACTTGCAGTGGTGCTCGGCCGGGGCGGCCGACGGCGAGCTGGTGTTCGTGGCCGGGCATCCGGGCAAGACCGATCGGCTGGACACCCTGGCGCACCTGGAATACCTGCGTGACATGGTCCTGCCGGCCGTGCTGCGGCGGCTGGTACGCGTGGAAGTGCTGCTGCGGACCTACACCGAGCGGAGCGACGAGAACGCCCGCCGGGCCCAAGAGGAGCTGTTCGGCGTGCAGAACGCCCGCAAGGCCCAGTTGGGCCGCCTGGCCGGCCTGCAAGACCCGGTGATCATGGGCCAGAAGCGCGCCGAAGAGCGGGCCCTGCGCGACGCGGTGCACGGCGACCCGGCCCTGCGACAGAGCGCCGAGCGGGCCTGGGACGACGTGGCCGGGGCGGTCGAAACCCTCAAGAAAATCCGCCGCGAGATGGCCCTCATCGAGCTGGGCGAGGCCTTCCACTGCCGCCAGTTCATCGTTGCCCGGCTGCTGGTCCGCCTGGCCGAGGAAGACGGCAAGCCCAACGCCGAGCGGCTCCGCGAATACCGGCAGTCGAACCGCCCCTCGCTGGAGCAGATGCTCTTCTCCCCGGCGCCCATCTACGACGACCTGGAGACGCTCAAGCTGGCCGATTCGCTGAGCATGTACATGGAGCTCTCCGGGGCAGACGACAAGCTCGTCCGCAAGGTGCTCTCCGGCAAGTCGCCCCGCGAGCGGGCCGCCGAGCTGATCCGCGGAACCCGCATCGGGGACGTTGCTTTCCGCCGGCAATTGGCCGCGGGCAAGGCGGCGGCGATCGAGGCCTGCGACGATCCGATGATCCGCCTGGCCCGGCTGGTCGACGGACCCGCACGCGCCGTCCGCCGCATCGCCGAGCAGCAGTGCGACGAGCCCCTGCGGCAGGCCTACGCGCGGATCGCCCGGGCGCGGTTCGAGGTCTCGCACGGCGACGTGTATCCCGACGCCACCTTCACCCTGCGGCTGGCCTTCGGCGTGGTGAAGGGCTATACGGAACTCGGGCAGCAGATGCCCCCGTGGACCACCTTGGCCGGGATGTTCCAGCACTCCGCCGAGCACCACAACCGCCAGCCGTTCGCCCTGCCTCCCCGCTGGCTGGAGGGCAAACCGCGGCTCGATCTGCACACCCCGATAAACTTCGTCTCGACGGCCGACATCATCGGCGGCAACTCGGGCAGCCCGGTGGTCAATCGCAAGGGCCAGTTCGTGGGCATCATCTTCGACGGCAATCTGCAATCGCTGGTCTGGGACTTCGCCTTCAGCGACACCGAGGGCCGGGCCCTGGCCGTGCACGCCGCCGCCATCGAAGAGGCCCTGCGCAAGCTCTACGACGCCGAGGCGCTGGCCGACGAGCTGGGCCGTGGCCCATCGGCGGCGGCCCGGTCCCCTCTCCTTCCGGGAGAGGGCGCGGGTGAGGGCCGAGCCCGGCCCCCTCTCCCTCCGGGAGAGGGCTAGGGTGAGGGGAAGCTGGTGAACGCCGTGTGTCCTTGGGGTTATGGGTCTTTGGTCTTAGGTCTTGGGTCTTAGGTTTTAGGTCTTAGGTCTTGGGCTTTTGGACTTTGTTTCGGACTTCGACATTCGGATTTCGTATTTGGTTCAACTCCGATGCATGATTTTGCGCCGCTGTTGCCGTGGATCGGCCTGCTGCTGGGTCTCGTGTGCCTGGCCGCCGCCTTCCGCTCCGGCCGGCGTCAGGCCCTGGTCGGCAATTTGCCCATCTCCAAGAGCACGGGCGTTTTCGTGGGCCTGGTGTCGCTGGAAGGCAGCGCCGAGTCGGCCCGCCCGCTGGCCAGCTACCTCGCCGGGCAGGCCTGCGTCTGCTATCAGTGGAGCGTGGAAGAGCACTGGTCGCGCACGGTCACCGAGACCTATACCGATAGCGAGGGCAAGACCCAAACCCGCACCCGGCAGGAAAGCGGCTGGACCACCGTCGCCCAGGGTGGCGAAGAGATACCCTTCTACTTGCAAGACGACTGCGGCGTGGTCCTGGTCCGTGGCGAGGGAGCGAAACTCGAGCCCCTCAAACTGTTCGACGAAACGTGCGGTCGCGGCAATCCGCTGTATTACGGCAAGGGCCCGGCGGCGGGCATCGCCGACTCCGACCAGCGGCGGCGATTCCTGGAGCGCGGCATCCCGCAGCACGCGCGGCTCTACGTGCTGGGCCAGGCCCGCGAGCGCCAGGACGTGGTCGCGCCGGAGATCGCCCGCGACCGCCATGCCCCGCTGTTCCTGATCTCCACCCGCTCCCGGGAGCAGGTCCAGTCGGGCATGCGGTGGGGCGAGCGGGGCTGGGCCTTCTTCGGCCTGCTGCTGACGGTGGGCGGCGCCGTGCTGCGCGATGCGTATTTCGGGCGGGCCTTGCCCGACGGCCTGCCGACGTATGCCGGCGTGGCCGCGGGCTACCTGGCCGCCGCCGCCCTGGTCTGGGTGTGGATGGTCTACAACAGCCTGGTCGATCTGCGGCAGCGCGTGCGGCAGGCCTGGTCCTTGATAGACGTCCAGCTCGAACGCCGCCGCGACCTGATTCCGAGCCTGGTGGCCACGGTCCAGGGCTATCGCGATTACGAGCGGCAGCTTCAGACCGAGCTGGCGGCCCTGCGCGGCGAGCTGGCCGCCACCCCGCCCGGCGTCGCGGGCCCCGACTACGGCGCGGTCACGAGAACCGTGGCCGCCATTGCCGAGCGCTATCCGGACCTCAAGGCCAACGCGACGTTCGGCTCCTTGCAGAAGAACCTGATCGACACCGAGCAGCGCATCGCCTTGGCCCGCGGCTATTTCAACGACATCGCCACCCGCTACAACACGCGGCTGGAGTGCGTGCCGGAGCGGTTCGTGGCCCGCCTGGGCGGCATGCAGCCGCAGACGCTGATGGCGGCCAATAATTTCGAGCGCGCAGCGGTGACGGTCGATCTGGACTCGCCACCGCCCCCTCTCCCCACGACCTCACCGAGTTGACCTCGGTAGTGAATCGCCCCTCATCCTTCAGAGCGTGTGAAGAAATCGATTTGTGCCCAAGTTCGGCGCGGGGCACGTTCACAGTTCGGCGCGGGGCACAGTTCGGCGCGGGTCTCCCGACCCCGCCGCGGCCCGACCGAAGGTCTCCGGTGCTCGGGAGACCTTCAAATCGGCGGCGTGGCTCGGTCGGAGACCGGCTACAACGCGGGGTGTTAGCCGCCGGCTATTGCCCTTTCATCCTTCATCCTTCCGCCTTCATCCTTCCGCCTTCATCCTTCATCCTTCCGCCTTCATCCTTCCGCCCTCCCCCTTCCCCCTTCCGCCTTCTTTAGCTACACTGCTACGCCATGGAGAAGAACATCGACTGCGTGCTGTGCGGCTCGTGCGTGGCCGACCTGCTAGTCCGGCCGGTTCCCTTGGAGACCCCGATCGGGGGCGGCAAGCTGCTTCCGGCCGAGCCCATCGGGATTACCACCGGGGGCATCGTCTGCAACGCGGGGGTGGCCATGGCCCGGCTGGGCATGACGGTGGCCGCCTTCAGCTACGTGGGCCGCGACGAATGGGGCGGCCTGATCCGCCGGCGACTGCAGGCCGCCCGGGTCGATTGTACCCGGCTGCTGGAGCATCCTACCGCCGGCACGAGCACCACCGCCGTGCTGATCGACCCCAGCGGCGAGCGGAGCTTCGCGCATTGCGTCGGGGCGCCAAAGTTGATGGACCGCGCGCTGTTCTTCGCGCATCTCGACCTGTTCGCCAGGAGCCGCATGGTGCTCGTCGGCTACTATTCGCTCATGCCGAACCTCGAAAGCGGATTGGCCGACGTGCTCCAGGCTATTCGCCAGACCGGCTGCCGCACGGCGCTGGACGCGGCCGGCAGCGGCGGCTCGATGCAGCCGCTCGATCGGCTGCTGCCGCACCTGGACGTTTACGTTCCCAGCCTGGCCGAGGCCAGCCACCAGACGGGACTGGACGATCCGCGGGCGATTCTCGACGTCTACCGCCGTTGCGGCGCGGCGGGGTTGCTGGGCGTCAAGCTCGGAAAGCGCGGGGCGTTGCTGAGCCCGGCGGCCGGGCAGTATCTGGATATCCCCAGCGTGGCCCCGCCGGGCGCGGTCGTCGATACCACGGGCGCCGGCGATTGCTTCTACGCCGGCCTGCTGACCGGGCTGCTGCGGGGGATGGACGCCCGCAGCGCCGGCCTGCTGGCCGCCGCCACGGGGGCCTGCTGCGTGACGGCCCTGGGGGCCACCGCCGGCATCCGCGACTTCGCCCAGACGGCCCGACTGGCCGGATTGGACACTTGAGCAGACTTTCGATACGGGGACGCGGGGACCGGGGACGCGGGGACACGGAGACGCGGGGATGCGGGGACCGGGGACCGGGGACACGGGGACGCGGGGACCGGGAGACGCGGAGACACGGGGACAGGCGGACATCGGCAGTCTCCGCGTCCCCGCGTCTCCCCATCTCCGCGTCCTTCCAACCGCCGTCTCCCCATCTCCGCGTCATTCCGACCTGTGGCGGGCCGCGCGAATCAGCCGGCGGCGGCGCTGGTCGAGCCCTTGCTCCAGCCCCACGAAATACCGCTGCGGCTTGACCAGTCGTTTGACGCCTCCGTGCAGCAAGGCGAGCTGCAATTGTGTCCGCCGGCGGATCTCGACCAGGCTGGGCGGCTGGTAGACCCGCCGGCCGTCGCGGAAGACCGGCACTAGGAGGTCTTCTGCGGTGGCCGCGTCGGTAATGGCCATCCGCCGCGCGGGCTCCAGCGGATCGACGAGCTTGGGACCGGCCACGATCTGGTGCTCCTGGTCGAAGATGGCGTCGGCGATGGCGCGTCCGCTGCCGGTGCGATAGCGGCGGACCTGGAGCACGCCGGGCGTCGAGATCTTGGCGGTCTGCTCCGAGAGCTTGAGCTTACCTTGCCATGGTCCGCCCGGCTTGCGGATGGCCGAGAGCTTGTAGACGCCGCCCAGGGCCGGCTCGTCGAAGCCGGTGACCAGCCGCGTGCCCACGCCCCACACGCCGACCACGGCGCCCTGCGCCTTGAGGCTTGCGATCTGGTGCTCGTCCAGGTCGTTGGTGGCGAAAATGGCGGCCTGGGGGAAGCCGCCCTTGTCCAGGATTTGCCGGGCCTGCCGACTGAGGAGGGTCAAGTCGCCCGAATCCAGGCGGACGCCGATCAGCTCGTGGCCTTGGCGGCGGAGCTCGCGGCCCACGGCCACCGCCCGCCGCACGCCCTCCAGCGTGTCGTACGTGTCGACCAGGAACACGCAGTTGTTGGGCATGGCGCGGGCATACTCGCGGAAGGCCGCCGGCTCGTCGTCAAAACACATGACCCAACTGTGGGCGTGCGTTCCCTTGACGGGGATGCCGAACAGTTGTCCGGCCAGGCAGTTGGAGGTGGCCGCGCAGCCGCCGATGTAGGCCGCCCGGCTGGCGGATAGCGAGCCGTCGATCCCCTGGGCGCGGCGCAGGCCGAACTCGAGCACCGCATCGCCGCCGGCGGCCAGCACGACCCGCGCCGCCTTCGTGGCGATCAGCGTCTGGAAATTGAGCACGTTCAAGAGCGGGGTCTCCAGCAGTTGCGCCTGGAGCAGCGGTCCGCGGACCCGCACGATCGGCTCCTGCGGGAAGACGACGGTGCCTTCCGGCACGGCGTCCAGGTCGTACTCCGGCCGGCTGCGGCGGAGGAAATCGAGAAAGGCCGGGTCGAACAGCGGCTGAGCGTCGTTGCCCGCCAGCGTGGCCAGGTAGGCCGTATCCGAGTCGCTGAAACGCAGGTTCTCCAGGTACTCGATGACCGTGGCCAGGCCGGCGGCCACGGTAAAGCCGCCGCCGAACGGATTGTGGCGGAAGGTCAGGTGAAAGACGGCCTGCTGCTGCCCAACCCCGGCCTTCCAGTAGCCGTAGGCCATTGTCAGTTGGTACAGATCAGTCAAGAGCGCCAGCGACTGCTTGTAGACGGTGGTTAGTACAGTCACGTTTCCCGCCCGACCGAAGGCCGTCTTGGAGACGTCTCCAGAGCTCCCCTCGCCCTTTGGGAGAGGGGCCGGGGGTGAGGGCACTGTGGGCGGCATCGCAAGAAAGGGTTGCGTTATTCCTACCCGCCCTCACCCTAACCCTCTCCCGGAGGGAGAGGGGACCGGAGGCTTTGCTCTTTCGAGATAGTTTCCTAGTCGGCGGCCGTTAGCCACTCGAACTTCCACACCGGGTTGCCGCACACGCGGCACTGCTCGCCGTTGTCCAGGACTCGCCCGCGGCACTCGTGGCAATCGCCGATCGCCGGCAGGTATTCCATCTGCTGCCTGCGGCAATGGCCGGCGTCGGCGGTCTTGCCGAAGGCCAAGGCGGTGGCGATCTCGACCGACGACGGCACCAGGCGAAACAGCACCAGCGGCGCCTTCCTGGATTGCGGCAGCGCGGCCGACAACACGTTGCTGAAGGCCAGCCGCCGGTCGTCCTGCGTCTGGGCCAGATAAAAGGCCAAGCGCTTCGCCACGCGGCCGTCGGAGTTGATCGGGCCCAGCCGGAACTGGCCCATCCAGTGCAGATACCAGTCGTCGGCGCCGTTGGCGTAACCGCGCTGGCGGACCGTGGCCGCCGAGACGACCATCTGGAACAGCTCGATCTCCAGCTTTGTCATCCGCTCGGTCTTCTCTTCCGAGAGCGGCGAGAGCATGGAATCCATGCCCAGCCGCCGCTGCACGTCGTCGTGCAACCGGGCATAGAGCGAATCCCGCAACAGCGTCAGCCCGCCGCCCAGACTGGCGATGACCCGCTCCCCGTCGCTGCGTCGCTCGTGGCGATTGAAGTCATCGGCGGCGGCCGCCCGCCGCTTGGCGATATCCTGCGCGTCCATCCTCTGTCCCCCGTGCGACCACATAGATGCTGCTCGAGAAAGATCGACCGCACATCAATATTATACCCCTCTATGGGCGGGATGACAAGAAAGTGCTAGCATTTGATCGAGCACAAGACCCGGCCCCGGCGGGCAACGCCTGCCCGTAGCCCCCGGCTCGGCCGGTGGATAACACGCCCTGGCAAATCGCGGCGAGAAATCCCCATGCAATGGAGGGGCTATGGAGCCGACCGAGGCAGGACCTGGCGGTCCCGTGTGGTCAGCTCAATAAGAAAGGCCCGACGTAACTTATTGTCCCACCCTATCGTGTTCACAGCCTTGCCTAACGTGATGGTTGCTTGCCCGTGGTGGGTTTGTAGCGGTTGTAGCCAGGAGGATGCGGCCGTGCAGAGACGCCACGAACCACTGGGGGTGATCATAGCGACCTGCTGCGGGTTGGAAACGATCATCAGAACAACTCATCGCCGGTATTTCCCATTTCCAGGAGGTCTGCCGGCGGTGGCCTCTGTAAGACATGCCAACCCGGCTTCCGACAAAGGCTTGCAGCTCGGCTTACAGAGCACAAGACTCGGTGGACCAGGACACCGCGCCGCCCTCCGGAAGGTTCTGGCTGGGCCGATACTTGTTCTTCATGACAAAGCACGCGTTGCCGGGGGCCACGCGGAAAGCCACGCCGCCAAAGGCGTAGTCGCCGGCGTAAAGGTTCCTCAAGTCCATCGCGGGCCCCTGATCGGTCCAGCCGCCTTTGCCGTCGTTATCCACGTCGTCGGCCAGCGGGCGGTTCAGCAGTGTGGTCAGGTCGCAAACGGTCCAGGCGAACCGGCTGGGGTCGATAGGCGGCGCCTGCTTGACCTCGACTTGCAGGGCCCCTGGACGGGTCTTGATGTCGATATCGCTGAACGCCGCCCAGCCCGAGCAGTTCCGCAGGCCGAAGCCCAGCTTGAACCGGCGGGCGCCCTTGGGGGCCGTCACCATGCCGGCCCGCACCTGCACGGTGTCGCCCGGCCCGGCCTTGTCCGCGGCCGCCTGGATCGTCTCTAGCGGCGATTCCAACGTGCCAGCGTTCTTGTCGTCCGCGCGAGGATTCTTCCCGTCCACGATCAGCACGCCCGGCTGGGCAACGCCAGTCAGCAGCAAGACCAGCCCACACGCCGTCAGCCCACGCAGCAGCTTACTCATCCGTACGACCTCTTCAAGTTGCTTCAGGAACCGCGATTTGCGGGAGCCGCAATCTGAGGATACTGCGCCGACGCGCGCCTGTCCAGTTCTGGGTGACTGTCAGAGAATCGCCATGGCTTACTGACAGGTGCAATAAGTGGAAGTCGAAATCATGGCAACTCCGACATAACATCTGGTATCATCACCGGCGGCAGGTTAAAAGGGGTATGGATCGGCTTGAGGGGCACCGCAAGGGGGAAATGTCGGTTAAGATCATCTGGAAGTAGCAAAGGAGAAAATACATGTTGTCATTCATTTTGCGATCCGCTTGGCTGTTGGTTCTTGTCGCGGCGTCGGTCTCGGGCGCATCGGCTGCAACGTACTACGTCGACAACGGTGCCCCAGGAGCGTCGGACAAGAATGCAGGTACGCAGGCCGCGCCGTGGAAGACCATCGCCCGGGCTGCGGCAGCCAAGGAATTGAAGCCCGGCGATACCGTGCTGATCGCCTCGGGCGTCTACCGGGAGCGGGCAGACATCACCGTTTCCGGCGAGCCGGGCCGGCCGATCACCTTCGCGGCCGCCCCGCGGGCGAGGGTGGTCCTGAAGGGGTCAGAGCTGATCCGCGGCCCCTGGATCAGGGTCGCCGCGGCGAAAGGCCTGAAAAAACCCTATCCCTTGGACACCCGGCGTCTTTGGAAGATCCACCTGGGCGAGGAGTTCTTCACCGACCCGCACAATCCGGGCCTCTTCGCCGATAAGTCGCGGCGCTGGTTGTCGCAGGTGTTCATCAACGACGACAATCCGCTGCAATTGACCGGCCGGGACGCGATCTACAATTCTCCCGATTTCGAGATGATCCGTACGGTGGGCAAAGGCGTCGGCGACATGGTTCACCAGTCGTTCTTCTTCGACCCCAAGGATCAGACCCTCTACCTGAACGTCGGCGGCGAGCCCGGCTGGTACACCGTCGAGGTCGGCGTCCGCGACTCCGTCTTGAACGCATGGAAAGTCCACGACGTGATCGTCCGCGGCCTGGAGATGCGGCACAATCGCCAGCCTGGCGGGCAATGGGCCATGGTCAGCTTCGGCGAGTGCCAGCGGGTGGTGGTGGAAGACTGCAAAGTCTACTTCGCCGACTTCAACGGCCTCGGCCTGGGCGGCTCGAAGCACTGCGTCGTCCGCCACTGCGACCTCTCCTACAACGGCTGCACCGGCATGGGCATGGGCGGCACCGAGGACTGCACCGTCGAGGACTGCATGATGATGGCAAACAATTACCGCCATTTCTGCGGCGACTGGGGCGTGGCCGCCGGCATGAAAAACATCCCCGGCAATAAGCGGACCATCGTCCGCCGCTGCGAAGTGGCCTATAACATCGACGCCTGCGGCATCTGGTTCGACACCGACAACGGCGACATCCGCATCCTCGACAACGTCGTCCACGACAACGACGGCTGCGGCATCTTCTACGAAGTTAACCACGGCGGCGCGATCATCGCCGGCAACCTCGCCTACGGCAATCACGGCCGGGGAATTGAGATCGCCGGCTCGCAAAACGCCTGGGTCGTGCACAACACGCTGGCCGAGAACAACATCGGCGGCATCGTCGCGATGACCCGCGGCAAGGATTACCCCTTGAAGAACTGCCGCGTGCTGAACAACCTGATGATCAACAACTACATCACCGCCGACAACATCAACCACGGCGCGGACCTCGTCCTTTATCAAGAGGCCGACCTGAAAGAGCGGGCCGCCATGGGCCAGGCGTCCGACTACAACGTCTACGCCGACAACTCCTGGACCCCGCACATGCGGCCCGAGTGGAACACCGACCATACGCTTGCCCAGTGGCAGCGGCAATTCGGCCAGGACAAGCATTCGCGGCAAATGAAGGTCGATTACAAGCGGTTCGGGACCAGCTTCAGACTGCTGACCCAGGAAGGCTTGGACGTGGCCGGTCCCCTGCCGGATGAGGTGAAGCAGGTTTGGCAGCCGCGCAACCCGCACCGGGTCGGCGCCCCGCGGACGAAATTCCCGGGCCCTTTGAGCTACCTGCTTTCATCCAGGATCAACAACCAACCGCGGGCGGGTTCGACGGGAATCGCGTCGCCCAAAGGGAAGGTGGCTGACGGTTGGAACTTCGCCACCGCCGGCGCCCGTAGCCGCGCCTTGGCCGGGTCCACGCCCAGCCTGGTGAAGTCGATGCTCAACCGGCAGTTGATTTTCTCAGGGGCCCAACTGGCGATGGAGATCAGCGCGCGGCGCGGATGCCGGTAGACAGTCGCCAGCACGGCGGGATTATCGGTATGGACCGGGCAGCCCGGCATCCAGTAGCCGATCATCTGGCTTCCCTGGATGTGGAATTCTTCCCAGAGTTTCCACATCGGGCGCGGGTCGGCGAAGTGCGGCAGGCGACCGGTCATGCCGTAGATCATCCCCCGCCAGGGATTGCCGCCGTCCTGGAGCATCTCGCCCATCAGCCCGAACGGAATTCCAGAAATCTCTACGAGCCAGTAGTCGGGCGGCGTGTTGTAGTCGCGGCCCTCGCCGAGCCAGATGCGGTCAATATAGGGCAGATGTTCCAGGTACAGGTCCAAGCAACAGGCATAACCAGCGGCGGCGCAAAAGTGATTCCAGGAGTGCAAGTCGATCGAGGCGCCTGGCCGGCGGCGGTCGAGGATTTTGCGGGCTCGCTTCATGACCGTGCGATCGAACGCCGTGTCGTCGATGTAGATGCCGTCGATGCCCACGTTGCGGGCCAGCCAGTCGAGCCCTTCGAGATAGAAGTTGTCCCAGCGGGAGGTGCTAGTGGTTACGATAGCGACGTCACCCACGTTGGGCATGCACCAACCGGAGACGTAGGGCGGGTCGAGATGCGCTTGTAGCCAGGCCGGCCCGCCGCCGGCTCCCGGCGCCAGCACCTCGTCGCCGAGACTCCGTAGTGCCCAAAGTTCCACGGCATGGTTGCTCAGCTCCCGCGTCTCGTAGTACACCGTGGCCTTCAAGCCCGTGGCGTGCGCAGCGTCGACAAAACGCTTCAGCGCTTCGTCGCGGACAAGAGGATAGTTGAGGAAGGGGTTCATTACGGTGCCGTGGTGGATGCTGACGATATTGGTCCCCGCGCGCTGAATCTGCTCCAGCGGAATCACCGTAGTAGTCCAGTAGAGATAATGTCGCTGGGTCCAGTAGTTGTCGGTAACGAGCGGCTTCAGCGGCGTGACCAGCAGAGAGAAATTGAAGTGCAGCGTCTGGCCGGGCTGGATGGTGCGCTGTCCGCTGGCGGCCCGAAACACCACGCGGTCGCCGGACTCCTCCCGCACCGTGCAACCGCCGCGCCCGTCGTTCCACCACGCGGGCGGCAGCCGAAGCTCTCCGTCGTGATAATGGCAGTTGATCAGCGGCCGGCGGTAATTCTCGCCGAACAATTGGCAGCGTAAGCCGGCGTTCACGTCACCCAGCCAGAGGCTGTCCTGGTGGAACCGGTGGTCCCAATGCCAGTCGAACCTGGCAGGTCGCAGGCCGCCGGGCCGGCCCATGCCCATCATGTAGCGTGCCGCCTCGCGGCAGAGAGGAATCTCCAGGCGCAGGTCGCTCACCGGCGTGGCACGGTCGGCCGTGACTTCCAAGTGGAACGCGGCATGACCATCGAACTCTAGTTCCCCCCGGCAACAAAGCCGCAAGTCGCCGGCGCGGCTGGTTGACTGCCAAGCAGCGGCTCCTGATGATCGCTTGACGAACCGGAGATCGTCTCCGCTGAACGCGGCAGAACTCCCATCCGCCAACTCGGCCACAAAGCGGATCGGCCCGGCCAGCAGCGGCCGTCCCTCGTTTGTCAGGTGCGTGACCTCGGGTGCGAAGTAACTGCGGATGCTGCCCGGCAGGCCGGTCATTTCCAGCGCAACGTCGCGACCGAGAACGGCGACCTTCTTTCTCTGGATCACCAGGGGCGTGAAAGGGGCGACTGGTTGGTCATCGCTAGCGATCGTCGAGTCGAGCCAGCGGAGGCGCGACAGCCGCCAGGGCTGGCTGTCGCCAGCGTCGCTGAGCACTTCCGGATCAATTTGCAGCCGCAAGGCGACGAACCCGGTCGCCTCGCCCTTGGGGAGTATGCAGACTGTTCCGTCATACCAGCCGGGCTCGGCGTCGGCCGGCACCTGCACGCCGAACCAGAGGGCAGCCACCTTCCCTTGGTCCACGGCGATGGTCTTGAAGAAGGGCTGCCCATCGAATCCGATGCCACCTTGATTGAAGCAGCGGATCGCCGCAGCCGGGATGGGCCGGCCGGTTACCGAGCGGGGTCGAAGATCATCGAAGGCGAGCTTAACGTCGGCCAGTGCCCGCCGGGCAGCATAGAGGCCGATCTGGAAGACGTAGAACTCGCCCCGCCGGGCCTTTCCCTCAAAGTAGTCGCGCGGCCCGGCATCGACCCAGCGCTTCGGCAGGTGACCGCTCATGCGGATCGGGTGCTCGCGGTCCTCGGGAAAGAGCCAGTAGGCGGCCCGCGCATCGGCCGCCAACAGACGAGCGACTTCGTCCGCGGTGGTGATCTGCTCCATCGGGGTGAATTGGTCGAAGGCGTCGGCGACCTCGAAGGCCACCAGTTGCGCCGGCGGCAGCATGCGCCAGGCCTCTTGCCGCAGCCCCGCGGCCATCAAACCGACTCGCGACCGCCATGCCTGCTCAGCGGTGTCCTGCGGTCGGTCGTAGGCAGCTTCGGGGAAATAGCCTCTACCCGTCTGGCTGGCGGGCAGGTAGTACACATGGTAGTTCCCGGGCGCCGTAGTCGGCTGGAATACAACGTCGCCGCACGCAGGCGTTACCCTGACGACGACCACGTTGGCCAGCCGCTTCCCGGTGCCGGCGTCGACCACGACAATATGCTTGTTTTCGGGTTGCACATCGCGGCGTCGCCAAGGCAAGTGAATCCATACTGCGTCTGCCCGGCCGTTGACGCGAACGACCGCCCGGTGGTTTCCCAATTCGTGCGGCCACGCGCCGTGGGTAGCAACCGATTCGGGGATGGTCGGCTCGGCCCCCGTGGCCAAGACCATCATCAGCGGTATCATCCATTGCATGGCTGGTTCCTGACTCCAGATCCAATCCAGGATTTCTCGTCTATGGAGAGCCTGGAGCCGATCCAGGCTCGGACGATCCTCCATCTATTGACGCTCGATCTCGACGCCTTGCAGGATGGGCATTCGGTCGGGCGTAGAGGGAGACACCCTGGGCACCAGTTCCAACCTCAGGTCGCCAGTGACTGGGACGTCGCTGAACTCCTTCCAAAGGCTGCGATCCCGGCCACCGGACTCCCTGACGATGTCGCACGCCGCGCAGACGAGCTTCCCTTGGATCGCAATGTCGAAGACTCGTTGCCCAGGCCGGTCGTTGTCGGGATCGCTCAAGGCCAGCCGCACCCGGTATCGGGCGGCGGTCTCGGACGAGGCGACCAAGGGGATCGTACACCTGGTGAGCCCCTTGGCGGCAGAGGCGAAGAGCCACGGGTCATCGGTGTCGGCGATGGGCGTGTACGCTGAGTTCCGTGCGGCGTACGCCCCTCCGGGACAGAAGGTGGTTCCGATTTTCAGCGAGAGCACCAGCGGTCCGTTCGGCCGCGGATAGGCCAGCCAAAGCTTGCCTGCCGAATCCTTGCGGTCGCCCATCGCGCCGAAGTGCAAGGCCAGCCGCCGCACGGGCGTCGTCGGCCCGGACGCGCTGTAGTAGCCCCAGCCCTTGATTCGTGATGAAGGCTCGAAGACCACCGTGCACATGTTCGGGAAGGGGCACATGCAGCCGGCGCTGGCCTCCGGCATGATCAGCAATCCGGCAGCGGGGATGAAATTGATCCAGCAGCCCGGCCGCTGCCCGCCAAAGTGCTGCGTGCCGAAATCGCCCAGGAGATCATAATACCCCAGGCAGAACGAGCGGAAGAACAGGCCGTAGGGCGAGGCAATGGGGCAGCCGCAATGGTGGCCCGGCCGGGCAAACTGCCACGGCTCCGTTTGCCCGGTGATCGGGTTGATCCGCATCCGCTGTTGGCCCGTGCGGAGGTCGAAAGCCCACGGCTCGGCATGAAGCGTGTCGCCGATCACCAGCGGCCGGACGCGATAGCCCACGGCCTTGGTCCAGAGCAGCTTGCCATCCTCGCCGGAGAGCACGGCCACCCTCCGGCCGGCAAAATCGCCGGCAAAGAACTGCTTCCAGTAATGGCCGTCGCTGTAGACGTTGAACACCACCAACAGACCGTTAGCGCACATCGTGGCCGGGACGCCATAGATGCCAAAGGTCATGTCCAGCGGCTCTCGCCAGAGGACCCTGCCGCTGGCCGCGTCCAGCGCGACCAGCAGGCGGACGTCGACCTTGTTCAGCGCCCGGCCGGCCGAGGCCTGCTCGAGCGCTGGCAGGCTGGCAATTTGGCGACGCCGCTCGGCGAGCGCCTGCTCGCACTGCTGCCGGGTGATGTCCTTGTCGGCGAGGTACAACCGGCCGTCGCCGATGGAGATCGTACTGTGCGCGATCTGCTTGCCGGTATAGGTCCATTTGAGCTGGCCGCTTTGCAGGTCAATCGCGAAGATCGAGTTGGCCAGAACGGCCCCCGGTTTATCAGTCCGGCTACCGTAAACCAGGCCGCCGTCGCAGGCCAGGTATCCCCAACTGGCCGTCGGCGGGCCTGGCGGTAGGCGGTAGGTGGCTAAGGTCTCGCCGCTGGCCGGATCCAGCCGCAGGCATCGGTCTTCCACGGCCACCAGCAGGCCACCACGGCAGGCCACCATGTTGCTCGCGTTGCTGGAGACGCCGGTTCGACGGGCGCCCGGGATCGACCGCTCCCAGAGCTTCAGCCCGTTGTAGGCATCATAGGCCATGATTACGTTTTCGCCCTGGTGAAACACGCGACCGCCGATCGACAGCGGGGCCACCGAACGCTCGTGCCGTGGAACCATCTCGGCTGGTCCCGGCTGCCCGAACCAGAGCACCGACAGCGGACACTTCAGCCGTTGGTCGTCGCCACAGCCGCTGTTTCCCGCAGTGGCGTATTGGTGGGTCCAAGTGCCGGCCCCGGGCAGCGGACCCCGGATTAGCTTCAGCCAAGAGCCGTCCTGGGTGACGGCGATGCCCTGCTGCCTGGCCTGGCCGGCGACGGCTTCCAGATTATTCTTGCTTACGGCCCACTCTGGCAGCCATGCTTGGCCGCCGATCGGTTTGAGCATTCGCAACACACCTGCCAGCGTTTCGGAGGAAAGCGGCTTCTTCTCAGCCGCAACCGTTTCGGCGACGATGAGGTTGGCGAAGTAGTCGGCGTAGGGGACCTGTTCCAAGGGCCATTGTTCGACGCAAATCCGCCTGCCGTACAGTCCGGCGGCGTTGATCGCTCGGCGCACCGCCGCTACCGTTTCCCCATTGGGTGAGACGGCGTAGATCGTCAACTCGGAGCGATTCGCCAGCTCCATGGCCAGTTGCCCCGTCTCGCAGCCCAGCACCAGGCAATAACCGCGACGCACGCCGCTGGAGCGGAGGATTGCCTCGGCCGCCTCCGACGCCGCCTGAATCGAGGGGGCATGAGCCGCGACCGTGTCATCAACTGGCTCGGTTACCGTGCCGGCCGGTGAAGACCCAGCCGGGCCATAGGCGTAAATCAATCCTTTGTCCGTGCTCGCCAGCAACCGGCCGCCAGCCACCGCAAGCCCTTTGACCGTCCCCTCAACCCGGGCGGTCCAGACACTCTTGCCCGACGCGGCCTCAATCGCGGCCACCTGCCCGCTGCCGCCGGCAAACAACAGATCGCCCGCGAGAATCAGGGCCTGGTCGCAGCACAAGGGAACCTGCCACCGGAAAGCCGTCTTCAGGTTCTCGCGCGCCTGCTTCACGTCGGCTTCGTGCGTGACGAGTTTCTTCTGGTTCTCCTCGATGGACGCCTGCCGGGCAGCCAGTTCTTTGCGCTTGGCCGCCACTTCCTGCCGGATCGTCTCAGCTTCTCGCTCGAACGAGGCCCGCTCCGCCTCCGCGGCCGAAGCCAACCTGGTCTCGGTCAGCCGCAACTCCTCCTGCAGCCGGCAGATGTCCGTGCTCAATTCACGGGCTTGCTCGCGCTCATTGGAGGTCAGCTCATCAAGCGATTCCTTACCCGACAGGAGTGACTTTAGCTTGGCGCTAAGGGGCGGGTACCGCTTGCGGTCCAAGACCAAGAGATGGTCTCCCGTGGCCACGTAGGCCAGGTCGCCGGAGACCACCAGCTTGTGCGCGTCGATGATCACGAAACGATCGCGACTGGAACGACGAATCGGTTTCTCATCGGTCGACGAGGGCTCCGAATAGCTGACCATCTCTTCCGTGCCCGTGAAAACCCGCTGATCGGCCAAGAGCGCGTACGTGCCGCCGATGTTCTTGCCGAAGTAAACCTCCTCGATCAATCGGCCCGTCTTCCGATACAAAGCCGCGGGCGACACCCGGCCCATCGGTGCGTAAAGCGTGGAGCTTGACGCCAACAAGTATCCCTGCGGCGAGATGCCACTTTGGGGCGTTTCGCCGCAGGTGTCGTTGCGCCAGATGAGGCGGCCGCTACGGGCATCGACCGCGTAAAAGAACACGCCTTCGGCCGGGAAGAGACCGGCAGCGAAGTAGGCCACCTCGCCATCGACTAGGACACCCGTACGCACCGGCCAGAGCGAGATCATCTTGCCGTGTCCGAGCACGCGGCGATCTTCCGGCGCCGCGCGAAACTTCCACAGGACCAAGCCATCGGTTGCGGCAAGACAGTAGACGCATCCGTCGTCCGAGCCGACATAGATCCGGCCATCAGCCACAGTGGGCGCCAGCCGAACGGGCCCGCCGGTGAAGACCGTCCAGCGGACCTTGCCGGTTGCGGCATCCAGGCAGAAAATCCTGTTGTCGGCCGATGAACCGAAATAGACCCTGCCTTTGGCTGCGGCTACCTGGAACACGTCGTCGAAGTGTACACGACGGAGCTCGAGTATCCCTTCGACCGGCCGAGCCTTTGGATCGCTCCAGGCGGGTTGTGGTGCGTGCCGCGCCTTGAACACCCAGCACGGCTCCAGCGGGACGGAAAGTCTCTCGGCGGTGACGTGGCTGCGGGCCATATCGTGGCCATACGTCGGCCAATTGTCGCCCCGCACCCCCTCGGGCTGCCCAACCCCGGCTGCCAGAAAGCCTACGACCATTATCTCGAACCAGCCCCCTCGCATTCTCTTCAGAAAACCCGACTCTCCGGTCCTGGTGCACATCGCTGCTCCTCTCGTTGGACACCCCACGGCGACACCTTCGGTGGCGCATTTCGCGCTCCCGTATAGCATGACAGATGTGATGCCGATCGTACAGCGTTGTTGTCGCCAGCGCACCGGTGGGCGCTGTGCAGGGCAAGACAAGCTGTACTTGGTCAGGTCTTGCCCCTTTATGGGGCCACGGCAACCGCCGAGGCTCAGCATCGCCTTGACCAGGGCGGCCGGGACGAACGGCAGGGGCGCCTTTCGCAAGTAGTTGGCACACGCCCTCGCCATGGGTATCTTAGACGTGTCCGATTGGCACTGACACGAGGAATGCCAGCTTGCAAGAAGCGGGTCGCGCCGGTCGCGCATTGCCGTTCAACTCTTGATGGTTGGCGGGTTGCTTCTTTTGGCAATATCGACTCCATGTCGGCAATGCCATGGTGGACGAAGAAGTTGGGAATCGGGCATTCTCAAGCTCATGAGAGCAAGAAGATGTTAATCATTCGACCTCTTCCTTGTGCATGTTCCGGCGCGCTGCTGAGTATCGGGATCTGCGGCGCATGGGCAGCCGCTGGGGAGCTGCCGGCGCTGACAAGCCTTTCCAACCGGAGCGTTTCCTATCAGGTGCCGGCCAAGCCGTACGTCGTGCTAAAGCGAGGCGACGTTGAGGCGGTGGTAGTCGACAACCGACCGGTCGACGATGCTGTCCTGCCAGGACATCCGGCGGGTTACAGCGGCATCGCCTCGCTCAAACATGCGTGGCGGCAGGAAAACTTGTTCGTGCCGCTGTTTGCGGGACTCAACTTCGAGCACATCCACGATGGCACGGTGCAGGATCCGAAAGTCCTTTTCGAGCCGCGCAATGCGCCCATGGAACTGCGCAGGGTCGATGCGTTTGCCGCCGAGCTTTACCAGCAGCCGACGCCCCACTACGGCCTGGAAAGCTGCCTGCGTTATCACCTCTTGGAAGACGGCACCATCGAAATGACCCTGGAATGTATCCCGCGGCGACGGAGCTTTCACAACGGATACGTGGGCCTCTTCTGGGCTTGCTACATCCACAAACCCGAGTCGCTCGACCTCCATTTCCTGGGTTACCCGACCGGCCAGCCGCCGGTCGCTCGGTGGATCCAAGGCGTCACGCCGGCCCACGGTACGCTGTCGACACACCTGGCCGCCGACGACCGTCGCCAGTTCGCCCATGATCCCCAGTTCCCCTTGACGCTCGTCTTCAACCTCTCCCACTATCGCTATAGTGAACCGTGGTACTACGGCGTAAGTCACGGAATGGCCCTGGCGCTGTTGTTTCGCGCCAAGGACCAGATCCGCATGAGCCAATCGCCTTCGGGCGCCGGCCCGGGTAACCCCGCGTGGGACTTTCAGTACTTCATCCCCGACTACAAGGTTGGGAAGCGATACCAGATGGTTATGCGGGCAATGTATTTGCCCTACCATTCGCCAGAACAAGTCAAGCAGGCCAGCCGGCCGCACCGGGAGGCCCTCAACCTTGGCTGCAAGCCAGAGAACCCGGGAAGAGAAACGCTTCATAGAAGAGACTCCGAAACAAGCCAGCCGCCCTACCCCTGATATCGGGGCAGTGCGGCCGTCGGTTGGGGCAGCAGCGGCTACGCTGGGACGGGCAGCGGCTCGTCGCCGACGAATCGCCGCCAATTCTCGACCAGCTCGCTGCGCAATTGGCTGATGCGCCCCGGGCTCATCTTGAACTTCCGCTATTCGGGACTCGCTCCACAGAGAGAGCCACCGCCGCTATGGCAATCCCAGGGTCGGTGAAGCGGATCTCAATCGGGCCATTCTTCAGCAGGCCCGCCGGGATCGGATAGGAGCGGGTCACCCACCACTCCTTCTTGACCTCGACGGGCGGGCCGGTGCGAACGAACTGGGCGATATCAAGCGTGCGACGGCCGAACGACAGGAATGGTCCGCGCTCAGGACCTGACCTAAGAAGACCCAAAGCGTGACCAGGGGCGAGTAGATCCTGTCCATCCAGAACGCCCGGACTGCTGTCAGTGCTTGCGTGACGATCTGCTCCGAGAGGACATTGCTGAAAGGCAAATCTCCGTCCTGAAGGAACTGCCGTCTCAAGAATCTGACCTGTTGCCGAAACCGCCCCTGGCTAGAATAGCGCATCTCTTGGCCTCCTTGCGGTTGATGGGTTGCTCCCAAGAAACCATCGACCCAAGAGAGGCCTTTTTGCCTATGTCATTTTGCGCCAAGCACTTGCAGAAAACTACGTGCCATTCGTCACCCCCACCGACGCGCGCAGACGCGGCCTGCTTGCCCGCCTCGATCACATCGACCGCTTGTGCGGAAACGACACAGTTGGCCGGCGCCCCCAAGGCCCTAAGCACGGCCGACGATGCCAAGCAGTTACACCACCAGCGGCTCTAGTTTGAACAGCCGGCAGAACTGCACCAGATCCCGCTTGAAGTCACCGTAGAAAAAGAGTTGGTGGTCACTCACGCCGTCGAATTTGACCATCACCGAGACGACGCATCCGCCCGCCGGGGGCACCGCCACGTTCTTGAGCACCTCGCCGGCCGAAATGATGACCTGTGTGGGCGTGGCGGCGTCGCCGGGAACCACGCACGCGCAGGTGATCCGCTGGCCGACCTTCCACACCGGCCGGGCCGTGGCGTCGCGCATGCCGTGGTGATGCACGATGTCATAGACTTCCGGCGGCGCAGAAAAGCCGCCCAACCGCGTGGCACAGGTGCAGTGGGCGCCGATCAGAGCCCCGCGAGCCGTCTCCGCCACCGGGTCCTGCTGGAAGCCAGGCCGGTCGAACAGGTATTGCACCAAGACGTGCGAGGCCACGGCTCCCAGGTCGGCCTCGCAGGCTGCCGGGATGCCGCTGTCGTTCATCTTCGACCAGGCAATGCAGGGCAGGCTGACCTTCGTATGGCCCAGCGCCCCCAGGCAGTCCATGGTAATCGCGTCGGCCTCCTCGCGGGTCATGAGCATGCGGCAGACGAAGTAGCTCTTGATCCCATTTAGCACGTCCTCGTCGGTGGCGCCGATCTGCCGCCGGGCCCGGACGGCGAGGTCCTTGGCCATCGCCGTCATTTCATTGCTCACCGGGAGCTTCTGGTACTGTTCGAGGAAGATCCGGGCGGGGATGTACCGTAGCTTGATGCCCACGTGCGGCATTTCGGTATCCTTGGCTTCCGTGCCCTTAATCACCAGGCAGCGCGTGGCCCGCATCTTGGCTCCCGCCTGGAGCATTTTCAGGCCGTAGCGAGCCTGGGCGAAATCGTCGGTCGAGGCGATAAAGCAGCCGGGGCTTTTCGATGGCCCGGCCGTGTTGGTGGTGAAGGACGTGCCCAGCGGCGAGAAAATGACCGTGGGAATCTTCGCGTCGATGGCCTTCTCCGCGGTCGGCCAGGCATGCTCCTGGCGGTCCAGGAGAACGACCAAAAGGCCATCGGGCTTTGCGGTCGTGGCCTCGGCGATCCAGGCGTCGGCCTCGGCCAGGGTGAAGATCGGCTCCGGCCGGAGGTCAAGCGTGATCTTCAATTCCCTGGCCGCCGTTGTGATCTGCTCGCGGTATTTGGCCAGTGCCGCCTGGCCGTCGTAGACCTGGCCGGGCCATCGCATGCCATATTCGCCCTTGCGGCGGACGAAGCACGCCTTGACGGTCGGGATGCAAGTGGCGGCCGGCCCCTTGGGTCTGAATTCCCCCTCGCCCGCGGCCGATCCGCCAGCTAACCATGAACCCACCATCGAAGCCGAAGCCAACGATGCTGACGTGGCCGCGACAAATTCGCGGCGGTTAAGTCCCTCGCACCCCTCACATTTTGCCGCACAACGGTTGGTGTCCATGGCGTATTCTCCTAGGAGTGTTAATCCAACAGAACTCCGCCGGTCCGATCCCGGAACCGACCCAGGCCCGTTTGACTAGCTATCTTACCATAACGCTGCCCCCGCATGTCTATCCGTACGCAAAGACACCTCGGTCACATCGACCAGGCGGTTCAATCGCTGCTGGCCAATCTGCGGCGGTCCGAGAGGATAGACTTTCTACCGAACGAGCGTTGGTCACGTCCCATTTTCACGGCAATCCGGCACTTTGATTGACGTGATGGCAATCTCGGAATCGAATTGCCGGGAAAATTAGCGACAGGGCGCGCGGATCGACCGGTTGCCGCAAAACGAACCATTATTGCAACGGTGTTCGCAGTCATTACAATGAGGGGCGTATGCTCAGACCTGGCAAAACAGCCTGTTTTGTGACTTGACGCCGACGGATGCCATGTGAGCAATGGACGATCCGATATGAAGAACCTGAACGAACAACTTACCCTTCGCAAGTTTCTGAAAGAGGTAACGCAGACAGTCACTACGGTTGTGGCTTTCGGCGGCATGGCCTCCGCGGCTGCGCCGGCATGAAGATCGACATCCGGCCGGAGGACAAAACCAAGGATTGTGATCTTTGACTGGAAGAGATGCCATGAGAATGCTACTGTTCGTCGTTGCACTGGCCGCGGCATCGCCCTCGCCGGGGGCCGAGGGGGTCAAGGATCAGTACCGAGGATGGTCGAGCACGGCCCTGCGTAACGGGCTGGTCAAGGTCCAGGTTGTGCCGCAGATCGGCGGGCGGATCATTCAGTTCTCGCTCGGCGACACCGAGTTTTGTTGGGTCAATCCAAGCCTGGCTGGCAAGACGCCGCCGCCGAGCGGGCTAGGGCCGGACAAGTCATGGCTCAACTACGGCGGCGATAAGCTCTGGCCGGCGCCGCAAGGCTGGGACAACAATCAGCAGTGGCCCGGCCCGCCGGACGCCGTGCTCGACGGCCAGCCATATCGGAGCCAGATGAGCAAGGACGGCCAGAGCGTGGCGGTGCGTCTGGAAAGCGGCAAGGATCTTCGCAGTGGTATCCAGTTCGCGAGGACGATTCGCCTCTTCGACGGCACGACGCGAGTGGCCCTCGAAGCCACCATGACAAATATCGACACCAAGCCTCGTCGCTGGGGGATTTGGTCGCACACCCAGCTTGACGGTGCCACCGGCCAGGGTGTGCCGAACACCAAGATGATCGCCTACTGCCCGATCAATCCGGCCAGCCATTTCCCCAAGGGCTATAGCGTGATCTTCGGGGCGGCCGACAACCCGTCGTTCCAGCGGGACGCCCAGTGGAAGACGATACGCGTGCAATATCAGTACCGGGTCGGCAAGATCGGCTTGGATTCGCACGCCGGCTGGGTGGCCACGGTCGATGG
>JBEKTY010000044.1:0-48514 GCA_049515555.1 Thermoguttaceae bacterium
ACTGAAGAACAACCATACGTTGAAGGTCGGTGTGAAGAACAAGCGTCTCGCCGCCGGTTGGGATGACTCCTACCTGGAACAAGTGCTCTTCGGACAATGATTTATGGTGCAATCGCCCTGGATGAGGGACGAAGTATGCTCAAGCCAGCGCTTTTCACAATAATGTTCATGGCAGCCACCGGAGGGCATCCAGTGGCGGAATCTTTCTCCGCACCCGTCAGCAACCGGTATGAGCCAAAGTGGGAATCGCTCGATAGCCGACCGAATCCGGCATGGTTTGATGACGAGAAGATAGGCATTTTCGTCAGTTGGGGCGTGTACTCCGTGCCAGCGGTCGCCTGGGTCTATCCCGACAAGCCCTACGGCTTTGGCGGACATTCCTGCTGGTACGGGATGTACATCGACCGGCTCCGTCCACTGTCCGCTCCCGAGCAGGCCAAACTGGAGGCATTCCACCGCAAGACCTACGGCGATGTTCCGTTCAAGGTCCTGGCCCCGCTTTTCAAAGCCGAGGCATTCGACCCGCACCAGTGGGCAGAACTTTTCAAGCGATCCGGGGCACGCTATGCCTTCCTGACCTCGAATTTCCACGACGGCTATTGCCTCTGGCCCAGTCCCCACAACCGAGAGTGGAACAGCATGGATGTCGGGCCGAAGCGTGACTTGTTGGGGGACTTCTCCACGGCGATGCGAGCAGCGGGTCTGCGAACGGGCTTCTACTACTCGCTTGGAGAGTTCAATCACCCGCTCTATCAAAAAGCCAAGAGAAACGGCGATCTGAAACCGTTCGTTCGGCAGCACATGCAGCCCCAGTTGCGTGAAGTAGTCAGGAGGTACAACCCGTCTTTCATCTACTTCGACGGTGAATGGGAATTCCCCTCCGACACCTTCGAGATGCAGAACTTCCTGGCTTGGCTGTACAACGACTCGCCCTGCAAAGATGAGGTAGTGGTAAACGACCGCTTTGGCAGAGGTTCTCGGGGCAAACACGGCGGCGTGTACTGTTCGGAGGCTGGGGTCCGAGAAAGTGGCACGGAACACAAGTGGTGCGAAGATCGACCGATCAGTCGTGGAAACTGGTCGTACAATCGGCTGGAGCGGCTGGAGGACTACCTGAGCGAACGTGATCTGATTCACCTACTGGTGGAAACGGTAGCTCAGGGCGGCAACCTGCACCTGGATGTCTCGCCGTGTGCAGATGGCACGATCCCACTACTCCAACAGGAGCGACTTGTGCAGATGGGTGAATGGCTGAAGATCAACGGAGAAGCGATCTACGGAACAAGACGATGGATCGTAGCTCACGAAGGGTCGATGGTCCAGTCCGTCAATCCTCACCTGGACAAGGACTGGAAATGGATCGAGTCGAAGCAACGACTGATGATCCACTACACCCGGAAGGGAGATGCAGTTTATGCCATCTGCCTAGCTTGGCCCGGCAAGAGCCTGAAGCTGGAAACCTCGGTAACGACCCCACAGACCCAAGTCCGAATGCTGGGCCATAGCCAACCGTTGAGTTGGAGGCCCGCCGAAAAAGGGTTGGTCATCGATGTGCCTGAAATGTCCATCAGCGAGATTCCCTGCCGGAGTGCCTGGGTGTTCAAGCTGACAGGGATGAAGGTCCCCGGCGAAAGCAAATGACCGAAGGGGAGGCACCACCATGCACAAGTGTTCGTCGGCTGGGGAACGCTATCGCTCATCAACGCCGGGTTGGCCCAGGCTAAGGGGCGAAGCGACTGTTGTGGTGGCTGCTGTCGCTGATCCTCGGCCCCGTCGTCACGTTCTTGATCGTGGTGCTGCCAAAGGTCGGGCCGGTGTCGTCGGCCCCATGAACATCGCTAAGGTGCTGGCCGCATGGCCGGAGTGGGAACATCCACGACGACCTTGACCTTGACCACCGATATGGCCTCGATTTGCCGTGACGGCGATCCCATCTCGTAAATGCCCTGTAGCTGGTACTCGCCGGGAGCAAGTTTCTGGTTTGGCTGGAACGGCCAGTGGTAGACGCCGCCGCTGAGGATCGGCCAGTGCAGCCTTCCGTTGTCGAACTGCACCGTGTTCTCGAAGACGTGCGTCTGACCGGCGGCGACATCGACGAGGGGAATGACTACCGAAGGGCCGACAGTCTTCCCCGTGGCGGGATCGAAGACCGGTGCCACCGGGCGAGTGACTTCGCCCTTGACAGGATCGAGGACCGTGTTGTTGCCGCCGCCCCACTCGACGAGTTGGCCGGAAGCGTAAGCCAGCAAGATTGCCCCCGGCTGGTTCCGCCAGTCGTGCAGGCTCACCGGCTTGTCGGAGACGTTCTTGACGTGCAGCTTCAACACGATAGGAAACGGCTTGCCGTCCTGCGTGCGCTGCGGCCAAGTCACCGGATCGACCTGCAAGGCGACTCGGATGCCGTTGACCGCATCGCTCCAATTCAGCGGTTGCGTGGCTGGCGGGTCGGCAAAGACAGGGCCGACGAACATACACACCAACAGGCTGACAAACAGCAATCGCATCGCCATCTCCTTGATGGAATCGGCCTTCGCAAATCGACTTCCCCAACCTGTCGCCGCTTCTGCTCAGACCATTTTACTTTATCGCCATAGCCCTTGCCCGGCTCGCCCAGGTCGATGGACGTGATGACTACCCCTTCAACATCATCTTCCCCGTCGCCGGATAGTAGGCCGCATTGGCAGGCGACATGACGACCAGCCCACGCCACCATTTTCGCCAACCAGCATTGCCGGTCGCAAAAGCCCGGCTCAGGTTTACGGGAGAATCTGGATGTTGCAGTGCGGTAGTGCCTTCTTGAGATCATCCACGCCCTTGCTCTGGGGATTGTGTACTCCCAAGGTCTTGAGTTGGGGCAACCCCCTGAGGCGTTCCAGCATTGGTTCGGTCAGTTGGGCACCGCTGAGGTACAAGGTCTGGAGTTGGGGCAATTCCTTGAGGTCTGCCAGCCCAGCGTCCGTGATCTTGGTGCCCCCGAGGTCAAGCAATGTCAGTTTGGTCAGCCCGTTGAGGTATTGCAAGCCAGCGTCCGTAATCGGAGTGTCTTTGAGGCCCAACCGTTCGAGTTTCGTGAACCCTTTGAGCCGTTCCAACCCCGCATCCGTGATTTGCGTGTGTCCGAGTTCCAACCATCGGAGTTGGGGTAGTCCCTTGAGATGTTCCAATCCAGCGTCCGTGACCGGAGTATTTCCGAGGTACAACCATTCGAGTTGCTGCAATCCTTGAAGGTGTTTCAACCCTGTGTCCGTGACCTTGGTGTCATTGAGGAACAGTTTTTCGAGTTGAGGCAAGCCTTTGATGTGCTCCAACCCTGCATCCGTGATACGGGTCTTGTTGAGTTCCAGCCTTCGGAGTTTCGTCAAGCCCTTGAGATGTTCCAATCCAGCGTCCGTCACCTGGGTGCCGCCAAGGTTGAACCCCTTGATCTGGGGAAATCTCTTGAGGCGTTCCAGCCCAGCGTCCGTGACCTTCGTGTTGGGGAGGTTGACGTAGACGCCGCTTACCCAAATGCACTCTGGATAAGCCTTGCCCCCCAACTCCGCAGCCACCTCATCTACCTTCTTCTGGTCATCAGGCTTCTCGACAGGTGCGGCCGGGTGAACCGCCGCAGCCCAAATCTCGCTGACCGCCTGCCCCTCCAATTCCACGTCGTAGGGCTTGCCCCGCACTTCGATCTTCTGGCCGACCAGTTTCTCCAGTTCGGGATGCTCTTTGCCGGGGTAGATGAAACGGTCGCCCAACTGGTAGCGATGGGACCGCATGAGCGTCGAAACCTCCGCTTCCTTGCGCCGTTGGAGGGTGCAGGTGAAGACCTGTTCGGGCTGCTTGTGGTCCTTGTACCACTGCTCGTCCGCATAGAGATTCTTCCATTCCTGAGCTTGACCAGCTTTGGGCTGTTCGGCAGCACCGGCTTTCCCCTCCTTCTCCCATTGTGCCCGCAGACCCGAAAGCCTCCCCAGTAACAAGTCCATGTCCTTTGCCGCATCACCGCCCAGAACTTTCCGCAGGCCGTCCAGCCGCTTGAGCATAGGCAGGTCCCAGCCGAGTTCCTCGTACCAGAACAGATCGCCCCTGGACCTTCGTTGCCCGTCAGCGAACCCCGAGACCGTCAGCACGTAGCCTTGCGGCTTGGCGAACTTCAGCGGTGTGTTCCATAGGCTGTTCCACTGCTTGGCTTGACTCAGAAACCCGTCCGCTGCGAGGTGGTCGATGATCTTGCTGGCCTGTTCCTCGGTGATCGACACTAGTCGCTGAAATGGCCCGGACTGCTCGACCGCACCAACCCTCAGCCACAGCCGGTAGAAGGGCTTGTCCTCATCGCCGTGGTAGTTGAGGGCCAGCCGGAAGGACTTGATGCTCACCTTCAGTTCCTTCGCCCTACCCTGGGCTCGGTCGGGCTGCTGGGCGTGTGCGGCGGTGGCGATTCCGGCGACAAGCAAGAGGATGATGGCGAAACGGGGCATGGGCAGTCTCCTTTCACCCATAAGACGGTTGGGGGACCGGGGAAGTTCCTGGTGGCAACACCTCCCGTCAGGCCAGATTATCACAACGGGCCGGCGAAGCCACCCCCGCCCCAAAAGGTAGCGCATCCGTTGCCTATCTTTTCCAAGGGGGGCGTCACGGGCCAGCCCCGCTCGCCGTCGCCTGCCCATAATCCGACCCGCCCCCTGGTATGCTGGGGCCGGGAGATGCGCCCGCCGGGCGGCAGGGCTTGCCAAGATCGCCCAGGCGACACTAACTCTAAACGGGGGTTACGGTTAGGGGCGGGGGCTGCTTGCGGACACAACCCAGAGGGGGTAAATTGGCTGTTTGGTGAGAGCGCCCATAGTATATTGTCACGCTGCGCCGGGATTTGAGCATGGCCGACCCCGCCCTTCGAGAACCCGAGCAAATTCGCCAGGACTGTGCCCGCAAGCTGCGCCCGATTGAAACCAGCGGCATGTTCACGGCGATCCTCGGCTGCCTGCTCCGTGAGGACTGGGCCGAGCCCCGCATCGAGCAGTTGATCCTGACCGACAAGTGCCTGCTGGCACGCACGGAGGACCAGGTGACGCACAAGCTGTTCCTGGGTGCCGAAGAAGACCTGATCCGCAACGTCCACGGCATCGCCAAGACGGCGGGCCTGGACGGAGATGAGTTGGGATACATCTTGGCGGCGATTGCGAAAATCAAGAGGGTGGAGTGATAGGGGAGCGATGGAGGAATGAGGTATCACGCCGACCTAACCGCAGGATCGCTGAAACTGCCCGAAAGCCGAGTCGTGGTCGATCTGCTGTTGCGGGGCGTCGATGAGCAGGCGTGGAAGGATGCGATTGTGAGCCGGAACCTACTCCAAGCCCGGAACCCGGCCACGGCCATCCGTGTGGGCAGGCTTATCCGCAAGCGGTTGGAACTGATGGAGGCCGACCTCTGGAAGCTGATCCGGGACGGCTCGGCCGTCGTCGCCACGCATGCCATCCTGGCCACCGCCGTCAAGCACAGTGCCCTGCTGGGCGATTTCCTCGATTTGGTCGTGCGTGACCAGTACCGGGTCTTCGCCAAGGTGCTGACCGACCAACTTTGGAGTGAGTATCTGGACGATTGCCGTGGCCGTGATCCCGACATGCCCCAGTGGAACGAATCGACGAGGCGGCGGCTGCGGTCCTCCATCTTCCAGATCCTAGCCCAGGCCGGGTACATCAACAATACGAGACAGAGAATCCTTCAGACCGTCCACATCGCCTCCCAGGTGCTTCGCTACCTGGAGAAGCACGACGAGCAATACGTTCTCCGCTGTATTCAGGTAGCCCCATGAGCGATCTCCTGACCGATCGCCTGAACCAAGTTCTCCCCAGGATCACCTCCGATGATTTTCTGGCGGGCAAGGGCCTCGGCAACGAGATCGCCTTTTTCATCTTCGACTACCCACCCGAGGAGGAGATCCGCATCCGGGATTACGTCGGCTTCCTCCTGGAGCACATCCCCAAGCATAAGCCGGGGTTGCGGGTCAAGCACATCAACCTGTTCGATCTGGTCATTGACCACCTGCGGGAGCGGAGACTCCTGGACCGCTCGCTGCAAAGGCAGACAGAAAAGGGCGACGAGGCCCTGCTCAAGGCCCTCAGCGCCCCGCTGCACGAAACCAAGGTCGCCCAACTCTTCGCCCAGGCTGCTCAGCCCGGCGAGCACGATTTGATCTTGGTGTCGGGTGTCGGCAGCGTGTGGCCGCTCCTGCGGGCGCACTCGCTGCTCAACAATCTGCATCCGCTGATCGGCAGGACCCCGCTGGTGCTCTTTTACCCCGGCAAGTACGACGGCCAGTACCTTCGGCTGTTTGAGCGATTGAAGAACAGGAACTACTACCGGGCGTTCAAGCTCGTTTCATCGTGAGGCAGGACATGCAGATCCAGAACCTATTTGAGCGAGACATCTTTCGTCCGATCAACGGCGTCGTGAAGGCCCAGCAATTGGACGAGTTCTCCGTCTGGCAGGAGTTGGACGAGTTCGTCTTGACCAAGGAACTGGACAAGCACTTCCGCAAGTTCCTGTCGGTGTTTCTCGACGCCATCGATCACGCTAACGATCCGACCGTCATTGCCAAGATCGGCGTCTGGATCTCCGGGTTCTTCGGTTCCGGCAAGTCGCACTTCCTGAAGATCCTGGCCTACCTGCTCGCCAATGGAGTCCATTCCTACGAAGGCCAGAGCAAGAAAGCCGTCGAGTTCTTCGAGGACAAGATCAAGGATGAAATGCTCAAGGGCGATGTGAAACGGGCGGTGGCCTCGCACACCGACGTGATCCTGTTCAACATCGACAGCAAGGTCGACAGCAAGGCGGGGCGAGAAGCCATTCTGGCCGTCTTTCTGAAAGTCCTGAATGAGATGCAGGGCTACGATGGCGATCACCCGCACGTCGCCCACATGGAACGCTACCTGGAGGGCAAAGGGAAGCTCGACGCTTTCAAGGCCGCCTACCAGGAATTGACCGGTGAAGAGTGGGCCAAGGAACGAGATGCCTACGAGTTCAACCGGGACCAGGTGGTCGAGGCATATTGCAGGACGCTCGGGCAGAGCCGGGAGTCTGCCGAGAAGTGGGTGGACAACGCCGAAGGCAACTTCAAGCTCACGGTCGAGAACTTCGCCAAGTGGCTCAAGGAGTACCTCGACTCCAAGGGGCCGGACCACCGGGTCGTCTTCCTCGTCGATGAAGTCGGCCAGTTCATCGGCACCGATGGGCACCTGATGCTCAGCTTGCAGACTATCATTGAGGAATTGGGGGCCACCTGTGGTGGCCGGGCGTGGGTGATTGTCACCTCGCAGGAGGAAATCGATAAGGTTATCGGGGAACTTCGCACGGCGGCGGCCAACGATTTCTCAAAAATCCAGGGCCGGTTCAACACCAGGCTATCGCTTTCCAGCGCCAACGTGGACGAAGTGATCCAGGCCCGGCTGCTCGCCAAGCGGGCAGAGGTCGAAGACGAACTCAAGGGCGTGTTTACCACGAAGGGCGACATCCTGAAAAACCAGCTTACCTTTACGAGCTGCGGGATGACGCTGAAACCGTATCAGGATGCCGACGACTTCTCGAAAAACTATCCCTTCGCCCCCTACCAGTTTCAACTCCTGCAAAAAGTCTTCGAGCAAATTCGCAAGGTTGGGGCCACGGGCCTCCATCTCGCCAAGGGCGAGCGGTCCATGCTCGATGCCTTCCAGTCGGCGGGCAAGGCCGTGGCCCTCCAGGAAGTTGGCGTGTTGGTGCCACTCTACGAGTTCTACCCATCCATCGAGAGCTTCCTGGACACCAGCGTAAAACGCACCATCGACCAGGCGGGCGAAAACCCGAGCCTGCTGCCGTTCGATATTAGGCTGTTGCAGGTGCTCTTTCTCATCCGTTACGTAGAAGAGATCAAGAGTAACGTGGATAACCTCGTCACGCTTTGCATCGACCAGATCGATGCCGATAAGCTGGCCCTACGCCGGCAGATCGAGGAGAGCCTGGGGCGGCTGGAGAAAGAGACGCTCATCAGCCGAAATGGCGATCTCTATTTCTTCCTTACCAACGAAGAACGGGACATCAGCCGGGAGATCAAGGGGACCGATCTCGCCAGCGGCGAGGAGGCCACAACGCTGGGCGACATTCTCTTCTCCGACGTGCTGAAGACCAAGTGGAAGCACCGTTACAGTGTCAACAAGATGGATTTTTCCTTCGTGGGCATCGTCGATATGCACCCTATCGGCCGCCGCATGGAAGGAAACCTGGTCGTCTCGGTTATCTCGCCCCTGGCCGACGACTACGACCTGTCCAGCGATCAACGCTGCCTTTTGGAGAGTACCAGCGAAAGCGGTCAGGTTCTCATCCGGCTCCGAGATAACGACGAACTTGGCCGGGAACTGCGGGCCTATGTCAAGACCGAGCGTTACCTGAGGACCAAGAGCGACACGGGGCTGCCCGACGCCACGAAGACCATCCTGCGGCACAACGCCGATGACAACCGGAAGCGGCGGGAGCGGCTGGCTGTCTTGCTGGGCGAAATGCTTGTCGAGGCCAGCTACTTCGTAGCGGGCCAGCCCTTGCAGCAAAGGGCGGCTGGCCCAGGGCTGGCCCTCGATGCGGCCCTGGAGTACCTCATCACGAACACCTTCACCAAGATGGGGTATCTCAAACACTTGAACCCCGAACCACCGAAGGAGATCCAGGCCATCCTGCGGGCAAACGACATCGCCCAGCAGACCCTCGCCCTGAATATGGAAGAGGCTAATCCCCAGGCCATCGACGATTTGCGGAATTACGTGGAATTGTGCCACAAGACCAGCCGCCAGATCGTTTTGCACGAAATGCTGGAGAAACGCTACTCGATCCGGCCCTACGGCTGGCCCGACATGGAAGTAATGATCCTGGTGGCCCGGCTGCTGGTGCTGGGCGAGATCAGCCTCGCCATCGAGGGAGGTTTGGTGCCTCTCGAAAAGGCTTATGACCTTCTTACCACCCCAGGCCGATGGCGGAAGACGACGATCATCAAGCGGCACACTGCCGATCCGGCTGCCCTGCAAAAGGCCCGCAACCTGGGGCGGGAGGTGTTCTCGGAAATGGGGCCGGACGGCGAAGATGGCCTTTTCGCCTGCCTCAAAGCCAAGCTCCAGGGCTGGGAAACAAGCCTCAGCGGTTACAAGCCCCTGGCCGAGACCGGCAACTACCCTGGCCGGGACGAGATCTCTGAAGGGCTGTCGGTCATCCGTGCGCTCTTGGCCTGCGATGACAGCTTCAAATTCATCGAACGGTTCAATGAGCGGCGGGACGACTTACTTCAGCTTTCAGAGAACTACCACGACCTCGAACACTTCTATGACCACCAGAAGCCGACCTGGGACAAGCTGCGCAAGGCCGCAGACCGGTTCCAGTTGAACCGCATGGAACTGGATCGGGACGCTCAGGCGGCCCCAGCGTTGCAGCGGATGCAAGAGATCCTCCAGGCCCCGAGCCCCTATGGGATTATCAAAGAGGCCGAGGGGCTGGTCGGCACGGTAGAGGCCGTCAACACGGCCTTGGTAACCAGGCGGCGTGGCGAGGCCCTGGCGAAAATCGACCAGGGCCTCGCCGAGGTCAATAAGGAACTGGATGCATCGGAGGCGGATACAAGCCTTCGTACCGTCTGCTTGAGGCCGCTGGAGACATTGCGAAGGCAGGTGGAGCGTCAGGAGAGCGTAGCTCACATTAGTCAAGCCGAGCAGGAGGCCGTCCAGGCGGCCGATGCAGCGATGGCGAAGATCGAGGAAGCGGCAAAGAAGCCAACGCCCCAACCGGCGGCAAGCAATCCGCCGTCGGGGCCGCCGAAGCCCGCCGTGAAGCCCCGCTGCGTTGTCAAAGCGGCGGATCTGGTGACCTCCAGCTATTTGGAGACATCGGGCGATGTGAACCAGTTCATCGAGCAGCTTCGGAAGCGGCTCGACCAGGCAATTGCTTCCGGCCAGCGGATTCAGATCAGATAGGGATCGAGTGCGAAATGAAAGTGCTTCGCCATGAAGAGCGGACTTTGGAGGTTGAACCGGCGACCTGGGCCGAGATTCTCCGCTTCCTGTTAACGTCTGGCTGGCAGCCGACCCTGCCGATTGCCCGGCTGTTAGGGGACTGTGCGGTGAAGAAGGAGGATGCTTTGGCGTTGGCCGCCGCTGGTCGGATTGTTCTTGAGGAGACAATGAAAGACCCGCTTGCCGCCTACTCGGTCATCAAGTTCGACATGGGGAAGCTTGCCGAAATCGTGAAATTTGCATCTGAAGGCGAGTTCACGATCAGCACCCCGCCGCTCCCTGTGGGGTGGCGGCGAAGCTACCCACGATGGCCCAGCGAGTGGCTGACGTAATCGCAAGCGGCGGGATGCTGGAGAAGCCGATGGCGAGAGTGTTTCGACCGCTCGTTGAACAAGCTCAGATGCTTTCACGGCAGTACGATGCGGTCGTGGCCAATCCACCGTATATGGGCGCTAGAAGTGGCATGAACTCGCTTTTGAAGTCATTCGTGAATGACATCTATCCACACACAAAATCTGATCTATATGCCATGTTTCTTGAGCGTGGGATCAGACTTACCAAGCCATTCGGATACAACGCAATGGTGACAATGCATGGATGGATGTTTCTCGCATCGTATGAGCAAATGCGAAATGATATTCTCACCCGTGGAACTATAAGTTCGCTCGCCCACCTGGGACCACGAGCGTTCGGAGCGATCTCTGGCGAAGTGGTGCAAGTGGCTGCTCTAGCTCTCATCAATGGTCATGTCGTGGGGTATCGTCCCAGTTTCTTGCGACTGATTGACGGTGAAGAGGATCAAAAGCGAGACGGCCTTCGCAGACAAATAAATCTATTTAGTGACATAGTACAAGACGATTTTTGCTCAATTCCAGGATGTCCGATTGCGTATTGGGTGAGTGCCCCAATTAGGGCTGCATTCTCAACGGCACCCCTTCTCGGCACAATAGCGGATGCTAAACAAGGAATGGCAACATCCAATAATGGCCGATTTCTACGTTACTGGCACGAGGTCGCATTTGACGACGTGTGCTTTGGCTGCACGAGCAGTGAAGAATCAACACGGAGGCCGGAAAAGTGGTATCCGTACAACAAGGGAGGGAGTTTCCGGCGATGGTATGGCAACAATGAGTATGTCGTGAATTGGAAGCACGATGGACAGGAGCTACGTGCGTTTGTCGGTGAAATCAATCGCCTGCACCCAGGGGGGAGGTTGAAGAACCAGGAGTATTACTTCCGCAAGAACATCACTTACTCGGCATTGTCGAGTGGACTATTTGGCTGTCGCTATAACGAGCCGGGGTTCTTGTTCGACACAAAAGGATCGTGCATTTTTGTGTCTGATAGTAGCCTGGAGCCGCTGATAGGTTACCTGAATTCTGTTGTTGCACAGGAGTTTCTTGACATCTTATGCCCTACGCTTGACTATAGCTCTATCGGAATCAACCGACTCCCGGTGAAGTTGTCAAATGCCAGTAGGCAAGTCGTATGCAACCTTCTGAGGTTAGCGAAGGAGGACTGGGACGAACTTGAGGAGTCATGGGACTTTCGAGGCATGAGAATGCTCAGCGCAAGGTCTGATGCGACATCGAACGTGCAAGAGTCTTGGGCTCAATGGGATACTATATGCCGTGACCGACGGCAGGAAGTGGTTGAACTGGAGAAACATAATAACCGCATTGTTGTCGATAGTTTTGGCCTACAGAACCAACTATCATCCGAGGTGTCCGACGATCAGATCACCCTTTACCGGCCCAACCGTGAGGAAGATATCAAGCGGCTACTCTCGTATTCCATCGGCTGCATGATGGGTCGGTACAGCCTCGACAAGCCAGGGTTAATCTATGCCCACAGGGGCAACAATGGTTTCGATCCCAGCCAGTACAGGACATTTCCGGCGGACCAGGACGGCATCATGCCCCTGACCGATACTACTTGGTTCGACAACGATGCGACGAATCGGGTCATCCAGTTTATCGGGGTGGCATGGCCGAAGGAACATCTTGAGGAGAACTTGCAGTTCATTGCCGACAGCCTCGGCCCAAGTAAGGACGAGCAGCCACGGGATACGATCCGCCGGTATCTGGCCCAGGAGTTCTTCAAGCACCACCTCAAGACCTATAAACGACGGCCGATCTACTGGCTTTTTTCCAGCGGCAGGCAGCGGGCCTTTCAGTGCCTCGTCTACCTGCACCGCTACAATGAGGGCACCCTATCCCGAATGCGAACAGAGTACGTCATCCCACTTCAGGGCAAAGTCTCGGCCCGGATTGAGCAGTTGGCCGGTGACATCGACGCTGCAACGTCCACCGCTTTCCGGTCCAAGGTGAGCAAGGAGCGGGACAAGCTCATCAAGCAGCAGGCCGAACTGCAAGCCTTCGATGAGAAGCTGCGGCACTACGCCGACCTGCGGATCACCCTGGACCTGGATGACGGCGTGAAGGCCAATTACGGCAAGTTCGGCGACGTGCTGGCCGAGGTGAAGGCGGTGACGGGTGGAAAGGAAGAGGAGTAGCCACGGATAGAACACCGATGAAACACAGACAGGAAAGAAAAGACATGGGGATCGAGTGCAGGGAGCCGTTCAATCCGTGTTTGATCCGTGTCCCATCTGTGGCAAGAGAATCGCAATGAATCCCAACGCCTATATCATCGCAGGACCGAACGGGGCGGGAAAAACGACCTTCGCCCGTGAGTTCCTGCCCCGATATGCCCACTGCCGAGAGTTTCTCAACGCCGATCTCCTGGCGGCTGGGCTGTCGCCGTTCGATCCCGACACCGCCGCTGTGGCTGCCGGGCGATTGCTGCTAACACGCATGAAAGAAATGGTCCAACAGAGGCGGGATTTTGGGTTCGAGACGACCCTGGCCGGCAAGACCTATGGGCCGATGTTGCAGAAGATGCGTGCTGCCGGCTATGTGTTGCACCTCTTCTATCTCTGGTTGCCAACCGTGAACTTGGCCATTTCCCGTGTGGCGCATCGGGTACAACAAGGAGGGCATAACGTGCCCGAGTCAGCGATCCGCCGCCGTTTCGACGTTGGGCAGCGGAACCTTGTCCGACTGTACCTGCCCCTGTTCGATTCCTGGCAGATTTTCGACAACTCCACACTCCAGCCACGCACGATTGCCCGCTTTGACGGCGTTGAATGTGACGTGCTGGATGCTGAACTCTACGCACGTATCCTTCAGCCCGCACAAGGAGCACATGATGAATAGCGAACGTCCCGAAGAAAACACCCTTGCACAGCAAGCGGAAAACGCCCTGCAAGAAGCGGCGCAGAAGGTTGCCGCAGAAGCCCGCCGAACCAACGGTACGGTGGTCGTCTGGCAGCAGGGAGCGGTGGTCGAGATCCCCGCCGATCAGTTGCCGCCGACACCCGCCCCGGCTGAGTGAGCCATGGACACCAAGCAGATCGAAACCGCCCTGGTGAAGTTGTTCGACGAGGAAGGGCAGCGGATCGTCTTTTGGAACGATCCAGAGCAGGAATTCCTGTCCTTCATGAACGGTCTGCCGATGTTCTTTCTCGAAGGGGTCAAGGTGCTGCGATTGGACCGGATGGGGGCGTTGGAGGCCAAGATCCGTATCGAGCGGGAAGACCCGACCGGCAAGTACCTCGTCTACGCCCCATCCGAGGAGCCGGAATACGACAAGGACTGGCTCCTGGACGTGCGGCTCTACGGCCGCAGCTTCCGTGCCGACCGGGCGTCGATCATCCTTACGGAACTGGGCCTTGCCAACCAGTCCCTCCGGGAGCATCTGGCCCTGCGCCGCAAATTCTTCGATAACAAGGAACGGCTCCAGAAACTCAAAAAGGTGGTCGCCGCCGCCGACACCGACGCCGATATCGACCGGAAGATTCTCGCCGTTGTCGTAGGGGCCGAGGTGCCCGAGTGGTTCAACATCATCCAGACCATATTCCACGCCTTCGTTGAAGGCTGCAACGGTGAGGAGGTCAACCTGGATGTACCGCCCCCGCTTTGGGAGCAGGTCGAGAAGTACGAACTGGAGAAGCCATTCTGGGCGATGACGAAGTCGCTGTTCGGTTACATCGACGACAACCCGAGCCTGCGGAACTTTCTGATCCGGCTGTTGGTGACCGACTATGCCCATCACCTCAAGGCAGAGATGCCGCTGCCGCTACAGCACCTTGTACTCTCCCGATCCGGGATGCCCAACGCCGTGGTCTGCTTGGCCCAGTGGCGGGACAGCGGGGGCCGGGCGGCCAGTTACGACCGCCTTTCGGCGGTCGTAGCAGGGCGGTTGAACCTGGAAAGCTACCCGCTGATGCGGGACATCGACAGCCTGATGGACGTGATGACCTTCCTTGACGTGGAGAAGGCCATCGTCCGATGCCTGCGGGACCGGGTTGCCTCGACGGCCGATACGATGAACGCCGAGGAGGTCGGCCAGATCGCCACTCGGCGGCAGGCTGGGCACTGGGCGTCCCTCGGCGTGCCCGGCGATGCTGATGTTCCCCGCCCCGCCCTCCATGCCGTCTACGACGCCCTGGTGGCGGCGGCCGATTTCTTCGCCCTGCGCAACCGGCACCGGCAGGGATTTGACATCGATACGGCCGAGGCGATGTACCGGGCCTACGAGGCCGAACTGTTCCGGTTCGACCAACTCTACCGGCATTTCTGTGAAGCGGCCGATATCGTGGAGGTGAAGAACTGGGACGTGCTAAAGAAGCTGCGGGAGCAGGTGGAATCCTGCTATACCAACTGGTATATCTCCGGTCTGGCGCTGAAGTGGGGCAAATTCGTCGAGCCGCTGCTGGCAAAGTGGCAGATCGGCGGGCTGCCGAACCAGCACCAGTTCTACGAAAACAACGTCGCACCCCGACTTGAGGAGGCCGAACGGCGCAGGAGCTTCGTCATCGTCAGTGACGCCTTCCGCTACGAGGCGGCCGAGGAACTGTGCCGGGAACTGAACGGGACGTATCGCTTCGAGGCCGAGCTTGGTTCGCAATTGGGCGTCCTGCCGTCCTACACGGCCCTGGGGATGGCCAGCCTGCTGCCGCACACGACGATCACCTACAAGCTCAACGGCGACGTGCTGGCAGATGGCAAGGCCACTTCATCGACGGCCTATCGGGACGCCATTCTGAGTTGTGTTGACGGCATGGCGGTCAAGGCCGAAGACCTCCTGGCAAAAAAGAAGGACGAGGGGCGGGAATTCGTCAGTGGCAAACGGCTGGTGTACATCTTCCACAATGCCATCGACGCCATTGGAGACAAGGCCGAGACGGAAAAGGACACGTTCGAGGCCGTCCGCAAGGCGATCAACGAACTCGCCACGCTGGTCTCCTACATCATCAACAACCTCAACGGACATTACATTGTCATTACCGCCGACCACGGCTTCCTGTTTTCCGAAGCGGCCCCCGGCGAGCCGGAAAAGAGCAACCTGCCCAACGAACCGCCCGGCACCGTGAAGGCGAAAAAACGATACCTGATCGGGCTCGACCTGGGCGACGACGGCAGGGTGTGGCATGGATCGACCAGCGCCACGGCCAACGCTGAAGGTAACATGGAGTTCTGGATTCCCAAGGGGGCCAACCGTTTCCATTTCAGCGGGGCCAAGAGGTTCATCCACGGTGGGGCCATGCTCCAGGAAATCGTCGTTCCAGTCGTCACCGTGCGGCACATCAAGGGCAAGTCGGTCGAAGAGACCAAGACTAAGCGAGTGGCCGTCCATGTGCTGGGCATGAACCACCGGATTACCACCTCCCGGCATCGCTTCGAGTTGATCCAGACGGAAGCCGTCAGCGACCGGATGAAGCCGATCACCTTGAAGGTGGCAATCTATGAGGGCGAGGAGCCGGTGACCAGCATCGAATCGGTCACGTTCGACAGCACATCAGACAACATCGACGAGCGGAAGAAGTGGGTGTATCTGACGCTCCAGGAGCGGCAGTACGACAGGAAGACCCCGTACCGGCTGGTGCTGCGAGATGCCGAGACCGGCATCGAGCAGCAGAGCGTGCCGGTCATCATTGATAGGGCGTTCAGCGATGACTTCTAACAGCAACGGCCACTGCCTTGACGAGCTTCTGAACCAGCACTTCCCTGGAAAGGTCGTGCGTAAGGACCTGACCAAGCTGGTCAAGGAAGGGGCCAACGTCCCGGTCTATGTGCTCGAATACCTTCTGGGCCTGCACTGCGCCTCCAACGACGATGAAATCATTCGGGAGGGCATGAAGACCGTCAAGAACATCCTGGCCGAGAACTACGTGCGGCCGGATGAGGCGGAAAAGGTGAAATCCATCATCCGGGAGCGGGGTAGCCTGAAGATCATCGACAAGGCCACGGTGAAACTCAACGAGAAGCGAGACGTGTACGAGGCCCTGCTCGGCAACTTGGGAACCAAGGGCGTGGAGATCAGCACGGCCACGGTCAGGAAGTACGAGAAGCTCCTGGCCGGTGGGATTTGGTCGATCATTACCATGCGGTATTTCTATGAGGAGGGCCAGAAGGGATCGCCCTTCATCATCGACGATCTGAAGCCGATCCAGATGCCCAACATGGACATGGAGGGCCTGTTCGAGGGACGGCGGGCCTTCACCGAAGATCAGTGGATCGACGTGCTGCTGCGTTCGACGGGTTACGAACCGACGCAGTTCGTGAAGCGGGTGAAATGGCATCTGCTGGCCCGCATGATCCCGCTGGTCGAAAACAACTACAACGTCTGCGAACTGGGGCCACGGGGCACCGGAAAAAGCCACATCTACAAGGAGATCAGCCCCAACAGTATCCTGATTTCCGGCGGGCATACCACCGTCGCCAATCTCTTCTATAACATGACCAGCCGCACGGTCGGGCTGGTGGGCCTTTGGGACGTGGTGGCCTTCGACGAGGTGGCGGGGATCACATTCAAAGAAAAAGACGGCGTTCAGATCATGAAGGACTACATGGCCTCCGGGTCGTTCGCCCGTGGCCGTGACCCCGTGAATGCCTACGCCTCTATGGTCTTCGTCGGCAACATCAACCAGCCGGTCGATACCCTGGTCAAGACCAGCCACCTCTTGGCCCCATTCCCGGAGACCATGATAGACTGCGCCTTCTTCGACCGCTTCCATGCCTACATCCCCGGCTGGGAAGTTCCCAAGATGCGGCCTGAGTTCTTCACGAACCAGTATGGCCTGATTGTGGACTACCTGGCCGAATTTATGCGGGAGATGCGGAAACGCAGCTTCGGGGACGCCATCAACAGGTATTTCAAGGTGGGACGGGACTTGAATCAGCGGGACGTGATCGCCGTGAGGCACACGGTCTCCGGCCTCCTGAAGCTGCTCTATCCGGGGGAGGACTACGACAAGGAGGCCGTCCGCCGGTGCCTGGACTACGCCCTGGAAACCCGCCGCCGGGTGAAGGAACAGTTGAAGAAGATCGGCGGGATGGAGTTCTACGACGTTCATTTCAGCTATCTCGACCAGGAAACCAGGGAGGAGAAGTTCATCAACGTTCCCGAGATGGGCGGCGGCTTCCTGATCCCGGACGGCCCGCTGAACCCCGGCGTGATGCACACCATCGCCACCGGCAGCGGCGGCCACCTGGGCTTGTACCGGATCGAAACCCAGGTGACGGCCGGAAACGGCAGCCTCAAGATGTCGGGCCTGGGGTCCAACACGGCCGCCAAGGAAGCGATCAAGGTCGGATTCGACTACTTCAAGGCCAATGCCCATCGGGTCAGCGCCTCGATCAAGCCGGGCGACCACGATTACCATTTCCACGTCGTCGAACTGCAAAACACCGGGGCGACAACGGCGATGACCCTGGCGACGTTCGTGGCGCTGTGCTCGGCTGTCATGGCCAAGCCGCTACAACAGCAGATCGTCGTCCTGGGCAGCATGAGCCTGGGCGGGAACGTGGTGCCGGTCGAGAATCTGGCGGCTTCCCTCCAGGTCGCCTTCGACGCCGGGGCGAAACGCCTCCTACTGCCGATGGCCTCGGTAACGGACATTCCCACTATCCCAGGGGAGTTGTTCGCCAAGTTCCAGACCGGGTTCTACGCTGACCCGGTGGATTCCGTGTTCAAGTCGTTGGGGGTGGGGTGACAGTGGCTTTCAATACGATTACTTTCGTTGATGCCTAAGTGGTGTCTGCATGGTTACCAAACCAGACCACATTTCTGAGCAGGAATGGAAGACACTGACCGACGATGATAAGGCCGTCGAGCATGAGGCCAATCAACTGCTCGGCAGTGAGTTCATCTGTCGTGATACCATCCTAATACTGGCTTGTCTTGACCATAATGTGATGAGTAGGAAGGATATCATTAACTACCCCCAGCCTCAGGATTGGTCCGCAGAGCAATGTGCGGCGTGGTGCCACAACCACCGAATAGATTTCCGCTCGATGATCGAAGGGTTGGATCGTGCGGCGATGGAAGCATGGCTGGCAGACGTTATACAGTTTGGAATGGATGACATTGAAACGGATTGCCTTCGTCGCATACTCGTAAGTCGCTTGGACAACAAAGCCGACTACGGCCTTAGTTTGTGGCGAGATATAGTCAAGGCGAATGCTCCAGACATTTACGAATGGTGGGGTGTAGAAGAAGAATTGGCCGACGACTTAATTGAGATCGGTGATTGTGTTCTGAAGAATCAATACGGCCATTGGTGGGGGCGTGGCTGCACGGGCCAAGATATCTTGATAGACGGAACATTACAGGCAGTCGTTAGGAAGCGGCGTAGAATTGTTTCCGGGCAGGCTGGACAGCCCCCATGACATTCTTCCGTCACCGCTACCAATCGGTGAGCAACCGTAAGGGTAGTAGTGACATTGGCCCACCGAGATGAAGAAACACTCATGGACCAAATCCTCCCCATCCTACTCCTGCTCATCGGCCTCGCCATCGGCGTGACCGCCGCATGGCTCGTCCTCAAAACCAAGAGCCAAAACGCCTATGATCGTGGCAAGGCCGGCGCCGAAGGGGAGACGATCGCTTTAACCGAGCGGATTCAGGCCCGTGACCAGACGATTGCCGCCCACGGTGCCAAGATCCAGCAACTTGAAGCCCAGGTCAAGGAAGGCCAAGCCACCGAGACAAGCCTGAGAACCAAGCTGGCTCAATACGCCATTACACTAGACCAGGAACGGAAACAAGCCGAGGAGAAGCTGGCCATTGTGAACCAGGCCCAGCAGAAGTTGGCCGACGCCTTCAAGGCCCTGGCCGCTGATGCCCTCAAAGGCAACAACCAGTCGTTCCTCGAACTGGCGAAGGCGACCTTGGAAAAGTTTCAGGAAACTGCCAAGGGCGACCTGGAAAAACGCCAGCAGGCGATTCAGGAGCTTGTGAAGCCCGTCAAGGAGTCCCTCGATAAGGTGGACACCAAGATCAACGAACTGGAAAAGGCTCGGGCTGGGGCATATACCGGCCTGACCGAGCAGGTCAAATCGTTGATGGAGACCCAAAAGCAGCTTCAGTCCGAGACGGGCAACCTCGTCAAGGCCCTCCGTCGTCCCCAGGTTCGTGGCCGCTGGGGTGAAATCCAATTGAAGCGAGTGGTCGAGATGGCCGGCATGCTCGACCACTGCGATTTCTACGAACAGCAAAGCACTGACACCGAGGATGGGCGGCTGCGGCCCGATCTTAGGGTTCAGTTGCCGGGCAATAAGAACGTCATCGTGGATGCCAAGGCCCCGTTGTCGGCGTACCTTGACGCCATCGAGGCCAAGGACGACGAGACCCGCACGGCTCGGCTTCAGGCCCATGCCCGGCAGGTGCGGGACCACATCACCGCCTTGGGTCGCAAGTCTTACTTCGAGCAGTTCACCCCAGCCCCCGAGTTCGTTGTCCTATTCCTGCCCGGTGAGGTCTTTTTCTCTGCCGCCCTTGAATACGATCCCACCCTGATAGAGATGGGCGTGGAGCAGAACGTCATCATTGCCACGCCGACGACGCTGATCGCCCTGCTGCGAGCGGTGGCCTACGGTTGGCGGCAGGAGAAGTTGGCCGAGAACGCCAAGGAAATCAGCGACCTCGGCAAGGAGCTTTACAAGCGGCTGGCGAACATGGGGCAGCACTGGGAAAAGGTTGGAAAGAGCCTTGGTGGTGCTACCGATGCCTACAACAAGGCCGTCGCCTCGTTGGAGTCCAGGGTGCTGGTGACCGCCCGGAAGTTCAAGGACTTGGGCACGACCGGTGTGGATGATGAGCTTGGCGACTTGCCGCCGGTCGAGGTGACGCCCAGGTTGTTGCAGGCACCGGAGTTGGCGGGAGGGGATGGCCAATAGGAGATGTAATATGCTGCTCGCACACATGTATCCTGTGTCAGAGCAATTCCCATTTAACTACATGCATTGGGCGAAAATGGGAAGAGATTCTGGCATCACGGTGGATTATCCTGATTTTGGGAACAGCACTGAGCATGAGGTGCTCGCTGCCTGGACTAAAGTGGAGCGCCTTCTCGAAGAGGCAGATGCATTTATCGTGGAAAGCCGGGGGGTTTTCCAGAACTCACCGAACCTCGTAAAGCGATTCCACCAGCGTATTCGGGATGGAGCCAGAGCGATGATTCGCCCGATGGCAGGGAATCTGCGAGCACTCGAATGGTGGAATGGATTCCTTGTGCCGTATGACCTCACAGCCACAACCGTGAACATCGTGGATTCCCAAGGTAACCGCCTCAATGTATCGGTTAAGCGTAGCGACGATTCTTTTCGCCACCCGGCTCTCTTTGCAGGCATTGAAGAGGTCATCATCGATACACCGGGGGCGATATGGTACGGCGGTGAGTCGTGGCCTGTGTTAGTAGCCTCCGAAGCACACTGGGCCGTGGAAGGCACAACCGACTTGCCCGCAAATTGGAATGCCCGAGAACTAGCGTGTGTGGCCGCATGGTATGGGGAAAAGGGCGGTGCGGTTCTTGCTGTGTCGGGAGAACTATTCTCGGACCCATGTATCGACCTATTCGGGCAAGAGCGATTGGGGATTCAGAGAAACGAGCGTCTGGCGGCGAACGTTCTTCGTTCTCTCAGCGAAGGGAAGAAAGTAATCGCACCGGAAGATCGTTGTCAGCGAATCGAGATCAACCTGGCCGACTTTACACTTGGTGTCCTGAAAGCTGTCGATCAGGACTGGTGGACGCAATTCGTGCCGTTGCTCATTCGGCAGAAGTGTGCCGCTCGGCAAGAGGAGGAGAACAACCGCCTTCCCAGGGAGGCATACTTCGACCTGATCGACCTGAAGTCGCTGATGCATAAGAACTGGAAGCTGTTCGATTCCTACCTTCGATTAGTGGGATGCGAGGGTGGTAAAGACAAATCCCTCGCATGGATGGATCAACTCAACGAACTTAGAAGGTTGGCTGGGCACCCTTTGAAGAAGCATATATCGGGTTACTCGTTTTCTCGGGAAGAACGGGAATTCCTTGAACAGTGCGACGTGCGTGCAATGAAGCTCCTGGACGCTTTCAAGTCAGACAACTCCGGGAGTGCTGGAGCCAGTGGTGACACAAGGTAGCGACACAGGCACGGGACAACGTGAGTATCCATGAAACTCTTCCGCTACCGCCGCCCGTCCCTGAACACCCTCCTCGGCATCACCAAGGCCCAGAAGCGGCTGAAGAAGGAACTGGGCATCACCGACGCCATGAAGCCGTTCCGCTGGTGGACAAACACGAAGCGACTGTTCAAGCGGAAGGTTGGCTACGAGTCGGAGGCCGGGCGGCTGATTCGGAATGGGCTGCCCAGGCCGGGAGGGTGTTTGGTAGTGGTGATTGGCATCGGCGTTTTGGCAGCCTTGTCTGCGGTGGTGGCGGTAAAGTGAAGGAAATCGAGCCCTTTTAGAACGGTGATCGAACATGGCCAGTGTCGTTCAGTCTCCAAGACCTCTTTCCGCACACAACCCACTGGCATCGCTGACTATTCCAGGGGTTGGTGAAATCAAGCCAGAAGGTCTCGTTCTTATCGTTGGGCCCAATTCGTCCGGCAAAACCCAACTCTTGCAAGACATCCATCTTCGCCTTCTCGGCCAGTCTAGGCCATTTGTTGTCTGTCAGAATGTGCAGCTTCGGAAACCGGCCCAGTTCCTTGACTTTCTGGCGACACTCCTTGAGGAGGGTTATGTGCGGGAGAGGGTTGAGGCGAATGGAGACAAGGTGCTACAGACTCGCACGGCGCACTTCGGAACCGGCCAGCCAGTGAGCGACAAGATTTTGTATCGTGATGCGGAACACGCATACAACAGCGTTTCCCTTGATCCACCTGGAACACGACCAAATTCCGATGTTCGCTTTCTGGCACACTTCGGTCGAATGCTTTCCACCGTTTTGTTCCTTGCCAATCGCCTTACCGCCGCTAGCTCGACGGGACACTTTGATTACGAAAATGCCCATCCAAGCAACGATGTACAGGCATTGTACATGAATTGGGAGGCTAGGGATGAACTGACCGATGAAATAAGACGAGTGTTTCGGCGTGGCATCTGGCTAGACAACACGAGAGGCAATCAACTGTGTTTCCGAATAGCAGAGAATCCTGATATCCCGTGTGCCGAAGACCGTTTGCGGCCCGACAAGATGACCCAATACCGAATGGTTGAGACCGAGGGCGACGGGTTCCGTTCCTATGTTGCCACTTGCATGGCTCTGCTCCTGAGCCGCCGTCCGATTTGCTTACTGGACGAGCCCGAGCTTTGTCTTCATCCTCCTCAAGCTCACGCTATCGGTCAGTTCATCGGCAGACACGCTACCAAGAACAATTCTACGACCTTCGTGGCGACCCACAGTAGTCACGTACTTCGTGGCGTGATTGAGGCAACGGACCGATTGAAGATCATCCGAATGACTCGGACATCAGGCAGGTTCTACGGCCACCTAGTCGATTATGGCATCCTCAAGGAGTGCCTACAAAAGCCTATTGTGCGGACAGAAACGATATTTGATGGCATTTTCGCTGACGCAGTAACGATTGTTGAAGCCGATGGCGACCGAGCCGTATATGACGCCGGCCGAGAGTCGATGCCGAAGGATTCCAATCTTGATGTGTTATTCATTCCGGTGGGGGGGACGGGCGGCATAGCTGATACAGCAGCCCTGTACCGTGCTTTGCGAATACCCGTGGCGGTTGTTGCCGATCTGGACCTCATAATGGATCAAGAGAAGCTGCTCCAAATCGTTACCGTTCTTAGCGGGGCTTCTGTGGCGACGGCAATCCGTGACCAATGCCAGGTCGTTGCAGCGAAGATCAAGGCCATTCCGCCCACGATGAAGGAAACCGACGTACAATCACGGTTGCTCGAATTGGGGCAGTCGCCTTGCGACTGGACAAGAAATGACGACCACACAATGATGTGCCAGCTACGCCGTCTTGCCCATGAAATTGATCGAATGCGGCGGTTGAAATCGGGTGGCGTGGAAAGCTTCGAGGGTTACTTCGACATTCAGAACGGTTTGGAAAAGATCATTGCAGAGTGCCGAAAGGCGGGGCTATTTCTCGTTTCTGTTGGCGAACTAGAATACTGGGCAGAGGACTTAATGGCGGGTGGCCCGAGCAAGCGCCGGAAATCGGAGTGGGCGACTGAAGCGGTCAGACGCATCCGGGCAACCAAGGTCTATGAAACGAATATCTTCCAGTTTATGAAGGACATTGAGCAGTTTCACGTTAGTGAGATCGAGAGGCTGGCGACGGAGGTTACGCAACCGCAGGCGGCGAAGGCTTTACCATGACACGCAATTGCAGCACCTTTCGGTAATCTCCCTCTTGGACTTCCACACCTACACCACGATGCGTGACTGGACCCGCCGATCCTCTCCCGAGGATCGCCTCGCCCAGGACATCGACCAGTTCTACCGACACACGATAGCCGAAGCACAGCGAATGCGATCCGGCCAATTCCTTGGGCAGATGCTCAACGAAAGGGACTGGGAGAAGGCACACAGGCCGTTCTACAACCTGTGGCCTTCGATCATCCCCATGCTCACCCGGCTGGACCTCGACCTGGATTCCGACCTGATCCGGCTCCCGCTTCCCGCCCTGTGCATCCGGTTCCCCAAAGACCTGGCCCGGAACCCGCTCAAGTTCGAGTGGAAGGGGGACGAGGTTGCCGCCCGCTGCATCATGATGGGGGAGATCAACCAGGGAACCGGCATTTCGGTGTTGATCGACATTGGTGAGGTAATGGGCGAGATCAACGTGCCGATCTACACCTACAGGAACTTCCCCCGCAGACCGGGCCTGACCGTGGAGCAGTCCCTTGCCAGCCTGGGTACGAATGGGCTGTTTGCCGACGTTGGCATCCAGGTTCCCGATTCCCTGGTCATGGACTGCGTTCGGCTCTGTTGCTCCCTGTGCCTGCTGGAGAACGATCCGTCCATCATCTCCGCCGACGTGCTGGCCGACGACCGGGCGAAGTTCGAGGCCAGCGGCGACCAGAAGTATGTTGAGAAGGCTCATCGCCGGGGAAAGGTGGGCTGGGACGTGGGGCGGCATATTGAAGTGATCCCGCATTACCGAAGGCCGCACATGGCCCTGGTTTGGACGGGGCGGGGGCGAACGCTGCCTCGGGTGGTGCCTCGTCGGGGCAGTGTCGTTCATCGGGAGGTCGTGGAGAAGTTGCCGAGTGGGTTTGGACTGGGTCCGACGGCAGATGAAAGCAATTGATGGGAGAGCGACATGTCAATCAACAAGCAAGTGGCACTGACACAAATCGACGACGTACTCGGAGAATGGTCCAAAGTCAAGCAGGCCATGGACACTCTTAGCGATGACGAGGTTTCCGAGAGAGCAATCATCGCTCGAATGCGAGCGCTAATTACTCGCCTTGCGCCAGCCAGAAGTGCTCACACTTCCATCTTGCATAACCAGTACGGCAACTACTATGACGAGATGCTCGATCTCGCTGGAGTCGTACAAGCCTTGCGTGCCGATTACGAAGCCGGTTGTCTCGAATCCTTTCAAGAGCTATCGAACACACAAATGATTCGACGATTTGGCGCAATGATTGGTTCACCACGAGATGCTGCTGCTGAACGGCAGGCGGTGACGGAGGCAATTCTGCGGTGGAACGCACATAGCGGTCGCAGCATGAATGTCTATCTCGACCCCGTTCGATGGGAAACGCACGTTACTCCTGGCCTCAAAGGCCGCCCGCAGGGAATGATAAATGAGGAACTCATTCCCCAGTCCGACTTGCTGATTGCCGTCTTTCGGAGCCGAGCCGGCAGTCCGACAGGAGTCGATGAGTCAGGTACGATTGAGGAGATTCGGGAGTTCATGCGGCAGGGAAAGTACGTTGTGGTCTACTTTTATGAAGGCGAAATTGCCCTTGGAAGTATTGATCCCGATCAGCTAAAGACGATCAATGCTTTCAAGCGAGAAATCGAGCGGCACGGGATCACCGAGAGCTACAAGACCGTGGACGAACTTGCAGCAAAGCTGCCTCACCATCTGACAGCAATAGCCCGTACACTCGCAGACACTTCGCCGACTCGTACTGTTTCTGACCAAGACGCCAACTCGTCGTCGGTCACCGCTCCGCCACCCAAGCCACCAACGCCGACATCCCCGAGTCGCAATCCTGATGCTTTGCAGTTGGCTATCAGCGACTCCGGGCGGTGGCTCCTGCTCGACACAAAGTTCTACGAAGCGGATACCGTTCGCCAAACTGCCACAGGGGAATGGGTTGCCGAAATTCAATCGATGAGCGCCGAAGATGACGCATATCTCGGCGGCCTGAAACCGCAGCACTTTGGACGGTCCCGCCCGATTGCTTTTGCCCATCGAAACGATGGCTTCCTCGTCACCGTAAAGAGTGTCGAGTCTGTTTCACGAGGCGGCCAGCAGGTCTGGATCGTCACGATGATTCCCGAGGACATCCAGTACGTCACGGAAATGGCATATCAGGCGACGGGTAAGCTGCACACGCCGGACGATATCGCCCGCCTTCGGGCCGGTCGAATACTCCTCAACGACCCGCCGCCACCCAGGGACGACCACCGCCCTGCGTTCGACCGGATGGACGAGATCATGCTGGAGTCGTTCATCGTAGGCTCGAACAAGGCGGTGTCAGGCGAGCGTTGCATCCTCCAAACCATCTACCGAAATATGAGTGGCGATTCGGAACGATTTCTGCGAGTCGCTCGACTTGCGGCAATCTATTTTCTGAAAACGGCCGATGCTGTGGAGCGAATCCTCGAACTGACGCTTGGCCCCATCATGGAGGGGCGAGTCCATGTTCGGTTCCGGGGACGCCGACGACAAGTCGTATCAAATGTCGAACCGGCAGTGATCGGGATCGAAGGAGAGTGTCCCCTTGAGTAAAGGCATTGTGGAAGCCATCCCTTTGCTGGCAGCGTGAGAGGAGCCCGCACGGAGCCATCATTGTGAACCCCACCGACATCCAGAAAGCACGCCGACATCTCCGAGCCGCCGATCCGGTTATGAGGGCGGTGATCGACGCCGTGGGACCATTCACGCTGCGACTGGAACGTGACCGGTTCGGCATGCTCGTCCGGTCCATCATTTCCCAGCAGATTTCGACCAGTGCCGCCCGTTCGATTCGCAGACGGTTGCAGGAACTCGCCCCGGACATGAAAGCGGCGACCGTCGCCCAGTTCACCATCGACGAACTGCGGACGGTCGGGTTGTCGCCGCAGAAGGCATCCTACATCGCCGATCTGGCCCACAAGGTCAACGACGGGACCGTCGATCTTCGGCAGATCGGGCGGTTGTCGGACGAACGGGTCGTAGAGCAACTGACGCAGGTGAAGGGGATTGGTCGCTGGACGGCGCAGATGTTCCTGATCTTCTCCCTCGGGCGGTTGGACGTGTTCCCGCACGACGACCTGGGCGTGCGCACGGCCATCCGCAATCGCTATGGCCTGGACGATCTGCCTGACAAGCAGACGGCCCATGCCATCGCCGCACCCTGGCGGCCCTACGCCTCGGTGGCAAGCTGGTACTGCTGGCGAACGCTGGATTTGGCCCGAAACACGGACAAGGTGGCGAAGGGGTATCCGACGTAGGGGATCCAGGTTTGGGAGCGGGGAAATAGCGGAAGACTTGCCAAATGTCCGAACACTTTCGTCCCCTCACCGCCCGACCTTTTCACCGTTGGCTCTTCCAGGCTGCCCTCGGAACACTTCTATCGGTCGCTGCTGCAATCGGTTGGGGCGAAGAACCAAACTCCAGTCAGCCCGGCACGTCTCCCCCAACCCAGGCCAAAGTCACCGTGTACGGTGCCGCAGGCCGGGTCAGCGGTTCGCAGTCCTTGCTCCACACGGGAACCGCCCGCTACTTGATTGACTGCGGCTCGTTCTACGGCGATGCCGAGGATTCGCTCAAGGCGGGTGAGGATGTAGGGTTTGCCTTTCGCCCGCAGGACATCGCTGCCGTTTTCCTAACCCATGTCCACCAGGATCACCTGGGCCGCTTGCCATCCCTGGTATCTCAAGGCTTCCGTGGGCCGATTTATCTCACCAGAGCTTCGGCGGAACTTGCACCCGTGATGCTTGAGTCCGCCGTGAAGTACGACCAGGATCGGCGAAGAACGTGGCGCTGGTCGCCACGTCGAGGAAGCGGTGGATAAGGTACAAATGAACCCACAACTCGTCCAAGGCGATCTCCTCGACCAGGACGTTGACGTGATCGTCAACGCCTGGAACCGGAACATCATTCCCTGGTGGCTGCTCCTGCCCCAAGGCGTCTCAGGGGCCATCAAACACCGTGGCGGCACTGGCCCCTTCAAGGAACTTGCCAAGCATGGCTCGATCCCATTGGGCGGGGCCGTTCTGACCTCGGCCGGCCGACTGCCGTTCAAGGCCATCATCCACGTCGCCGGGATCAACATGCTCTGGCGGGCATCAGAGTGGTCGATCCACCAGTGCGTGCGGAATGCGATGACCCTGGCCCATGAGCAGGGCTTTCGGTCCATCGCCTTCCCGCTGATCGGGTCCGGGTCCGGGGGGTTCAACCAGGAGCGGGCCAGGGCTATCATGGAGGACGAGTTGGGAAAGATCAAGTCTCCGATGGAGGTGAGGGTGGTGGTGTTCGGGAGGGCATGAAAATGAGCGACCAGATGATGACCGGCGCTGATATGCAGGACTTGCTGAGGAAGTTCGCTGCACCACTTGCCCAGTATGCAAGCACCTCGCCAGGTCGAAAAGATCTTGCCGATGTTATGGTCCGAAGTCTCTGGGCGGCCATGATTGCTGGGCCTGAGATGGAAGAGGAGACGTGGAAAGCGTTTCGGGAAATAGCACATTTGCCAGAGGAGGGCCTGAAAGCCATTCAAAACTGCTATTACCAGCAGATGAAGCCGGTCGTCACGCCCGACCAACTGGCAATACTTCGAAAGCATTTCGGAGTGAAGCGGAAGCTCTGACCGTCTCCGACTGACCGATGCCTGAAACCCTGACTGGCCTCATCGAACGGGTCACCTACCATAACCCTGAGAACGGCTTCGCCGTTCTCAAGGTCCAAATGAAGGGCCGTCAGGACTTGGTGACGGTGGTCGGCAACACCACGTCGGTTTCGGCGGGCGAGCATGTCGAAGCCACCGGCAAGTGGGTCGTTGACCGGGAACACGGCCAGCAGTTCAAGGCCGACGAGATGAAAACCACCCACTCGGCATCGGCTGAGGGCATCGAGAAGTACCTTGCTTCCGGGGCGATCCGCAGCATCGGGCCCAAGCTGGCGGCGAAGATCGTCGGCGTCTACAAGGAGCGGACGCTGGAAATCTTCGAGACGGCCCCCGACTTCCTGCTGCATATCAAGGGGATCGGCAAGGAGCGGGTGAAACGCATCCGTCAAAGCTGGCAAGAGCAGAAGGAAGTCCGCAAGATAATGCTCTTCCTGGCCGAGCACGGCATCAGTTCAGGTCGAGCCATCCGCATCTACCGCACCTACGGCCAGGAGTCCATCGCCAAGATCAAGGAAAACCCCTACCGACTGGCCGACGACATCCGGGGCATTGGCTTCAAGACCGCCGACGAACTCGCCGCCAAGATGGGGATCGACCGCAACAGCCCCTATCGGGCACGGGCTGCCGTCAGATACACCCTTCAGGAATTGGCGGGCCGGGGCCATGTCGGCCACCCGGAGCCCGGCGTGGTTGAACACACCACCAAGCTGGTGGAAATCGACCAACTGATCGTCGAAGAGGCGGTGAAGGCGGCGGTGGCCGAAAAGACGGTCATCAGGGAAACCGTCGAGGGCGAGTCTTGGCTCTACCTGGTCGCCCTCCATCGGGCCGAAGTCGGCCTCGCACAATCCGTTCAACGGATTGGCTCGGCCTCCCCGCATCCCATGCCCCGGATCGACGTGGAGAAGGCCATCGGCTGGGTCGAGGGAATGCTGGGCATCAAGCTGGCCGCTGGGCAACAGGAGGCGATCCGGCAGGCGTGCCAACAGAAGATGTTGGTTATCACGGGCGGGCCGGGCGTCGGCAAGACCACCCTCGTGCGCAGCATCTTGGAAATCTTCCAGGCCAAGGGGATGAAATGCGTCTTGGCTGCGCCCACCGGCAGAGCGGCCAAACGGCTGGCGGAAACGACCGAGCGGACGGCCAAGACCATCCACCGCCTGCTTGAATTCGACCCGGCAACGGGCGAATTCAAGCGGAACCAGCAGAATCCCCTCAAGGGCGACCTGTTCGTGGTGGACGAAACCTCGATGGTTGATATCGTCCTGGGCCACCAATTCTTCCGAGCCGTGCCTTCCGAAGCCTGTGTAATCCTGGTTGGTGACGTGGATCAGCTTCCCTCGGTCGGCCCCGGAACGGTGCTAGCCGACCTGATCGCCTCGGGCGTGGTGCCGGTCGTTCGGCTTACTAAGATCTTCCGGCAGGCCGCCACCAGCGAGATTGTCGCCGCCGCCTATGCTATCAATCAGGGCCGGATGCCCAACCTCAAGGCACCGGACAACGGCCTGACCGACTTCTATTTCATCGAGGCCCAGGAGCCCGAGGCCATCCAGGATTTGATCGTGCGGTTGGTGAAGGAACGGATTCCGGCCCGTTTTGACTTCGATCCTAAGACCGACATCCAAATTCTGACGCCGATGAATCGGTCGGTGCTGGGGGCCAGGAATCTGAACCAAGTCCTGCAAACGGCCCTCAACCCCGGCGATGGCGGGCCGGAAGTCCAGCGGTTCGGCTGGACGTTCCGCATCGGGGATCGGGTAATCCAGACCGAGAACGACTATAATCGGGACGTTTTCAACGGCGACCTGGGGATAATCGAGAAGATCAACCGGATTGAGCAGAATATGGTCGTCAACTTTGAGGATCGGCTAGTTGAATACGACTTCGGGGACCTGGACGAATTGGCCCTGGCCTACGTGCTGTCGATCCACAAGAGCCAGGGCTCGGAGTTCCCCTGCGTCGTGATCCCCGTCCACACGCAGCATTACATGATGCTCCAGCGGAACCTGCTATACACGGCGGTCACCAGGGGGAAGAAGCTGGTCATCCTGGTCGGCACGAAGAAGGCGTTAGGCATGGCCGTGCGGCGGCAGGACACGGCCCGGAGGTACACGGCGTTGAGGGGGAGGTTGCAAGATACTTGATGGAGACGGCAGGAGGACCAGATATGAACGAGGCCGAGACTTACCACCACACGCAGAAAGGGCCGTGGGGGTTGCTTCTTTATGTCCTGGCCGCTGTGTTCCTCACTGTAAGCTGGTATTTGCCCGTGCTCGCCTTGCGGATCACATTCCTGGCGGCCGGTCTGCCCATGTTCCTGCTGGCAGCGTCCTTTCAGCACTTGACCGTTGCGGACGAGGGCAACCAACTTGCGATTCGCTTTGGCCCATTCCCCCTGCTTCGGAAACGGATCTGGTACGACGACATTCGTGATGTCGAGAAGGGCCGAACGACATTCCTGGATGGGTGGGGCATCCACTGGAACCCCTGGGGCGGCTGGGTCTGGAACATCTGGGGGCGTGACTGTGTTGTCATTCGGCTGAAGCGGGGGACCATTAAGGTTGGCACAAACGATCCCGATGGGCTTGTTGCCTTCTTGAGAAAGCGGATTTCCACTTGACCACCGCATTCATTCTGAGGACCGAACCATGAGAACCCTAACGTTTATCACCTGCATTTGGCTGGCGCAGTCGGCCCTTGCCGATGACGGATTCAAGCCTCTGTCCGATGGCAAGACCTTCACCGGCTGGGAGGGGAACAAGAGCGTTTTCCGCATTGAGGACGGGGCATTTGTGGGCGGCAGCCTCAAGGCAAACGTGCCACGCAACGAGTACCTCTGCACGACAAAACGCTACCGGGACTTCGAGGTGCGGCTGAAATTCAAGCTCCTGGGCAAGGACGTGAACGGCGGCGTGCAGTTCCGCAGCGACCGAGTTCCCAACAGCAACGAGATGATCGGCTACCAAGCGGACATGGGCCAGCACTACTGGGGGTGCTTGTACGATGAACGGCGGCACAAGCTGCTCACTGGGCCGACGAAGGAGGAGCAGAAGAAGCTGATCCATCGCAACGATTGGAACGACTATGTGATCCGGGCTGAGGGGCGGCACGTCGAACTCTGGCTCAATGGGCACAAGACCGTGGACTACACGGAGCCCGACACGTCGGTTCCGCAGGAAGGCGTCTTCGGCCTGCAAATCCACCAGGGCATTCCGGCCGAGGCATGGTACAAAGACATCGTGATTCGAGAATTGCCGGGCCACTAGCCCAACCACAAGAGGAGTGATCTATGAAGCGAGTCGGCATTGCTGCGGCGTTGTTTGTTGTTGGCTGCCTGGGACATCCCACATTGGCGGCAGAGCCGCCCAAGCCAGCCGAACTGAAGGTGCTGGAGAAATTCGAGGGCACATGGGACTGTGAGATCATCACCAAACCCGCTGTTTGGACGCCCAAGGAGATGCGGGAAAAGGCCGTCGAGGTCAACGAGATGACATTGGACGGATGGTTCCTTCACGGATGTAGCAAGACACCGGACGGCAAGCCCCTGGTGATCATGATGAATACGTATGATCCCTTGCGTAAGAAATACCATTTCTGGCGATTCGCCGGTCGTGGCTGCGAAGAACTGGACGGACAATGGGACGAGGCGGCCAGCACCCTCACCATCACGACCGATCATGGCAACGGAATTACCACCAAGGCAGCCTTTCATGTGATTGACAAGGATCACCGGGAGTACAATGTCGCTGCCAAGGACGGCGACGGGAAGATCTATCTGGACATCCACGGGACGGTGACTCGCAGAAAGTAGTCAAATGGCAACTTTCCTCCACAAACCAGTAATCGTCGAGGTTGAACGGCAGCCGTCGCTGCGTATCGAGGAGTTTATCGGACGGGTCAATTCGGGAACGATGACGGTCAGCATTGCCCGCCTGAAAAGTCTTTCGGGCTGGTCGGAGCCGAGGCAGAGGCCGGAATTCGACGAATATACGGTCGTCCTGCGGGGAAGTCTGCATGTCAATACGAAGGACGGCGAGTTCGATGTCGGTGTCGGGCAGACGATCATCGTCAAGGCCGGGGAGTGGGTGCAGTACAGCAGCCCCTCACCGGAAGGGGCCGAGTACATCGCCGTGTGCCTCCCGGCGTTCTCGCCCGAAACGGCGCATCGGGATGGCCGAGGCTGAAGATAGAAGTGGCTTGAGAGGTTGGACATGGAGATCAGACCTGCCATCATCGAGGACGCTGAGGAAATCCTCACCCTGCAACGCCTCGCCTATCAGAGCGAAGCGGCGATTTACGATGACTTCACGATTCCCCCGTTGACCGAGACGCTGGAAGACCTGAAAGCCCGATTTCACGACAGGCAATTCCTGAAGGCGGTGGCGAGGGACCAGATTGTCGGTTCCGTGAGGGCTTTTCAGGATGGGGCGTCATGCCATGTTGAGCGGTTGATCGTCCGCCCCCAGTACCGACGCCAGGGCATCGCCACGGCCCTGCTGAACCGGATCGAAACGTTATTCCCCGCCGCCCAGCGTTTCGAGCTATTCACCGGCCACAAGAGTGAAAGCAACATCCGGCTTTACGAGCGGATGGGCTATCGGACAATGCGGCAAGAAAAAGTCAATGAAAAGGTTACCCTGGTCTTCATGGAGAAGACGATCCGTGTTCGTGAATTCCATCCAGGCGACGAGGCGGCGTTTCGGCGATTGAACGAAGAATGGTTGACAAAGTATTTCTGCATCGAAGAGAAAGATCGGAAGGTGCTGGGCGACCCGTGCCAATACATCCTTGCCACGGGCGGCATGATCTTCATGGTCGAACTCGATGGAAAACCGGTCGGCTGTTGTGCGTTGATTCACAAGGACGATGAAACCTTCGAGGTCGGCAAGATGGCCGTCACGCATTCCCATCAGGGGAAGGGATTGGGAAAGATGCTCCTTCAGACCTGCATCGAGAAGGCAAAGGCGCTTGGGAAGAAACGACTGGTACTCGAAACGAACAACGTACTGGGAACGGCCGTCGCCTTGTACCGGAAGTTCGGTTTCGTCGAACTGGGGCGGGATGTCGCTCCACTGTCAGCATACGCCCGCACCGAAATGTTCATGGAACTGAGGCTGCCGTCGTAGAACTATGAGGCACTGCTGGCCCAGCTCTGAGGTTTGCAGAGGAACGCAACGATGAATGTCAACATCCATCCGATCAAGCTGGGCGTTGACCACTGCTATGTCATCCAGGGCGACGGCACCATCATGGTCGATGCCGCCAGCTCGTGGCAGGCGGCACGGTTTCGCAAGTCGATGGAAAGGCTGGGTATTGACCCCCGCAGCATTCATCTGATCGTCATAACCCACGGGCACTTCGATCACATCGGATCGGCCAGGGACATCCAGGAGATCACCGGTGCCAAGATCGCCATGCACGAACGAGAAAAGGAATGGCTTGAGAATGTCAGCGGGCGCTGAAAACCAGCCATCTATGAGCGCTTGAAAACCAGCCATCCTGAGAACGAGGGGTTGGCCAGGTAGGATTTCCAGTTTTGCACGACTGGAAGGAGTCCTACATGGCGAACCGGCTCACGATGGCGAAGATCCAAGCGATTCAAAGTTTACACGAGCAGGGCTGGCGGAATCGGAAGATTGCCCGGGAGTTGGACGCAGATCGAGAGACGGTCGCAAAGTACGTCCGGGCAGCGGCTTGCGTTCCAAAACCGGCCAAAGCGCCCATCGGCTCCGATTCCGTAGGCCGTTCGGCTACGCAACCATGGGAAGGCCGACCCCCAGATCCACAATCTGGTGATCGGCACGGGATCGAACCTGGCCAACCGCCTCCCCTGCTGGACCTACCGCCGGGCAATTCAAAACCAGCCAAAGCGCCCATTGGCTCGGAAGGGTCAAAACCGGCCAAAGCGCCCCTCGGGTCGGAGGCCATTTCCGACGCCTTCGATCCGGCGCAATCGCCCCCTGACGTGGTGGCGGGTAGCGAAGCTTCGGCAGCCGCAGTTCCCTCCGAGAATGACTGCGGTCGCAGCGCCTGCGAGCCCTATCGGCGGGTGATCCTGGAGAAGTTGGAGCAGGGCCTCTCGGCCCAGCGGATCTACCAGGACCTTTTGGGCGACGGGTTCGATCACGAGTACCACAGCGTGCGTCGCTTCGTGGCCAGGCTGCGGGGAACCAGCCCACTGCCGTTTCGCCGCATGGAGTGTGAGCGGGGCGAAGAGGCCCAGGTCGATTTCGGCACGGGAGCGTGGATCGAGCAGCCCGATGGCAAGCGGCGGCGGTCGCATGTCTTTCGGATCGTGCTGAGTTTCAGCCGCAAGGGATACTGCGAGGCGGTCTATCGTCAGACTGCCGAGGATTTTATTCGCTGCATCGAAAACGCCTTCTGGCATTTCGGCGGCGTGCCGCAGGTCCTGGTGATCGACAACCTCAAGGCAGCGGTGAAAACGCCGGACTGGTACGACCCGGATCTCAATCCCAAGATTCAGTCGTTCTGCGAGCACTACGGCGTGGTGATCCTGCCCACGAAGCCTCGCACGCCGAGGCACAAGGGGAAGATCGAAAGCGGCGTGGGCTACGTCCAGAACAACGGGCTCAAGGGCCACCGCTTCACGAGCCTGGAGGCCGAGAACGATCATCTGCTGCGTTGGGAGACGACCATTGCCGACACCCGGCTCCACGGCACGATCCGCAAGCAAGTCGGCAAGCTCTTTCGGGAAGTGGAGCGTGGGGCGCTCAGGCCGTTGCCGGTGGAGCGATTCCCGTTCTTCAACGAGGGGAAGCGGGCCGTGCATCGGGACGGGCATGTCGAAGTGGCCAAAGCCTACTACTCGGTGCCGCCGGAGTACCTGGGCCACACGCTCTGGGTCCGTTGGGACCTGCGGTTGGTGCGAATCTTCAACGGTCGCATGGAGCAGATCGCCGTGCATGTGCGGCAGGAGCCGGGCCGCTTCAGCACGCTGCCGGAGCACATTCATCAGCAGAAGAAGAGCAGTATCGAACGTGGGGCGGTCTGGCTGTTGGGGCGTACTCGGCTCGTCGGCGAGCACACGGCCCGTTGGGCTGAAAACATGCTGCAAACCCGGGGAATCGAGGGTGTGCGGGTCTTGCAAGGGCTCTTGGCCCTGACGAAGCGGCACAATGCCGACGCCATCGAACGAGCCTGCGAAGTGGCCTTCTCGCACGGGGCCTGGCGACTGAAAACCCTCCGCCAACTGCTCAAACGAGACGCCCCGCAGCAAGAGACCTTCAACTTCCTCCAAGAGCACCCGATCATTCGTTCCTTGAGCGATTACGGGAAGCTGGTGGCCACGTCGTTCGAGCGTCCTTGGGGGAGGGACCAGAGGCCCCAGTTCCCTCCCCCAAACCCCCACCTCCTTCCCTCTTCTCTGTGTTCCGTTCCATCAACCCAGTGTAGGAGTGATTGCCATGAATGAATCGTTGGCGTCGGCCCTGAGAAAGCTGCGGCTCTCGGGCCTGGCCCAAACCTTGGAGGTGCGGCTGCAAGAGGCCGCCAGCCACAGCCTCAACCACCTGGAGTTCCTGGAGTTGATCCTCCAAGATGAACTCTCGGTGCGGCAAGAGCGGCTCATCGACCGCCGGGTGAAAGCGGCAGGCTTCCGTGAGCTGAAGCCCCTGAGCGACTTCGAGTGGAGCTTCAATCCGTCGATCAAGAAGAAGCAGGTCTTCGACTTGGCCTGCTGCCGGTTCATCCGGGAGCGTCGTGACGTGCTGTGGATGGGACCGCCGGGCGTCGGCAAGTCGTTCTTGGTCCAGGCATTGGCCTACGAGGCGATCAAGCAAGGGTTCGTCGTCCTCTACCGTTCGATCTTCGACGTGGTGCGGGACTTCCTGCACGACGAAGCCCTTGGTGGTGAGGAGCGGGTGCTGGCGAAGTATCTGAAGCCGGACCTCTTGATCATCGACGACATGGGAATGAAGCAGTTGCCGAAGCGGAGCGGTGAGTATCTCTTCGAGATCATCATGCGGCGTTACGAAACCCGCAGTACGATGATGACCAGCAACCGCCCCTTGGAGGACTGGGGCAAGCTGATCGGCGACGTTCCCTCGGCCACGGCGATCCTCGACCGCTTCCTGCACCACACCGAGATCATCACGATCACGGGCCGAAGTTACCGGCTCCGCAACCAAGGCGGCCAGGCGGACGAGGGAAACGGCCAGGCAAAGGAAGGGAAGCGATCCCGGCGAGAGACGCCGGAGTCCCCGCCTGCGGAGTAGCACAGCACTTGTCGGCAGATCAAAGCCCGGCTACATTACCAAGCATGAACCCAACTGGCTGGTTTTGAAGCGCCTCTCGGTGGCTGGTTTCAAAGCGCCCAATGACATTGAGAAGTCCTTGAAGCCGCTGCCGCCTGCGGTCACGACCTGGGGTGCCATCTTCAAGGCGACGATGGGCATGTTCCTACCGTTGGTCCGTTTTCCTCCCGCTCATGTTGATGTGGTATTGGGCGACGACGGCCTCTCCCTGGCCGAGTACGGGGTTCCAGGCAGAATCATTTATACCCCCGGCCACTCGATGGGATCGGTCAGTGTCTTGTTGGAGACCGGCGATGCCTTTGTAGGGGATCTGGCAATGAACGCACTTCCCCTTCGCCTTAGTCCTGGGCTGCCGATCTTCGCCGAGAACATGCAGAAGGTGAAGGAGAGTTGGAAGCTGCTGCTAGACCAAGGGGCCAAGATCGTGTATCCGGCACACGGAAAGCCGTTTTCGGCTGAAGTCATGCGGGCGGCGGTACAGTGAAGGAACAATGAGAACCATGTGCGAAGACACGGCAATATGGACGCAGACGGGAGCCACGCTCAGCGACAAGTCCGCCCGGCAGGAGTTCGGCCTGACGCAGCAGGAAATCTATGCTGCAATGCGGGCGGGCAAGTTGCAGTATCGGGAAGCCAGCATGGATGGCAACCCGTGGTTTCGGCTGCTGCGGCATGAAGTTGAAGCCCTAGTCAGCGAGAAGAGCGGGCAGGATCACCTCCAAAAGAAAAAGCTCCAAAAGGAGTTGGCCGACATCAACAAGGAAGCCCGGAAGCTGAACACTCGCTTGGCTGCCATCGAACGGCGACGGGCTGAACTGATGAAGGAACTTGGTGGATGACAGCGACGTGCCCCAGCGGCAATCCCTTGCCCCAATCACCCGGTAGCACCCATCCCCTACTGGCGATGGTCGCCCTCAAGACGCCGTCCCTGCCCTTGGCCACGGCGCTGCTGGGAAGCCTCAAGGCCATTCCGGGGATCGCTGTGGATCTCGGGTCCGTCCAGACCAAGGACGAGAGCTTCGTCTTCGGGCTGGGAAAGGACCATGCCGCCATTGCCCTTTTGCCCGCCCCGATTCCCTGGTCGAACCTGGAAGGGCCTTGTGCCACAGCCTGGTGGTGGCCCGAGGCCACGGAAAGGATGAAAGGCCATAGAGCCCATGTCCTGGTGGCCCTGGTCGGCGAGACGGGCAACCCCGTTCAGCGGCACATCACGTTCACCCACCTGACCGCAGCGGTCGCCTCACACACCGATGCCGTGGGCATCTACTGGGGCGGTGGAAGGCTCGTCCACGATCCCCAAGCGTTCATCGAAGAGGCACAGAACGTCTCGCCGGCGAACCTTCCGCTTTCGCTTTGGATTGATTTCCGAGTGGAAACGAACGACGACGGATCGCATCGGCTGTTCACGACAGGGATGAAGGCGTTCGGCAAGATGGAGATTGAAATACCGCACAGCAAGAATAAGCCTGTTGATGTCTTCAACTTTGCCTGCTCGATTGCGGATTACGTCATAACGAATAATCCGAACATCGAGGACGGCCACACGATGGGGCGGTCGGCAACCGAGAAGATCCGAGCCACCTACACTCCATCGATGTATGACTCCACCATCACCGTGCTGCGGTTGGATTTCTAGGAATTGAAGCCATGACAGAAAGGGGAGACACGAACCGGATAGACGCTGCTATCTCCCGCTTTGCAGAGGGCTTCAACTGTTCTCAGGCCGTGTTGTCGGCCTTTGCCGGAGACTTTGGCCTGGACGACCAGGCTGCTCTGAAGATCGCCTCGGGTTTCGGCGGTGGCATGGGCCGAATGGCCGACACCTGCGGGGCGGTCACCGGGGCGTTCATGGTCCTTGGGTTACGATATGGGCAAGCCTCGTCGGATCGAGAGGCCAAGGAAGCGATCTACGCACGGATCAGGGAGTTCGCCCAGCGGTTCCAGGCCCGCCATGGTTCGCTGGTCTGCCGGGAATTGCTGGAGTGCGACATCAGCACGCCCGAGGGCCTTCAACGGGCCAAGGACGAGAAAGTGCTCACGACGATCTGCCCAAAGTTCGTGCGGGATGCCGTCGAACTCCTGGAGGAGATGCTGGCATTGGCCCCAGGGTAACCAAGACGCCGAGGTGTCGGGCGGGAACGTCAGCAAGACCCAGACCATAACGGTGAACCAGGACACCGTCGCAAGGCAGCGAGAGCGACCTGCTTAGCCGGATTGAATCGTGTCGTTCAACCCGGTATCTTCACTTCACGGATGAAGGAACACCCGACCACATACCCTATCCTCACGCCCTCGTCCAAGCGGTAATCCACCACAGAGACCAGCATATAGGTAGGCTTGGATGGTGTTCCCAAACGTACAACGGCGTACTCGAAGTCGGGCGGCTGCGGCAAGAAGAACGACATGCCCCCTTCGGAAAGATCGCAGCAATGAACTTCACGAAGCATCCACTTGGCGGGCAAACGCTGATCGACGTGGGGGGCCACCAACTCGATTACAGGATGAGGGAGCCGCTTGGAAGACCGGCGTTCCTTCGGTGGAGCCTTGGTGGACTTCCGTTCCAGAAGATTGCCGATCTGCTCTATGTCCCGATGAGTAAGCATCGAAGAAGGAAACAGTTTCCTTTCCCTCATTTGTGATCCTGGGAATCGACGCCCTCCTATGCCCGGTTACGCTGCCGTCATCGCTTCCAGCAGATCCTTGAACTTCTTCATCCCACCGATCTCCCGGATCAGTCCCAGAAGGTCGCTGAGACGGTCAAACCCGCCAACGGCCTTGGCCGTCTGCACCACCGCCTTGACCTGGCTGATGGTGACGGTGTCCCCGGCCTTCTTTTCGGCTGGAGCCGCTGCCGGTTCAGGAGCGGGGGCTTGCTTCTGGTTTCCATTGAACTGGTGGCCGCACTGGGAGCAGGTCTTGGTCCTGGTGCCCTTGATCCACGCCTGGCACTTCGGGCACTGCTTCTGGCCTCGTCTGGTTCTCTTAGCCATGTATGATTCTCCGTTCTGGGGTATTGGCTGGATGAACAATTATTACCCGCAGAATCGACGGGGCAATCTGCAACGTAAAGATAAAGCGTCGGCCCTGTGACGGGTGTGCGGGATAATCCGAAGACAACGGGCGAGGAGTCTGCTCTTGGCATTTGTGACGACGGCACTGAGGCGAAGAATCATTTGGTTCTGACATGCAATGCGGTGGGGCCAGCCGCCCGAATCATCGACTCTTTCTCCTGGCGTGAAAGGGCCTTGATCGCCAACTCTCTTTTCAGGGCATGACTGCGAGTGGCCTGTGTTTCCTGGTAGGCCAACACAACAGGCAGGCGGCTGCGGGTGTAACGTGATGCTGTTCCGGCGTTGTGCTGCTTCAATCGACGAGGCACGTCATTCGTGATTCCGGTGTAGAGGGAGCCGTCTGCGCACCGCAGGAGATAGACAAACCAACTTCCGTCCGTCTTCTTCTTGTTCCTCAACTCCGTCAGCAGCTTCTCCAGCGCTACTTCCTTCGCCTTGGCTTCGACTTCTACGGTGATCTTCTTTCGTCTCCACGACTTTGGGAAATCCTTCACGTCGATAAAATCGTGGTGCCGATGGGGTTTCGGCCCGTTCCAGCCTTCAATCGGGCTGGAAATGTGGAAGAGCGGTTCACGATCCCAGGTTGCCAGAGCCCTTTTCGTGGCCTGTTCGACGCTCATGCCATCAGGATTACAACGGTGATGATGGACATCGTAGACGAGCGGCAAGCCTTCGGCCTTGCAGAGTGGCAACAGATCAGCGGGCGTGAAGACCCTGGCGTCGTTCTCAAGCGTTACCAGCTTGCGGGCTTTCTTGGACAATCTGGCGAAGTTCTTCGCAAACGTCTGCAATGCCGCCTGCTTGTCACCATAGGCACCGCCGCCGTGGATAATCACGACATCGGCACCGATCCACTGGGCGACTTCTGCCTGATACTCGATCTCCTGGATCGACTGCGTGACAACATCCGGTCGGGGTGAATTCAACACCACGAACTGGTCCGGGTGGAATGTCGTCCGCAGCCCAGCACTCTTGGCGAAGGCCCCGCATTTCCGAAACTGGTTCACGATCTGCCGACCACCGGGTAGTTCCACCAAGTCGTAGCCGACCTCGGGATGGGTCTTGAGCGGGAGAATCTGGCTGTTCACCCGGAAACACCCGATGCCGTTGGCCGAACAGAACCGCAATGCTTGCAGGAGTGCCTGGGCGTTGGCGGCACAGAGGTCGGCCAGCTTCTTCCGACCCTCATCACGGGACAAACGCTTGGTCGCCGTCGCCGTGGTGGTGCGGAACTTGATCGGTTCATCCCGGAAGATGCAACACAGGCCGAGGCGGATCATCATCGGATGCCCACATCTTCGTCCCTGTGTATCATCCAACGTTCGAACCAAGCAACGGCAGTGAGGATAACGAAGGCCAGGATCGCACCCACGACCGCCAGACCCAGCCGCCCAGTGCCAGCGGCGATGCCAACGGTTGCCGTCAGCCAGAGGCTCGCAGCGGTGGTCACTCCCACGATCTGATGCTGCTCGCTCAACTTGAGGATGACGCCGCCGCCGATAAATCCGATCCCGGTAATAGTTCCCTGGATGACACGGCTCAAGTCTGCACTGGACATCCCCGTCAACTGCGGTAGGAGAACCACCAGGGCGGCCCCAAGTGTCACAAGCATGTGCGTTCGCATTCCCGCTGCCTTGCGAGCCTCGGCTCTTTGGAAGCCCAGGATACCACCTAGTATTACGGCAGCGAGAAGACGCACGACGATGCGAGCGATTTCTACGTTGTCTGGCAAACCGGCAACTAACTCCTGCCACAAAGCCGCACCCATGCCCATGATTCACCTGCCTTTCTGATTGGCCGTTAGCCCTATTCTTCTACCACATTGTACATGGCCCGCAGCCATTCCGGTTCCTGCTTCAGGTACTTGCCGAAGATCCAGTCATCGCCGTAGTCTTGCTTCAGATCGGTAATACGGTCCTTGCCCCAGGTCATCTTCGTGATGGCCCCGGCCTGCATCGCCTCATCCATGGCATTCATGGGAATACGAAGGACATCCTTGGCCTGGACGGCTGCGGCAAAATGATCCAGCAGGCCCTCGACGGCCAGCCGCTCGTTCACGGTCTTGCCATTGTAGTGGAGAACGACTCCTGGCCGTCGAGAGCGTGGAGATCCTTCCTGCGGGCAAGGCGCTGACGAAGTACGCCGTGTAATTTGAAGGCACCGGGCAGGTACATCGGGCGTCACGGGAAGCCCAGGACCGGCAGGACTACAGCATCATTGCTTCAAGTGCCGGTCAAAGAACTCCCAGGTGGCGTCCCACGCCTTGCGGTCGTATTCGCCGCCAAACCCGTGCCCCTGCCCCTGGAACACCATCAGTGTGTGGGAAGCCCCGACCGCCTTCATCTTTTCGTCCAACAACTTTGCCTGTTCGACGGGCACAAGAGCATCCTTGTCGCCGTGGAGCGTTAGGATAGGAGGGGCATCCTTACTGACGTAGGTGACGGGGCTGGCCGCCTTGTATCGGTCGGGCGCTTCGCTGGGCGTTCCTCCGAGGAATAGACGGAAGATCCAGGCCACGGAGCTTTTCTTGTAGCACCCCGCCATTTCCGTGGGGCCAAAGGTGTTGACCACAGCCTGCACCCGGCTGGATTGTCCGGGGTTCCCGCTGCCTCCCTCCAAGTTCGACGTTGGACCGGCAAGGCCGACCAACAGCGAGAGATGACCACCGGCAGAACCACCGGTGACGCCGATCCGGTCTGGATTGACATGGTACTTCTGCGCATTGGCCCTTACCCAACGAATCGCCGCCTTGGCATCGTGGATCTGTGCCGGAAAGATCAGCGTGGCGGTCGTGGTCTCCTTCTTTGCTCGGTCAAATTTCATCAGCCGGTAGCTGATGGTCATCGCCACGTAGCCCCTTCTCGCTGCTTCCTGAATCTGTCCCCGATATCCCTGCCGGTCGCCTTCACACCAGCCACCACCGTGGATGAACACGATGGCCGGAAACGGCCCGTCGCCTTGCGGGCGAGCAAGATCCAGTTTCAATTCCGTGTCACCGGCCTTTCCATAGGTGATGTTGTCTTCGATGACAATTGTGGCGTTGTCACCCGCCACGCACTGCCCCGAATAGCTCAGGGTCAGAAGGCCGCACAGCAGTGCGACAGCCAAAGCTCTGTCAGTTCTCATGAGTCAACTCCTGATTCCAAAGCAGCGTAAAGAATCCCTTTCCAGTTCGTCGATCAATGTCTCACCGTCTATGGCCGATGCTTCCACGCCCTCACGTATTCGACGCTGAACGTCGAGGGCAAGTCCTCATCCTTCGGCATTCCCATCCATTCGGGCATCGTTTCGCTATCGAAGGTCAACAAGAGCGGTTGGTGCCAGTGCGTGTTCTCGACCGAGCGGACGAGCACGCCGTCCACGTAGAACCTCAGTTCGTCCTTGCCCCAATCGAATCCGTAAACGTGGTAATCGTCAGCCAGCCGCCACGGGGAGACCCAGGCATCGCCCACCTGCCAGTGCTGCTTCCCCTTTGGGGTCCCCCAAACGTGGACGGTAATGTTCACTTTGTGCTCAAAGCCCTTGGCCTTGCCGCCGATCTCGAACACGTCGATCTCCGTCTGCCAGCCGGGCGTGTCGCTGTTGTGAAACCAGAACGAGCTTGACCCACCCGAATTCATCGGCTTGGCCTTGACCTCGTAGTAGCCGTAGCTGGAACGGACTTTCGAGTGGAGAGCGGCCGAAGTGTAGTCGTAGTAGCCCTCCTTTTCCAGTTCGGCGGGCAGCTTCTCTTTCCGCATCGTAAGATGCAGTTTGCCGTCCGACACGGCGACGTTCCTCTCGCTGAAAAGGGCAGGCTGACGGCCTTTCCACCCGACGATCCCCAACACCCACTTGTTGCGATCCAGTTCCTTGCCCTCGAATTCGTCGCTCATCGGCTCGAACTTCACCCAACTGCCCTTGTTCTCCTGATCGGAGAGCGGGTAAGCATCGGTGATCCGTTTCGGTGTTTCGCCCAACGGGCCTTGCCGGTTCCAAATCTTGGTTGGCCGCTTGTCGGCGGTTGGTGGATCAGCGGCCAGGACGGCGGCGGTGTAGAACAGGGCGAGGACGGGTAACGGGATTCGCATGACGGCATCTCCAGCAGGCATCCAGGTGGGGCGGCGGTGGCAATCGCCGCTCCCGTATTGTAAACTGGCGGCCGGTGGTCATACAACGACGTGGCCGATTTCCCAGCCCCGGAGGATGCCAAGATGAGCGTATTACGCCTCGTCCATGCCGTTACCTTGTTTGCCATTTCGGCCGGTCTGGCTGTTGCCCAAGATAAGGTCCGGGACGATCTGCCCCCAGCCCCCGAGGGCAAGTCCTGGAACCTCGTCTGGCATGATGAGTTCGAGGGCACGAAGCTCGATGAAACCAAGTGGATCTACCGGCCTGACGGCAGGCGGAAGGGCGGGTGGTGGGACCGCAAGGCCGTGACACTCGATGGCCAGGGGCACTTGGCGATCAAGACCTTGAAGGAAGGCGACCGGTATATCGACGGTTGCATCACCACCCAGGGCAAGTTCGAGCACGCCTTCGGCTACTACGTCGCTCGAATTCAATTTCAGAAGCAGCCGGGCCACTGGTCGGCCTTCTGGATGATGCCCAAGGGTTTTGGAAAAGGGGCGACCGGGGGCCGGGATGGCACCGAGATCGACATCATGGAGAAGCCCTGGCTCGACGAACGGGTTCAGCACACCTTCCATTGGAACGGCTATGGCGAGGATCACAAGTCCGAAGGCAAGGTCATCAAGGTGCCCAGCGTCATGGAGGGCTGGCACACCTTCGCCGTCTGGTGGAAAGCGGACGAATACGTGTTCTATGTCGATGGCAAGGAAACGTGGCGTACCAAGGGCGGCGGGCCGTCGCAGGTGCCCGAGTACATCCTGCTGAGCGACGAGGTGGGCAAGTGGGGCGGCGACATCGGCAAAGCCAAGCTGCCCGACGAATTCTCGGTGGACTACGTGCGGGTCTACGATCTGGTGGAGAAGAAATGAGGAGGGACACATGAAACGGCGAGATTTCATGGTCACATTAGCTGCTGGTGCAGCTTGTGCGCCAGTACACGGGCTCTTCGGCGCTGAGCAACCGAACTACCAGCGGGCCAACACCGACTGGCTGGCGAAGTGCCGCTACGGGATCGGCGTCCACTGGACGGCGCAGACCGTGCCCCGGCATGGCGATCCGCTGCCATTTCAGCGGGCCGTCGATTCCTTCAAGCTCAAGGAGTTCGTCGAGCAAGTGCGGGATGCCGGGGCCGACTACGTGCTGTTCACGGCCGCCCATGCCCTCCAAATGCTCCCCGCCTTGCACCCGGTGATCGACAGAATCCTTCCTGGCCGAACCTGCAAGCGGGATCTGATTGCCGAGCTTGCCGACGCTCTGGCCGCTCATGGCCTTCCGCTCCTGGTGTACTGGAATCATTCATGCAACGGCCGGGATGATCCCCCATGGCGCAGAGCGGTCGGCTACGATGGCCAGGACAAGAACGTCCTCGCCAAGAACCTGATAGAAATCGTCGCCTGGATGGGCGAGCGGTACAAGGACAAGGTCAAGGCGTGGTGGTTCGATAGCGCCTATTCGCTCGATCCCCGAGGCCCGTACAACAGCGTCACCACAGAGATGACCGGCTTCCAGTTCCCGTGGGAGCAGTTCACGGTGGCGGCCAAGACCGGCTTCCCCGCTCGCCTCGTGACTTACAACGCCGGGGTTGCCAAGACTTTTCTTTACACCACGCACCAGGACTATTGGGCCGGGGAGTTGGTGAACTTGAAGACGCCAGCCACGGACCGCTATCTGGAGAACGGCCTCCAATGGTTCGGCTGGACATGCCTGGACTTTCGGGCCTGGGTCCACACGAAGCGGAACACCGAAATCCCAAAGCCGCTCTATTCGGATGAGGAAGTTGCCGCTTTCGTCCGCACCTGCAATTCCCACCAAGCCCCGATGACATTCAACGTGGGGATCTACCAGGACGGGACGATGGCCCCAGCGTCGGTCGAGCAGCTTCATCGCATCGGAAAGACGGCTTGACGCACTACGCAAGAGCCAGCGACGGCTCGAATACGTGGATTCCCGCTCGGTCCCTGGATTCCTTCTTCCACAGACCCAACTGCTCCTGGGCGGCATCGAGGAATTGTGCGCCGTTGGGCGAATTCCGCATGATTTCGATCTGTTCCTTGGTGTCGGCTACCATCGGAAGCACCTTGCGGTCGCCAAACATCCAGGCAACCAACTGTCGATAGGATTTTCCCATGGCATCGTAGTTGAGCAGGTTGACGACCGGATCGTCCCTCATCTCCGATGCCAATTCGGGCCGGGCTTTCGGGTCGAAGAGGCAGTAGCGGGTGATGCACTTCGCCGGAATGATCCCCTGGTAGCAGCAGTTCCCCAGCCAACCCAGGCTCAGCTTCCAGCGGTCCTGATACGCTTCAAGCGAGTCCCTTGAAGAGCCATGCACGGCATCGAGTTCTTTCACGTCCTGCCTCGAAAGAACAAGGGCGATAAAGTCCTCGTCGGGGAAGAAGCGTTTGCGGTTCAAGCCTTTCGTGTCGATCTCCACCACGGCGACCGTGCCCTTGTGGCTCAAGGCGAAGTAGAAGGGGTAGGCGACCGTCAGGTACACCATGTCAGAGCGGCTGGGGGCCTTCTTCCAGTTGGACTTCTCTTCCAGCCGAGGGCACAGACCATTCAGCAGGATGGACCGGAGGTTCTCGACGGAGCAGCCGTGGTAGAGCTTCATGGGACAACCTTGGGTGGTTTTTCAAGTATACCCTACCAACCGACTGCCCGTCTTGGTTTTCATGAGGCCACCAACTGTGACCGGACGTGGCCCTGCGGTACAATGTTCCCATGCGGCTCATTTCCCTCCAATCCGGCAGCAACGGCAATTGCATCTACGTCGAGGCAGGCCGCATCCGACTACTCTTCGACGCCGGGATCAGTGACAGCGAGGTCCAAGAGCGGCTCGCCTTGCATCGCCGGGATGCAACTGCGGTCGATGCGGTGCTGATCTCCCACGACCATATTGACCACTGCCGTAGTATGGGAATCCTGAACCGCACGTTCGGCTTGCCAATCTACGCCACTGCCAAGACCTACGAGGCAGCCAAACGATTTGCACTGGGCGAAGTTGGAGACCTTCGGCATTTCGTTGCAGGCGAGACCGTGCAGTTCGGCAAGGTGACGGTGGAAACGATTTCGACTCCGCACGATGCTGCGGATGGCGTCGTTTTCGTCGTCGATGACGGCAAGCACCGAGTCGGCATCCTGACCGACTTGGGCCACGTCTTCGACGGCCTGGGCGATGTAGTTGCCTCATTGGATGCCGTGTTACTGGAAAGCAACTACGATCCCGACATGCTCGCCAATGGTTCCTACTCGGAATCACTCAAGCAACGGATCACCGGGCCGCACGGGCACATCTCCAATTTCGAAGCAGCCGAACTACTGCTGGCATCAGCCTCAAAGCGGATGAAATGGGCGTGCCTGGGCCACTTGTCAAAGGACAACAACACGCCGAAGCTGGCCCTGGCAACGCACCGCAAGATTGTGGGCGACCGGCCGCCGTTGTTCGTGGCAACCCGGTATGAAGTGAGTGAGGTGATGGAAGTGTGATCTTCTATCCCCGATAGAAGTCGATCCACACCAGTTCCGGGCTTTTGGACTGCCACGAACAACGGCAGCACAAATGCAGGAACTCATCTTCTCGGGCTGACCTGTCGCTTGTACGCCTGGTCATACGGTCCCATGCCCACGTCACGAGGCAGCAAATCGACGTGATCCTTCGGGGCGTCGGAGAACACCTCTCGCACCGCATCCAGGTAACCAAAGCCATATTCCCGGTGGGGAGCGATGTAGTGGCCTTCGCTCCATTCGTTCCAGTTGTCCAACAGCAGGATCTTGCTTCCCAATTCCGTGGCCGGGAAGGTGCGGACGATCGCTTTCGCCTTCTCCAACAACTCCTTGTACTGGGCGGGCGGAATCTTCCAGATGCTCCCCTCGTCCTGCCAACCGCTCCATCCTTGAGAGACGGTCACGACCTCGGGCAAGATGCCCATGCGTCGTGTCCTTTCGATGTAATCGAGTTGTGCGGCGATGGCCTGCTCGGGTTTCGGGCTTCCCTGGACGTGCCAGCAGTAGGCGAAGGTATAGTCCAACCCTAGGTGTTTCATCAACTTCAAGTGGTTCGGGTCGAGCCCTCGATACTCGCCCAGAATGTACAGACCGTCGAAACCGGCCTTGCGGCAGGCCACCCGCATCTTGTCCAGTGCCGCCCGCACTTGGTCCACGCCGCCCAAGTCCTGGACGAGAAACTCGGGGCGGTAGATGAACAGAAGCGGCTTGTTGTCGATCTTTAGATAACTGGGATGACGGAAGTAGTTCTCGATCCAGAACGGCAGTAGGTTCTCCATCAGGTCTGCTTCGTTGGATACCCCGGCGGTTCCTCTGGCCTGATTCTCCCACATGATGGTGAACTTCATTTTGGACACGTAACGGGACTTCAGCAGGGCGTCGTGAATGGCGCTGCCGAATCGCATCTTCACTGGCCCGCCCTGGCCGTTCCGATACCAACAGTACACGAAGAATGAAATGCCGTGCTCGACCGCCCACTTGGTCTCCCAGTCGGCGACCTCCGGGTTCTCCTGGGAGTAGAACCCCAAAGCAGGAGTCCGCTCGGGATGCTTGAGAACCTGGTTCCACATCTGCGGCTGATCGGCATCCCAGAGCGGGCAATTCTGGGCACCGACGAGGATCTGCGTGGCAACGGGCTTCGGTTCGGGGACGTGAGGTTTCTTCGTGCTGACCTCAG
>JBEKTY010000045.1:0-47818 GCA_049515555.1 Thermoguttaceae bacterium
ACCGACGGCGGAAGCCCCAAGTCCAAAGACCAAAGACCCAAGACCTAGCCAGTTTCCTACGCCCCGAACTTGGCCAGGCGGTCGGCGTGGGCCATCAGCAGCGGCATGAGGTAGATGGCCGGGAACTGGCCCAGGCCGCCCCGCAGGCACTCCGTCTCGCCGAACGATTGGCAGCCGTCGGTGCGACAGTTTTCGGCCCACAGCAGGACCGGCACGGGGTGCCAACTGTGGCTCTTCATCTTGGCCGGCGTGCTGTGGTCGCCGGTCACGGCCAGGGCGGTCGGCCGCAAGGCCGTTACGCGGGGCACGACGGCGTCGAACTGCTCGATCATCTTCACCTTCTCGGCGAAGTTGCCGTCCTCGCCGCGGCTGTCGGTGTACTTGAAGTGCACGAAGAAGAAGTCGTAATCGTGCCAGGCCTGGGCCAGCACGTCGATCTCTTCGCCGAGCGAGGCGGGCTGGCCGATGATTTCCATGCCCGCCAGTTGGGCCAGGCCCTTGTACATGGGGTAGACGGCGATGGCCGCCGCCTTCAGTCCGAACACTTCCTCGTAGCTGGGCAGGTGGGGGGCGGCGGCGAACCCGCGCATGGTCAGCCCGTTGGCCTTGGGCTGGCCGGCCAGGATTTTGCGGGCCTGGGCCACAAACTGCTCGGCCGCGGCGGCCGTGCGGCGGCCGGCCTCGTCGTGGGCCACGGCTGCCAGCGGCGGCACGCCCGTCTTCTGCGGATCGGTGTCGGCCACGCCGCCGCCCAGTCCCTCGCCGCGGAAGATCACGCAAAAACGGTGCTCCTTGACCGGCTCGACGAAGACCTCGACGCCGGGGATCCGCACCTGGCGAAGGCGGATGGCCAGCGGGCCGCTCTGGTCGGTGGGGATCCGCCCGGCCCGGCGGTCAGTGATGTTGCCATTGGCGTCCAGGGTCACGAAATTGCAGCGGACGGCCACGTCGCGGGGACCGAGCTTGAAGCCGACTCCGGTGGCCTCGAGGGCCCCCCGGCCGATCACGTATCGCAGCGGGTCGTAGCCGAACAGGCCCAGATGCCCCGGCCCGCTGCCGGGCGTAATGCCCAGCGCGATGGGGATCATGCTGCCCAGGCAGCCCTGGCGGGCCAGGGCGTCCAGATTAGGGGTTTCGGCCGCCTCGAGCTCGGTCGGCCCGCCCGGCGCCATCGGCAGCCCGCCCAGCCCATCGGCCACCAGGAGCACAATTTTAGAATCGTTGCGGATCTTTAGCTCGGCGACCAACTGCTGAATGTCCATCGTCGGGGTTCCTTGGGTTACAATCACGGGGCCTGTCCCCGGGTGCCACTGCCGGCTCGTCGAGCAGTGTGAGAAGCACTGCTGGGCAAGCCAGCAGTGGCACCCACTGCCGGGGCATGTTCTCGCGACCGGTTACGATAACTAAAATCGGGTGGAAGACAAGTGGGGGCCGACTGGGAGGCCGGGCGGTTTTCGGATAGAATTCGCGCAGATTGCACCCGCGCGGTTGTGGCCGCAAGGGGGACAGGTCCGTGTTTTCGGCCCACGTTTTCTACCAATGTGACGCGTGAACCCGCCGAAAAACGGACCAGTCCCCGGCCGGTGTAATGACGACTGCCCGAAACGCGGAGAACCGACCCCATGACGAGCCCAGCGATTGAGCCGATCGTTTACGACTATTCGACCTTGATCGTGCCGGACGGCGCGGAGGAGTTCGTTCGCCAGACGGGGATAAGCCGGGCCGATGTGGCTTGGCTGGCCCCCCGACTGGCCGCCGCGCGGCAGGAAGTGCTCGACGACCTGGCGCTGTTCAACGCCAAGGGGCAGGCGCCGCCGGAGAAGCAGCCGCTGGACGCGGCCTTTTGCGATCTGCCCGAGCGGCTGCTGGAAGAGCCAAAGGGGACAGTCCCATTGAAGGGGACAGTCCCATTTTCGTCGGACGAAAATCGGGACAGTCCCCGGGACGAAAATCGGGACAGTCCCCGTGAGCGGCTGCTGGACGACATCATTGCCAGCGCCGACCGGCTGGCCGCCGAGGTGGACCGCGTGGTGGTGCTGGGCATCGGCGGGTCGTACATGGGGGCCCGGGCCCTGATGGAGGCCCTCTGCCATCCCTATCACAACGAGCTGGGGCGTGAGGCCCGCCGCGGCCGCCCGCGGTTGTACTTCGAGGGAAACAACGTCGACAACGACGCGGTGGCCGGCCTGCTCGACCTGTTGCGCTGCGAGCCGGACTGGGCGATCATCGTGATCAGCAAGAGCGGCGGCACGCTGGAGACGGCCGTGGGCCTGCGGCTCTTCCTGGAGGCCCTGCGGACGGCCTGCGGCGGCGACGAGGAGAAATTCCGCCGCCGGGTCGTACCGGTCACCGGCCGCAGCGGCCGGCTGCGCGACCTGGCCGGCGCCTTGGGCTGCCCCAAGGTCTTTCCGATTCACGACGGCGTGGGCGGGCGATTCTCGGTGCTCGACCCCGTGGGCCTGCTGCCCGCCGCCGTGCTGGGCCTGGACGTGGTGCGACTGCTCCAGGGGGCGGCCTTGATGAACGAGCGGTTCCGCCACGCAGAGCCGGGCCGCAATCCCGTGCTGGACTATGCCGGGGTTTCGTGGTGGATGGCCCTCCGCCGCGGGGCGGCCGTCCGCGTCTTGTCCACCTGGGGAAAACGGCTCGAAGCGGTGGGGCTATGGTACGACCAGCTTCTGGCCGAGAGCCTGGGCAAGGACGGCCAGGGCGCCACGCCCCTGACGGTGGTCAATACCCGCGACCTGCATTCCCGCGGCCAGCAGCATCAGGAGGGCCGCCGCGACAAGCTGATTACGAACCTGGTGGTCGAGCGGCCGGAGCGCCCGCCGATTTCGGTTCCGAAATCGGCCCGCGACCAGGACCGGCTCAACGAGCTGGCGGGCACGACGCTGCCCGAGATCCTCGCCGCGGCCCGCAAGGGCGCCAACCAGGCCTACGCCGACGATCATCGGCGTACGGCCGCCCTCCGCCTGCCCAGGCTGGACGAGGGCGCACTGGGACAACTGTTGCAGATGTTCATGCTGGCCACGGCCGTCGAGGGCCGGCTGTCGGGCATCAATCCCTACGGCCAGCCGGGCGTTGAGGCATACAAGAAGAACATGAACCGCATCCTGCGGGAGAAAGGGACCATTCCATGCACGTGACCACTACGTTCACCATCGAAGGACACCAGATTCGCGAATATCGGGGGCTCGTCCGCGGGATCATCGTGCGGGCGCCCACGATCGCCCAGGGTATTCTGGGCGGGCTGAAGAACATCATCGGCGGCCGGATCGGGGCCTACACCGACATGTGCGAGCAGGCCCGTCAGCAGGCCTTCGATGAAATGGTCGAGCACGCCCAGGCCGTGGGCGCCAACGCCATCGTGGGCGTCCGCTACGACGCCTCCGAGGTGGCCGGCGGCCGCGGCGGCGGGGCCACCGAGGTCCTGTGCTACGGCACCGCGGTGGTCATCCAGTAGCCAGCCGGGATTATTCACCGAGGCTCGTAGTGACCCGATTTATCGGGTCTGGAGAGTGTGTACAGGCCAAGAACCGCATGAATGCGGTCACTACGAACGATCGGTGAATAATCCAGCCTACCTGGCCAGCGGCAGCCAGGCCGCCCCGCCCACGTACAGGCTGGCCGTGATGATGGCCAGCATGACCAGCGTGACCCACCGCTCGGCGCCGTGGGCGTTCCAGCTTACCACCAGCAGGCCCGAGGCCAGCACGATCGAGGCGAAGACGAAGAAGATCTGCCGCCAATAGGCGTCGATCTGGTTGCCGCTGCGGGCCATGCGGGCACTGGCGTCGAGGCTTCGCCAGGGGCCGGCTTCGGCCTGCCGCTTGTCGATCGCACGGCGTCTTTCGAGGTCGGCCAGTTGCGCCCGCAGATCGACTACGGCCTTGGCGTCGGCGGTTTTCGCCTCGGGTGAGCGGGGCTCCTTGTTCTCCTCGATGGTCGCGATCTTGCCTTCCAGCTCGAGCTGCTGGGTCTGCCATTGGTCGTCGAACAAGTCGCGGGCGGCCTTGGCCTTCATTTCGGCCCGCTCGGCCCCGCGGCGGCCGACCTCGTCGCAGCCGCGGGCCAGCAGCACCAGGACCAGTCCCAGGGCGACCAGGGGCCGGCCGGCCAAGAGCGCGGCCGAGGTGAGCGCGGCCACGGAATCGGCCGAGGGCTTCCAGCGCCGGGCGTCCGAGCCCGCTTTCACCGTGGCATGCGCGGGCGTGGCAGACCCCGGGCCTTTGCCGCCATCAGGCACGACGAACGGCTCCCCGCACGCCGGGCAAGTCACCCGCTCGCCGAAATGGGCCTCCGTCACCTGAAGTCGATGCCCCTTCGGGCAGGTGGCTTCGTACGACATCTCTCGCCTCGCAGGGCTACCGAAGGGGGCAGGTGAGGTTTCGCTGCGCGCAAACTAGTACTGCCACCCATCGCTCCAATGTGTCCAGTTTAGCCGGCCGTGGCGGGCGATGCAACGGGGGGACGCGGAACACGACGCGGGGACAGGGGGACGCGGAGACGCGGAGACACGGGGACACGGGGACGCGGGGACGCGGAGACACGGGGACGCGGGGACACGGGGACGCGGAGACACGGGGACTCTCCGCGTCGCCGCGTCTCCCTATCCCCGCGTCATTCAGGGCGGTCTGGTATTTCTTCCGTCCCATCCGGTAGGCCGGCTTTTCCTGCTTTCCCCCGTGTTATATCATCAACATAATGAGCCCCGCCCATTGGCATTCCGGTTCCGAGCCGCCCAGCCAGGCGTCGGCCCCGCCGGCCGAGGTGCTGATCGTCGATAACGACCGTCCCCACGCGGAGACGGTGGCCGAGACGCTGCAGCGTGTGGGGTTCCACTGCCGCGTGGCCGCCTCCGGCACGGAGGGCGCCCGGCTGATCGAGGAAAAGGATTTCGACGCGATCATTACGGACTTGATGATGAGCGACGTGGACGGGCTGGAGATCCTGGCCCGGGCCAAGAGCGCCCAGCCCGATACGGAAGTCATTCTGCTGACGGGCCACGGCACGATCCCCTCGGCGGTCGAGGCCATGCGCAAGGGGGCCTTCCACTACCTGCTCAAGCCGCTGGACATCAACCAGCTTCGGGCCGTGGCCGAGAAGGCGGTGGAGAGCTCCCGACTGCGGCGGATGAACCTCGAGCTCAAGCGGCGGCTGGACGAGAAGTTCGGCTTCGAGGGCGTCATCGGCGACAGCCGCCAGATGCGCGACGTGATCGAGCGCCTCAAGCGGATCGCGCCCACCAACGCCACCGTGCTGATCCAGGGCGAGACGGGCACGGGCAAGGAGCTGGTGGCCCAGGCCATCCACCAGAACAGCCCCCGCAAGAATAAGCCCTTCGTGGCCCTGAACTGCGCCGCCCTGAGCGAGAACATCCTGGAAAGCGAGCTGTTCGGCCATGTCAAGGGCGCGTTCACCGACGCCTCGACCGATCGCGTGGGCAAGTTCGAGTACGCCCACGGCGGCACCATGTTCCTGGACGAAGTGGGCGACATGCCGCTGGCCACGCAGATCAAGCTCCTCCGTGTGCTGGAAAGCGGCCAGATCACCCGCGTGGGCTCCAACGATCCGATCCAGGTCAACGTGCGGCTGCTGTCGGCCTCCAACCGCAACCTGGAAGACGGCATCGAGGCCGGCAGCTTCCGCAGCGACCTGTTCCACCGGCTGAAGGTGGTCGCCATCCGCCTGCCCACCCTGGTCGAGCGGAGCCAGGACATCCCCATCCTGATCGACTATTTCCTCAAGCAGTTCACCGCCCGGCACGGCAAGCCCATTCGCGGCGTGTCGCCGGCCGCCCGGCATCGGCTGCTGAGCTACGCCTGGCCGGGCAACGTCCGCCAGCTCCGCAACGTAATCGAGAGCATGGTGGTCGTCGATTACGACGGCCTGTTGGACCTGGACGACCTGCCGGAAGAGCTGGCCGGGCCGGCCCCGCCCGCCGGCGAGCCCGCCGGCGCCGCGCTGGTCCACCTGGTCGGCCGCCCGCTGGAGGAGATCGAGCGGCTGTTCATCGCCGAAACCCTCCGCGTTACCGGCGGCAACCGCGAGTTGGCCGCCAGCCAGCTCGGCATCGGCGCGCGGACGCTGTACCGCAAGATCAAGGAGTACGGGTTGTAGAGGGAAGGGGATTGGGGATTAGGGATTAGTTTGTGGGTCTTTCGCGTGTCGTTTGCGGCGCGCGGCAGGTTTCAGGTCGGCGGCTGATAGCCATGCGTTTGTCGCGCTGCGGACTTCTTCGATCGTCAAGCGATCCGGCTGCTCACCCCCGGACGTGTCGTACGGTTGGCGTAGCGCTGCCAGGACTGCTCTTGAAACAGCGGAGAGTACGTCGCCAGGTTCCTGCCCAACCCACCAATCCACGCCCTTCGCTGCGCTCAGGGACGTGCCACCCTCGCTGGAATCTGCTCAAGCTGTTCTTTCGCGGTTCATCAGGCCTTCAGGCCTTTGAGGTTCACTTCCAGGCGCTTGTTCTCTTTGATCAGCTCGTCGAGGGTCAGGAAGCAGCCGCGGCGGGCGGCCTCCCGGCCGAGGATGCAGGTCAGGGTGCAATCGACCGACCGCTGGGCCGTTTCGTTGGCGAAGTTGCCTTTCGTCACGCGCTCGTAGAAGGCGGCGATATTGCGTTTGGCCCCCGCCTCGTACAGATTGGCCACCGGGCCGCCGCCGAAGTGCTTGGGGCCGCCGCGGACATAGGCTTTTCCCCAGTAGGCCAGGCGTGCCGCGGCCGCGCTGCCCTGCAGCGAGCACTCCAGCGAGCCCATGTGCAGCCAGTCGTGGGTCGGGCCGCGGCCGCTCTCGTGGATCCAGGGCAGGCCGTCCTCGAACGTGTAGGTGACGAAGGTGGTGTCCTGCGCGTCGCCGTGCGGGTCCTGGCGGAACCGCCCGCCCCGGCCATAGGCCGAGACCGGCCGCCGGCCGAGGGCCCAAACCATGGCGTCCACGGCGTGGATGTCGAAGTTGCCGAGGTAGCCGCAGCCCAGCGCGTCGTCGTTGACCCAGATCAGGCCGGTCAAGCGGCTTTCCAGCGTATCGGTGAGCGGCGGATCGTTGAACGTGCCGCCCCCGCCGCCCGTGCCCACGCTGAACACCATCTGCAGCGTGCCCAGGGCGCCGTCCAGAAATCGCTGGCGGACCTCGATATTGATGGGGTCGGTGGGCATTTGGTAATCGACCAGGAAGACCCGCTTCTTCTGCGCGGCGGCCGGGCCCAGGCTGCCGATCTTGAGCGTGCCCGGCACGTCGGCCGCCACGGGCTTGGCCATGTAGACGTGCAGGCCGGCCTCGACGGCGGCCGCGGCGTGCTCGGGGAAGAAGTAGGGCGGGGTCTCGAGGATCACCGCCTCGACGCCGCTCTCGATGAGCCGCTTGTAGGCTGAAAGGCCGGAAAAGCAGCGCGCGCGGTTGGCCCCCAGCTCGGTGCCGGTTTTTTCGGCGCGGTCGGGGAAGTAGTCGGCGGCGGCCACGAACTCGTAGCCGCCGTGCTGCTTGAACAACCCGGCGATCCAGCTTCCGCGCCCGCCGCAGCCCACGATGCCCACGCGGATCCGCCGGCCCCCGGGCGGCTTGGCCCCGGCGGCCGGCGCCACCTCGGCCGCCGACAGCGGCGCTGCCGCCGCCGCGGCCAGCGAGCCGTAAAGGAAATCACGCCGAGCCAAACCACCTGACGGGTTACCATTGTCGCGCTTCATGGAAAAGTCTCCTGGCTTGAGTTGTTGTGCGGTTCAGCCGTACACATCCGGTCCCCTCTCCCTCCGGGAGAGGGCTAGGGTGAGGGCTGGCGGGACGAAAGCAGTCGTTTCTTGCGATGCCTTCCACAACCTCCTCACCCCCTGCCCCTCTCCCAATCGTGCCGCAACGGCACGCGGGCGAGGGGATGACCTTGCGAAAAACCTCCCCGAATATGCGCTCGGCAGTCGGCGCAGTCAAGCGCGCTGTCTTCCTCGGCACCGCCCTGGGGCTACTTTTCGGCCACCATCAGCAGATCGACGCTCTTGTCGGGTTGGTAGGAATGCTCGTCGTAGCCGCCGAAGAAGCTGACCCGCGCGGCGCCGGCCTGGCGGGCCATGGCCTCCAGCTCGGCGGCCTCCAACCCCAAGAAGGGCACGGATTGGGCAAACACGGGCGGGCCGCCGGCCGGACTGGCCACCACCAGCTCGACCAGTCCCCGCCGGCCGTGGCGGTGCACGCCCTTGAGGATGAGCATCTCGCCCTGCGGCAATTCTGCCCGCCGGCACTTCTGCCAGACGCACGGGCCGTCGGGCAGGCGCCACAGATTCAGCACGTGGACGGCCAGGGCCCCGCCGTCGCGGACCGCCGCGAGCAGCGCGTGGATCGCCCGGCCTACGGTCGCCGCGTCGGGCGCCAGCGGCAGCGAATTGCCGACGCACAGCGCCGCATCGAACGGGCCGGAGCCGCCCGCCGGCTGGTCGAAGCCCCGCACCACGAAGCGGAGTCCCTCCGGTTGGCCGAAGGCGGCCGCGGCCCGCTCGATCATCTGCGGGCTGAGATCCGCCCCCTCGACCCGCAGTCCCCAGCCGTGCAGCATGGCCGCGTGATGGCCCGTGCCGCAAGCCGCGTCGAGCACGTGCCGGGCCCCGATCCGCTCCAGCAGCCGGCGATAGAACGGCGCCTCGTGTGCCAGCCGCTTCGGCCAATCGATCATCGCCTCGTAGACCTCGGTCAGCTCGTGGAACACTTCGCCAGCCATGAAAGACCTCGCCGCGGAAGGACCGCTCGCCAAGTTGTACGCCGCAACAGTATTTTACTCACTTAGCTCCCGCGTCAAGATAACTGGCACATCTTTCAACGAGGGTGGCAGGTCCCTGGGCGCAGCGAAGGGCGTGGTTTCCAGACTCGCCACGCCCTTCGTCCCTCAGGGCGTGCCACCCCAATTGCCCAACTATTTCTTTGCGTTCGGCGGCTACCGGGCGGCTTTTAGGAGGCTGGCGAATTCCTCGACGCTGCTGATTTCGTCGAAGCTGTGCACCTGCCTGCCTGCGGTCAGGTAATGGAGTCCGTGCGGATGGCGGCCGTCGCACCAGCGACCGGCGGAAATCAGGGAGCGCTCGCCGGTCCTGCCCGGTCTCCCGGTCCCTGATTTCTCGCGGGCGCCGCCTTGTTGTAATTCTCCTTCTCCTTCTCCCACCACGCCAAGTAGCGGCGGCGGACCTTCTCCGGCTCGAAATCGTCCGGGTTCTCAATGAAGCGCAGTCCGGTGATTTCGTCGAGGGCGTACTCCCAAGACCGGGGATCGGTTTCCTCGTTCTCCAACCCGTAAATCTCCATGATTAGCGGCACCGCCGGCTTTCCGAGGGCCACCAACCCGCGGTATGCCGGGCACTTCAAATAGTCGTCTGGGTTGGAGCTGTTGATCCATTTTTGGCAATGCCGCGCCCACTCGTCCGCGAGCAACTTGAATTTCGCACGAATCTCCTGTTCTGACAATTCTGCCTCCCTTGTAACGGGTTTATTGTTCTGACGCTGGCCGACCGCGGGATTTTGCCTGGTCCCGCCTTGGCCGGAGACCGCGGTCCCCTGCCCCGGATTCTCGCCAGGCGGGGCACAGCCCGCGAACAAGGCCGCCCAAATCACAAGAGCAGTTGACCGTTTCATTTCCCGCTGTTCCTTTCCGTGCCCGCGGATTAACAGCCCGCTCCGTTGCGGGCTCACCACTACTTCGTCACGCCCTCTCCGTCCCGTAGGGACGTTTGGCAATAGCCCAGCAGTTCACTGCTGGGGCCCGTTGTCCTACGACCATCTTTTTCGTCCCGTACGGGACGATTGAGCGCAAGAGGCAACGGCTCAATCGTCCCTCGGGAGGAAAAATCGTTTATGGGCCCGCTCCCCAGCGATGAATCGCTGGGCTATTTTCACATGTCCCTCCGGGACAAAGGCATTCGCAGGAACAGTTCCTGGACCGGCCGGGAAATAAGTTCCGCATTTCCCGTACTCCTCTCGCTCCGCGAGAGGGCGGGCATTACGCGGAGCGTGATGGGTACGGAAGTTACTCGCCGGCCCATGCCTGCAACAGGGAGTTTAGTTTCCTTGCGGTTTCGCGCGTTGTCAATCGCCCTGCCCCCCGCTTATTTTCGCAACTGCTTGACACCCAGTGCGCACGGTGTTATTGATAGTGACTGGCAACGGCGGTGAATGACCACCCTTGGAGGCCCGTCATGTGGGATGCCGATCGTGATCGGAAGCGCAAGGGGCGCAGAAAGTTCCTGGCGTCGTGCTCGGCGGCGGCTGCGGCGGGGTGGTTGGGCCGCAGCGGGCTGGCGGCCGCGGAGGGACCGCCCGCGGCCTTGCCCACCGTGGCCCTGGGGCCATATCGCGTGACCCGGCTTATAGCCGGGGCCAACCCGACGGTCGGTTATTCCTATCTCGGCAAGGCCATGGACGAGGAGATGCGGGCGTATTTTACGCCCGAGCGGAAGTTGGCCTTCCTGCAACAGTGCGAGCGGGAAGGGATCAACACGCACCAATTTTCGCAGGCCTCGAAGGCGACGGACGTCTATCGCCGCCTGCGCGAGCAGGGCTCGAAGCTGCAACTGATCTGCCTGAACAAGAAGCGGGCGGACATCAAGGCCCTCATCGAGGCCACGCAGCCGATCGCCATGGCCCATCACGGCGGCGTGACCGACGCCCTGTTTCGCGAGGGCCGCCCGGGCGTGGTGCACGACTTCGTCAAGGCCGTGCACGACGCGGGCCTGCTGGCCGGCGTCTCGGCCCACAATCCCGATTGCATCAAGCGCATCGCCGACGAAGGCTGGCCGGTCGATTTCTTCATGACCTGCTTCCACTACCTGTCGCGGGTCAAGCCGCCGGAGGGGGCCACGGCGGCCTCGGCGATGGCGGGCCCGGCCGACGAGCATACGTTCTACAACGCCGATCGGGCGGCCATGTGCGCGGTGATCGGCCAGGTGCGGCAGCCCTGCCTGGCGTTCAAGATTTTGGGCGCCGGGCGGCGCTGCGGCAGCCCGGAGACGGTGCGGGCGGCCTTCCGCTTCGCCTTCAGCCACATCAAGCCCGGCGACGCGGTGATCGTGGGCATGTATCCCCGGCGCTGCGACCAGGTGCGGGCCAACGCCCAGTACACGCGCGACCTGGGGGCCCAGGCATGAGGACGAGATTGACTTGCCTGTGCGGAGTGGTTTGTCTGGTGGCCGGTCTGTTTGGGGATTGGGGGATTTGGGGATTGGGGGATTTGGGGGCGGGCGGTTCGGCCCGGGGCGCGACGTTCGGTTTGGACGCCGGCTATCCGGGCCCCGCGCCGGGGCCGGCCACGGTCGTCTGCCGCGAGGGCCAGGTGGCCCTGAAAAATCAGGCAATCGCCCTCTCATGGACCGCCGCCAAACAGGGCCTTAAGGCATGCTCGGCCCGCGATGAGCAGTCGGGGCGCAGCCTGGCGCTGGCCGGCGAGCTGTTCCAGATCGTGCTGGCCGACGGGCGGCGCTACGCGGCTTCGGAACTCAAAGCGGAAGGCGCGCCGCGCGTGGGCGACCTTGCGCCCGAGCCAGGCGCGGCCCGGCTCGCCGCACGGATCCCCGGAAAGCAGGTGCAGTTGGCGCTGCGCACGGCCGACGGGCGGCTGGGCCTGCTGTGGCGGGCCGAATTCCGCGACGGCGCCAACTACGTGCGGCAGGAGCTGGAGATTACCGCCCGGGAGGACTGCGCCATCCGCGAGGTGCTGTGGCTGGACGGGCCGCTGGAGGGCGCGCGGACGGTGGGCTCGGTCGACGGCTCACCGCTGGTGGCCGACACTTTCTTCCTGGGCATTGAAGACCCTCACGCCTCGAACGCGGTCCAGGGGGGCAAGGTCTCTTGCCGCCTGCGGCGCGACGCGCCGCTGGGCAAGGGCCAAACCATCTCGCAAAGCTTCCTGTTGGGCGTGGCCCCGCCGGGCCAGATGCGCCGCGCGTTCCTCTATTATCTGGAGCGCGAGCGGGCCCATCCCTACCGACCCTTCCTGCACTACAACTCCTGGTACGACATCGCCTGGGATCCGTTCGCCCTGAATGAGAAGAACTGCCTGGAGGCCATTCGCCTGTGCGGCGACAACCTGGTCAAGCGGAGCGTGGTCGTCGACGCCATGGTCTTCGACGACGGCTGGGACGATCCGCATACGTTGTGGCAGTTCCACGGCGGATTCCCGCACGGCTTTACGCCCCTGGCCGACCTGTGCCGCCGCTACGATACGCACTTGGGCGTGTGGCTGTCGCCCTTCGGCGGCTACGGCGAGTCGAGGGAGCAGCGGCTCAAGTTCGGCCGGGCCCAGAGCTACGAAACCAACGCCAACGGATTCTCCCTGGCCGGCCCGAAATACTACGCCGCTTTCAAGCGGGCGTGCCTGGCCATGATCCGCGACTACGGCGTGAACCACTTCAAGTTCGACGGCATCGCCTCGGGCATGTATGCCAACGGGGCCGGCCCCGGCTACCTGCTCGATACCGAGGCCATGCGGCGCTTGATGCTCGAGCTGCGGCAGGCAGATCCGAACCTGTACATCAATCTAACGACCGGCTCGTGGCCCTCGCCCTTCTGGCTGCGCTACGCCGACTCGCTGTGGCGGCAGGGCGACGACATGGGAGCGGCCGGCAAGGGGAGCCTGCAACAGCAGTGGCTCACCTACCGCGACCAGGAGACCTTTCGCAACATCGCCGGCAAAGGCCCCCTGTTCCCGCTCAACGCACTGATGACGCAGGGGGTGGCCTACTCGCGCCGCGGCCGGGCCGGCGATCCGACGTTCAACTCCGCCGGTTTCAAGGACGACTGCCGCGCCTTCTTCGGCAGCGGCACCGGCCTGCAGGAACTGTACATCCAGCCCGGCCGGCTGACGGCCGAAGATTGGAACGTGCTGGCCGAGGCCGCCCGCTGGTCGCGGGCCAATGCCGACGTGCTGGTCGATACGCATTGGCTCGGCGGCGACCCCGGCAAGCTGGAAGTTTATGGTTTTGCCTCGTGGATGCCGCGCAAAGGCATCGTCATGCTGCGCAACCCGGCCGACCGCCCGCAGGAGTTCCTGTTGGACGTGCAGTCGGCCTTCCAACTCCCCGCCGGCGCGGCTGCCAGGTTCGTGCTGAAGAGCCCCTGGGCGGAAGACGCCGCCAAGCCCGCGCTCCCGGCCGAGGCCGGCAAACCGCTGCGCGTGACGCTCAAGCCGTTTGAAGTGCTCATCCTGGAGACTGCGGCGGGGGAGAGCCGCGCCGAAGCGGCGAAGCGCTACCTGGACGCACAGCTTCAGGCCGTCGGCGGGATCGAGCGCGAGCTGGACGGCCTGGCCGACGCGGCCGACGCGGCAGCCGCACGACTTCTGGCCGGCGGCAGCGTATGGCTGGCGGGCGAGCCGGGCATGGTGGCCGAGTTGGCCGGCCGCGCGGGCGGATTGTGCGGCGCCAAGGTGTTGCCGGCCCGGAAGTCGGCCGCGGCCTTAGTGGTCTGTCCGTCTCGACTTTGCGAGTTGGGTGCCACTGCTGGCTTGCCCAGCAGTGCCGGACACACGGTTGGACAAGCCAACCGTGGCACCCGTAAGCTTGACTTGGACAGACCACTAGGCCGCAACGACGTTGTACTGTGGAGCGACTACGGCCTGACGCCGCAGCCCGGCGGCCTCTGGCCGAGGCTTCTGGAGAGCGAGGCCCTGGTAGTCGCTTTCGCCTCGGGTGATAGGATCACACCTAAGGATCCTTTGCCGGAACACGTGCGATGGGTGTGCGTAAAGGTCCCGGCCCAAGGGCAGATCGCCGAGCAGGCCGGCGGACAGCGCAGGATCAGGGCCATCGTGCCGGCCATGGCCACGGCCCAGTGGGCATTCGTAGCCGAGCTGCTGGGCGCGGTCCGCCGCCGTCACGGCCAACTGGCCGTCTACCTGGGCATTCCCCTCGACCCGGGCCTGCGGCGATTCAAACGCACCGAGGGCCTGCTCCTGGAGCCGGGCCTGCGGCCCGACCCGGTCGAGCGCAAGGCCTACGGCGGGCAATTCCTGGCCATGGTGCGCGAGGGCCTGGCGGCGATCGCGCGCGAGGAGCTGCCACGCATTCGCCAGGCCGGGGCCTGGCTGGCCGAGTCGCGCGCGGCCCGGGGGCGGATCTTCCGCAACCTTCAGGGCCACCTCCCGCCCCGCGAGGCCGGCCGGCCCGGCGATGCCGATTTCTTCACCGGCGCCAAGCCGGTTTCCCTGGCAGGCACGGAGGGCCAGCGCTGGGTCCGCCAGAATCTCCGCGCGGGCGACGTGTATGTGCTCGTGGGCTACCAGGACAGCGAAGACGCCGCGGCGGAGGCCGCCCACGCGCTGGGCGCGCGGACCATCTTCATCACTTCGCGGGGCCCCGGTCCCCAACAGAGCCGCGACCCCCGCCACCTGTACGTCAATCCGCATTGGCCGCTGAGCGACGCCTGCCTCGCCCTGGAGGGCTACGACGTGAAGGCCTGTCCGCTTTCGGGCATCCTCGGTTTAAGTTGTTACTATGCGATCTGCGATGAAGTCGATTAGAATAAGCGAATCACTGTTTTAGGAGAAACAACCGATGTGCAAGCCGCTTTGTATCGCGCTAGCGTGCCTGGCCCTCGCTCTGGGAGCGGGCCCGAACTGTACGGCCCAGGAGAAGAACCTGCTGAAGAACCCGTCATTCGAGATCACCAAGGACAAGGACCAGTTCGGCTGGGTCTTTCCCGACTGGGGCGGTTGGAAGTACGAGGGCGATTGCGATTTCCGCGTGGGCCGGATCGCCCGCACCGGCAAACACTCGTGCCTGCTGTTCGGCGGGGCGGGGCCCAAGATCCGCACCGTGCAGAACGTCGAGCTTCAGCCGGGCCGGTACAAGATCACCGCTTACGTGCGCGGTTTGGATATCGGCACCGGCATCTGGAACAACAACACCGAGTTCATGTTCGCCGACAAGTATTTTGCCTTGAAGAAGAACGGCACCTTCGGCTGGACGAAGCTGACCTACGTGGCCGACCTGCCGGCGAAGAGGCAGTCTGGCCCGTCGTTCGGCCTGTGGGCCCCGGGATACTTCTGGATCGACGACGTCTCGCTGGCGAAGGTGGGCAGCGACGTTCCGCTGACGCCTGAGCCGGTGCTGGGCCAGGAGGAATCGCCCGTCGCGCCGCCCGGCGAGCTGGGCCCCGATACCGTGCGCTGCCCGGAGTGCGGCTACAAGAACATGCCGGCCTGGAAGAAGTGTTACGCCTGCGGCACGCCGCTGGAAATCAGGAAGACGGCGGCCACGGGACCGGCGACTAAACTGATCACTTCGTTCGAGGGCAAGAATCCCTTCGAGAACGGCACGGTGGTCGAGGAGCACGCCACCGACGGCCGCAAGGCGCTGCGGATGGACCGCTCCTACGCGGTCATGGTCCAGCCGCAAGATTGGGTGGGCTACGACTTCCTCAAGATCGACTGCTATACCGATTCCAAGGACCCCTTGCCGCTGGCGGTCGAGATTCACGACGTGGGCACCCGCGGCTACTGGGACCGCGTGAACTACAACACGGTCGTGCCGCCGGGCCGGAGCACCTTGGTCCTGCCGGTGAAGCAGTTGTACGTGGGCGAGAAATCGCGCCCCGGCCGGATGCTCAACCTGGGCGGCATCACTAAGTTCGTGCTGATCATCGACGAAAAGCCGCCGGCCCCGCTGTACGTCGACAACATCCGCCTGGAGCGCGACGATTCGCCGGCCAAGGCCACCTTCGACGGGCTGTATGCCTTCGATTTCGGCACCAGCAGCAGCCCCGTGATGGAAGGCTTCACGCAGATCACCCAGGGCACGATCTACAGCAAGGGCCGCGGTTACGGCCTGAAGGATGCCAAGGTGTGGCGGAGCTTCGACGTCTTGCAGCCCGAGCCGCTGTACCAGGACTACATCTGCATCGAGTCGGGCGGACTGGCGGTCGACGTGCCCAACGGCAAGTACCGCGTGCTGGTGAACATCGACGCCGCCGCGGGCTTCTGGGGCGAGTACCAGATCTACCGCAAGCGGGCGATCCTGGCCCAGGGCAAACCGGTCGTCACCGAAACCATGGACGTCGACGCCTTCAAGAAGAAATACTTCCGCTTCTGGAACACCGAAGACCTGCCCACCGAGAACACCTTCGACAAGTATCAGAAGGTCATGTTCCATGAGAAGACGTTCGACGTGGACGTGACCAACGGGCAGCTCCAGATCGGCTTCCAGGGCGAGAACTGGGCGTGCAGCGTCTCGGCGGTGGTGATCTTCCCCGTGGCCAAGGCGGAGCAGGGCGAGAAGTTCCTCAAGTACATGGAAGGCAAGCGGCGATTCTACTTCGACAACTATTTCAAACGGGTCCTGCATCGCCCCGGCGGCGAAGCCTTGCAGCCTAGCGGCGAAGACCGCCGCCGCGGTTACGTGGTCTTCCAGCGCGACCTGATGCAGGAGGTGTACTACAACGACCTGCCCGCTGAAGGGGAAGTCGGCCGGCCGCTTTCCGGCGAGGCCTTTGCCGGCGAGTACGGGGCGGTGACCATGTCGCTGGCCCCGAGCCAGGATTTGGGCAAAGTGACGGTGACGGCGGGCGATTTGAGCGGCCCGGCGGGCACGATCCCCGCCGCGTCGATCGACGTGGGCTTCGTCTCGAACCGCATCACGCGGGTCACCGGTGAAGGATCGGTATACACCATCGCGCCGCGGTTCGTCATGCCCAGCCCCGTGGTCGATATGCCCAAGGACATCACGCGGCGGTTCTGGCTGACGGTGAAGACGCCCCCGCGGGCCAAGCCGGGCATCTATCGTGGCACGCTGACGGTTCGCCCGGAAAAGGGGGCCGCCTCCGCCGTGCCGGTCGTCTTCCGCGTCCGGGCCGGCACGCTCGATCCGGCCGATATTCCCGTCGGCCCGTACAGCTACACGATCAACCTGCCGTGGTACGAAGATGATCCGCAAACGGCCCAGTACAATCGTCAGACCACGCTGGCGAGCCTGAAGAAGATGCGCGAGTACGGCTTCAACTCGTGCAGCGGCTTCCCGCACATCAACTACCGCGGCTTCAAGGACGGCCAGCCCGTGATCGATTTCACCACGGCCGACGCCGAGATGAAATTGGCCAAGCAGTTGGGCTTCCTGGCCATTAACACCTACGGCGGCGGCGTTTCGGGCATCGATGCCTACCACGTGGATAGCGGCGCGATGAACAACGCCGGGTTCAAGGACTATTCGGCCTTCATCCGGGCCGTTTACGGCGCGGTGCAGAAGCACGCCGACGCCAACGGCTGGCTGAGCGTCTACTATAACTTGGGCGACGAGCCGGACGGCGACGACCTGGTCCGCTCGGCCGAGAATGCCGAGGCCTATCGCCGCGCCTTCCCCAAGGGGCCTCCCTACTTCACGGCCGCCAGCAGCTTCGCCGGCAACAACCGCCAGGATCCGCATTTCCGGCTGGCCAAGGCCCTGCACGCGGTCAGTTGGGGCGGGCACGACGAGGCGTCGGTGAAGCTGCTCCACGATGCCGGCAGCGACTGGGGCTTCTACAACGGCGGCGACCGCTGGACCTTCGGCCAGTACATGTACAAGGCCGCCAAGCAGTTCGCCATGAAGTTCCGCATCTGCTGGCACTGGAACGCGTCGGCGGGCGATCCCTATTACGCCCTGGACTGCCGCGAAGACGATTATTCCTGGTGCAGCGGAACCCCGGACGGAGAACTCATTCCCAGCCTGTACTTCGAGCGGCTCAGCGCGGGGCTGGGCGACTATCGCCGCCTCGTCACGCTGGCCCGAGAGGCCAAGGAGCACGCCGGCACGCCGGCCGCCGCGGCCGGCCAAGCCCTGATCGACAAGCGGATGGCCGCCTTCAAGCTCGACCAGCGCGACCACGACAAGCTGCTGCCGGCCAGCGACTGGACCAACTTCCGCCACAAGGTCGATGACGCCATCGAGGCGATAAGGATTACTCGCTGAAGGATTGTAGAACAGTAACCTGTTCAAATTGCTCTAGGTGTGGCACGTCCCTGAGCGCAGCGAAGGGCGTGCCACGCCCGGTCCCCTCTCCCTCCGGGAGAGGGCTAGGGTGAGGGCATATAGTCGAGGATCGCGGCACGCTTAGGCCGCGGATACACACATAGATCAAGAGATCAGGAGCACGAGCATGAAACGGATGATTCTGGTGCCGGCGGTTCTCCTGGTGTGCACAGTATGTCCGGCCATGGCGGCTGAGAGGGCCGTGAAGCCGGGCGTATTGCCCGAGAACCTGGCGCCCAAGGCCAAGGCAACGGCCTCGTCGGAATACAGCGACTCTTACCTGGCCAGGTTCGCCGTTACGGGAGAGATTGCCGGCCCCGAGTCCAGCGCCGACGTGGGCCAGGCCTGGGCCACGAAGGGCTTGCACGCGGCCGACTTCAGCCTCGAGTGGCCCTCGCCCGTCACGGTGGCCGAGGTGGTCTACTACGGACGCACGGCCTTCATGCTGACCGAGTGCTTCAAGGACTACGAGCTGTACTTGGACGGCGGCGCAAAGCCGGTCGTCACGGGCGCCTTCAAGATGGGGCACGGGCCACAGCGGATCAAGCTGCCCGCGCCCGCGCAGGTCAAGAAGCTCACGTTGAAGTTCCGCAGCTCCTATGGCGGCCTGAATCCGGGGGCCTCGAAGATCCGGGTCTACGCCGCCAGTCCCGCGGAGCGGGCCCTGGGCAAGTTCCTCACCGGGGTGGGCGCGGCCGCCATCGAGCCGCCACCCGACGACCCCGGCCTGGCCCGGCAGATCGCCGCGGGCCGGCTGGGCTTCGACAAGCTCGTTTTCATCAAGCGCGTGGCCACGAACCCCTCGCACGTTTACACGAACCACAGCGAGACGTTCGGTCCCGGGGGCGGCATTTACGTGCTCAGCCCGCCCAAGCCCGAGGGAAAGGTCACGCAAATTCTCGACGCGGGCGCGGGCATGATTCTCGATCTGGACCTGTCTTACGACGCCAAGGAGGTGGTCTTCGCCTGGCGCACCAGCGGCCAGGTGGGCTTCCAGGTCTTCCGCATGAACGTAGACGGCACGGGCCTGACCCAGTTGACCCGCAGCAGCTCGCACAACTACAACGTGGCCTGGCTGCCCGACGGCGGGATCGCCTTCCTCTCGACGCGCGGGCCGCGCGGCGCCGGGGCGCTGTGCTGGGGCACGGCCAGCGGGGTCTTGTTCCGCATGGACCGCGACGGAAAGAACCCGCTGCGGCTGTCGTCGAACAACGTGGATGATTTCACGCCCGCCACGCTGCCCGACGGCCGCATTTTGTATAGCCGTTGGGAGTATGTGGACCGGCCGGCCATTCCCATTCAGAAGATGTGGACCATGCACCCCGACGGCACGGGGCTGCGGCTGTTCTACGGCAACCGCGTGCTCTGCCCGGCGAGCCTGCTGGAGGCCCGGCCGGTGCCCGGCACCGACCTGGCCATGTGCACCTTCGCCAGCCACAATGGTCCCATCCGCGGGGCGGTGGGCCTGGTCAGCCCCGACCGCTTGGACAACGCCCAGGACGCGATGACCAACCTCACCCCGCAGGTCCGCGTGGGCTCGGCCTCCCAGGGCGACGGCAACGGCGTACGCGGACCATTCAGCCTGCCCAAGCCCATCGACACGCAGCGCTTCATCGTAAGCTGCGACGGCTCGCTGCTGCTGGGCGAGATCGGCGGGGGCATGGCTTTGCTATACCGTGCCGCCGATCGCTGGGGCTGCTACAACGGCCTGCCGCTTCGTCCGCGCGAAAAGCCGTTTCCGATCAACCAGCTCCCGATCGTCGCCGATCTTACGGTCGAGGCGGAAGCCGATGCGGCGTCAAGTATTCCTCACGCTCCACGTGAGGCCCGGTCCGGTCCGCGCGAGGCCCTCTCCGCTTCCGCGCCCGGGGCCCCGCCCGTGTGCAGCACGTGCAACGCGGGCCAGACCTGCCCCACTTGCCCCATCGACAACGTACCGGCCACTTGGGAACGCCAGGGCGAGGCCAGCGTGTACCTGGTAGACGTGTACCGCGGGCTGGAGCCCTACGTCAAGCGCGGCGCGGTGAAGTCGATCTGCATCGTCGAGGAAGTGGCCAAGGGGCACCGCGTGGACGAGCAGGGCTTCGGCTTCATGCGGCCGGTCATCTCGGGCGGGGCCACCTATGCGGCCAAGAAGGTGTGGGGCAGCGTGCCGGTCCACGCCGACGGCTCCGCCTATTTCAAGGTGCCGGCCAACAAGGCCCTGTACTTCATGGCCCTGGACGAGAATGGCGCGGCGGTGCAGCGCATGCGGAGCTTCGTACACTTCGCCCCCGACGAGGCCCAGGGCTGCGTGGGCTGCCACGAGTCGCGGAACATGCCGCCGCCCGTCGGCTTGGCCCAGCCCGCGGCGCTGCGCGCGCCGCCCAGCAAGCCGGCCGAGCCCTCTTGGGGCCCGGCCAACTTCGATTACGTGCAGGTCGTCCAGCCCGTGCTGGACAAGAACTGCGTGAGTTGCCATCGCGGTCCCCGGCCCGCCGGCCGCATCGACCTGACGGGCGACAAGACCGACTGGTTCAACATATCCTACGACAACCTGGTCCGCGGCCGTGGGGGCCTGGTAAGCTGGATCCCCACCAACAACGGCGCCGAGCAGAACATCCTCCAGATCGCACCCAAGACCTGGGGCACGCCCGCCAGCAAGCTCGCCGAAATCATCCTCTCCGGCCACCCGGACAAGGACGGCAAGCCGCAGGCCCGCCTCGACCGCCAGAGCCGCGAGCGGATCTTCACCTGGATCGACCTGAACGTGCCCTACTACAGCACCTATGAGCTGCCCGAAGGCGGGCACCACCGCTATCCCGCCGAGCTGCAAGCCAAGTACCAAGAGGTTTGGTCGCGGCGCTGCGCCGACTGCCACAAGAGCCGGCAGCCGCTGGGCACGCAGTACGTGCGGATCACCAACCCGCAGTTGAACGACTTTCTGTGCGCGCCCTTGGCCGCCTCGGCCGGCGGCGCCGGCCTCTGCAAGGGCGAAGTCTTCAAAACTGCCCAGGACCCGGACTACCAACGCCTGCTCGGCATCTTGAAGAAGACCGAAGAGAACCTGGCCAAGTACCCGCGCATGGACATGGGCAACGTCAAGCCCAGCGGACAGATGAACAACCGCTCGCGCATTTGAGCAGCGGGGTCCAGTCCCCTCTCCCTCCGGGAGAGGGTTAGGGTGAGGGGAAATGGGTGAAGAGCATGCGTCTCCAGTTTTCGGGACCAACGCGCACTTCCCCTCACCCCGGCCATCTCCCGGAGGGAGAGGGGGACCGCTTCGGCGGTTCTCACCCCGATTTGCAAGACTCCACTTTCAATCCATAAGGACCTCCCGCCATGATCGGCCGTAGCGGATTACAATCACTTTGGGCGCACATTTCAGCAGGCGTCTGCCTGGTGATTGCCTTGTGCACGGCGCCGGCCCCGGGGGCCGACAACTCACCGGGCAAGTACCACTCGCCGCTCGACCTGGCTTATGATGCCAGCGGGGCCATGCTGGCGGTCTCCGACCATACCGGTGGCAACCTGACCATCGTCGATCCCGCGGGGGCCAAGGTCGTGGCTCAGGTCGAGCTGCGGGGCAGCCCGGCCGGCGCGGCCTGGTCGGCCGACGGCAAGAGCGTGTTCGTGGCCGAGTGCGATGCGGGCAGCGTGGCCGAAGTCGATGCACTGGCCGGCAAAGTGCTGCGCCGCCTGCCCACCGGACCGCGGCCGGTGGGCCTGGCACTGGCTGCCCGGAAGGGTCTGCTGCTGGTCGCCGATTCGGCCAACGATGCGGTGACGGTGCTGGACCTCCGCAGCGGCAAGGAGAAGGCGCGCCTGCCGGTGGTGCGCGAGCCCTGCTTCCTGGCCGTCACCCCGGACGAAGCCACCGCGGTGGTGGGCAACCTCTTGCCCCAAGGCGACGCCAGCCGGCCCACGCATTCCGCGGTCGTCAGCCTGATCGACCTGGATAAGCTTGCGCCGGCCGGCCAGATCAAGCTGCCGCCGGGCTCGACCAACGTCCGCCAGATCGCCGTTTCGCCGACGGGCCGCTGGGCTTATGTGGCCCACACCCTGGGCCGCTTCATGCTGCCCACCACGCAACTGGAGCACGGCTGGATGAACACCAACGCCGTGACGATCCTCGACCTTGCCGGGAAGAAGGTGTACTGCACGCTGCTTCTGGACCTGATGAGCGAAGGCGCGGCGGACCCCTGGGGCCTGGCGATGACCAGGGACGGCTCGACGATGTTTGTCGCCATCGCCGGCTGCCACCAGATCGCGCGACTCGACCTGGCGAAGCTGCACCGGCTTCTGCGGAGCGAGGAGTACATTGCCGCGAGTACCCAGGCGGCTCGGCCGGCGCAGTCCGGCCCGGCCCAAACAGCGGCGAAGGCCAAGGCCGCGCCGCCCGCAACGACCGCCGCCAAAGCGGCGGCCAAAGCCGCGGCGGAAGCCGCCGAGAAGAAGAGCCTGGCGGAATTGGAGCAGTACCGCCGCAGCGGCGTGCAGAACGCCTGGCTCGAGATTCGGCACGACGCCACCCGGCGCGACTTGTTGATCAACGACCTGGCGGCCCTGCACGTCGCCGACATTATGACCCGCACGCCGCTGGCGGCCGGGCTGGGTCCGCGGGGCATCGCCCTTTCGCCCGACGGCCGGCAACTGGCCGTGGCCGCCTATTTCTCCGGCGCCGTAGTGCTGGCGAAGGTTACGCCGCCGCCGGCCCCCCAGGCGACTGCGGCGGAGGGCCAGCCCGAGCCGGCGCCCTTTGGCGGTCCGCCCACCACGCCGCCCTCGATCTTCACCGCGCCGCCGCCATTTCTCGTGACGGCTGCCGTGCCGCTGGGCCCGCAGCCCGCGGCGGACCAGGCCCGAGCGGGCGAGCAAATCTTCCACGACGCCACCTACTGCTTCCAGCATTGGCTGTCGTGTGCCACCTGCCATCCGGAAGGCCGTGCCGACGGCCTGAACTGGGACCTGCTCAACGACGGCATCGGAAACCCGAAGAACGTGAAGAGCCTGCTGGGCGCCGACAAGCGGGCCCCCATGATGGCCCACGGCGTGCGGCCCAGCTTTGCGACGGCCGTCGAGTCGGGCTTCAAGTTCATCCTCTTCCGGCAGCCGGCCGCGGTCGAGAGCAAGGCGGTCCAGGCGTACCTGGGCTCGTTGCGGCCCACGCCCAGCCCCCGCCTGCTCGGCGGGCGGATGTCGCCCCAGGCGCAGCGCGGCCGGCAAATCTTCGAGGGCAAAAGCGGCTGCGCCACCTGCCACGCCGGCCCGCAGTTGACCGACCTGAAGTCGTACGACGTGGGCACGAAGCGCGATTTCGACACGTCCGGCAAGTTCGTCACGCCCACGCTCATCGAGCTATGGCGCACCGCGCCCTATCTGCACGACGGCTCCGCGGCGACCATCATGGACCTGCTGACCAAGGGCAACCAGGGCGACCAGCACGGCTCTACGTCGCATCTCTCCAAGGCGGAACTGGAGGATCTGGCAGAGTACCTGCTGTCGCTGTAGGCAGGATTGTTTATTGAGGCTTGTAGACCCGATTTATCGGGTCTGGAGAGCGTGAACAAGCCAAGGACCGCATGAATGCGGTCACTACGAACGACTGTAGGCACAACGCGAGATTGCCCGCTGCTACAGCGAGTTGACGAACTCGGCCAGGTCGTCCAGGTCCTTGTCCGAGAGCTTGGCTTCCTTGACGCCCGGGGCGCCGTGCTTGCCCTGGACCAGGAGGTCCTTGATTGTCAGGTAATGGCCGTCGTGCATGTAGGGGGCCGTGCGCCAGATCTCCGTTAGGCGCGGCGTGTTGAACTTGTCGCTGGGCTTGTCGTACTTGCCCACGCTGCCCACGTCGTGCGACCGCTTGTCGGTATAGTACGGCTCGGGATGGCACTTGCCGCAGCCCACCGTGACGTCGAAGAAGAGCTTCTTGCCGCGCTCGGCGGCGGGGCTCAGTTTTCCGTCGACCAGATAGGGGCTGGGGACCGGATCGAGCGATTTCAGATACTCGTCCAGGGCCTTGGCGTCTTCTTCCGGCCGCACGGCGAAGAGGATCTGGGTGATGCCCGCCCGCACGGTGGCGGCGGCGTTCTCGCGGACGCCCAGCGACATGGTCGGCCCACTGTGGAACACGTGCAACATGTTGCGGGTGTTCTTGGGGTTGCCCAGGCCGTCGTTGGTGAGGTCCCAGTTCAGCCCGTCGGCGCGGGCGTCGGGATGGCAGGTTCCGCAGCTTTGCCAGTGCTGGAAACAGATCGTGGCGTCGAAGAACAGCGCCTCGCCGCGGCGCTGTTCCGTCCACTGCGGCGGGGGGCCCAAGGCGATCTGCGACACGGGCTGGGCCGACTTCGACTCCAGATCGACCACCGACAGCGCATCGCTGAAGTACTCGGCGGCGAAGACGTTGGAACCGATGGCCGCCACGCCCCGGGCACCCGTGCCTTCCAGCTTGATCCGCCGCCGCAGCGAGACGAGGAACGCCAGGTCGTTGGGCACCTCGGCCGGCGTGGACGAAACCGGATCGGCGTAAGAGCCGGGCGCCGGTTGGCCGGGCTTGTTCTTCGCCGCGGCCGCTTCGATCTTCGCCAGTTTCTCCATCAGCCCCGGGGCGTCGATGACGCTCAATTCGTTCGTTCCGGCATGCGTGACGAAGATCGTCTTGCCGTCGCCGCTGGTGGTCACGCCCCAGGGGTTGGCCGCCCCCAGGTCCACGTCATCCAGCAGCACCGTGTTAATGAGCTTCCTGGCGGCCGCGTCGAGGATGCTCAGGGCGTTGGTGTTCATCCATCCCCGCTCCAGTTGCGTGGTGGGCATCTGGTAGCGGGCCAGGACGTGAACCACGTACACGTACTTGCCGTCGGGCGACAGGCACAGCCCGCGCACGCTCGTGCTGCCGTTGGGCAGGCGGATGGTCGTGGGCTGCCGGGTGGCCGTGTCGATCACGGTAACGCCGGCCGCCACGTCGTAGCTGTCTGAGCGGTCCAGCGGCAGGTGGTTGGCCACGAAAACCGACTTGCCGTCGGGCGTCGCCGCCGCGGCGATCGGCTGGCGTACCACCGGCACGCGGGCGATCGTCTGCTTGGTGGCCAGGTCGATCACCGCCACGTTGTCGTTGAAGCGGTTGCCCACGTAGAGCAGCTTGCCATCGGGGGCGAGGGCCAAGGCGTCGGCCGTGTGGCCCGCGGGGATCGAGTCGGACACCGTGCCGGTGGCCGTGTCGATCACGCACACGGTACTTTTGGGCGCGGCACAGGCGACGTACAGCTTGCGGCCGTCGGGGCTACAGGCCAGGGCGGCCGGCTCGGCCGGCACGGGCACGCTGCGGAGCACCTTGCGGCCGGCCACGTCCAGGAAGGCGATCTGCCGCGCGTCGGCCAGGGCCACGAACAGGGTCTTGCCGTCCTTGGCGGCCAAGAGCGACTGCGGGCCGAGATACCCGGCCCACGCAGGGGAAACAAGCACCCCTCCGGTAACAACAGCAGCCAGGGCCGTCGAGACAGGACACAACAAACGGCGTAATGCGGTCATGGGAGCAACTCCTCTGGTAGGGTAGTTTGTGCGGTGTCGTGGTTGGGGGGTTATCGGCACCGCCCGGGCAAGTGCCGCTTCCGTGACGGACTACTGCTTGGCCAACTCCTCGTTTACTTCTACGATCACCCGGAAGCCGACGTTGTACACGGCCTGCCAAGGCTGGTAGTGGACGCGGAACGAGGCGGTCGCCCGCTGGGGGCGGTCATACCACGACCCGCCGCGGACGACCTTTTGCCCCGCGCGGGCCGGATCTTCGTGGCCGTCGCCGGCCTGGCCGGGATGGGGCCCGTAGGTGGACCGCGTCCACTCGGCCGCATTGCCGATCATGTCACACAGGCCCCAGGCGTTGGGCTGATAGCGGCCCACGTTGCTCGTGACCATGGCCCCGTCGTTGACCGTCTCGATCCGCGGATGCCAGTGCGGCGAATCGTTGCGGGCCATTTGGCCCAGGCTGGAGTCGGCCAGGTTGGCGAAGCGGCCGAAGTTGGCGGTCACGTCGCCGTAGTACGTGGCCGTGCTGGTGCCGGCCCGAGCGGCCCATTCCCACTGGCTCTCGGTGGGCAGGTCCGCTCGGCGGCCGCTGCGCGAAGAGAGCCAACGGCAGAACTCACGCGCCTCTTGCCACGTGACCCGCACCACCGGTTGTTCGGGGCCGTTGATCTCGTGGCCGCGGTTCCCCTGGTCCTTGCTCGTCATGCTGATGACGGCGCTGTCATGCACGGCATCGAAGGCGGCGAACTGGGCGTTGGTGATCTCCGTGCGGCTCATGTAGAACGGCCGGGCGACTTTCACGCCCGTGGCGGGGCGCTCGTCTGCCGCGCCGGCCGGATCGCCCATGACGAACTCCCCGCCGGGGATCAGCACCAGCTCGATCTGCCGGCCGGCGGCCAGCGGCAGCTTCAGGGCGGCCGGCAGCTTGAGGGCCTTCTGGCGGCGCCGGGCCTCGGCCGCGTCGAAGGGCCAGCCGGCCACGGCCGGAGGTTTGACGTCGGGCCGCGCCACCGGCGGGGGCGCCACGAACTTCACGGGCGTCTTGGCCGCTGCGTCGTCCGGGACGGCCTCCGGGTCCTCGGGCCGATTGGCATACTTCGTATGCGCCGCCAGGCGGTACTGCATCATCGGCGACGGGCCGTGCTGCTCGCGCCAGGTGCCGTGGTCGGGCACGTTCAGGTCGATCCACGTGATCAGCCGGTCCCAGCCCTCGGCGTCGAGTTTCACCTGGTAGTGGCCCTTTTCGAGCATCTGCACCAACTCGCTGGTGCTGGTGTGCCATTCCATGGGTTTTTGCAGGTGATAGTCGCTTTCCGGACCGGGACGGCGGACGAAGGGGTGCAGCGCCACGTAGGAAGGGGTGAAGTTGCCGAAGCGGGCGGCGCCCGCCACGCGCAGGTCGGGCGGACTGCTCTGCCGGCCATCGTGGCAGCCCACGCAGTACTTGTCCAGCACGGGCTGCACTTCGCGCTTGAAACTGAAGCCGCGCGGCGGGCCGTACCAGGGCGCAAGCGCCGACGGCTTGCGCAGCATGGCCAGGCTGGGCTTGTGGGGCGGGGTGTGGTTCTGGCTGTCGTGGCAGCCGACGCAGGAGACGACCTCGCCCGGCATGGCCGTGAACCAGCTCCGCATCACGGCCAGCGCCCGGCCGTCCTCGTCCAGGGGCTGGACCGAGAGCGGCGTGTTGGCCGGCACGCGGAAGCTGGCCGAGCCGTCGGCCTCGACGGGGACCGTGCCCCAGATCCGCCGCCCGTCCCACGGCCCGTCGATGCCCATGCTGATGTGCCCGCCCATTCCCGGGTAGGCGAAGTGCGGCTCGTACAGCCGCAGCTTCTTCACCGTGCCGCGGGGAACGTTGTGCAGGCCCCGGCCGTAATAGATGTCGGAAATGTGGACGACCGCCTGGGTGCTGTCGAGGTCGACCTTGTCGGGAATGACCGGCGGGGCGGGCGTTTTCCGCAGGGGCACGGGCTCCAACAGGGCGTGGCCCGGTGCTTCGGCCAGCAGTACGAAGTTGTCGAACACGTCGACCAGGTAGATGCCCCAACGGGCCTGCGGCGTGGGTTTGCAGGAGACGAGCAGGTACTTCTCGCTCAAAGGAAACGGATGCAGGAATTTGGGCCAGGAACCTTCGACCAGCCCGTCGTTGATGACCGGCTGCACCTTGCGGCCATAGCCGGGGATGCGCTGCACGGCGCCTTCCTCCTCGTGGCGGCCCAAGGCCGGATCGAAGATCACGAGCTCGCCCATCCGCGGCACGCCGTGATGGCCTGAGATTACGGCGGAGACTTTCGTGGGATGGCCCGGCACCGGCCGGGCGTAGAACGTCGAGTTCGGCCAGTAGGAATTGCTGCCGTAGTATTCCATCTGGTTCGTGCCGTCGGGATTCATGCTGAACAGCAGCCGCGTAAAGTAGTGCGGCGTATCGGAGTATTCCCAGCGGGTGTACAGGACCCGGCCGTTGTTGAGCACGGCCGGATACCAGTTGTGATCCTGGTCGAAGCACAACTGGCGGACGTTGCCGCCGTCGGCGTCCATGATGCACAGGTTGGCCACCTGGTCGGAGCCGCCCACGCAGGGCACGCCCTGGAAGCAGCGGGTCGAGCAGAAGATGATCCGCCCGTCGGGCAGATAACAGGCGTCGTAGTTGTCCACTTCGGCCGGCTCATCCGTGCTCACCTGGCGGAGCTTCTGGCCGTCGACCCCCAGCTCGAAGACCTGCCAGCGGCGTTTGGCCCCGGGCATGGAGACGAGCATCCGCTGGGCATCGTAGTGCAGACGGATGTCGCCCACGAACGCCTTGTGGTCGGGGCGGAAGAGCGTGGTCAGCCGGCCGCCCGGCCGGGCCGGCGAGAGCACGGCGATTTCATTGTCGTAGCTGAACGACGGCAGCGAGCAGTTGCCCTGCCAGTTCTGCGGCAAGCCCAGATTCGACTCGCCGCGACGCACCAACAACAGCTTGTCGAAGTCCAGCAGCGGATTGGCCGGCAGGGCCTCGCGCCGCAGGCGCTCGATCTTCTCGGCCAGCGCCGACGCCCCGCGCGCGGCTTGGGCGTCGCCCTTGCTACTGGCCCGCTCGATGGCCGCGGCCTGCTGCTCGCACGCCGTCACCTGAGCGAGGAACTCCGCGCCGCGGGCGTAGCGATTGCCGAAGGTGTGGACCAGGTCGTCGATGGCCCGCCGCAGGGCCTCGACGTTGGCGCGCTTGAGATCCGGCGGCGGATCGGCGGCCGCTGACGGGCTGCTCCCAGCCGCTACCGTCAAACAGCCCGCAAGAACGGCTTTCCAAAGTTTCGTACCGGACAGTCGTGACATGGATCATACCTTTCCTGCAAAGCGAGCCGCCAACCGGCTCCCCCCGTGCGGTCACTCGCTCCATTTCACCCCGATGCCCGGGTTGAACCACCCGGCGATGCCGCCGATCTGGGCCTCGGCGGCGGTGCCGTCATGGATATAGACCTGGTAGCGGGCCGTGAGCGTCTGGCCGGCCTTGACCGTCAGCGGCGCGTCGTAAAGGAAGTCCAGGTTGAGGCCCTTGACGCCCCGCGAGTAGCACAGCCGGCTCTTGGCGGTCGAGGGATGAATGGCCACGGCCGCCCCGACGGGTTTGGCCTCGACCAGACCCGTCTCGTCGATCCAGCGGCTCAGCGGCGGTTCCTCCGGGGGCGGGTCGAAACGATGGTCCACGTCGCGGTGCGGCTTCCCGTCGTCGTAGCTGAACACCAAGTCGGGCCGGTTGAACGCCGCCGCCCCGCGGAGTTGCAGGCAGCTATAGAAATTCGGGCCCAGCACGACGTCGCCCCCCAGCGCCGTGATGCGGTACTCGACGTCCAGTACGTTCACCCGCGGGCTCACTCGGGCGGCGCGTGCAATCACGTCCTGCTCCAGCACAGCCCGGGCGCCGATCATAAAGTCGTGGCTGACCGCGATGGCCGCACAGACGGGCCCGCCCCGGGCATAAAGGACTTTGCCGGGGGCCACCTTGGCGGCCGGGTCGCCGTGCCAGAAGTTGCCCTTCAGCCGCTGAGCGTTGCCGCTCCACGTCACTTCGGTGAACGACAGGAACAGGCCGCGGTGGTGCAGGTGATCCGGGGGAGCGTCGTCGCTGACCGTGACGCCGGCGGGCGTAACCAGCGGATGGAAGAAATTGGCCCGGTTGAACGCCGGCTGGGCCGCCAGCTCGCGGATACCGGCGTGATAGACGGCCATCGGCTGCGGGCCGTCGCCGAGCGTGACGGTCCGGTTGCCCTCCCGGGAAGCCGCGTAGGGGCCGGCCGTCTCCGGCGCGGCGATCTTTCCCACGCGGAGCGTCTGGCCCAAGCCGGCCGGCCGGACCAGCACGAGCTCGAGCCGCTCGCCGTCCAGGCCGGCCAGCTCCACCTGGGCCCGGACTTCGCGTCCCTTCTCGTCGGTCAGGACCACCGCCTGGCCGGGCTGGGCCGCCAGGGCCCCGGCCGGCGCCGGGATCCGCAGCAGCGCGCCCACGTCGGCGCCGACGTCACACAATTCGATGGTTGCGGCCTGCGCACCCGCGGCCGCCAGCCAACCCGCCGTCCACAGAGTCACTGTCAATCGTCTCATCGTAAGTCCTCTCAAAGCCCTCACCCCCTGCCCCTCTCCCAAAGGGCGAGGGGAGATTGGCGGCCCCTCTCCCAAAGGGAGAGGGGAGTAGTTTGTAAAAGTCGAATCAGATGCCGAATCCGTCGCGATAATGTTTGCGGACGATGGCGTCGGCCTCGGGCGCATTGACCGCCCGCATGGCGGCGCCGTCCCACTCGATCCGTTTTTGCAGCCGCGCGGCCAGGTTGCCGACCAGCAGGGCCTCGGTGAAGGGGCCCGAGTAGGCGAAGCCGGCCTTGGCGTCCTCGGGTTTGCCCTGCTTGCAGGCCTCGATCCATTCGGCGCGATGGCCGATGGAGCGCGGAATGGTCTTGGGCGGCCGGTGGAACGCCTGCATCTTGCTCTCGGGGACCAGTCGCGGCGGCCCGGACCAACCGCCGCAGAGCATCGTGCCCCGGTCGCCCACGAAATAAATGCCGTTATCCTCCAGGCGGCGGCCCGGCTCGAGCCCGGCCGGGCGGGGCGGCATCTTCCCGCCGTCGTACCAGGTCAACTTCACGGCCGGACGATCTCCCTTCGCGGCGAACTCGTAAGTCAGGATCTGCCAGGCCGGGTACGACTCCTTTTTCAGCGGGCTGGTCTGCGGCTCGACCGCCGCCGGCGCGCCGAGATCGAGGGCGTAGAAGGCCGGGTCCATGTTGTGAATGGCCATGTCGCCCAGCGCCCCCGTGCCGAAATCGAACCAGCCGCGCCAGGCCACGGGCACGTACAGCGGATGATACGGCCGCTCCGGAGCGGCGCCGAGCCAAAGGTTCCAGTCCAGCTCCGGGGGCACGGGTGGACGGTCGGTGGGCCGCTCGCGATCCTGTTTCCACCAGTTGCCCGGCCGGTCGCTCCAGCAGTGGATCTCGCGGACCGGGCCGATGGCCCCGGCCTCGAGCCACTCGCGGGTCAAGCGCAAGCCTTCGCCGCCGTGGCCGTTGTTGCCCATCTGCGTCACCAGGCCGGTTTCCTTGGCCACGCGGGTCATGACGCGGGCCTCCTCGATGCTATGGGCCATGGGTTTCTCGACGTAAACGTGTTTGCCCGCCCGCAGCGCGGCCACCGTGATGGGCGCGTGCATGTGGTCCGGCGTGGCAATCATCACCGCGTCGAGGTCCTTGCGCTTCTCCAGCAGCAGGCGGTAGTCCTTGAAGACCTCGGCCTTGGGATAGGTCTGGAAGGTGTGGGCGGCATACTTCCCATCGACGTCGCACAGGGCGACGATGTTCTCGCCGGCCATTTCTCGCAGATCGCCCGCCCCTTGGCCGCCCACGCCGATGCCCGCCAGGTTGAGTTTCTCGCTCGGCGCCTTGCGGCCTGGACCGCCGAGCACGCACCGCGGGACGAGATGGAAGCTGAAAGCGGCCGCAGCGGCCGTGGCCAGCAAACGACGACGGTGAATCATGGGCCAGGGTTCCTTGAACGGCGGTTTGGGCTTCGCGGCCGTAGACCGGCGGCCTGAAGGGAAGTGCGACGCTCCATACCAGGGAGGGCAGGTTTCGTACCGGTGGGAAACGCATTGCGGAGTGTAATCGTATCCACGATGGTAACATGGCGCGATCCGGGAAGCAAGCCCCGCAAGGTCAACCCAAATCCCGCAACTCCTTGACAAGCCCCGGGCACGGAACTACTGATATGGAAACGAGAAACACCGGCTGGCATGCCGGAAAAGGAGAAACGTTCTGATGCTCAACCGGAAATGGCTTTTGGCCGTGGTGCTTTCGGCCTGGTTCTGTGCCGAGGCCCAAGGGTTCGATCTGGCCGCGGAGTTGGCGCGGGCCAAGCCCGGCGCGGTCGTCGCTCTGCCCGCCGGAACGTTCGCCGCCGGCATCGAGGTGCCGGCGGGCGTGACGCTCCGCGGCGCCGGCTATCGGAAGACCGTCCTGGAGGCCCGCGGCGCGGCGGTGGCTGTGGCCCTGACGGGCAACGGCGCACGGCTGGAAGACCTGACCATACGGAGCACGGGCACGGGCGTGAACACTTTCCTGACCGGGGAGGCCGCTGTCCGCCGAGTGATGATCATCGGCGGGGCCGTGGGTATCCGCGCCCAATGCACAACGGCTACGGTCATCGAGAACACCATCGTCTCGGGCGCCCTGGTGGGCATCTCGCTCAACCACGTCACCGAGTGCAAGGTGGCCAACTGCACGATCGCCACGGCCGACGCCTGCGGGCTGAGCGTCTCCGACTCGGACGATACGGCGGTGTTCAACAACCTGGTGGTCGACGCGGGCACGGGCGTGGTCGTGGGGGGCACGAACCGCCGCTTGTCGCTGGATTACAATCTGTACCTGGCCCTGGCCACCGGCAAGATCGAGGGCCAGTTGCAGCGTCCCACGCTGCCCACGTGGCGCGACGTTTCCGGCGGGCTGGACGCGCACAGCGTGCAGCTCGAGGTGAAGTTCGCCGATGCGGCCCGCTACGATTTCCATCCCGTGTCGACGCTTCGCTGGAACCCGGCGCGGGCGACGACGGCCGACTGGGGCGTGGCCGAGCTGGCCGGCCGCAAGGCGCCCACCCTGGACATGGACGGCCGGCCGCGCTGCGGGCCGCCCGACGTCGGCGCCCTGGAGACGCCCGATCGAACCGACCTATCGGCCGACGGCCGCTTCACCGTCGCTGCGGACGACGGCCTGAAGAGCGCCGGACTGTTCACGCCGGACGACAAGCTGGTTTGCTACCTGTTCCAGGGCTTGCCCCTGCGGCGCGGGACGTACGACTTCGCCCTGCCCGGCAGCGACCTGTTCGGCCGGCCGATCCCGCCGGGCAAGTACCAACTGCGGGTCGTCGAGAGTGCGGCCGATTGGGTCTACCGGGGCATGGTCCTCAACGCCGGGATCGACAACACGCCCGCCGGCGCCGACAGCGTGCACGTCACGCGGCTGGCCTACAACCGCGACGGCCGCTTGCTGACCGCTTCCGGTTGGAGCGAACGGCAGATCAACCTGCGGCTGGGCGATCCGGCCACCGGCAAGCCCGCCTGGGTCCTCGGCGGCTCGGACGAAAGCACCGGCCTGTGCCTGGACGGCGCGGGCAAGGTCCTCCTGATTCGCCACGCCGGCGACAAGACGTTCAACCTGACCCGCATCGACCCGGCCACCGGCATTCCCATGCCCTGGCCCGACGGGCGATTGTGCGTCGACATTCGCGGCAAGTTCAAGAGCCACTGGCTGGGCGGCATGGCCGAGCTGGAGGGCAAGCTGTTCGTGGCCGACACCGAGGCCGACCTCGTCCTGGTCGACGGGGCCGGCGGGCTGATGTTCGACTCCTCGATCCGCGTGGCCAAGCCGATTTCGCTCGTGGCCGACCGCAAGCGGAAATGGCTGTGGCTCATCAGCAGCCAGGAAAAGATCGTGGCCCTGGACGCCGGCGGCCGGACGGTCTGCCAATGGGGCGGCGTCAGCGACCCGCTGGCCTTGAGCGTGGCCGGCGAGCGGCTGGCCGTGGCCTCGGGCGCGACGGGCAAGATCCACGTTTTCGATCTGCACGATCCGCAGCGGCCGGCCTTGCTGCGGACCTTGGGCCGCGGCGACGGCCCCTTCGGCCGCTGGCTGCCGGACCGCTTCCATTTCCAGGCCCATCCGCTCAACGTCAACCACGCCAACGTCTGGCTGGCGCTGGACGACGACGGCTCGCTGGCCCTCCGCGACGCCTCGGGCCGCGTGGTCACCTTCGGACCCGACGGCCGGCTGCTGCACGACGGAGTGGCCCAGTGGGGCAACGACCCGCAGATCGTGCGCTTCGCGGGCGATCGCCGGCTGCGGATATTCGACACCTCGGGTTGCGTCTCGTACTTCATCGATCCGGCCAGCGGCCGCTGGGAGCCCGACACGTACTGGGGCCTGCCGCCCATGACGCAACCCTCGGTCCAGGGCTTCTTCAGCGCCGGCGGACACAACTTCGGTGTTTTCAAGTGTCAGAACCCCGCACATAGCGGCGAAGAATGGGTGCTGATCGCCAATTTCGATCAGCCGGTCGCCCGGGCCGTGGCCCTCTACAAGCGTAACCCGAAGGGCGGCTATCTCCTGTGCAAAGACACCAACCACGACGGCTGGATCGACGACCGCGACGCGCCGGGCCAACCCCTGCTGGGCACCGACGGCAAGCCGGTCCTCGAATCGCTCTCCGGCCGATTCATGTTCGTCAACCCCGACGGGACTATCGTCCACTCCGGCCACCAGATCGTTTTTCGCTGGAAGCTCAAGGGGCTCGACGCCGAGGGCGTACCGGTCTACGAATTCGGCCAGGACCGTATCCTGGCGGCCAAAGACCCCATGGTGCCCAGCCCGTACTTCGCCGGCAAGACGGAAGACCTGCGCTCGGCGTCGGCGGCCAAGCTAGCGCCCGACGGGAGCGTGTCGGCCGGCATCAACCTCCGCCAGACGCCCAACGGCATGGGCCTGAGCAACAGCGGCGCCACGGACCTCGCCCGCTGGAACCCCGACGGCAGCCTGCGCTGGCTCCGCACGATGAACGACTACGATCCGATTCAGGGCGTCGAGCCGCTGCCGGGCGTGCTGGTTTCGAGCTGGGGGCACCAGGCCGAGTACATGGCCCTGGACGACGACGGGCTGGAGCTGGGCCGTTTCGGCTTCCCGGCCGCCGTCCACTGGAGCGGTTATTGGGTCGACCACCCGCAGCAGTGGGCGGCCGTGCCGACCGACGACGGCCAGGTGCAGATCGTCATCGGCGATTACATGACCAACTGCCACCACTGGCTGACCCTGCGCGGGACGGGCGACGTGCACAAAAGCCGGCTGCCGCTGGCCATCGACGCGGCCAAGGCCCGGCAGTTGGCGTCGCGGCCGGCGGCGCTGCACCAGCCGCTGGGCCGGGCCCGCTCGCCCGAGATCGTCATCAAGCGGCTGCCGGGGGCACTGGCCGTCGACGGCGACATGTCGAAATGGCGGCGGCTGGGGTTCCCGCCGCAGGTCCTGATGACGCCCCAGAACAGTTTCGGCAAGATCGACGGCCCGGCCGATTGCAGCGGCGTGATCCGGCTGGGCTACCACGGCCGCGACCTGTACGCGGCGGTGATCGTCTTCGACAACGTGGTCAGTTTCCACCAGCCGGCGGCCCGCTTCTACAAGGGCGACAGCCTCCAGTTCTGCATCAACGGTTTCCTGAGCGGCTTCGGGTTCAGCGTGGCGCAGACGACCGACAAGGGGGCCATGTTCCTCCGCAACCGGTTCTTCTTCCAGAAGATGGACCTCGACCTGGACCCGGCCAAGGCGCCGCGGGTCATCCGCAAGTTCGACTCCGCCCGCGACATTCCCGAGCGCCAATATATCGAGAGCATCTACGGCGTCGACCTGTCGCAGAGCCCCGGCTACGTGATCGAGTTCAAGCTGCCGCTGGATGAATCGACCTACCAGGGCGACGAGAAGATCGTCCCGCCGGTGCAGTCGGGCAAGTGGTTCTGGCTGGGCTTCATGCTCAACGACAACGACACGCCGGGCACCGACGTGCAGAACTTCATCGCCTGGCCGGCCACGTTCAACGTTTTCAACCCGCCCGAGGCCGGCGCGCGGGCATTTTTCGAGTAAGCATTACTCCAGCTCCAGCGCGATCGACTTCATCTGCGGCTTGCCCGCGCAGTGAATGGCGTAGCTCTCCGATTCCCGGCGGGCGACGTGAATGTCGGTCTTCTGGACGCCGCCCTCTTCCCAGCGGTAAGTGATCCTCACCGGCCGGAAGCCGGCGTTGGGCAGCCGATAGTCGGCGTCGATGCGGTGGTTGAAGATCATTGTGGCGTTGTAGCCGGTAGTGCCCAGCCAGCGGACCACGGCCGAGCGCGTGCCCGGCGGGATGTCGCTCAGCTCGACGAACTTGCCGAAGAACACCGCGGGTCCTGCACACCGGCTGACTGTCTTGAAGGTCTTGCCATCGTCCAGCGACACCTGCACGTCCCAGCCGCCCCGCGGGTCCCGGGCCCGGTAGTGCGTGGCGATGCTCATGCGCGTCATGTCGCCGGGCGTTTCGACCTTGTAGCTCAGCTCGCCGTCGCGCTTCATCGGATCGATCAGCAGGTTCTCCTTCAGATTCCGCGATTGCGGATGGAAGTCGGTGTAGACCAGTTGCCGGCCCTTGTTGGCCACGTTGGCCGAGCCCTCGACGCTGATCGTCCCTTCCTGGGGACCGGCCGAGAAGGCAATTGTGTTCTCGCCCTTTCCCAAGGCGGGCAAGGGGCGTTGCGAGTGCTGAACGTCGTGCCGGAAGCTGAGCCGGTCCAGTCCCGTGCCGGCCCCCTTAAACACCAGTCGCAGCCGGTAATCATAGCGCCGCAGAATGAGCTTGCTGAGTTCGATCTGCCGCGGGCCGCTCGTGTCGATGCGGGCCACCGGCCGCCAATCCAGGCCGTTGTTGTCGCTGAAGGAGACCTCGATCGATCCGCCGGGACCGACCACCGCTTGGAGCGTGGCCTCGCCCTTCAGGTAGACATAACTCGTGGGGTTGCGGATTTCCAAGACGCCCTCCGTGGCGCCGTCCGCCAGGCGCAGCCGGCCAAGGGGGACAGTCCCATTTTTGTGGCCTCCTGCCCCAAAAATCGGGACAGTCCCCAGCCGGCCGGCGGCCCGCAGGCCCTCCAGTCGCCAGGCGCTGCGTTGCAGCGCGGCGTCCAGGGGCACGTCGTACTCCAGCGTGCCGTTGCCGATGCGGCCGGGGGCCAGATCGCCGAACTTGGGGCAGTAGGCCATGAAGCCTTCACCGATCCGGCCGTCCAGCGCGCCGGGGCTGCCGGCCGTGCCGTCCATGTTCACGTACAGCCCCTTGTTCGACCAGTTGCGGGTGAGCCGCTCGCCGGGGCGGAGCTGGATGTTCACCTTGTAGCCCATCGAGTAGCCGGCCTCGTAGGGGAAATATACGCTGCCGTCGTACTCCTCCATGGTCGAGTACCAGCCGTGGGTGTGGGCGGGCCACCAGCCGTCCCAGCCGTACAAGGGGCAGTCGGCCAGCAGGGGCGGGCCCTTTTTCCAGCCCTGCCAACCTTCCGAGGCGTGGAGCCGGCGGAGCTTGGCATCGTCGCCGCGGGGCTTGCCTTGCCCGCCGGCGGGCTGGATAAGGTACTCGGGGTTCCTGGCGTACCACTGTTTCACGGCCGCGATGATCTCCTCGATCGAGGCGATGTTCCCCTTGGGTGCGGCGTAGTTCGTCAGGGCCCGCGAGAACTTGCCGTTGACGGCCTCCGGCGGTTGGTCCTTCATCACGAAGAAGTTCACCAGCGAGGCGTCCAGCAGGTGCCACCGCCCGTCCCACTCGATCTCCGGCACCACGTGCGCCACGATGGTGCTCACCCGGGCCTTCAGGCCCAGGTAGCGGGCCAGCGCGGCCGTCTCGCAGGCCGCCACCCCGCAGTAGGAATGCCCATAGACGTTGAACATCTTCATAACGTCGTACACGTCGTCTTCGTGGTGCAGGAACTCCTTGGGCGGGCTGTCCTGATACTGATGGGCGACCACCGACTCCCAGATGGCCAGGGCCTTGTCCTTGTCGGTCATTCCAGCCTGGATATAGGACTTCTTCCAGGCTTCCAGGCTGGAAACGTCCTTGACCTTGTCGGAAAGCACCTTGACGTTGGCCACCACGGCGGGCGTGGCGGCGTCGTCCGAGCGCGCCCCCGCGGCGACGGCGAGGATGCCAAAGGCCGCGATAGTCAGGGCCGCAACGGGCCTCGCGATTGACGAGTGCATGGTTATCTCCCGTGGTCTCTTGCGGTTTGAGTTACTTCTGCTTGGAGAGATCTGCTTCGGCCACCTCGACCAGCCGGAACTTGGTGAAGCGAATCCAGTGTTGGGCCCCGGCGGGCCCGTTGTAGCATTGCAGGCTGATCTGCTCGTCGCTGCCCGGGGGCAGCGGCCCGGCGGCCGCGTCGCGGTACTCGGCCTGGCCTTCGGTGCGGAACTGGGCCGTGAACTTGTCGGCGCTTACGATCAGCCGCAGATCGACGGTTCTTTCCGGGGCCGGCGCCCGGCCGGGAATGATGTACTCCTTGCCGTCGATGTGCTCGTGGACCAGCTTGAACACCGGCTGGCCGCCGCGGTACCAGGTGATGCCGGCCTGCTCGAACTGGTTGGTGGGCTCGGCGGTGAAGGTAACGCTGACCTCGACGGCGTAAGGCGTTTTTCGCGCGGGGGCGGGCCGCAACAAGGCGTTCTTTACCGTGCCCGCCACCCCGGGCTCGACGCAAATCTCAAGGCCGCCGCCGTGCAGCCGCCAGGCGGCCGGATTCTCGCGAAGCCAGGACCAGGGTACGGCCGGCTTGGCCTGGAAGGGGTCCTCTGCCAGGACCCGCGGCTCGGCCGCCGAAACAAACGCCGGCACAACGGCCAACGCCAGGAACAGGACGAGCGTTTTCATGATTGGCTCCTTGGTGGGAAAATAGGGTGGGGTATGCCTTGGTCGGTCCCCGCGCGCGTCGGCAATGGTTGGTCTGCGTGATTGTGAATCCACTGGCGGGTCCACTCGACGGCTTCCAGGCCGACATCGACGTTGGGCGTGGCCAGGAAAATGATCCCTGCGATCCGTCCCGCCTTCAACCACTGGTAGCCGAGTTCCACTTGCCGCTGCATGAGAGCCACGCTCAGCGGTTTGCTCTCGTAAAAACCGTACATGTAGCAGCCCAGGTAGAGTTGCTTGTCGGGGGCGATCTTTTCCAGGGCGGTGAAATTGGCCTCCAAGTGCTTCAGGTCGCCCGGCCGCCAGGTCCACATGCAGAGCTGATCGACTTCCGCGATGTGAGGCCGCGCGCCGGGTTTTACCTGGCGGGTGTAAATCACGGCCATCAGCGGCAGCTTTCGGCCACGGACCTGCCGCTGGCCGAGGGCATGCAATTGCGCCGGGCTGAGCGATGCACACAACGGACGATCCGGTCGTGGCGAAGGCAATGGATCGGCCGCGCTGCCTTCGCACTGCTCGTAGAAGAAATCGTCGAGGATGAAGCCTGCCAGGTTCTGGTTCTTCTCCGCCAACGAGAACGCCGCCTCGCGTTCCGCTGACGAACTGCCGCCGCCTGCTCCGACCAGCGACCAGTACACGCGGTCCAACTTGCGAAACGGATTGTAGTAGGCATCGAAGGGGGGCATCGGCTGGCCGTTATACCGCACGAAGATCACGTTCTTCAGGCCCATGCGCTGGGCGGCGGCGACCGGCTCGATCGTCGAGACCAACTTCATTGGGCGGAGAAAACCGTCGTTGTAGGAGCCTGCGGGATGCCCCCAAATCCAAAGATGATCGCCAACGGTGTCGGCCTGTGCGTAAGGTCCTGCGCACCAGAGCAGGATCAACACTGCCCAAGCCGCTGTCATTGAGAGGTTGCGTGGGATTACCATAACTGTCTCCATGGCGCCCGTTCAAGGACTAGTCCTTCGGCCTGACCTGCCCAGCGGCGTCGAACTCGATCGGCAGCATGCCAGGCCGCTCGCGAAAGGGGGCGTGCGCGTCGTTGCCGAAGAAAGTGGCCCACCACCGGCCTTGCTTGTCCTTGAACAGCATGTTGTGCCCGCCATGCGGAACGGCCAGGTAACGCGGACCGTACGGACCGTAGATGCTGTCGGCCTGAGCGATCATGCAGTGATAGTCGCCCTGGATGAAGTCGGCGCACACCAGGTAATACTGCTTGTCGATCTTCGTCAGGAACGCCCCCTCGAAGCCGACCTGGCCATGGTTTGACGGCTTCAAGTGCCGTGGCGTTTCGGCCAACTCGCTCATGTCGTCGTTCAGGCGAGCGATCATGCCGTTCTGCCAAACGAAATACACTTTGCCGTCGTCGTCGGCAAACAGCGAGGCGTCGATGTTGGCGGTGAGTGGCCCTTTGGGATGTACATCGACATACGGTCCTTCTGCCTTGCCGCTGGTACTTTTCAGCAGGCCCGTGCCACCGAAGTTCATGCACATGGTAAGCCAGAAGGTGCCCTTCACGTAGTGGATTTCGGGAGCCCAGAGGGCGCGATTCTCGCCGTGCTTCTCCTTCTGCCAGGTGCCGTCGTCGATCTTCCAGACCAACCCCAACGGCGTCCAAGTCTTCAGGTCGGCTGACCGCCACACGCGGATGCCCTCGTTGGTTTTCCACCAGGTGGGATGGCCGGTGGTGCCGGTGAGATAATAGAACCCGTCGCCGCCGACACAGAGCGAGGTGTCGCGCAGGGGATAGTCGAAGAGCGGCTTGAGGGGCGGGAGTTTCGGCTTTGCCGATTCGGCCGCCCACGAAGCCGATGCCAGCCGGAAAATCATGGCCAGCAGGATCATTGCTCGGGTCATGCGTGTTCCTTTCGAGTCGCTGAGGGATCTCACCTTGCGATACCAAGCAGAATAACATCTCAACCTGCTGCAGTCCATCGGCTGAAGAACGCTAGCCGCCGGTCAAACTTGATCTGCCCTGGCGGCGGCTACAGCATCCTGGCAATGGATTTGAAAGGCGAAGAGGCGGCGGCATGGCTCAACTCCATCGGAGTGACGGGCATTGTGCTGAAGTCGGAATCATCAAGGCTGATGTCAGACGTTGAGGGAGGTTGCTTTACAATCCGCCGACTCCAGGGCCTGCCGGAGTCGCCATCGAAAACACGGGCACCAGGATTTGCCGCGTAGGGGCCTCCCCTGAGCCGTCGACGATGTTCTCGATTCTTTGGGCCGTCTGGTCATCGTAGAACTGTTCGCCGCAGCGTTGACAGACCCGCGCCGGAATGTCCTCAATGGCAAGGAGTCCCTGCCGCCCCCAGAAAGCCGCGCGAACCATGTCCGCGCGGGTATCGGACCCGCAGTAAGTGCAGGGCACAACGACTTGGCTGTCGTGCTGAGCTGTTTCGGGCGATGCTTCCCCGGAATCGGGCAGTGTTCTCATGACCGAGCACCTTTCATCGGATGGGGCTTGACGGGACTGGGGCGCCTACCAATTTCTTTGCGGCAGAAACGATCTTGACCGCGTCCACGCGCATGTAGTTGAGCATCTCCGGCGCGCCTGGCGCCGGGGCATCGGGGAACGCCAGTCGCTTGATTTTCGTACCCGGCAATGCCTCGGCCACCCGGGCCACGATCTCCGTACAGTTGCAAAAGCTGTAGGACCCGTCGTCCGAGGTCAGTAGCTTCCCCGTCTTCTTGACCGATTTGATGATCGTTTCCATCACGCCTTCCAAGGGGGCCAGGGTTCGCGGGTCGATGAACTCGGCAGCAATCCCGTCCCGCTTCAACTGCTCGACGGCCTTCGCAATCTCCAGCGTCTGAGGCGCGTAGCCGACGATGGTCAGGTCGCTGCCCGCGCACCGCACGGCGGCCTCCCCAAGGGGCACGACGTAGGGCTCGTCGGGGACCGGCGGTCCCCAGGTCGGCATGGGGTAATGACAGAAGATGACCGGATCCACATCACGGATCGCCGCGATCATCAGCCCTTTGGCGTCGTAGGAATTGGAGGGGATCACGACCTTCAGTCCGGCCAATCGGGCATACGAGGATTCAAGCCCCGCGTCGGCGTGCTGGCCGCCTTGCAGAGGAACACGCCCAGCCATGTCGGCCCAAAGGACCATGGGGAACGCGGCCTGGCCCCCGGTCATGTGCCGCAGTTTGCCCGCATGGTTGAACATCAGCTCGTAGGGAATGAACGTGGTCATGTTGGGGATATGGGCGACGGCGGGCACGCCGATCATCGACATGCCCAGCACCGCGCCGACGATCCATTGCTCGTCAATCGCGCAGAACCGCGCCCGCCAGCGGCCGAACTCCGCTTCGAGGTTGATGCTGCGGCCTTGCCAACCGGCGGAAGGACTCTGGTATTCGTAGAGCAGTGTCAGCAGCTTGTCGCGTCGCATCTCCCCGTGGATGGCTTCCAGGATCGCGTAGTTCATGCTCTTCGACATGGCTGGACCTCCTTCAGCTTGTGTGCAAGGGAACCAGGCCCTGCGCAAAGACGTTCCGCAGGCCGTCCTCGGCATTGGGCACCGGCTGGGCCTTTGCGAAGGCAACTGCATCCTCGACGGCCTGTCGAACTTTGGCCACGATCTCGTCGGCGCGTTGCTCGCTGAGCACGTTCTGGGCTACCAGGCGGCTGCGAAATCTCGCGACGGGGTCCTTGGCCATCCAATCCCGCAACTCCCGGTCAGAGCGGTAGCCCAGCCCGAAGGCCCCGTCCATGCCGATCTTCGCTCCGCCCGCCCCGTAATGGTCGTACCAACGATACGTCTTGCACTCGATGATCGTCGGGCCGTCGCCAGCGCGGGCTTTGGCTACGGCCTGCTTTGCCGCGTGATACACCGCCAGTACATCGTTGCCGTCAACGACGTGCCCTTCGATGGCGTAACCTTGACCTCGCTGGGCCAGATCCACGATGCTATAGACATCCGACGCGCGCACCCAAATCTGGAACCCGTTGTTCTCAAGGATGGCGATCCAGGGAAGTTTCCAGGTGGCGGCGGCGTTCGCGGCGCTGGAGAAGAAGTTCCCCTGAATGGAGCCGTCCCCGCCAAAACTCACGGCGACCTGGTCGGTTCCTTTCACCTTGATGCCGTAGGCCGCCCCGGCGGCGAACAGGTGGGAAGCCCCCACAATCCCATTCATCCCCAAAATTCCCAGGCTGATGTCCGTGATGTGCAGGGAACCACCGTACCCCTTGCAGTAGCCGTTGGCCTTGTGCGTAATCTCTGCCAGCATCCGCCCCAGATCGCCTCCCTTGGCGATCAAGTGGCCGTGGCCACGGTGAGTGCTGGCGATGTAGTCGTCGCGCCGCAGGGCATGGCACACTCCCACGGCAATGGCCTCTTCGCCCACGTAGAGGTGCGCTACGCCACGGAAGCCCCCGCCGAGAATCAGATCCTTGATCTTCGACTCCCAGAGGCGGATCTTCAACATATCGCTATACATGGCGATGATCTGCTCGGGGGAGAGCCCTTCGCTGGAGACTACTTGGCTGTCGGCCACCGCCTGCCAGCGCGCGCCCGTCGAGAAGGCAACCGTGCCCGCTCCCATCGCACTGAGCCTACCGAGAAAGACCCGGCGAGAAACGCCGCTGCCGGAACAAGCTGGACCACCGGCCAGTCTGCCGCTGATCATGTTGTTTACAGCCATAGCCGTGCCTCCTCTCGTACGAGTTGTGTCGTCTGAACCCATCGGCCACCCTGCGCATCCTAAACCTCGCAAGACGACGATGCAATACAGTCCAGCGTGGTCAGCGTGACCCCGCTCTGCACGGGGCGTCCAGTGAACACGTCCCTCCACAAAGCATGCGGCAAAGCACGAACGGCTCCAGGGAATCGCGGGAATCCACTTGCCGTGCCGCGCGGACCACCAGCATACCCCTGCCTGCCACGTCTATGGATTCACAAACCAATACACAGTAATGATTTAGAGGCTGTAGCTCAGTTGGTAGAGCAACGGACTTTTAATTCACGAGCGAGCTGCTTCGCTGTTTCAATGCAACCTCTTCTCCAGCAATCGTTTGCGACGCCATTCTTGCTCGCTGGTCGCTTTCCAAATTTTCCATAAGTCCTTTGGCGTCCGTTTCGTTCCCAAGCATTCTAGATCAGATTCTAGATCATCGTTTCGAGGCATTTCCAGGCTGGAAGGGCAACGGACAAAGGATACGTTGCTCTATCGTTTCCAAGGGGCTGTGTCCAACGCCGAGAGGACGCCTTCATTCGCTACTGGCGGCAGTAGCGCTCCTCAGGGGAGCGGGAGGCGGGCTGGCCTTCGGGCTGCCGATGCGCCGAATGGCGACACGTGAGGAAGGTCTAAGAAACGGGCTCGCGCGACGAGTACCTGGCACGTTGATTTGTGAGACGGAAAAACGGGAGTCCGGCTTCACGAGTTCGGACGGGCGGCAGTCCTACGGGTCGTCGTGCCGGATATGGAAGGGTTTCTGGCTGGACCCCTTCTGATGGTGCTTGCGCGCGGAGGTGGGGGTGACCGACGCAGGCAAATCAGTCGGCCGAGGTTGCAAGAAAGGCTGATTTTCCGGAACCTCGCGAAACGGATGGCTTGATGGGACGCCGAAAGGCCGATGTTACGCGTTCTGCCAGTACCGTTGAGCGATCAATGCCCTACTCGATGCGATCGCAACGCATCAAGTCGCAGATCGACCAGACCGCTTCGAACCTCGACTACGAAAACGCCGACCGAAAAACTACGCCTTTCTTCGAAAGCCAAGAGCCGTGATCAAACGTGAAATGGCGAAACGGGTTAGATAAATCTACGTGCCATTCGTCACCCCAACCCCCGCGCGCAAGCACTCGCGAAGCCGGGCTTCTGTGGCCGGCGGTTCCGCCAAGAGACAAATACGTATAATGGCGGGTGAACTGTTGCCGGGAACCTCGCATTTTACGGCTTTCCAGCGGTTTGAATTGCGAGAAGACACTCTCGGAATGATGTAGCCGGAAAAATATGGGGCGGAGGCGAATCGCGGGTCAAGCCTCAGGAAACCAACGTCACATGGAATACCAGAGAACTGCGGAACTGGCCTTTGCAGCCCTCGGATAGTCCATGGGGGCCCACTCACGAGACTCTGAGCACTCTGTTGACACAGCCTACTTCCTACCCGGAACCGCAATCTCCCCCAGGTTTCGTCCCAGCACCAGGCGGAACCCGCGATAGGCGCCGGCAATCGACGGGCTGCAGTTGCGCCAGGTGCAGAGGGTGGCGTCCCGGGTATATTTCGGCCAGGGGTGACGGTACTCCCAAGACCACCAGGCACCACCGCGAACGGGAAACCGGTCATCCTTGCCGGCGGACAACTCGAAGGGGTCTTCAAGAACGATGCCGCTTGGGGCCTGGTATGGCTGCCAGACGTCGAAGCACCATTCCTCAACGTTTCCCAGCATGTCGTACAAGCCCCAGCGGTTGGCAGGCCACTCGCCGACTTCGTGCAACCGGTTCTCGCTGTTCTCGGCAAACCAGAACTGCTTCTGGTCCAATTCCTTAACCTCGTCCATGCCGGTCCGGCAGGCGTATTCCCACTCCGCCTCGGTGGGCAAGCGATACTGGAAGCCCTCGGGCAGGCGTCCCGCCTGCTTCTCTTTCTGATGGAGCTTGGCGCAGAAATCGACGGCCTCTTGCCAACTGATCCAGTTGACCGGCAAGTAGGGAGAGCCCTGGATGCGGCTGGGATTGGAGTGGGAGAGCTTCATCCACTGCTGCTGCGTCACTTCATACCGGCCCATCCAAAAGCCGCGAGTCAGGCGCACGCGATGTTTTCCCCCTGCCGCGCCCTCGATCCCACCCCACACGGCGTGCGGGGCCTCGCTGCCCATGTCGAACTCGCCCGGAGGCACCCAGCTTATCGGGGCGCCAATCGACTTGACCAGAAACGCCTTGGACGGCTCGGGACGCTCGCCCAAGGCGCCCGTCTGCTTGTCGATGCGGGCGGCGGCCATCTCCGGCTTCAAGTCCAGCGTCCGCTGGGGAGCAGTCCAGCCCAATCCCGCGACATCTTCGGCGCGGAGTTCGCGCAGCGTGCACGCGTGAATGGTGCAGTCGACGCCGCCGAAAGCCGAAATCGTCAAGGTCGTGTCCATGGGGATAGCAAGGGCGTTCAAGACCCGGCCGCCGTTGCAAAATAGGGCGCGATTGTGACCGGCCGCCACCAGCTTCAGCCGTAAGCGTTGGCCGACGGGGAAATGCTCCTCGCCGTCCCAATTCACACCACCGCGATTCGCGTTGAACAGGCGGCACGGCACCCCGGTTGCGTTCTGGTCTTGGGGCCAGAGGCAACCGAGCGCAACGCTCGTCTCGCCGGCTCTCGGATGACCGAGCTCGTAATCGATGTGCCCATTGCCGACCTTTCTGAAGGTCAACTCCGTCTCCATCACGTAGTCCGAGACCGGCAGCGTAGGGAAGGTCATCCGGCCCGGGGCACCGATCCAGGCGAACTCGCCGGGGGTTTTCCATTCGGGCGGGAACTGCGTGGGCTCCATCGCGACTTTTCCGCCCAGACCGTACAAGGCCACCGTGAGGGCCTTGACGCAGCGGGGGGGGCGACTGCCGGGTCGCGGCACGAGCGTCAAACGGTGGACACGAATGCTGGACTCCGCGCCGACAATCAGCGCCCTCTTGTTTGGCACCTGCCAACCGTAAAACAGGGAGAATCGGGAGAGATCTCCGCTCCAGTCGACAAGGTCGTTCTTGTCAACGGTCACTCTCACCCTACCCTCGCGCACCTGGCATACAACCTTCGCCGGGACTCCATCGCGAAGAAGCCGTTCTCGCCGCGTGCTCTCGGGATTCTTGGCGTCCCCGTCGAGTATGGACAGACCACTGACGTCGCCCTCGAAATTGTCGATCATCAGCGAGAACTGATTGCCATCTCCAACGAGCCCGATCATGAAACCGCCGTTTCCCTTGGAGCGTTCCGCAATAAGTTCGAGGTCGTATTCGTCCGGCACATCAAAAGGCACCTGAAGACGCGCCAGCCTGCCAGGTCTCGAGTCGGGCGAAACCAGAACACCCTTGTCAAACCGCCACTCACCCTCGACTGAGTCGCGTTTGACATCGATAATCGCGAGCAAGTCTACCCCGATTGCTGGAAGCTCTGACGGTTGTGGGACGACGGGTTCCACGACTGGCGTGCCGTGCCGCAGCGTGAGCACGAGCACGATTCCCAGCAGTAGCACGAACCCGGCCACGCCGCCGCCGCCCGCGGCCACGTATCGGCGGGAGGATCGCGGGCGATCCGCTTCCAGAGCGTGTTGGGCCTGGGCCGCCTTCAGGCGGGCCTCCAGCAGGTCGTGCCGGCTGCGGAGCTGGGCCAGCGTGGCGTCGGCCTTGGCCAGTTGCAGTTCCAGGTCCTCGACCTGCCGCTGCTGCTCCTCATGTTGTTTGCGCAGGGAGACGGCGTTCTCTTCGCCCGGGTTCGTACCGATCTGACCGGCCAATTCTACCAGGATGCCGCGCCCCTCTTCCACGAGCTTAGCCAACCGGCGACGCCGCCGCTCGTACTCCGCCACCGCGCCATCAACCTGCTGCGTGGTGGTCTGCAAGTCCTGGATGGCCTGCGGGGCATGACGCCGGAACATCGTGGCCGCCCAGTCTCGAGCCCGCTGCCAAAGGCCGGTGGGTGCCGGCGCGGGCAATGCCAGGGAACCGGCCGACGGTTCCACCTCGTCCGCGGGCTGCTGCTCGCCGAAAGCCGCCCTCACCCCCGGGTATCCTCTGGGTGCCTCTCCCGGAGGGAGAGGGGAGTTTTGGCGGAATGCCCGGATGTCGGCCAGCAACTCAGCGCAACTTACATAGCGGTCTTCCGGCCGCTTGGCCATCATGCGGCCGATGATCGCCGCCACCGCCGACGGCACGTCGGGCGCCGCCTCCAACAGTGGATAGGGCTCTTCATAGGCGTGCTGGAAGACCATGACCGTGGGCGTGTCGGCCGTAAATGGCAACCGCCCGGCGAGCAACTGGTACAGAAGCACGCCCAAGGAATAAATGTCGGCCCGGGCATCCACTTTCATCCCCCGTGCTTGTTCCGGGGCAATGTAATCCACCGTGCCCATGATCACGCCGGTGGCCGTCATCTGCGCGCTCTGACCGACCATGCGGACCAGCCCGAAATCCACGAGCACCGCGCGGCTGCTGCGGCGGTCCAGCAGGATGTTGCCGGGCTTGATGTCGCGGTGGATCAGGCCCTCGGCATGGGCCGCCGCCAGGCCGGCCAGGCAGTGCTCGGCGATGGACAGGGTCTCCGCGAGAGGCAGCCGCCGCCTCCGCGCCAAGCGCTGGGAAAGCGACTCCCCTTCGATGAACTGCATGGCGAAGAAGTGGTGCCCGGCGTCTTC
>JBEKTY010000046.1:0-47174 GCA_049515555.1 Thermoguttaceae bacterium
CTTGCACGCAAGAAACCGCAAGGGCAAGAGATTCCAAACTCCGTAAGACATTATCGGTATTTAACTTACGACTAATTCAACGGTATTGACCCTAACCCTCTCCCGGAGGGAGAGGGGACTGGTTCCGCCCTCCACCCTCCGCCTTCCGCCCTCCGCCCTCCACCCTCTCCCGGAGGGAGAGGGGACTGGGCATCCGCCGTAGCGGGCTGCCACACCCTGCAAGGCGGGTGTAGGCGGCTTGCCCGACCGGCAAACTCAGGTCGTTTACCCACCCCTATGGCTGCATTTGAAGTACACATTCAGACTGATTCTTGCGACGGTTCAGGATTTTCCTAACTTTGCGCGCCAAACGCTTGCAAAGAATTTCCGGACGTGATAACTTGGACATAAGTGGCGTTATCCCCGGCGCTGAGCCGGGTGTTGTTCCATTGTAGGCTCGTTCATTCTCTTGTCTCAGGAGAGAAATCATGTTTGCCGGTCAGGGTGGATTTCAGTTGGGCTCGACGGTGAGGGCCGTCGGCTGGACGTGCTCGGAAGGACCCTGGGCCCTGATAACCAAGTCCGGTAGTCGCCCCCGGCGGGTCTCCCAGCGGTCGGGAGAGCGGGCCTGGAAGGCCTCCCGCTTCGCGGGCTGTTTGCTCTTGCTCGCGGCCGCGGTCTTCGGACTCGCCGTCATGGCCGGCCCCGCACACGCAGATGTCGTGTACTGGACCGGTGCGGCCAGCCAGGATCCAAACAACCTTGACCCGCTCAACCAATGGGGCTGGAACCCCGTACAAACGCTCAGCAACTGGTCCACCGACCTGCTCGGCCAGAACGACTTGCAACAACAAGGCGGGCAGTACAACCTGGGCAACCTCCAGGACGGGACCCTGGGCGTGGTCTTCACCTCCACCGCGGGCACCGTGGTGCCAAGCGCCCAGCAAGCCGCGTCCCCCGGGTTCCCGTACATCGGCCCCAACACCCTGAACACCACGCTGGATTCCAGCTACTTTGTCAATAGCCTGAAGGTTGCAGTCAGCGTGCCGAACATCACCACCGTACAGATCGATACCGCCAACAACGGGCTGGCCATCGGCTCGAACGGCTTGTTGATCGACAGCGCCGTCAACGGTAATGCGGCGGGGTTAACGATCACGGATTCCTCGGTCGGCACGGATGGCGGCGGCAACGGCATCGTCACGATCAGGGGCGGCCAATACTGGACGAACAACCACCTTACCGCGGCCCTGACCGTGAATACGCCCATTGCTCTGGACGACGCCGCCGGCCCCTTTGGCAACACGACGGTGGTCCTCAGCAGCAGCGGCACGGGCGGGATTGTTCTCAACGGGGCGATCGGCAACAACACTCTCGGCGCTACTCTCGGCCTAGGGAACTCGGCGGGCACAACGCAGTTGAACGCCGCAAACACCTACAGCGGCGGTACGACCCTCGCCGGCGGCACGCTGTCGCTCGGCAACGCCGCCGCCCTGGGCAACGGTTTACTGGAGGCTTCTGGCACGGGCACCTTGTACCTCAACCTCCCCAGCACCAACTTCGCCCTCAACGCCTTGGGTATCGTCAACGGCTCGACGCTCAACCTGAGCGGCTTGTCCGGCAGCACCGCCGGCTTCACCTCGGTTTCCATCGCTTCCGGTTCGGCCTCGATCAACGACGTCGGCGGCTCGACGCCCCTGGCCATTCTCGGCGGGGGCAGCATCACGACCACCGGCAGCGCGACGCTGACCGTCGGCGCGCTGGTGGGCAACGGCGCCTCGCCCACAATGCTCACCAAGGCGGGCGCCGGCATGTTGGTGCTTAGCAACGCCGGCAACACCTACAGCGGCGGCACCGTCGTCAGCGCCGGTACGCTGCGGGTCACGTCCGACGGCAACCTGGGCTTCGTCCCGAGCCAGGCCGCCGCCGGCAACATCGTGATCAACGGCGGCACGCTGCAGGCCTTCGGCGCCGGCTTTGCCATGAGCACCACTCGCGGCGTGGCCTTGGGTCCCGTCAACGGCTCCGGCTCGGGCACCATCAGCGTGGCCAGCAGCAGCGGCATCCTGAGCTACGGCGGAGTCATCGCCAACAATACCAACGGCACCGGGACGCTCAAGGTGGCCGGCGCCGGTACGCTGACCCTCACCGGCGCGAACATCTACAGCGGCGGTACGAGCATCATCAGCGGCACGCTGGCCTTGGGCGGCAACACCCTGGGCCTCGGCGCCGGCGGTGTCACCCTTAGCGGCGGCACGCTCAGTATCGCCCCCGCCCCGGCCCCGGGGCTCGCGGTCCAGTTCGTGAACAACACAGGGGCCAGTTGGAACGGCCTCAACAAGTGCCCCTGGATGGTCGATGCCGGGATGCTGAGCACCACCACCCTCAGCACGTTCAACACCGCCTTCGACGCCGGCTATGCGGCAGGCACCGCCACCTGGGCCGTCAATTCGGCCAGCTACCCCGGGGCCCGCTCCAGGATCTGGTATCCCGACGGGTCCGGCCGCTTCACGCCCCTGGGTTGGGATGGCAATGCGCTCCACAACAACAAGGGGACAGGCTATGACCCGAACGGCATCGAATTCGCAATTCGCATGGCGGGCTACATCAATATTACCACCCCGGGACAATACCAGTTCATTGCCAACAGCGACGACGGCTCCGAGCTGTGGATCGACGGACAAGAGGTCGTGTATAACAACGTGGGACAAGGAATGGCCGACCAGAACAACGCGAACGCGGCCCAGGGGACCCGCTCGCCGATCACTTTGTCGGCCGGCTACCACAAGATCACCGTTGGCTATTACGAAGGCACCGGCGGATTCGGCCTGAACCTCTCATATTACGGCCCCGATACGCAGGGCGCTCCCGGCGGGCCCTACGGCAACGGGAATCAAGGCAACTGGGTCTACATCCCCAACACCGTACTGGCCAGCGGCAGCCCGTTGTACGACAACGCCCTTACCGTGACGAGCACGTCGAGCATCAACGTGGCGCCCGGCTCCTTGGTGGCGGGCCAATTCCCCAGCCTGACGATCAATGGCTCGACCCTGCACGTCACGGGCGGCGCCACCGGCTCCGGCGTGACCATCAACGGCACGACCACGCTCAACGGCACGACCCCCACCTTCGACGTGCAGGACCCCAACGTCGTCAACAATACGCTGACCCTCACCGGCGTCGTCTCGGGACCGAACGGCGTGACCACGGCGGACGGCATCATAAAGACCGGCGGCGGCACGCTTGCGCTGCCCGCCGCCAACCTGTACAGCGGCGGCACCACCATCGGCACGGGAACCCTCTTCGGCGGCACGGTCGCCGTGGCCGGCGGCACCTCCCTGGGCACCGGCGGCGTGACCATCAACAACGGCATCCTCGACATCCAGACCGGCTACACCGAAGCCGGGGGCGCCCATCCCATCACCTTGGCCAACGCCGCTTCGACCATCCAGGTCGACGCGGGCACGTACATCCCCTCGACGTTCACGTGGTCCGGCAGCGCCGGCCTGACCAAGGCCGGGGCCGGCCAGCTTAACGTCAACAGCACCCTCCTGCCCAGCGGCAAGAATGTCACCGCCGCCGGCGGCGTGTTGGACCTCGGCGGCGCGCCGATCACCGTCGCCAGCCTGACCATGAACGGCGGCACCGTCCAAAACGGCACCATCATCAGCCCGATTAACTACACCGCGCTTAACAGCGGCACGATCAGCGCCCAGCTCAGCGGCAGCACCGGCAGCGTGGCCGTGAACAAGACGACCGCGGGGCTGGTCACGTTGACCAACTCGGGCAACAACTGGGGCGGCGGCACGACCATCGGCAACGGCACGCTGCAAGTGGCCCAGGGCGGCCTCATCCCCTCGCCCACCGTCATCCTCAGCGGCGGCACCCTCTCGCTGGCCAACCCCATCAGCAACGGCACCCCGGGCCTCGTCGCCACGTACTATGGCGGGTACGGCGGATGCAACATCGGCGGGAACGTCGACCAGTGGAACCTGGACGGCCTCACGCTGGCCCAGTTCAACGCCGATTTGGCGAGCATCACCCCGGCGCTGGTCGGCGGCGTCGGCAATACCACGTACTTGAACCCCTCGTTCTTCAGCAACGGCAACCACAACTGGCACAATTTCGGTACGAATAGGGATTACTCGACCAACACCGATAACTTCATGATCGAGTTCACGGGCTACTTCAACGCCCCGGTGAGCGGCAACTACCAGTTCCAAACCGGGGCCGACGACCACAGCCGGCTGTGGCTCGACAATAGCGATTCGGAGCTCGTCGGCAACGGCGGCACGAACACCTTCTACCTCACCGCCGGCTACCACCCCATCACCATCGGCTATGAGGAAGGCGGCGGCGACGACCACATATATGCCAACGTGCAAGGGCCCGCCAACAGCGGCGTGATCGCCAACAACAATGTGAACATCCCCAACTCGTACCTCGTGAGCGGGCTGCTCACCACGAGCTACAAGGTGGGAGGCGTAGCCCAGAATGTAACGCTGACGAGCAGCTCGGGCATCGACGTCCAGGGTGCCGTCGAGGCGGAAATGGGCGCCTTGACCATCCCCGCCGGCTCTACGCTCACCACCACCAACAACGGCGTCCGCTTCAGCAGCACCATTCTTTCGTCGGGCACCGGCAACACCTACAGCTTCAACGTGCTCGGCACGAGCCTGGCCCTGGGCGCCGTCACCGACGGCCAACTGCCCACGACCATCAACGTGACGGGCACCGGCTCGCTCCTGTTGGACGACTTTTCGCTTAACTCGCCGGCCCTGGGCGCGACCACGTTCCAGGTGGGCCTGACCGCCGCCGGGAAGCTGATGCTCGTCGGCACCCCCGGCGCTAACAGCCCCTGGGCGCCTCGGCAAGGGGCCCAGATCGTCCTCAACGGCAGCCCCAGCGGCTTCGGCAGCCTGCAACTGGCCGCCACCAGCATCACCCCCGTGAACTTCGACCTGGCGGCCCAAAGCGTGTCGATTTCCACCGGCCAGAGCGCCGGGTTCATCGCCGGCCTGGACTTCATCGGCCAGGGCGGGGCCGTCAACGGCGGCACAATCAACCTCACCAACAACGGCGGCTTCACCTTCAGCAACAGCCAAACGGTGAGTTTCTCGGCCAACAACGGCTATACCCTCAACGTCGTCGACCCGGTGACCAACAGCGGCCAGATCATCGGCGGCTCTGTTCCGGGGTCGGCCGTCAACTTCACCGCCCTGACCAATACCAGCGGCGGCGCGCTGGCCCCGGCGGCGGGCGACCTGAACCTGCTGAGCATGCAGAGCACCGGCTACTTCTCGCCCACCGGCCCCTCCGGCAGCGTGACCTTCACGGGCGGCTTTAGCGGCCCCACCTGGCAGTTGACCCCCCAGTCGAACAGCAGCGGCCTTGGCACGCTGTATTTCCCGGTGGCCAATCCGGGCCTGGCCGGCACGCTGGACGTCACCGGCGGCGCGTTCGTCGCCGGCGCGGCGGGCGCCTTCGGCAGCACCACGCTTAAGTTCGACGGCGGCACGGTGGCCGCCAGCCAGGCGCTGACCGGCGCCAACGCCATCCCCAACCCGATCATCTTCGGCGGCAACACGGCCATCCACGTCGAGGCCTCGACGCCCAGGATCACCGCCACCTCGAACATCGAGTTCAGCGGCCCGGTGGCCCTGGCCCAAGGCCAGAACGCCACCTTCGACGACCCCAGCGGGCTGTCGACCTTCTCGGGCATCATCAGCGGCCAGGGCGGGGCGACGTTCGCCAACACGAACGGCAACCCCTGGAACAACTGGAATGTCCAGTCTCCGGTGGTGAGCGGGTTCAATACCTACAGCGGCGGCACCACGATCAACAACAGCATCGTGCGGGTCACCGACCGCCAGGCCTTCGGCACCGGCAAGATTACCATGAACAACGGCGGCATCTATAACCTGGTGCCGTTGATCGGCGACCAAGCCATTGCCAACCCGTGGACCCACGGCAACAGCAGCGCCGACGCGTTCTTCCGCGGCGCCCAGACGGTGGAGATGAGCGGCCCCGGCAGTTGGAACTGGTCCACCAATTTCGATATCCCCGACGGCGGCCGGCTCATCATCAGCGGCCTGATTACCAACGACCCCAACAACGGCAACAACACCTGGATCAACCGGAACGGCGGGCAAAACGGCACCCTCGTGCTGACCAACCCCAACAATAAATTCGCCAGCTACGACGTCACGACGTCCGGGCTGTGGGCCGGTCAGAACGACGGGTGGTACAGAGACACGACCAACGGCTCGGTCTACAACATCCCCGGCGAAAGCGTGCGGATGAACGACAACAGCGGCGACCTCGTGTTCGGCGCCAGCAGCATCTTCAACAACTCGGGCGTGATGACCAGCGGTCCGGCGGGCCTGGGCACGGTGCGGCTGGAGTATTTATCGAATAGGGATTGGGGGGGAATGACGCACAGCATCGTCAACGGCACGACCCAACCCTTGGTGATCGGCAACGCCTTCGCCATGGACGGCGACTCGGGTTTTGTCGGCGGGCCCGGCATGACCTTCACCGGCGACTTCGTGCTGACCAACCGCGACAACCGCCCACGCTGCTTCTACACCACCGGCAACGTGACCTTCGCCGGCAGGATGCTCGGCGGGCAGTGGAACGAGGGCTTCATCCTCGCCTCGGGGACCGGCCTGGTCACCCTCAGCGGCAACAACGTGGTGACGCCCGGCAGCAGCGCTAATGTGGGCTACGTCGACGTCGACCAGGGCACCTTGGTGGCCGGCAACAACGGGGCCCTCGGCCCCAATGCCAGCACCTTGGGCGACGGCTTCGATACCCGCCAGAGTCCCGGCCCGATCGGCCTGTTGGCCAAGGGCGGGATCATCGTCCCCAACAACATTACCGTAAACAACGCCGGCACGGGCACTACCCTGGGCGGCAGCGACGGCGGCGCCGCCGGCTTCTCCGGCCTGATCACCCTGAACAAGAGCATCAATCTGGCCACGCCGGGCACGGTCACGTTCTCCGGGGGCATCGGCGGCAGCGGCTTCGGCGTCAACGTCCAGGGGCCGGGCAACGTCGTCTTCGCCACCGTCGCGAACACCTACACCGGGACGACCACCCTCAGCGGCGGCACGCTGACCCTCGACGAGACGGCCGCCGTCGCCAAGCTCAAGAGCAACAGCAGCCTGGCCTTCGCCGGCGGCACGCTCAGCCTCAGCGGCGGCTCGACCGCCGAGTCGGTCTCGGGCACCACGGTGCTGCCCGGCGGCAGTGCCGTCATCCAAAGCGGGGCGTCGACCATCAGCCTGGGCGCCATCACCCGCAACGTCGCCGGCGGCACGGTCGACTTCGCCTCCGGCGCCGCCATCACCACCAGCGGCAACAGCAGTATCCTCGGCGGCTGGGCCACCGTCAACGGCGGCGCCACCTGGGCGGTCGGCTCGCCCAATGGAAGCACGCCGACGGCCATCACCGGCCTGGCTGCCTACGCGGCCTTCTCCGCCAATCCCAACGCCGGGGACAACGTCGACGTCGGCGGCGGAGGCGTGATGCACGCCGGCTCGTCGATGAACAGCCTGCGGTTCAATGCGCTCGGTTCGATCCAGTTGGACGGCGCCGCCGCCGCCACCACCATTAACTCCGGCGGCATCCTGGTGACGGCCAACGGGGGCGGCAGCGGCATCTCCGGCCCCGCCGCCAGCACCCTCACAGCGGGAGCCGGCAAGGACCTGATCATACAGCAGTACGACGCCAGCGGTTTCACCATCGGCGCGAACATCGTCAACAACGGCGGCACGGGCCTGACCAAGAGCGGGCCGGGGCTGCTGACCTTGGCCCCACCGACCGCCAACAGCTACACGGGCACGACCTACGTCAACGGCGGCACGCTGCAAGGCACCGTGGCCGCCCTGCCCACCAGCGTCGTCGTGGCCCGTAATGCCACCCTGGCCATCGACTCCGGCAGCTCGCAGTCCACGTTCAGCCAGTCCATCAGCGGGGCGGGCGGCCTGAACAAGGTCGGCAGCGGCACGCTGGTCATCAGCACCGCGGGGACGCAGAGTTACACCGGCCCCACGACCGTCAGCACCGGCACGCTGCAGCTCGCCCCCGGCACTGTTCCCGGCACCGGCCTGGTGGCCTGGTATTCCGCCTCGTCGTTGACCGGCAGCTACACGAACGGGCAGACGGTCTCGACCTGGACCGACCTGTCGGGCAACGGTAATACCGCCACCCTGGCCAACGGCGGCGGCGGAAATCCGCAGTTTATCACCGGCCAGAGCAACGGCCAGCCGGCGGTCAACTTCGCCAACAGCTCGTTGGCCATCAACACGCAGTTCAAGGACGTGGAAGATTATGTCGTCTTCAAGAACGCGAACACCCAAAACAACGGCAACTTCGGGCCCGATTGGAGCTCGCTGCTCGGCCACCAGGATAACAACGGCTACATGCTCCGGCCCGGCAACATCAACTTCTGGGACGGCAATACCCCGTCGGCCGTCTCGGAGGACGGCACCGCGATCAGCAACAACGACTACTTCCACTTGACCAACATCAACAACTACATGGTGCTCAAGATCGACACCAACACCGGCAGCGGCTCTCAGTACATCACCTCGCACTTCATCGGCCGCAACGGCGGGTGGGCCAACGGCGACCTGGACATCGCCGAAATTATCGCCTACAACCAGCCGCTAAGCTCCGCGCAGGAGCAATCCGTCGGCGCATACCTGGCGGCGAAGTACGGTATCTCGACCGTGTATACCGCTCCCGCCGCGCCGGCAGGCCCGATGTTTGCCGGCGGCACCCTCCCGTCGGCCACGGCCGTTAGCGTGGCCGGCACCGGAACCTTCGATGTTAACAGCGGCATACAGAGCATCGGCTCGCTGGCCGGGGCGGGCAACGTGCTCCTCGGCGCCGGCGCCCTGACCACCGGCGGCGATAACACCAGCACCCTCTTCTCGGGCAATATCTCCGGGATGGGCAGCCTGACCAAGGTCGGCAACGGCACCATGAGCCTCGGCAGCGTCAACTCGATGACGGGCACGGTTACCATCAGCGGCGGGAACATCCAGCTTAACACGTCCGGATCGCTGATCAGCAGCTCGCAGGTGATCGTCAACGCCACCCAGGGCCTGCTCTTCGGCCCCGGGAACACCGGGCCGATCCTCCAGTCCTTGGGCGGCAGCAGCCCGGGCACCGTCGTCCTGGCCACCACCGACAGCCCGCCGCTGGCCGTCAACCTTACGGTAGCCGGCGGCAACTTCGCCGGCGTGCTGGCCGACGGCGCCACGCCCGGCGGCCAGGTCACCGTGGGCCCGGTCACTGTGGGCTCGACAATCATCGAAGCCAGCGTCCTCGTGCTCAGCGGCCGGAACACCTACACCGGCCCCACGAGGGTCATCGACGGCGGCGTGTTGCAGGCCAACGACGGCGGCGGCCTGCCCACCGCCAGTAACCTGGTCCTCTTTAACGGCACCCTGCAGAGCGACGGCCCGGCCGTGTTTACCCGCGCGCTCGGTCCGACGTTCACCATGAACGGGTCCCTCGCCAGCGGCTTCGCGGCCAACGGCGGCTATTTCACGGTGAACCTGGGCAACGCGGCCAGCCCCGCCACCACGCCCATCCCCTGGGCCAACCTGGGCGAAATGGCCTTGGCCTTCGGCTCCTCCACGGCCAACAACGTGGTCGAATTCCAGAACGGCCTCGACCTGAGCGGCCAGGTGGGCACGATCCAGGTCACGGCCGGCACGGGCGGCGACTACGCCCTCCTGAGCGGCAGCCTCGTCAGCCCCAGCAGCCCCGGCGGCCTGAACAAGACCGGCACCGGCACGGCCTGGCTCAGGGGCCTCAACAGCTACACCGGCGGCACCACCATTACCGGCGGGGCCCTCAACTTCCTGACCGCGCTGGCTGGATCGCCCAGCAACCTGCCGCTGGCCGCCAACTCGATCACCTTCAACGGCGGCAACCTGCAGTGGGCCCCCGGCAACACGACCGACGTCTCGCTCTACATGGCCGCCATCCCCGACAACGTCCTGGCCGGCATCGATACGGGCGCCAACACCGTCATCTTCGCCAGCCCCATCAGCAGCCTTCCCGGCCACACGTCGGCCACGGCCGGCGGCCTGAACAAGGTCGGCAGCGGCACGCTCGTCCTGAACTCGCCCAACACGGGTCTGTACGGCCCGACGACCATCAACGCCGGCGTGATCCAGATCGGCGACAACAACGCCCTGGCGAAGAGCACGGTGTATGCCAATGCGTCCGGCTCGACTGTTTTCGCAAACAACGCCACGCAGCCCAACTTCGGCGGCCTGGCCGGCACGAACACCGCCGGCACTATGCCCTTGCAGACCGTCAGCGGCGGCGCGGTGACCCTGACCGTGGGCGGCAACAACCAGAACACCAGTTTCGCCGGCGTGGTGACCGGCCCCGGCGCGCTGGTCAAGGCCGGCAGCGGCACGCTGACCATGACCGCCCCCGCCGGCAATTTCAGCACCTTCCAGGGCGGCACGACCATCCAGAGCGGCACGCTGGCCCTGCAACCCCTGTCGTCCAGCACCAATCAGTTCGGCGCCCCAGGCACCAACATCACCCTGGCGGGCGGCACCCTGTCGCTGCCGGCGGCCAAGTTCGCCCCCGGCCTGAGCCAGGCATTTTATTGGGGCGGCAATTGGGATCAGCCCGTCGGCACCAGCGGCTGGACGAACGTGGGCACCGCCCCCGGACCGATGGCCGGCTTGTACTCGCGCGACAACGGCAACAACGGCGATGCCAACAATGACGGCACCCCGACCCCTTTGCCCTGGGGCGTGGGCACCTCGTGGGCCGGCAGTTGGAGCCGCAAGCTGCTCAGCGGCCAGGACGCCACCTGGACCTATAGCGGCTCGATGTACGTCCCCACCAGCTCGGTCTCCTTCCAGGGCTGGACCGACGACGCGGTGCGGGTCAAGTTCGACGGAACCTGGTATGGCGGCGGGGGGAACCAGTACACCACGGGCATCATCCCCGTAACCCCCGGCCAATGGCACAGCGTGGAGTTCAGTTTCTACAGCAGCAACGGCGGCGGGGCCGGCGGCTACAACAACGGAAACGGCTTTGTCGGCTGCAACAATGTTGTGCCGGGCAACAACTTCGTCGTCAGCGAGCCCGGCACCAGCAACTTCACCGCGACCGGCGCCAGCGTGCCCGTCGATCTGGGCGACGGCAGCCTGTTCCGCGTCGGCGCCAGCACGGCGTACAGCAACGCCCTGGTGGTCAGCCCGCCCGTCGGCCAGACCGATTCGACGATCCAGCTTTCCTCGGATCCGCTTGGCAATGCGGCGGCCTTTTCGTTCTCCTCGCTGGACATCAGCGGCCAGACGCTGCAGGTCACCGGCGGCCTGGCGGGCAGCAGCGTGACGATCTCCGGCCAGACCAGCCTCAACGGCGGCGGGGCCTCCACGTTCAACGTGCAAGCCCCCGCTGCGCTCAACCTGGCCGGCCCGGTCACGGGAGGGGGCATTTACAAGACGGGCAGCGGCACGTTGATCCTGGGCAGCAACACCAACAGCTACGGCGGCGGCACCACGATCGCCGCCGGCACGCTGCAGGTCCAACAGCCCAACAGCCTGAGCACCGTCAACCCCAGCGTGCAGATCGGTATTCCCAACGGCGTCGCCGCCGCCCTGCAAGGCGCCAACGGCGCTACGACCGCCACGCCGGTCGCGCTGGCCAACGCCCAATCGGCGGTGTTCGTCGATGCGGGCGCGAAGTATACGCTCACTGGTCCCATCGCCGACCTCCCCGGCGCCAGCAGCCCCGCCTTCAACAAGACCGGGACCGGCACCCTGGTCTTCAACAGCACCACCGCCACATACAGCGGCCCGACCAACGTCCTGGCCGGCACGCTGCAGATGGGCGCGCCGACCCTGCCCGTCACCGCCCGCCTGATCGAGTACTTCGACGCCAGCCAGCTCACGGCGGCCCCCGGCAGCACCATCAGCACCTGGGCCGACTTGAGCGGCCTGGGCCACGACCTGAACGTCGGCACCGGCGGCACCCTGGTGGCGGGCGCCTTCAACGGCCTCCCCGGCGTGCACTTCAACACCTCTCAGCACCTCTCCACCACCTTCAACACGGCCAACCTCGCCGACGGCGGCCGGCCGTACACGGTCTTCACCGTCGCCGAGATGGACAACACCACCGACAACCGGCTGATCAGCTCGGCCAACAATAACTGGCTGATTGGCTGGTGGGGCAACGGCGCGGATAACTTCCACGCCGACGGCTGGGTCTATCAGGGTCAGACCCAAGTGAATGCCAACCCGCAGCTCTACGCCGGCGTAAACGACGGCAACGGCACGAAGTACTTCTACAACCTCGCCATCGGCTCGACGCCGCAATCTGCGCTCCTCAAGACCGACACCAACGGCGACGGCAACCAGGTCATCGGCCAGCTCGAGTTCAACGGCTGGCAGAACGGCAACGAGGCCTCGAACGGCACCATCGGCGCCGTGATGGTCTACGACGGGGCCTTGTCGACGCAGGACATCCAGACCATCCAAACCTACCTCCGGGCCAAGTACCTGGGCGACGGCCAGTTGCCCCCGGCCGGCGTCCTGCCCCCCACCACGGCCCTAACCGTGGCCGCCGGCGCCACGTTCGACCTGAACGGGACCGGTCAGACCGTGGCCTCGCTCGCCGATTACCCGGGGGGTCCCGGGGGAACCGTCAACATCGGCTCCGGCATGCTGACCGTCGGCGACAGCAACTCGACCAGCTTCTCCGGCATCCTGGCCGGCCTCAGCCCCACGGGCGCGCTGGTCAAGCAGGGCAGCGGCACGCTGACCCTCACCGGGCCGAGCACGTTCGTGGGCAGCGTGCAGATCAGCCTAGGCACGCTCGTCCTGGGCGCCTCCAACACCTTGCCCACGGGCACGATCAACGTCACCGCCAACGGCACCCTCGCCTTCGGCGTCGTTCCTACCCAGGCCTTCACGATCGGCGGCCTGGCGGGCGGCGGCGGCGTTACGCTGGCCGATACCAGCGCCAACCCGATCACCCTCAACGTGGGCGGCAACGGCCAGAACACCACCTTCTCCGGCAACTTCTCGGGGGCCGGCAGCCTGAACAAGGTCGGCAGCGGCACGCTGACCCTCAGCAACGCGCCCGGCTACGGCGGCAATACCCAGGTCTCCGGCGGCACGCTGGACCTGAACAGCAAGTACTACCTGCTGGGCCCGACGCAGCAACTGATCCTCAGCGGCGGCACGATTGCCAACGGGGTCGTCGACAGCACCGCGACGTTCGACCTCCGGAGCGGCACCGTGGCCGCGTCCTTGATGGGCAGCGCCGGAGCGCTGAAGAGCACCTCCGGCACGGTCCAAGTGATCAGTCCCAGCAACACCTATTCCGGCGGCACTACCGTCCAGGAGGGCACGCTGCAAGTCTCCGGCAGCGGCCAGCTCCCCCAGAACCGCCCGATCACCCTCAGCGGCGGAACCCTGTCGTTCTCCCCCATTTCCGCCGGCCTCGCTTCCACCTACTACGGCGGGCAGGGCAATGGGTTCAACTATAACACAGGCGCCACACAGCCCTGGAATTACAACATCGGCAACATGACCCTGGGCCAGCTCCAGAGCACCCTGGCCACGTTCAACGTGGGCCTGAGGACGAACACCACCGCCAAGGTCGGCAATACGGCCTCGTTCTTCAACGGCACGAACAACTCGATGTTCGACGCCCCGTACAACGTCAACCCCACCGACCAATTCATCGACACTTACACCGGCTTCTTCAACGCCCCGGTAAGCGGAAACTACGTGTTCTGGAGCAATGCCGACGACAACGCGCGGATCTGGCTGGACAACAGCAATTCAGAAACCTCTTACAATTGGGGGAACACCGGCAACATTTATCTCACCCAAGGCGCCCATCCCATTACCATCGCCCATCAGGAAGGCGGCGGAGACCAGTGGGTTGCGATTTACGTGCAAGGCCCCGGCGACAACAACAATTATTTCCTCCCCAATTCGTACCTCACCAGCGCCCCGCTCAGCGTCAGCTACACCAGCAGCAACGTGACGGTGACGGCCAACTCGACGATGGACGTGCAGGGGGCTACCACGGCCTACCTGGGCGGCTTGACCTTGAACCCCGGCGTGATTCTGACGACCACCAACAACGCCCTGCAGTTCACTTCGACCAACCTGGGGACCAGCCTCACGGGCGGGGGCGTGTTCGGGCTGAACCTCACCGGCACCTCGCTTGCCGCCGGCGTTATAACCGACAACGGCAACCAGGCCACCCTCAACACCACGGGCAGCGGCACGCTGGTCCTCAATGCGACCATCGTCCAAGGGTCCGCCGTCCCCAACATCCTGGGGCACACGACTATCAACATCAACGGCGCGGGCCAGAAGCTGATGCTCGTGGGCTCGAATGGCTCGATGGCCAGCTCCCAGGGCGGCGCCCAGATCTACCTCAACGGCGCCGGCTCGGCCCTGCAACTGGCCTCGATCGACGCGACCGCGGTCAGCTATGATCTGCCGGCGAACAACGTGAATTTCGCCTCCAACACCACCCCCAGCTTCACCGCCGGCATGGACTTCGCCACGCAGGGCGGGGCCGTCTCGGGCGGCACCGTCAACCTCACCAACGGACTCACCGGCGGCCAGTTCGCCAACAGCCAGACGATGAGCTTCGCGGCCAACAGCGGCTATAGCCTCAATGTCAACTCGCCGGTGAACAACAGCGGCACGCTGCTGGGCGGGGCCACGCCGGGCGCCTACGTCAACCTCACCCTGAACAACTCGCCGGGCGCCACGGTGGCCCCCCAAGCCGGCGACCTGAACCTCCTGAACCAGCAGACCGTCGGCCAGTTCTCGCCGACGGGCACCGGCAGCGTGACCTTCGCCGGGGGCTTCAACGGCGACCTGTCGCAGTTGGCTCCCACCGCCGGCGGCACCTTATACCTGCCCACCGCCAACCCGGCCATCACCAACACCAACAGCATCGCGGTGGACGTGGCCAACACCACCGCCTATATCCTGGGCGGCAAGTTCGCCTTGGGCAGCCCGACCACGACCCTGGAGTTCGACGGCGGCACGCTGGGCGCCAGCGGCGTGACCCCCGGCGGCAACGTAATGACCAACCCCATCGTCTTCGGCGGCAACCAGAGCATCCACATCGTGCCCAGCACCAGCCGCCTCGCGACCCTGTACGCCCTGACGTTCACCTCGGCCATCAGCCTGGCCGGCGGCAACACCTACACGTTCGACGACATCAACGGGCTGTCGACCTTCTCGGGCGTCATCAAAGGACAGGGCGGGGTGGCCTTCACCCCCGCCGGCGGCGACCCCAACAACAACTACAACTGGAACAATAACGTCCAGGCCAACATGAACCCGATATTCTCCGGGTTCAACACCTACAGCGGCGGCACGACGATCAACAGCAGCAACGTGCGGGCCACCAACCGCCAGTCGTTCGGCACCGGCTCGATCTACTTCAACCGGGGCGGCATCGACGCCCTGTCGAACCTGACCGGCGAGCTGGCCGTGGCCAACCAGTGGTCGACCGCCGGCAACGAGATTTGGTTCCGCGGCCCGAGCAGCATCGAGCTGACCAACCCCGCCTCCAATCTCCTTTCCGGCGGGGGCGCGACCTTCCGCATCCCCGACGGCGGCACGGTGACCGTCGACGGCGCGATTACCGGCATCGGCAGCTTCTACCGCGGCGGCGACGGCAACGGCACCCTCGTCCTCAACAACCCGGGCAGCACCTACAACGGCACCAACGGCGGCTGGAACGACTGGTGGTACAGCACCAACAACAACCCGGATACCTACAACAAGGGCAGCAATACCTACACTTTCCTGCCCACCAGCTTCGGCAAGAACGACAACGGCGGCAACACCGTGCTGATGCTCGGCAGCACCTTCGACCAAAACACGGGCGCCATGACCGCCAGCCCCTTCGGCCTGGGCAGCCTTCGTTGGCAGTACTGGGGCAACATGGTCAACGGCACCCCCAACCCGCTGACCATCGGCAACGGCATCGTCATGGAGGGCGACATGGGCGTTACCGGCGGCGCGGGCATTACGCTCACCGGCGACGTGCTGATCTGCGACCGCGACACAGGCTGGACCAATAACCAGAACAATAGGGATACCCGCATCGCCGGTTATCGCGACCTGTACGCCTCCGGCAACGTGACCCTCGGCGGCCGGCTGATCTCCTCGGGCGCCAACTGGAACGACGGCTACAACGGACTGAATATCCGCGGCGGCACGGTCACCCTCAGCGGCGACAACAGCATGCTCTACAGCCTGATGGTCACCCAGGGCACGGTGGTGGCCGGCAGCGCCACGGCCCTCGGCAGCCCCACCGTCGGCAATGCCAACCCCGTCCTGCTGGGCAACGCATTACTCACGGCCGGCACCGGCGACGGCACGATCGCCCTCCTGGCGGGCACCGCCACCTCCGGGGCGCTGAACATCGCCAACAATATTAACGTGACCGCCAACGGCAACGGCACGAGCATCGGCGGCGGGCCCCTCGCCACAGTGCCGCAGACCTTCTCCGGGACCATCGCCTTGGCCCAGGGCGTGAACCTCGTCTCCGGCCCGGCGGGCGTCGTCTTTAATGGGGACATCAACGACGGCGGCAACCACTTCGGCGTCAACGTGCAGGGGACCAACACCGTCACCCTGGCCAGCCTGACCCACTATACCGGCGCGACCACGGTCAACGGCGGCAACCTGGTGCTGGACTTCACGGCGGGCACGGCCCCGGCCAACAACATTATCAACAGCTCCTCGCCCCTGGTCCTCGGCGCCGGCTCGCTGAGTGTGCTTGGCGCACGCAGCCAGAGCTTCCTCAACGCCACGACGCTCAATCCGGGCGGAATGTTAGTCAACGTCAACGGCGGCGGCACCCTCAACTTCGCCGCGATCAACCGCACGGCCGGCGGCACCGTGGCCTTCAGCCCCACGGGCACGATTACGACCACTTCGCGCGGCCTGGGCGGCAATGGCACGATCCTCACCGACGCCAAAGGCACGGCCTACGCCACCGTGGGCGGCGGCGATTGGGCCGCCGTTATGGCCAACAACACCATCGTGGCCGGACAGACCATCGGCGGCTTCTACACCAATAGCGATACGGGGCCGCCGCTCAGCGGCAACGCCAACGTGGTTACCAACCCCACGCTCACCGGGCCTACGACCATCAGCAGCCTGCGCTTTAACGACAACACCGCTGCCCGCACGGTCGATTTGAGCGGCCAGAGCCTGACCACCGGCGGCATCCTGGTCACCGCTAACGCGGTGAACGGCTCCGGCATCACCGACAGCAACTCGCAAAACCCCGGCAGTCTGCAAGGGCCCGCCGGCGGCGACCTGGTCGTCATCCAGAACCAGTACAGCGCTGATACGTTTACCATCGGTGCCAACATCGCCAACAACCCCGCCAACGGCGTCAGCAGCGGCCTGACCAAGTCGGGCGGCGGCACGCTCGTGCTCAGCGGTACTAACAGCTACAAGGGCACGACCTACGTCAACGGCGGCATGCTGCAAGGCACCGTCAACAGCCTGCCCACCAACATCGTCATGAGCAACAGCGCCGGCCAAGGCGCCGGCGTCACGATCGACGACCAGGGAAACAGCGTGGCCTTCAACCAGCTCATCAGCGGCAAGGGCTCGTTCACCAAGGTCGGCAACGGCACGCTGACCCTCGGCGTGGGACTTCAGAGCTACGGCGGCCCCACGACCATCGGCGCCGGCACGTTGCAACTCGCGGCCACGTCCATGCCCAGCTCGTTGGTGGCCTGGTACTCCGCCTCGGCGTTGAGCTACGGCGCCGGACAGCCGGTGCAGACCTGGAGCGACCTCTCGGGCCACGGCCACACCGCCTCGTACAGCGGCGGCACCCAGCCGATTTATCTGACGAATCAGGCCGGCAGCCAACCGGCCGTCAATTTCAACAACGGCTGGATGAACGTCGCCGGGAACATGACCATCGGTTCCGAATACGTGGTCTTGAAGTCGGCCTACGGCAACGGCTCGACCTTCGGCCCGGACTGGGGCTGCCCGTTGGGCACCCAGAGCGACAACAACGAATACATGCTCCAGGGAAACAACACCAATTTCTGGAACGACGGCAACCGCATTCCGAAAGACGTCTACCAGAACGGCAGCTCCGTGTCGTCGGCCAACACCTTCGCCCTGAGCAACGTCGGCCAGTACTTCGTCATGCAGGTCGATTGCAACGCCAACGACGTCTATTCCAATGCGTTCAAGCTCGGCGGAAACGCGGGCTGGAACAACAGCGACCTGGACATCGCCGAGGTGCTGGCCTTCAACACGCAACTCAGCGCCAACGATCAGGCTTCCGTCGGCGCGTACCTCTCGGCGAAGTACGGTATCACCACCGCGTATGTCCCGACGACGAGCTACGGGCCGTCTGCCCTCCCGTCGGGCACGGCCCTGACCGTGACCGGCACCTTCGATCTCAACAACAATTTGGCGGAAGCCATCGGCTCGCTGGCCGGCGGCGGCAACGTGCGCATCGGCAGCGGCGCCTTGACCACCGGCGGCAACAACGGCACGACCAGCTTCTCGGGCAACATCTCCGGCAGCGGCAGCCTGACCAAGGCCGGCAGCGGCACGATGACCCTCAGCGGCGCCAACGATTTCAGCGGAACGACCACGATCAACGCCGGGGCCATCTGCATCGCCAATGCCAACGCCCTGGCCAACAGCGCCGTGGCGGTCAACGTGGCCAACGGCCTGACGTTCGGCGTCAGCGGTGTGGTCAACCTGGGCGGCCTGTCGGGCAGCGGGGCGATGACGCTGGCCGACCCCGGCCTCCCCGTGAACCTCCAGATCACCAACAGCGCGGCCAGCGCCACTTACTCGGGCGTCATCTCCGACGGCGGCGCCGGCAGCTCGATCGCCGTGACCAACGCCAATGGCGGACTGTTCGCCTTGAGCGCCCGGAACAGCTACAGCGGCCAAACGGTGATCATGGGCGGCGTGTTCCAGGCCAACGACGGCGGCGGCCTGCCCGCCGCCAGTTCCCTCAACCTCACAAATGCGATCCTGCAGAGCGACGGCCCGGCCCTCTTCAACCGCACCATCGGTTCGACCGCCCCGGCGTTCAGCATAGATGGCGCCAGCGGCTTCGCGGCCACCGGCGGCATCTTCACGGTGAGCCTCAACACCACGCCCCAGTTGCCCCAGGGCAAGCCGCTGGTTTCGGGCACTGATTTCGGACCGGGCCAACTCTGGACGGCGCTGACCTTCGGCTCGTCGACGGCCAACAACGTGGTCAATCTTACCAACCCCGTCGTTCTGGATCCCGTCAGCACCACGATCTCGGTGGCCCAGGGCGCGGGCGGCGACGCCGCCCTCCTGAGCGGCGTCATCTCCGACGGCGCCGGCAGCGTCAACGGCAGCCAGCTCATCAAGACCGGCCTCGGCACGCTGCAGCTCAGCGGCGCCAACACCTACTCGGGCGGCACCAGCATTTCCTTCGGCACCTTGACGGTGATGGGCCCGGGCGCCCTGGGCAACCCGGCGAGCACGGTGACGGTGGACCCGGGCGCCACGCTGGGCGTGGCCCTGCCCGCGTACACGTTGGTCAACCCGTTAGTAGACAGCACGGGCTCGGGGATCCAGTTGGGCAACGCCGCGCTGGCCTCGGCCACCGTCTTGACCCTCAACAACGACCAAGACAGCATTCTCCCCGCCAACATCACCGACCAGACCGCCGTCAACGCGGGCGCCATCGGATCGGTGGTAAAGGGCGGCGCCGGTCAGTTGACCCTCACGGGCGCTAACACCTTCAGCGGCGGCCTGACCATCCAGAACGGCAACGTCGTGCTGGGCAGCTCGACTGGCGCGGGCAGCGGGCCGGTCACGTTCGCCACCACCGCCACGTTGCAGGCCAACGCCCCCGGCCCCAACCCCACCGTCACTTTGGGCGGCTTCGTTGTCGGCAGCAACTACACGGGGACCGTGGACTTGAACGCCAACGCGATGAACGTCACCGGGCCGATCGCCGGCCCGGCCAACTCGACGCTCAAAGCGGTCGACACGAGCGGCAACGGCGGCGGCAGCATGACCCTCAACAGCAACAGCCCCAAGTTCGCCGGCACCTTGATCGTCAACACCGGCGCGACGGTCGCCGCCGGCAACAACACGACGGGCAACGTGTTCGGCACGGGCCTCATTAAGATGACCGGCGGCACGCTGGTTGTGCCCCCGGGCGGGGTCCCGCCCGTGACCAACGGACTGGTCGGGTTCTGGAAGCTCAACGAGGGCAGCGGATCGACCGCCAGCGACTCCTCGGGCTACTCCGCGCCAACCGACGGCGTGCTGAGCACCAATGCGAGCTGGACGACGCTGGCCGCCGTCGGCGCCACCGCCCCCACCGGCATCAGCCTGCCGTTCTCCAGCGTGGTGCACATCAACGGCAACAACCCGGGCGTGACGATGGGCGCGCTGAAGGCCTTCGGCGCTACCACCACCACCCAGTTCGGCTCGGCCCGTACGATCTCCGGCTGGGTCGAGCTGGTGCCACCCAATAACCCGGGCGATTGGCACGATTTGTTCGGGTTCATGGGTAACGAGACCAATGCCACTTACTTCGACATGGAGTCGGGCAACGGCGGCAACTTCACCCAGCACACCTACGGCGGCGATACGACCATTTCCCCGATCGTCACCGGCCAATGGGTTTACCTGACGGCCACGTTCGACCCCACCCAGAATAACGGAAATATCAACGTCTACTACGATGGCGTGCTGAAGAACTCGGCGCAACAGCATGGCGGCGTGTTGACTACGTTCGACAACTTCGGCGTCCAGCTCCTCCGCCCCGGCTGGACCGAGAACGTCAGCGACGTGAGCGTGTACAACCGCGCCTTGACCGCCCCGGAAGTCGGCCAGCTCTACACCTGGAGCGGCGGCAGCGCCCAAACGCTGTCCAACGCGATAACCGTTACCAGCGATTCGACCCTGGAAGTCCCCAGCTATGGGTCGCAAACCACGTTCAGCGGGCAGTTGACCATCACCGGCGGCCAGACGCTGCACGTTACCGGCGGCAGCAGCAGCAGCAATGCCATCAACCTCATCGCCGTCAGCGGTCAGACCAACCTGGGGGCCACCCAGACTCCCACCTTCGACGTGCAGAGCCCCAACACCCTGGCCCTGACCGGCACCGTCGAAGGCATCGTCGGGCTGAAGGTGGGCACGGGCGCCGCCAACAGCACCGGCACGCTGCAGCTCGGCGGCAGCAACGTGTTCTCCGGCGGCGTGACGATCCAGAGCGGCACGCTGCAAATGGGCAGCACCGGCGCCATGAACGCCAATTCGCCCAATGCCGTAACCTTCGCGGGCGGCAGCAACGGCGTGGCCCAAGTGTTCCAACTCAACGGCAACTCGGTCGCGATCGACTCCCTGATCCAGGCCAACGGCAACGCCGGCACGCCGATCGTCGAGAACGGCAACGCCGCTGCACAGGGGGCCACCCTGACCATTAACACCACCGCCGACAAGGAATTCAGCGGCACGATCCGCGACGGCACCGGCATCGGCGCCAAACCGCTCGGCCTGGCGGTCAATCCCGGGGCCGGCCACACCTTCACCCTGAGCGGCAACAACAGCTTCAGCGGCACCGCCACGGTCAACAGCGGCACGTTGCAGGCGTTGCAGGGCCCCTACTCCAGCCTGACCGGCCCCATCAACGTGGTCAACAGCAACGCCAACGTGACCTTCAACCAGAGCGGCAGCGGCGCCTACGCCAATGTGATCAGCGGCAACGGCTCGTTGACCAAGACCGGTTCCGGCACGCTCGCCATCGGGGCAGCGACCCCCAGCAACTATACCGGCGTCACGACCATTACGGGCGGCACGCTGCAGTTGGCGGTCACCCAGAACGGGCCCGCCCCCACGGTGCTGAACGGCAACTTTATGAGCCCCGACGTGACCGGCGCTCCGGGCGGCTTCCTGTACATCAACCAAATGAGCCAGGCCCAGGCCCAAGCGCTGGTCTGGACGGGTGCCGGCGCGCTGTTCTCAAACGGCAGCGGCTGGGGTTTCCAGAACGTGCCCGACCCCAACGTCCAGGGGTGGAACCAGGGATTCAGCCTCCAGAATCTCTCTCAAATCAGGCAAACCCTGTATTTCACCACGCCGGGCATTTATACGCTCAGTTGGGAGCAGGCCAATCGAAACGCCCAGCAGCAGAATCCGTTCACGGTGCAGCTCGATTCCACCGGCAACACGGCCGCCTATAATGGTGCGCCCGACCTCGGTAGCACTGCCTGGGAGCAGGCCAGTTGCCAACTGCCCATTGGAACCGCCGGCTACCACACCATCATCTTTACGGGGACAATCCCCAACCCCGGTAACAATGACCAGAGCACGGGAATCGACGATATCAGCCTTGCTGTCGGCGCCACTCCCGTGACTGGGGCCTCGCTGCCCCAGACTACCACCGTGCAACTGGGCGGGCCCGGCGGCTCGACCCCCACGTTCGACCTCAACGGAGGGTCGCAGCAGATCGCCGCCCTGGCCGACGTGCAGGGCAGCAACGTGATGGGCACGGTCCTCAATAACAACAATTCCACGCCAGCCACTTTGACCTTTAGCCCCACCGGCGGCTCGAGCAGCAGCTATAGCGGCACCATCGGCGGCGGCCAAGGCACGATCAACCTCGTCATGAACGGCAGCGGGACGCAGATACTCGCCGGCGGGAACATCTATCAGGGCACGACCACCATCTCCGGCGGCACCCTGAGCGTAACCAGCCTGGACAACGGCAACCTGGCGACCCCCAACGGCCTGGGGACCTCGACCAGCGACCCCGGCAACCTGATTCTTGACGGCGGCACGCTCCAATACTCCGGCAGCGGCGCCGCAAGCACGATCCGGCTCTTCACTTTGACCCCCAACGGCGGCACGCTGGACGCCTCCGGCACCGCCCCCGCCGCCACCGTGAGCTTCACCAACACCGGCGCGATTGCGACCAGCGGCGCAAGCCCGAACCGTATCTTGACCCTCACCGGCACCAATACCGGCAACAATACGCTGACGCCGATCATCGCCGATGTCGTCCCGCAAACCCAGACCGTGTCGGTGCAGAAGACGGGCAGCGGGACGTGGGCCCTCGCCGGCGCCAATACCTATAGCGGCGGCACCACTATCAGCAACGGCACGCTGCTGGCCGCCAACGCCAGCGGCTCGGCCACCGGCAGCGGCCAGGTGACGGTCGGCAGCGGCGGCAGCCTGGGCGGCGGCGGCTCCGTGGCCGGGCCGGTGTGGGTCCAAACGGGCGGGCACCTCGCCCCCGCCGCCGGCTCCGGCGTCGCCACCACGCTGACGCTCGGCACCGGCTCCGTGGGCGGCCTCCAGTTGGACGCCGGCTCGAACCTGGACCTCACCCTCGGCGCCCCCGCTACGCAGGGCGTACCCAGCGTCAACGACCGGGTGGCCGTGCTCAACGGCGACGTGACGCTGCCCGCCGCGGACCCCAGCGGCAACAGCGCCGTCGTCATTAACATGAACCAAGTGAACGGCTTCGGGCTGGGGACCTACGACTTCCTGGACTACTCCGGCAACCTCTATCAGGGCACGACGCTGGTGCCGGCGAATACGACGCTGGCAGCCGGCACCTTCTCCTTCCTGCCGACGAGCAGCCAATACATCTATCAGGTTAGCACCGGCACCATTAACGGCATGAACGATCTGGTGTTGAGCGTCGCACCCGGCGGGGCGCTAACCTGGTCGGGCGTCGGCAACGGCTCCGGCAGCGGCGTCTGGAGCACCAACGACATTGCCTGGAACGCCGCGACTTCCACTTATCAGAGCGGCAGCGCGGTCGTGTTCGAGGACGCGCCCAGCGGCGACCTCAATCCGGTCGTTACGCTCAACACGACGGTCGCGCCCTTCCGCGTGGCGTTCAATTTTGGCCCCAACAGCACCACGAGCTATACGCTCACCGGCAGCGGCACGCTGACCGGCTCGCAGACGACGCTGACCGTAGGCACTTCCGGCGGCAGCGGCGGCATGGTCACGCTGCAGGGCGGCGTGGCGTACACCTACGGCGGCACCACGAGCGTTACCAACGGCAGCACGCTGGCCCTGGACGGCGGCTGGATCCAGAACAGCAACGTGACGGTGACCGACGCCAACCTGGGCGTCACCGGCAACGGCGGCACCCTGGGTGGGACGCTCTCGCTGGGCACGGCGGGCGGCGGCGGCAGCAACCTGACGTTGGCGGGCGGCGCCACCAGCGGCAGCCTGACCGTCAACGGCCAGGCCACGGTCACCGGCGGCACGTTCGCCGTCGGCCCGGGGGTCACGCTCAATGCCAACGGCGGCCTGGCCGTCAGCAACGGCACGATCACCTCCGACCCCGCCAGCACGATCAGCATCGCCTCGGGAAAGGTGCTCAACTACACCAGCCCGGACGTCAGCGCGCCCGAGATCGACGGCGTCATCGGCGGGCAAGGCGGCCTGGTCCTCAACACCAACACCGGCGGGGGCACCACGCTGACCCTGACGGGCGCCAACACCTACAGCGGCGGGACCTCGATCACCCAGGACACGCTGCAGGTTGGAAACGGCGGCTCGTCCGGCAGCATCGGGACTGGCAACGTGCGTTTGATGGACAGCGGCACCCTGGCCTTCAACCGTTCGGACAGCGGCCTTGTGTACACGGGCACCATCAGCGACGGGCCCCCGGGCACCGGCAACGGTGGCGTCTCGGTGCTCGGCGGCGGCACGGTCACGCTGGGCGCGGGCTCGGGGAACCCCGTGACGCACACCTACAGCGGCCTGACCCGGGTTTCCGCCGGCAGCACGCTGCTGCTGGACAACAGTACGATCCTGAACAGCAACGTGCAGGTGACCGATTCCAACATCGGCACCACCGCCAACGGCGGCACCATCAACCAGACGCTCACGATCCGCGGAAGCAACCAAAGCAACCTGGCGGGCGGCAGCAATCTTACCGTGAACGGCAAGACCAACGTCAGCGGCGGCCAGCTCAACATCGGCGACGCCAACGGCCCGGCCACGCTCAATGCCGCCGGCGGCCTGGACGTAGGATACAACACCAGCGACGGCACGATCTCCGGTTTGTACAATTCCATCATCAATTTCAGCAACAGCTCCGGCCCGGGCTTTGTTTACGAGAGTTACAACAACAGCCTGTTCGAAGGCAAACTCACGGGCACCGACGGCCTGGTGGTGGCGACTGGCCAGAGCTACACGCTGGAGCTGGCCAACGCCCACAACGACTACAGCGGCGGCACGAATGTGGAAAGCGGCCTGTTGCAGCTTGACTACGGCGGCGCGTTGCCGCAGGGCCAGCCGGCGGCGGAGGACGGGACGCCGATGGGCGACTTGCTGCAGATCGGCAGCCTGGGCAATGGCGGGGTGCTGCTGAATAGCGACATGGGGACTTCGGCCTTCGCGATGGGCTTCGGCGCCAGCAGCGGCGGGCCGGTGGCGGCCCCGGCGGGTATGTCCTCCGCCGTGCCCGAGCCGGGTACGCTCCTGCTGCTGGCCGCGGGTGCGGTCCTGGCCGGCCTGGCCGCCTGGCGGCGAAGAAGGACGACTGCCAACTGATCCTATGGCTTGCTCTGTGGATGCCGATGTGATGAGGCGTTTACAGGTGGGCCGCTTGATCGTGTCGGTGGGATTGCCCGCCGCGCTGGTTGTTCTATGCACCGCGGCTGGCGCCCAGGAGAAGCCGCGCGGGGCGGTAGAGCACCGCACGCCGTATTATCGCATCGCGCTGGCCGGCCAGGGACTGCTGGTCGAGGCTTTGGACGTCGATTCGCTCGGCCAGGGCAAGGTGGGCGGCAATCTCGTGGGCGGCGCTACGCTGGAGAAGGCGCGGCTGGAAAGCCGGGAGGGCCGCGCGGTGTACCGCCTGCCACAGGCCGCGGAGGAGCCCGCCTGGGAATTTCGCTTCGCGGAAAAGAGCATCACGCTCATTGCGCGGCACGTGCCCGGCCGGCAGTCGCCGCCGCTGGTGCTGCGGTTCGACCAGACCCGGTCGCATGCGACGGTCCTGGGGCGGATGAAGCCGCATTTGCGCGAGGTGGCGACGCCTTGCCTCCTGCACGTGCCCGATCACGGCACGCTGCGTGTGGCCTGCGATATTCCCGGGCAGGCGTTGGCCTGCGACGCGCGGCGTAACGCCGGCCGGTGGGTGCAGGCTGCTTTCCCGGGCGCCGACAGCCGCCACACAACCGTCACCTACACGCTGGAGGTCGTATCGCTCTATCCAAGGGTGGCGGGGATGGAAGGCGACAGCCGTTATGACGGCTTCCGCCGCAACTACCTGACCATTTTTCAAGTCAACCCGCGGCTGGGGGTGCTGGCCAACAACTCCTCCTCGGACGTGGCGGCATTGTGCTACCACCAGTATTCCGAGGTGGCGCGATTCGCACCGCCGTTGGCCGACGGATTGACCTGTCAGGACCTGCTGCGCATGAGCCTGGATCGCTTCCTGGCCGGCATGAAGACCTACGGCCAGGCGGGTTACACGGCGAATTACGAAGGCGCGGACACGGTCTTCGGCAATTACCCGTGCAACTCGTCCGACAGCCTGCCGGCCCTGCTGATCGCCGCGGCGAACTACGTCCTGGGGACCGAGGATTGGCGCTGGGCGAAGGCCAACTATGCCGGTTTGAAGGCCTGGGCCGAGGAGATGCTGGCCACGGACCGCGACGGCAACGGCCTGATCAAGTATGGCCTGAGCGGCAACTCGGGGACATGGAAGGCCAACTGGGAGCGGGCACAAGCCCTGAAAACCAGTCCTCTTCGCCCGGCGAATTGGTGGGACACCATCGGCTTCGGGCACGAGGACGCCTACTCGAACGCCCTGGCCTACCGCGCCTTGGTGCTGCTGGGGCAAGTGGCCGAGCGGACGGGTCGCCAAGAGGACGCAATGCGGTTCCGCTCCGCCGCCCGGAAGCTCAAGGCCGCCTACCTGCCGGCCTTTTTCAACCCCAAGACGGGTTGGCTGGCGGGCTGGCGGAGCGCCGACGGCAAGCTGCACGACTACGGTTTCCTGTTCGTCAACGGCGTGGCGATCAGCTACGGCGTGGTGGACCGCCGGCAGGGCCGCGAGATCATGGCCCGGCTGGTGAAGGAGATCGACCGCGTCGGCTATACGCGATTCGACTTGGGCCTGCCGGGCAATCTGCTCCCGGTCCGCTTGGAGGACTACGTGGACTTGAGCCACGACGTCGGCGGCGGGAAGCGCGAGGACAACGCGGACGCATTCCAGATCTACGAGAACGGCGGGGCCACGGCGGCCCATGCCTTCTGGACGATCGAAGCGCTCTTCAAGGTGGGGCTGAAGGACGACGCCCAGCGGATCCTCCGGCCGCTGCTCCAGGGCTTCGCCGCCGGAGAGTTCCAGGGTTTCGGTCCCAACGGCAAGAGCAAGGACTGGAAAGACTGGCAGGGCAATTGCTGGGGTTACGAAGGCTTGCTCAGCGACGGCTACATGGCCCTTTTGGCCCCGGTGACGCGGGGGGAGCTGACGCGCGGGACGGACTGGGAGCCGTAATGCAAGCCATGCACAAGCTGCTGGGGACGTGTGTTGCGACTGCCCGGTCGCCAATGGTCGCTTGGCTGGCCAGCCTGGCGCCGGCCTTCATCGCGGCGGTTCGAGAAGGGTTTTCACGAGATCAAGATCGTGTACATCGACTTCCGCATGGACGGCGCGAAACGCATGAACCGCGTGGCGGGCCTTCGCGACTGCGTGTGGAGCGGCGAGAAGCCCGAGCTGCTCCTCTCCGGCCCCGGCATTGCGAAGCAACCGATTCCGGCCGCCTGGCTGTGGCGGCCCTAAGCCAGCCACGAGCATAAGCCAGGGTGAGTTGGGCCAAAAGGATCCCTGCGAACCCTGTGCTTTTCGTCTTGAACGAGGCACAGGACCGGGGACTGCACTCCGCGTCAATCAAGCGTGAAACGATTCTGGCCGGCCTGGGCGGCAAAATCCCACCTCTTCCCGCCGCGCTCCACCCGCAGTTGGAACGGGCCGTCCGACTCGACGGTCACTTCGACCGGTCGGTCGGGCTGGCTGGACGGCTGGGCCACGAGCGTGGCCGTGTGGCCGTTGAATCGGAACCGCTCGCAGCCGCAGCGCTGCGTGGCAGTCAAGGCCCAGGTCAATCGGTTGTGGGGGGCGTCGGGCTTCAGGCCGATGCCGTACTCGAGAAAGTACAGGATGGGGACGAGGCCCGTCCAGCCGACGAGGTCCGCCTTCGCCGGTTGCCCCGGTTTGGCGGCATCCGGGGCATAGTTCTCCCACACGGTGCCTGTGGTCCGAAAGACCTCGCCTACCATCCGCAGGTGTTCCAGGGCGATCTGGCGGGCCAGATCGGGCTTGCCGTAGCGTTCCAAGCCGCGAATGACCATGGTGTTGGTGGGCGACCAGACGGACCCGCGCCAATAGCCGCCCGCGGGATCGAAGCCCGTCTGGTCGGCCGGCGTGCTGGGGACGCGATGCAGGCGGCCGAAGCTGTGTGGATTGCACAACTCGGCGGCCAGGGCGTCGGCCTGCTGCGGCGCGGCCACGCCCGCCAGGAGCGTCCAGAAGGCGGCGACCGTCTTCGCCGGGGCCTGCTTGCCGTCGGCCGTCAGATCGAAGTAGAACCTTCGCTTGGGGTCCCACATCTTATCGTTGATGATGCGTGCCAGTTCCGCGGCTTCCTTGCGGAAGGCCAGGGCCTCTTCCTTCTTCTCCAGCAGATCGGCGATCTCGGCCAGTTGATTGCCGAACAAGACCATCTGCGACGAGGTATCCACGGCGGTGCCGCCCTTGTCCAAGTACGGGTTGCGCGGAGAGTTGTCCATGCTGGCCCAGTCGGTCATGTACAGCCCGTTGCCTTGGCGGATGTACGTTTGCAGCGCACGGTAGTACCGCACGAGCGGCTCGTAGACGAGCTTCAGGCGGGAACGGTCGCCGGTGATGCGAACGCTTTCCAGCTCAGCCCAGGCGAAGATGGGATGGTTGAGGGCGTCGAGCGTCAGGTGCGGACGCGGTTGGGGAATCTCACGGCCCGCGTAGTTGACGGAAAACCGGCCCCAGCGGCTGAACAGGTCCTTCTGCTCCCGGTTCACCCACTCGACGTAATCCCGGCCCGTGGTGCGGTTGATCTCCCGGCAGATCTCGCCGTCGGCATACTGCTTGGCATAGAAGTTGTCCAGCGAGCAGATCCCGGGGACCAGGGGATGCCCGTAGTTGCAGAACATCGTCAGGAAGCAGGAGTCCCAGAGGAAGATGTTCTGGTTGAAGGCGGCGTCGATGAACTGACTAACGAACCCGCTTCCCGGCCGGGGCTCGTAGAAATTGCGGAACCCCAGCTCCCAAGTCTTCCAGTACATCCGAACGTACAAGGGGTTCTCGTCGTAGATCGGGCTGGGCAGCTTGCGCTTGGTCTCGGCGAACTTCGGCAGCGGTTTTGCAACGTACTGCTTCTTGGCGAAGTACATGCCTTGGGCAGGCTCGGCTCGTACCGGCCGCAATGCCAGACTGCCCAAAATGACGGCCACGACGACAAAGAAGATCCTTGAACGGATGGCGGCGCAATATTCCATGTTCGGGCCTTTGCGATGATCGGGCGGGTTTGATGGTCCTTGGGCCGCATTTGTCAGAAAGAGGGGCAGGCGTCGGCCACGTCCTTGTGGATGGAAAAAATGCGATCGAGCTTGCAGACGTGGAAGACCTCCAATATCTCGGGCCGAATGCTGCACAGCTTGACCTTGCCGTCGCGAGCCCGGACTTTGGCATTCAGCGAGATGAGCTTGCCGATCAGCGCGCTGGAGAGGTAATCGACGTTGGAGAAGTCCAGGACGAAGCGCTTGCGTGTTCCCTCGTCAACCAGGCGGTAAAGTTCCTGACCCACCTGCTCGATTTCGGGGAGGTTGGCGATGTGGCGGTCGCGAAAGCGCACCACGGTCACGTCGCCGCCTTCCGAGATTTCCAGCCTTTGATATGCCGCCATGGGAATTGCTCCTGTTGAAGGTCGGAAAGACGAAGCACCGAGGCTCCCGTGGAGAGAATGCCGATCTATCGCCGCCGTCGCAGCCAACCCAGGCTCAGTCTTCGCCTAAGGATGCTTTTCCGGGCCAGGTGCTGGCGAAGGGCCGCCGCACGGTCTCGATAGTCTTGCGCTTTGTCCAGGCACTGGCCGTCCGATTCGCACCGCAGTCCGGCGGCGGTGGCGTAACAAGCGGCCGCCTTGCGATAATACTTGAAGGCCCTGTTCAGATCCTTCCGCAGGACACAGTCCGACGCGGCATCTCCATACAGACGTGCCGCATTCACATAATACTGTGCAATCGCTCGATCGGTGAGCTCCTCCGGCAGCTCGGCCGCCGGGTTCTCGCGGAAGAGCTGCTCCCGGGCAAGCCGGTCGCTGACGGCGTTGTTCTCGTTGAGCTTGGCCTCGCGCAACATCTCGAACAGTCGCGTGCTGTTGGGAGCGCCGCCGGAGGCTTTCAGGCGGGCCAGCAACTCGCCGAAGGCCCGCGACCTCCTCTCCCGGACCATCTCTTTCCCGATGTCCGACATCCCGTTGCTCCCGGCAAACCGTCAGCCTTCACGGGGAACTATCCCAAGTTTCGCGGCGGTCAGGGAATAATCGCGCAAACGGGCGTATCGGCCGCGAAACTGGGACTGTCCCCTTCGGCTGCACGACCTCCACTCATTTTTATGGAAAGCCACCTGCTAGTCAAGGGGGGTGGCGCGAGCACCGGCCGTTCGTTGGATGGACCGCGGCGCCCTGGCGGGGCCCGGTTGGCAAGGATTTCGCGTCGATCTGCAAGAACTACTTTTTCCCGGTTGCCGATTCAACGACGATGGGCGTATCATCGGCGTTGCCCCACTCGCCCCAGCTTGCGTAGTAGTTGCTCACGCTCGTCGCGCCCATCAACTCCATCGCGAAGGCCATTACGGCAGCTCGTCCACCGGACTGACAGTGGGTTGCGGTTGGGCTCTCCAACTCTACGCCTGCTTCCCGAAAGAGCGTGCGAAGCTGATCGGCACTCTTGAAGCGCTGAGTCTTCTTGTCGATCAAGTCGATCCATTCCAAATGCTTGGCTCCGGGGATCGCCCCGGCACGCTTGTTCTTCTGTTTGTCGATCCCGCAGAACTCGGCGTCGGAGCGGGCATCCACGATCTGTAGGCTCTTGTCCTTAAGGGCAGCCAGGAGCTGCCCCTTTGTGGCCAGCCGTTTCGATTGAGGCGTGGCCTGGAAAGTCCGCGGCGTGGGCGTTTGAGGCTCGTCGGCCTCGAGGGGGAGCCCGGCTGCCTTCCAGCCCGTCCATCCGGCGTTGAGTAGACGCACTTCCTCCACGCCCCAATATCGTAGAATCCACCAGATGCGGGCAGCGTCCTTCGAGGAACTGCTGTCATACACAACGACTTTGGAATCACGGTCAATTCCAAGGCTGCCGATCCTGCGGCTCCATGCCTCGGCATCTTTACCCGAGCCGAAGGCCTTGGCCCAAGCCACCGCATCGACCCAGCGTGCCCCAGGAACGCGATTTTCATCGAATGCCTTCCGGGCACGGGCATCCAGAACAACGAACTGCTTGCCAATCTCAGGCTTTGCCAGGGCGGTCGGCTCCAGGAGCAACTCCGGCCGGGGATACTCCGTCTTATCGGCGGCCAGTGCGGAACAGTGAACCAGGGCAAGGACGGCAAAGAACGTAGCCAGTCTCATGGGCAACCCGCGGTAGCCAAGGGTGGTTTCGACGACAAGCGGCATATTCTTTGAGGATCAGTGTTTCCCGTAGTTCATGGGAACGCCTTTGCGCTGTGCCTGAATGTAAGCCTCCAAGGCCCGCATCGTTGGACCATCGGGTTCCAGCTTGGCAGCACGCACCGGGTTCTCGACACACCAGTTGATCATGTCGCGCAGCAGGACAACGCGGCCCAATTGCGATTGGAACTTGGGATAGGTCTCCGGGTGCGTGTTGGCTGCGTGCGGATGGCACATGTCGCAGGAAACGGCGACCGTGCTACCCAACTCGTCGGCACTGTGGAAGATCCGGGAACCCTCCGCGGCGAACTTCTCCGTCTCCCGTGCCCAGGTCAGAAGATCGCGCTGGGTGAAGTTGCCGTAGGTGTCGCCCTTTGCCTGGCCACCCTTGAGCAGGTCGGAGTTGTCCGCCGGCAGTTTGAGCGTGTGCCGTTCTTTTTCTTCTGCCACCCACTTGGCCTGCGGGTGGTTGCGTTTCCACTGGTCCATTAAGCTGTCGGCCATGGGCTGCCCCCTAAGTGCCTTGGAGACTTCGACGGCGTTGCCGCCGTCGCAGGCGCCGACCTTGACGGTCTCTTCATCACCTTTTGCTGTAATCTTGGCCGGAGCGGGTTCCGACTGCTTCTGGCCTGCCGGTTCGGCCGCAGCCTCGGGCTTGACGGCCGCATCGGCGAGAGCGGACGGCGCCGGGCTCTTGGCAGAGACCGGAGCAACGGCCTTGGGCGGCGTGCCTTGTTCGGAACAGCCGACAAGGAACCCTGCCAGTAGAAGCCAGACTGCGCCGCCGACGGCGCATCGCATCGACGTGTTGCTCATGGTTTATCTCCTTATGTGCGTTCAATAGGCCAGCCGGTTGGGCTTCGGTGGAACACTCTCTTTGCCCCAACTGGCGGTGTACGCGCTGCTCACAGTGATCGGATTGCGGTTCCACAGGCTGTAGACCTTGTCGACCAGTCCGTCCGCGTGCACAAGCACCTCGCCATCGCCGCAGCCGTCGTTGGGATTGAACGGGTCGGGACGACTCATCTGGATGGTCAGCTCCGGCATGCCTTCCGGGGCATACGGCCAAGGCCAGGCGGTTGAAAGCAACCCGTGGAAATGGATGTTGCCGATGCGGTTGGTCAGCAACTGGTGGGTATGCCCGTGAATTACCACCACCTGCTTGAACCGCTTGAGGATGGCCTGGACCTCTTCGGCGTCGTCGGTCCAGAAGTTCCAGTTCTTGTACAGCTTATAGAGCGGCGAGTGGGAGAAGACGATGAGCGGGGCATCGTCAGGAAGTTTTGCCAGATCCTCCTTGAGCCAGTTCCGCTGTTCTTCACCCACCGTGAAGGAACTCTGGACGCCGTTGTCCAGCCCGGCCACGGTCTTCATGCGTTCCATGGGCGACATGCCCCTGGCGGTCCAGAAATCGCGTTCCACCACGCTATTGAGGACCACGAAGTGAACCCCTTTGTGGTCGAAGGAGTAGGTCGATTTACCGAACAGGTCGTGCCATTTGTCGCCCAAATCGAAATACCAGTCGTGCTCTCCGACCATGATCTTCAACGGAGCCTTGAGACTCTTGAGGATCTGCGCGCCCAAATCGAGCTGCTTGACCGCTCCGAGTTGCGCCAAGTCGCCCCCATAGAAGACGAAGTCGGGCTGCGGGTCGAGTTTGTTCACGTCGTCGACCGCGCGGAGCAGCCCCCGCACGAAACGGTCATTGACGCTTTTTTCGTACAAGTGCGAGTCCGAGATATAGGCGAACCGAAAGGCCGGTTTCGATTCTGTGGTTTCCGAACCCTGCGCCACGGCCACCGGCGTGAACGAATGCGGCGCGGCGAGTCCGGCGGTCGCGCCCACGGCCGCCGCCGACACCTTCAGGAAGGAGCGACGGTCGAGATTTCGCAAGCCATGGAAGAACTGCCGACGCTCTTCCAGATACTTGGTTTCGACACTCTTATGAGTAGCCATCGTTAATCGCTCCTTTTTACTTGTCTTTGCTGTTGGTGCCCGTTACCCGCTGCTCGAACGGAATGGTCTTCCGCAGCGCCATGGCCTCGTCGCGGAAAGGGCGCTGCTTCTGGGCCGCGGCTTTTTGCAACTGGAACTGCCGCTGGTTCTCGGCGGCAAAGCGAACATCGGTCAGCGTGAAGAGAAAGGCTACCAGTTGGTCGATCTCCGCCTCGGTCAGGGCCAGGGGCTCGATGCCTCCGTCCAGGAAAGGATTGGCCTCGCCGCCTTTGTTGTAGTGGTCCATCACGTCCCACAGCGTGGCCATCGACCCGTCGTGCATGTAGGGGCCGGTGATGCCGATGTTCAGAATCTGAGGGGTGCGGAAGGAGCCGATTTCCGAGCGGTTGTGGGTCACCATGAACCGCCCCAACTCGCTGAGGTCGGTCCCCACGGCCAGTTCGTCCAATTTCTGTTCCGAAGCGCCTTCGGCCAACGCCTTGAGGGCTTTCTGCGCCAAGCCCTCGAAGTTCTGGTGGCGGGCGGACACGCCCACGTTGTGGAAGCGATTGTCGGTGCCCAGCGGGTTGGCGGGATTCATCTGGTGGCAAGCCGTGCAACGGGCCTTGCCGTTGAACAGCTCCCAGCCCGCCTGGGCCTGGGCCGAGATGGCCGTCGAATCGGCGTTGAGGAAGCGGCGGAACGGCGAGTCCACGAAGACCAGCGTCCGCTCGAAGGCCGCGATGGCCCGGCCGAGGTCCTCGTAGTTCATCGCCCGGCCGTAGGCCTTCTTGAAGGCTTCCTGATACTCGGGAACATCGCTGACGGCCTTCAAGGCGGTTGCTTCATCGGGCATCCCCATCTCGACCGGGTTGAGGATGGGCATCTTCGCCTGGTTGTCCAGGCTCGGCGAGCGGCCGTCCCAGAAGAACGTCTGGAGCAGGAGCGCGTTGAGCGTCGTCGGCGCGTTCCGCTTGCCATGCTGCCCCTTGATTCCCTCCGAGACTGCCCGCTGATCGGTGAAGCCGCGCGTCACGTCATGGCAGGTGGCGCAGGAAAGGGAGTTGTCCCGCGAGAGCCGCGTGTCGAAATACAGCTTCCGCCCCAGCTCCACGCGCTCCGGCGTCATCTTGTTGTCTTCGGGGACGTACGCCGCCCATACGACCGGATCAAGACCGGCCGGGGCCTTGGTTACGTCCTGCTCCAGCTTTAGTTTCTGGAGTTCCGCCAACTGTTGCTCCGCGCTGGCATCCCCATGTTTGCCTTGCGGCGTCTGGGGTGGCGAATCGGCCGCCGCGAAGAGCGACCAAACCAGGCCTCCGGCAAGCGTTGCGCCAAACAGCGTCAGCGCTACCCAGTACCTGAACCGAACCATCTTGTGTTGTTTCATGGGTACGGCCCTTCCCTAAAAGACTTTCAACTGCGTTCAGTTGTGAGCTCGCATGAACCTTGGCTGGCGCACAGGATGCACTGTCGTTAAGATTAAACCGCGTGCCACGGTGTCCGCAGGTAGATTGCCGCTGTTTTGCCTTGGCTTGCCGCATGCCGGGCACGTCCCGATCAGATGCACCGAGAATTCCTCAATGGCGAATCCCTCGTTGCTGACATGAGAAACGCGAGTTCTGTAACGTTATCCTGCGTGGTAATCCATGTCAATACGCCGCATGGTCTGGGGCAATCATAACTCATTAGTAGGCAATATGTTGCGCCGAATCCTTCGCAAAGGTAGCAGGCACACTCCGTGTGCCGTCCGCTGAAGCGGAATTAGGTATGGCGGACGGCACACGGAGTGTGGCCTGCTACGTTCCATGCCGTGAACGGTTACAGTTAGGGAAGCTATCGGCCTTGCAGGGCGTAGCGGACAACCAGGCTGCTGCGCGGCATGGGAAGACTCAAGGCCAGCGATGCAAGCTCCCGGCCGCTCATGGTCTTGACCGTGGAACGCCGCTGGTCGTCGACGAGCGTCACGGTGTAGGACTTTTCAGGCTTGAGGCCGTGCAACTTTGTCTCGAGCGTCGCTTGGGGGCAGTCTTTGCGGCGGAAGGCCAGGATCATCCCCTCGTCCAGGTCGCAGCGGTGCAGTTGCCAAGCGATCCACACGTCGGCCGCCAGCGTACATGGCGTGAGGGGATAGAAGTCGCCGTACCAATACTTGCGATTGGCCTTGATCTCGGCGACGGCGGCGCGGGCCTCGTCCAAGGGGAAAGACTTGCTGAGGATGTCCCATTCGCCGCAGAACCCGGCCGTCGCCGAGCTGCGGCACTCGTAGGCCCCCACGTCCCAGCCGATGGTCGCGTGCAGCGGCAGGTAAAGGTTCAGGCCGCAGGTCTGACATTGGTCCCACTCTGAGCGGCCCGGGGCGCAGGCGGCGTCGCTGCGGGTCTGCACCACGCTCCGCATTACCATTTCCAGGTCGATCCGCCGGCCGCCCGAGGCACAGTCGTCCAAGTACATCCGCGGGTATTTGGTCCGCAGCTCGTCCCACATGGCATACAGCCCTTCCACGTAGCGGATCTCGGTGATCCCCTGGCGGTCCGGCGGGTCGTTCTGCCGCCAAAACGGCAAGGGGTCCATGTTGAAGTCGTTGCGGTAGGTGTCAATGTTGAAGTCGGCAATCTGCTTGACCAACATGTCCGTAAGCCATCGCCGCGCCTGGGGATCGCCCAAGTTGAACAACCCGCCGGCGCCCGAAGGCTTCTGGCGCGGGAGGATGAACTGGGGCCGCTCCCGGGCAAGCTGGGTGCCGTTGGCCACGCGCTCCGGCTCATACCAGACGAGGAACTTCAGTCCCAGCTTGCGGCAAGCCTCGCCCACCGGACGCAGGCCGTGGGGAAACTCTTTGCGCTTGGGGAACCAGTTTCCTACGCCCTCGGGAAAGTTGCCCTCGAACCAGCCGGCGTCGAACCACAGGGTGTCGCAGCCGAGGTCGTGATTGACGGCGGCAGCGGCGATCTGCCCGGACTGGCTGGCCCAGTAACCCTGGCCCCCCGTGCGGTTGAACGTCTGGGCCGTAATCGCCAACTCGATCGAGCGGCCGTCAAGCTTGGGCAGATAGTGCGTCAAGAGCAGCCGGCGGAACGTGTTATGGGCGTCGATGCGCTCGCCCGACCAGCGTAAGAGCATGATCCTTGGGCTGCGGATCGCTTCGCCCGGGTGCAGCCGCAAATGGGTCAATTCCATGCCGGCCTGGAGCCGCGTGGCGCCGCCTGCTGCGCGGTGAAACGCGGCCGACCATTGGCCGCTCCAACCGATGGCGGTAAAGAAGCCCTCCTTCCCATACTGGAGATTGAAGAAGGGAAACGTGCCGTTGGACGGCCGCCCGCCCACGGGCGCCAGCGCCACACTCTCGCCCGGTTTCAACGGCCGCGCGGTGGGCAGGAAACTGCGTGTGCTGCAATCGTCGCCGTTGATCTGGTCGAGAACCAGAGGCGCTTCGGCCGACGTTGCCAGCACGATGTCCAATGCCTGGACCTTCTCCAAGATCGGCGAATCTTGCGCGCCGGTGTTCTCCAATCGCAGCACCCAATCTACGGCGGGAAAGCCCGTGAAGGTCACGGCCGTCGCAGTCACCTTGAGGCCGGTCCGGGGATCGGTCCACGAGGTCAGGTACTCGATACGATCGGCCGACCGGCGGTTCTCGGTCTTCCGCCGCCAGGCGTGCAGGAACGTCTGCGAGGATTGGCCGTCGTAAACGAAAGAGAACGGCGGTTTAGCGGCGGGCCACCAGCCGCCTGTTTTTTCGCCGCCCGATTGGCGATCGCCGAATACGGCCGCAGCCCAAGACGCCGCATCCGGCGGGGCGGGCACGAGCATCCCGGCCATCGCCGCGGAGGGCGGGCCCTGCTCCTCGGCCGCCAGGAGAGCACCGCAGGGCGGCAGGATCATCGCACCGAGCAGCGCCCATCGCAGGGCCTCGATCCGTCGCACGCGGCGCAGCATAGTTCGTCTCCTGGCCGCTTGGCAACTCTTACATCTTCACTTGTACGTCCGCCCCAGATAGTCCACGACGGCCCGCTTGATCGCCAGGGGCTGGCAGGAGCCCGACTTGCGGTACAGCACCTTCCCGCCGGGGGCCACCAGGATGGTGTGCGGCACGGGACCGGCGGCCTTCTCATCCACGGCGTCCATGAGCTTGTACTTGTCGTTGCCCTCGAACAGGTAGTTGCCGGCCGCGACTTGCTTCTTCTTCAGCACCTCCAAGGCCTTGTCCTTTTCCTCGGGCGAGTCGGCGGAGATCGTAATCAGCTCGAAGTCCCGCTGGCGGTACATGCGGTTGATGGTGACGAACTCGGGCAGTTCCGCCACGCAGGGGCCGCACCAGGTGGCCCACACGTTGATGAGGCGGAGTTTCCGGCCCTCGTTTCTTACCAGGGCCCGGATGCCCTTCTCGTCGATGAGCTTCAAGGCCACCTCCTCCTGGGCCCAGGATTCCAGCGATCGCCGGGCCGACTCGCGCTTGTCGGACCACTTGATCGAGCAGCCGAAGACTTTCGTCTTCTCCACCGGCACCGGCTTGCCCGCCAGCAGGGCCTCGATTGCCTGGCGGGTATCCTGGGACGTGGCGCGCTCGGGCCGCTCGGAATTGTCGATCCGGCCCTCGAAGCGGAGCTTCCGCTGCCGGTCGAAGACGAACACGTGCGGGGTGGCCACGGGCCCGTAAGCCCGGGCGACCTCCTGGTTCTCGCCGTCGTAAAGGTAGGGGAAACGGAAGCCCCGGTCCTTGGCCCGGACCTTCAGGTCCTCGAAGCTGTCGCCCAGGTCACTGTAGCCCAGCTCGTCCAGCCGCACCGCCGCGGGGTCGTTGGGCGAGATGGCCACCAGGGCGACCTTCTTGTCCTTGTACTCCGTCGCAAGCTGCTGGATGCGGCCCTCGTAGGCCTGGGCCGTCGGGCAGTGGTTGCACGTGAACACGACGACCATGACCTCGGCCTCACGGAACGCCGCCAAGCTGTAGGTCTTGCCGTCTACGCCGCTCAGGCGGAAATCGGGCGCCGGGCTGCCGATCTCCAGCGTGTCGGCACGACCAACGGCCGGGCCGCCGGCGGCGAGCCAAAGAAGTCCCAAGACGACGAGAAAAGTGCGGTTGCGGCTTTGGAACGAACAGAACATGGGTGGTCTCCTTGCACTATAGCGCTATGTCGGTCCGGGATCTGGTGAAAAATGACCAATGACCAAGCACCAATGACTAATAGACTCCCCGCGATCAGCCATCCGTTGTCGTTGGTCATTAGTCATTGGGATTTGGTCATTGGTCATTTCCGTCGCATCTTGCTTGCCGACCGAGCAATGTAGGGCGGCGGCAATCGTAGTGTACCCTACCGGCTTGCGGCTGGGTAGCGCCCAACCGGTTCATTTGCCCCACAGGTCCCCGCCACCTGCGTTGCCGGGGAGTTGCCAATGCCGGCGGGCAGTTCGAACAACTTCAGAACACGCCGACCAGAGGACGCCGGCGCGGGCCGCGCTACGCACCCGGGGAACAATGCCGGCCGGCGCAGTCCGTCTCAGAGCGACGGTACTGCCGGCAGCAACTCCTCGGCCAGAATGGCGTCCGCCGCGCGGTCGTGGTCCTGGCTGGCGTTGGCCGCTACAGCCGGGGCGCGGAGCGGCTCGCCCCCGCCGGCCTCGTGCCGGCGGAGCGATGATTGACCACTACCAGCGGCCTCCTCCGATATCCATTTCCCGGTGGCTTCCGCCCGGCCCCGTGGGCCGGGCGGAAGCCACCGGGAGAAAAGAAAGTCACGTTGTTGCAGCGTTGCGGGGGACGGGGTCGCGCATCATTTCTGATGACGGGACGCGGGGTTGGCTGGAAAATGAGAGCCGACCCCCGACCAGCGCGACTCAGTGTCCCCCCGACGCGAATCCACTGACGCAACAAAGTTAATTTTGAAAGTCTGACCCCGATAGCCCGCTCAAGCTGCTGGATGCGGCCCTCGTAGGCCTGGGCCGTGGGGCAGTGGTTGCACGTGAACACGACGACCAGGACCTCGGCATCGCGGAACGCCGCCAAGCCGTAGGTCTTGCCGTCTACGCCGCTCAGGCGGAAATCGGGCGCCGGGCTGCCGATCTCCAGCGTGTCGGCACGACCGACGGCCGGGCCGCCGGCGGCGAGCCCAAGCAGCCCCAAGACGACGAAAAAAGTACCTCTGCGGCTTTGAAACGAACAGGACATGGGTGGTCTCCTGGGATGTTGGGGTCTTTACACTATCGCAGCCGAGCCGGGGGCAGCAACCGCAGTGTAGCCTCCCGTGATACGGCTGGGTAGTACCGTCGGTGGCAGTACCATGTATTGCACCAAGTGTGGCACGTCCCTGAGCGCAGCGAAGGGCGTGGCGGGCCCGCAAATCACGCCCTTCGCTGCGCTCAGGGACGTGCCACCCAATTGGTCAACTTGTTTCTTACGAGCACTTAGTCCCGCATGTACTTCTCAAACAGCCTGCCCGCGACCTGGGCGCTGTCGCTGGCGGGCTTCGAGGGATAGGGCCGGGTCTGGCCGGCCCAGTGATCTTCCAGCTTGAACAATTCCACGTCGCAGGCGTGCTGGTCGAAGGGCCTGTTGGCCTCCAAGGCTTCCAGTTGCCGTTGGAAGAACAACGCCCAGCGTTTGGCGTAGAAACCGCCGAGCATTCCCGACCATTCTTTCCAGGCGTAGTCGCGCAGGGCCGGGGTTTTTCCCCACAGCGTCAGCACGCGGCGGGCATTCCACTCCAGCCGGGCCCGCTCCGCGTCGGTTTGGCCCCAACGCTTGGCGTCTTCAATCCACGCCCCCAGCAGAAACTCGTCGTTGGTTGCCAGCAGCTCGTCGACGTCGTAGATCAACTGGAGAAACTCCTGCGATGCTTTCCGATAGGCGGCTGCGTCTTTGGCTTTGCAGGCGGCCACCGTCCGCGCGTAGAGTTGCCCCGCGTGGTTGGAAAGGGCCTGCCGCGCGACGTTGACCAGATCATGGCGGTACGTCTCGGTGCCGCCCAGATCATGCTGGGCCCGCAGGAGCAACTGCCAGGCGTTCGCCAGCGCCGTTGCAGGATAGCTGGTGTACTGGCGATTTACGGCCGGGTAGGCGGTAAGGATGGTCTGCCCGCCGATGCCCCGGTTGTAGACGCCGGTGCGCAGGATTTGCCAGGCCGACTCCGCATCGGCGCTCTTCCGCCCATAGCGGAAGCGCGGGTACTCCCGCATCCAAGCGGCCAGGTCTACATCGTCGCGCCACGCCATTTCATACATCAGATCGAAGACCAGCGGGCTGTGTCCATAACCTTCCATCATCATGCCCACGCCGCGCAGGTTTTGCCCGAGCGGGTGCTTTCGCACGGCGGGCAGATCGTTCAGGCGCTCCAGCGGCCCGCTGCCTCCCAGAACCGTAGTGTCGCCGAAGTTGTAGACGAAGGACCAGACCCAGGGCTTGCCGTAGAAGCCTTGGGTCGTGTTCCAAACCGGGGTGCATTCGCAGAAGAGATCCAGAACCAGCAGGCGGTCGTTGGGGACGGCGTCGAGAAAGGCCTTGATCCGCTCCTGTCGCCAGAACTGGGCCTGGTTCATGAAGGTCCAGCCCTGGAGCAGCCACACCGCCTGGGGGTCGGCCTGGGCCATGCCCTCGTAGATGGCCCGCCCGATGCCGGCCAGGTACTTCAGGTCGCCGCTGGGCGGGCTCATCTCGATGAACGAGTCGGCATCGTACAGATGGTCGCTGCCGAACAGCCGCGTCTGCTCCTCGACGAACAGCCTGGCCACCTTCTGGAACAGCGGGTCCTGCGGGTCGAGCATGCAAGTATCCCATTCGCACCAGTGGATGCGCTGCGTCTTGCTGCCGGGGAACCTTTTGGCCAGCGCCTGGGGGACGTGGCCGGTAAAGCCCTGCAACACGGGGGTCATGCCGAGTTCCCGTTGGCGGGCCACGATCTTTTGACCGAGCGCAACGTGGCGCGCCGTCCAATCCTTGGGCAACGGCCCGCCGTGACCGTCCAGGCATCCCATCCAACAGAAGGGCAAATACGGTGGGCCGGGAAGGAACGCCTCGATCTCCGCGTCGGTCAGGCCCAGCTTGCGGCACACCGCCTGCCACACGCCTTCCTGGCCGGTGACCGCCAGCGGCATGTTCACGCCGTTGAGGGCCATCCAGTCGATGAATTTCTCCCATTGCGTCCAATCCCACCAAGGCTTCACATAGCCGAAGGTGCAGTAGTTCAGCAGATAGCGTGACTTGGCCCAAGCGGCCAGGCGGAATCTCTTCTCCACCCGCGGCAGCGGGCTGGGCAGATTCAACTGGCGGCCGTTGATGGACACGTTCGAGCGGCCATAGTACTTCAAGTACCAGTTCAGCCCGAAGGCCATCGACAGCGCCGAATTGCCGCGGACGACCACCTTGCCGTCGCGGCTCTCCAGCTCGAACACGTCGTGGCCGCCGGGCTGCGGGATGGTCTGAAAGACGAACTGTTGCGACCGGCCGGGCAGCAATCGCTCGACCAGTTTGCTTGCCGCCTCTTCCGGCGACGCGCCGCGTGCGGGAAAAGCAGCCAGCAGGAGAAGGAGCGGGCCGGCCAAGAAGACGTGTCGCTTCAGGCTCACTGCACGTCGCCAGCCCGATCGCGGTTTCCACAAGTACCTCATCTATCACCTCCTCGGCCGGCGGCCCGGCCAGAATCCTGGTTCTAACGCGGAGGGGCACGAAACGGCTTGCCCGCCTTGTAGAGCTCAACCCGCTTTTGAAAATCGGCAACCAGTTGGGATTTACCCCCCGCGGCGGCGAGCTCGATGGCTTGGTTGGCCGTTCGGACGGCGTCGTCGAACCGGCCCGCCGCGGCCATGGCCGCCGCCTCGACATCGAGCAACTCGGGGATTTTGCGCTCGGTTTGGCGACAAGCTTCCGCGGCGAAGCGGAGCGCTTCGTCGCTGTTTCGCAGGCGGTCGTCGTTGCTGGTTGCCAACAGCCATGCCAACTGGCCCAACATCCGCGGGGGGCACTGCTTCAACTCGGCGCTGCGCCGCAAATGCTCTATCGCCGCCGCGGTCTGCCCGCGCTGCAGCAATGCCGCACCCAGATTCAAGTGGGCCTTGCCGTGGTTTGGGCACAGCTCGACGGCCTTCATCAGGTGCGGGATGGCCTCATCGACCCGGCCGGTATGCATCAGTACGGCGCCGAGGTTGTTCTGAAAGCTGCACACGTTGGGAGTGCGCTCGATCGCCCGGCGATATTCCGCGATCGCTTCCGCCATTTTGCTCTGCTTCGACAGCGCCACTCCCGCCTGGTAGGCGGCAAGGGCCACGGGGTCGATCCGCGCCTGCTCGGCCGGGTTGTCGGCCGGAGTCAGGGCGCTGCCCTGGGAACCCGTCCGAGAACCGTTGTCCGGCTCCGTTGCAGCCGTGGTTGGGCCGGGCTTCCCGGATAACAACGCAACACGTTTGTCCGCTGCGAGCCGCGATTGTTCCACCGCCGCCCGGGCCTCAAGGTGCCACGGCACCCGCGACAGGACCGCTCGCCACTGCTCGGCTGCGCCGGCGGGATCACCCAGGAAGTCGAGCAGGCAGCCGAAGCGATACCGTATGTGCCAGTCGTCCGGGCGGTCGCTTGACGCCTGCCGATAGGTCTCTGCCGCCAAACGGCACGCCTGCGGATCGGCCTTCAGATAGAGTTCCCGGAGGGCCTGCCGGGCCTGTTGCAGTCGCCGCTGGTGGTCCAACTCGCCGGTGAAGGGCGGACGTGAAATCAACTCCACCATCGGCGCGGCCAGGCGGAACTCGTCCCAGGGCGTAAGCACCAACTGCTCGGCGCAGGCCGCGAGCGACGCGACTTCCGTCGATGCGGGAGCGGCCTTTCCCAGGATCTCGGCGACAGCCGCCGACACGGCCGGCAGCATCGCCTTGGCAACTTCATAGTTGCCCGCAAAGCGCAAATGGACGTGCTCGTAGAAGAACTTGTCGCCGGGAAGGCCGTAATCGCTGGCGTCGCACTCGGCAAGCCTCTGTTCGACGTCGGCACAGCGCACGCCGGCCGGCGCCGCGCTGCCGGCCACCTCCCGAATGATGTCGTTCAGGCGCGGGTCGGCCCGGAACGGCAGGGCATCCCAATAGCGGGCCAGGCGATAATGGTCTCGCGCCTCGTCGAAGCGGGAAACGGCCCAAAACAATCGGGCCAGGCGGAAGTGCAGATCGGCAAAATGGTCGTCGATCGCCAGGGCGGCCAGGTAGCGGGCGATCGCCTGCTCGTGCTCGCCGCGGCCCTCGGCACGCGATCCCGCGCCGTACTCGGTTTCCCAGCGGGCAGCGTCCGCCGCGGTCAAATCGCGGCGGTGCAAGGAGCCCTGCGGCGGCTGGTCTTTCAGGTTCACCGCCACCGTGGAAAGAATCGTGCGTACGCCGGCACGCCGGGCGACGCGGCAAATGTCCTCCAGATTGGCGCGGAAATTCGCGCAGACGGTTAACCGCCGCGGGTCGTCGGTCGCCACATAATGTTCGCGAAAGAACGCGGCATCCTGGGGTTTCTTGAGCGCCGCCGGGTCGTTGCCGTGAATGATGCGCTCCAACAACTGCCCCGTTCGCAGCGATTTCAGCCACAGGCCGGCACGGATGCAGCAGACCGGCATGGGCGAGCCCGGGAACTCCGGCCCCGGCGCGCAAAAACCCACCGCCTCGTTGTTGCCCATGTACACCACGAACAGGTCGGGCTGCCGGCGGCTGCATTCCCTGACGATCGGCAAGATCGCGTGGGAATTGATCCCCATGATCGCGGTGTTGACAATCTCCAGCCGCGTGTCGGGGTACTGGCGGCGCAGCAATACTTCCAGGATGCGGCCGAAGCTGAAGGACGGGTCCGGCGTACCCCAGGCCGCCGACTCGCCGAAAATGAAGATCCGCACCGTGCCGGCCGGCTTCGTCGCGGGGATCGACAAGGTGTCCGGCATCTCGGTGCACTGAAAACGCCGGGTGAACGTTTCGCAGGCGGTGTAGGCGTCGCCCGCGGGGGTCTGGACCAGAAAGCACGTCGAGAAGCCGAAGCCGCAGCCCGTAAGGAGGCCTTCCAAGACGGCCAGGAACACCAAGGGTGACAAGACCGCTAGCGCCAGCCGGGCGATCCATAGCTTCGCGCCGCTGAGGCGCGGCCGGGGCGGCCTAGCCGACGGCGTCTGGAGAGGCGCCTGCCGGGAGGATCTGCGCGGAGCCCCCCTCGGTTTCCATGAAGCCATGACCGTCACAAACACACGGAGAGGTGCCCGCCGCGGCCAGCCCGGTTGCGGCCCGGGCGTACCAAGCCGACGACCTTCACAGCTTCTCTGTTCGCCCCTACGGCAAGTGGGGGCATCGTATCTTCCCCTATGCTAGCAAAAAACTGCAAAAAATGCAACAGGCCCATAGCCCGTTTGGTATACTGTCAGAAAAGGTGGCAGAGATGACCGCGATCTTGGGGATTTCCGCATTCTATCACGACTCGGCGGCGGCCCTGGTGGTCGATGGCCGCATCGTGGCCGCGGCCCAGGAGGAACGCTTTACCCGCCAGAAACACGACGCCCGCTTCCCGACGCACGCCATTGGCTACTGCCTGCAGGAGGCGGGCCTGGCCGCCGAAAACCTGGATTACGTCGGCTTTTACGACAAGCCGATTACCAAGTTCGAGCGGCTGCTGGAAACTTACCTGGCCGTGGTTCCCGCCGGGTATCGCTCGTTCCGCCGCGCCGTGCCGCTGTGGCTGAAAGAGAAACTGCACGTCCCGTCCGTCATTTCCCGCGCCCTGGAGGGCCGCTGCCGCGTCCGGTGCGTGTTTACCGAGCACCACGAGGCGCACGCGGGGAGCGCTTTCTTCCCGTCGCCCTTCGACGAGGCGGCCATTATCACCTTCGACGGCGTGGGCGAATGGTCGACGACCTGCATCGGCACGGGCCGCGGCAACCGCATCCAACTGAGCCACGAAATCCGCTTTCCGCATTCCCTGGGCTTGCTCTACGCGGCCTTCACCTACTACACCGGCTTCCGCATCAATTCCGGCGAATACAAGTTGATGGGCCTGGCGCCCTATGGGCGGCCGGTCTACAAGGACCTGATTCTCTCACGCCTCTTGGACCTCAAGCCGGACGGCTCGTATCGCATGGATATGAGCTACTTCAACTACTGCCAGGGGCTGACGATGACGTCGGCGAAGTTCGCGCGACTCTTCGGCGGCCCGCCGCGACGGCCGGAAAGCGAAATCACCCAGCGGCACATGGACCTGGCCGCCTCGATTCAGGCCGTCACCGACGAGGTGATGCTCCGCACGGCCCGGCACGTGCACCGCCAAACGGGCATGAAGAACCTGGTGATGGCCGGCGGCGTGGCCCTGAACTGCGTGGGCAACGGCCGCATCGTGCGCGAAGGCCCTTTCGAGAAGGTCTGGATTCAACCGGCCTCAGGCGATGCGGGCGGCGCCTTGGGCGCCGCGCTGTTCATCTGGCATCAATTGCTGGAAAAACCCCGCGCTCCCCGCCCCGGCGATCAACAACAAGGCTCGCTGCTGGGACCGGCCTTTTCCGACGAGCAAATCCGGCAGACGCTGAACAAGCACGGGGCGGTCTTCGACACGGCCGGCGACGACGAGGCACTGCTCGAAACGACGGCCGCGCTGCTGGCCGGGGAGAAGGTGGTGGGCTGGTTCCAGGGCCGCATGGAGTTCGGCCCGCGGGCCTTGGGCGCCCGCAGCATCCTGGGCGATGCCCGCAGTCCGTCCATGCAATCGCGGATGAATCTCAAGGTCAAGTTCCGCGAGTCGTTCCGGCCCTTCGCCCCCATCGTGCTCCGCCAGTACGCCGAGCAGTACTTCCAGATGCCCGCCGGCACGGACAGTCCTTACATGCTGCTCGTGGCGCCGGTGCGCGAAGAGATCCGCACCGCGCCGCTGCCGGGCGACGAGAGCGCATTGGGCATCGAACGATTGCACCGCTGCCGCTCGACGATTCCGGCGGTAACCCACGTCGATTACTCGGCGCGGGTCCAGACCGTGGACGCCGAGCGGAATCCCTTGCTCTGCCGCTTGCTGACCCGCTTCTACGAGAAGACCGGCTGTCCCGTGCTGATCAACACCAGTTTCAACGTCCGCGGCGAGCCGATCGTTTGCACGCCCGACGACGCCTATGGCTGTTTCATGGCGACCGACATGGACGTGCTGGTGCTGGGCCGTCACGTGTTGTACAATGAGCGGCAGAATCGCGCCGCGGGGGCCGGCCAGCGGACCCGGCACCGGGCCCAATTCCCGTTGGATTGAGGAGTTAGGAGCTGAAAGCTGGGAGTTTGAACTGGACTTTTGCAAATTGCGGATTGGTCGGTCCCCTCTCCCTGTTCTAAGCTTGTCAACAGGTGTTTTCTAGGGGATGCCTATTCCATAGGTAAAGACGTTGAGCGTGTGGCTTCGGCCGCGCGCGGCCGAAGCCACACCCACAAACTCTTTAACAAATGAAAAGGCAAACCCAATAAAAAACCAGTTGACAACCATAGAACAGGGAGAGGGGGCCCACCAAACCGCAAATTGCAAAAGTACAGG
>JBEKTY010000047.1:0-61856 GCA_049515555.1 Thermoguttaceae bacterium
CCGCCTGCGCTATGTAGTCCACTGCCAGCGCAACCGCCAGCGACCCCTGCAACTTGACCGTGGCCGATAGGTCTTTGCCGTCCACGTATTCCATGACCAGGAAATGCACGCCCCGGGCCTCGTCGGCATCGTCGGCCGTGATGATGTTCGGATGCGACAGTTTGGCGGCTGCCTCGACCTCGCGTTGGAATCGCGCCACCGCCTCGGCTGAACGGGTGGCGGAGGACGGCAACATCTTGATCGCCACCACCCGGTCCATCCGCTTGTGCCGGGCCTTGTAGACCTGCCCCATGCCACCCTGCCCGAGCTTATCGAGCACCACGTAGTTGCCCACGACCAGCCCGCGGGTCTTGCCCTGGAACACGGCCTGGGCCTGGAACTTGGTCAGCTTGCCCTGTTTGAACATCTCCCGGGCCAGCGTCTCGGCATCCGCCGGGCGCTGGTCGGCGGGTAGGGCGCTCAGGAAGGTTTGCACTTCGGCGCGGGTCATCAAGCCGCTGCCGGCCAGTGTCTCAATGAAGACCTCCAGCGTGGGCTTCTTGGCCTTCCGGCGGTACTCGGCCTCGATCGCCCCCAGTTCCCGCTTCAGTTCCGAGCGTTTCGGCTCGGGCGTCGTGCCCAGGAAGTCGGATAGCTTGGGCTGGCGGCCCGCCTTCCACTCGGCCTCGAACTGGCGGCAGACCTTGTCGATCTCGATGAGTTCGGAAACCGGCAACGAAGCGTCGGTGGGATTGGCCTTTTGGTTCATCGGACACCCTAATCGTAGGGACACGGTTCTCTTCCGCGGCGGGCGGAATCTGGTTATTATAGCTACCATTGCGAGGGGCTGCACGGTGGGGAGTGGCAATCAGGTCTTATTGTCTAGCTACTATTCTTACCGACAACGGCGCGCCGAGCCCTTCAAAAATATTCTGAAGCGGGATTACAGGCCATGACCGCGGAAAGCCAACCCTCCATCAGCCAGTGGATCCTTGGCGCGAAAGAGGGTCAGTCACAGGCCGTCCACGCCCTGTGGGGACGGTATTTCGAGCGGTTGGTCCTTCTGGCACGGCAGCGGCTGGCCGCCTTGCCGCGACGTGCAGCCGACGAAGAGGACCTGGCGCTGAGTGCCTTTGCCACGTTCTGCCGGGCGGCTGAAGAAGGACGATTCCCCGACCTGGCCGACCGCGATGACCTGTGGCGACTGCTGATCACGATTACGGCCCAAAAAGCCATCGACCGGGCCCGGCACGATGGCCGGGCGAAACGGGGCGGGGGGCGGGTCCGCGGGGAATCGGCCCTGGCATTCGGCCACCCGGGAGACACCACTCACGGACTGGACCAGGTCGTGGGCGACAGCCCCACGCCCGAGTTCGCCGCCACCATGGCCGACGAGTGTGCCCGACTGCTCGGGCAACTGGATGACGACCTTCAGCAGATTGCCTTGGCCAAAATGGAAGACTTCACGAACCAGGAGATTGCCGGGAAGCTCGACTGCTCTGTCAGCACGGTAGAGCGGAGCCTGCGGCTGATTCGCAAAATCTGGCAACGCGAAATGGCCGAGTGAGCAATAGGCGCATTCGCCACGGCAGGCAGCGAGGCTCTTCGGGTCCGAAAAAGCCTGGGATCAAATCTCGCAACTCCTTGACGCCGAGCGCGAACGCGGTTATGGCCAGTGGTCTGACACATTCAGTTTGGCAGGTTGGGTGCCCCTGCTGGCTTGTCCAGCAGTGCGCATAACACGGTTGGGCAAGCCAACCGTGGCACCCGACAGTTTAAGTGCGTCAGGCCACTGGGGACCAGATTCACGCCGCCCGCCGCATGCGCAGGCCGATCAAGCCGGCCAGTCCGCACCCCAGCAGCGCGGTGACGGCATAGACGCCGGCGCTGGGGGAACCGGGCGCAAGGCAGAGGCTCGCCGCGCCCACCGCCGGCCCCAAGCACATGCCGGCGCCGATCATCGCCTCGTGCAATCCGCCGTGCTCGCCCTTGGTTTCGCCCACGTCCATCGAGTAGAACAGCGACGAGTAATAGATCAGGCCGACAGAGACGCCGAAGACCGCTTGAGCGGCCACCAGCAGTCCGAGGTTGGTCGAAAGGAGCAGGAGGCTGAAGCCGGCCGTTAGCCCGATGAAGGCGCCCACCAGCCAGCGGAAGCGGTAGTGCCACCCGGTCCATTGCCAGAGGCCGACGAAGGTCCCCAGGCGGACGAACATCCAGATCGAGCAGAACAGCCCCGCCTGCGCCGTGGACAGCCCCAGCGTCTTCGCCAGGGCCGGGATGACGGCGATGACGGTGGTGATCCCGATGTAGGAGAAAGGAATCGCGAGCCACACCATGTGCAAAAAGGTCTGCGGGCTGACGGCTTGGCTGAAGGCAGCCGCTTCCAGGGGATGTATCGCCGCCACCGCCGCCGGCGCGGCCCGCGGCGTGTGGACGGGGTTCTTGCCCAAACGCAGGACGATCAGGCACAGGCCGCCGTGGACGAGTGCCGGCAGCCAGAAGATGCTGTCGTGGCCCAGCGTTTCGTAGAGCGTGCCGCCGATGAAATACATCGACGCCGCCCCCGCCGACCAGACAACGTTGTAGATGCCGATGTTTTTCGGGAGGATGTCATCGCTGACGCCGTCGCTGACGAGGGCTTCGAGCGTTGGCCAGGTGAAGCACACCGTCGCCGTCCAACCGACGACCACCAGGAGGACCGCCGGCAGTGAGTGAACCAGCGCGCCCAGCGCCAGGCAGACCGCCAAGCCGCCGAACCCGGTCTTGAGCGCCGTGAAGTAGCCGAAACGTTGGGCGAAACGTCCGCCCTGCCATGCGGCGAACACGTAGACCAAGCCGCCCAGCGCCGAGGCCGAGAGGTTGCCCAGGTTGCCGAAGCCGAAGCGGTCGCGCAGCAAGAAAAAGACGTAGCTGTAAAAGTACGACGTGGCCAGCGCGTTGAGCCCTTCGAGCACGAAGAAGATGGTTTTGGATTTCCGGGTATGCACGGGACGGTAGTTTCGGCGGACACGCGGGGCGGGGCGGGCCGTGAAATCTCGGCGACGGCCTGGAGCCCGCAGCACTTCACGGCGGCGGACATCGGCGGCCGGAGTTTGTCGAGATCGGCTGCACAACACCAACTGACAGGAATTTTGACGTACGCAACGCCCCTGATTCTAGTGTGGACGCCGATCGCTATCAAGAACCCGCGGCAAATCCCAGCAGTTCCGCAACCGGGACAGAGTTGGGGTGGAAGTGGCAGCAAGAAAGCGTTTGGGGGCCTTAGCGTCTTGTTAGACGGGCGGCAGGGGCGACGTGATCAGCATTGGCAGAAGGTCGTGGTGCGTAGTCTTTCGTTGGGACGCTACGCACCCCTCGAACCCGGGCGGCACCTGCAGCGGTAGTCTCCGGCCCGATGAATCGGGCGTCATCCCTGGCAGGCCGAGAGGAGACTCTCGCAAGTTAACGGCTCATCAAGCTTTGATTTTCTTGGTCTTGGTTTCCTCGCCACCTGCTTTGATGGCGACCTTCGTAGCATCTTCCATCGGATCTTTGAAGGGCACCTCGATTCGGAGCAGGCCGTGCTCGTAGATCGCTTCGGCTTTCTCAGGTTTCACCGGCCAAGCTAAAGCCAGTGCCGAAACATACTCGATGTCCCTGGCTGGCGCTGTCAGGTGGACGCTGTCTGGCAGGACCTTCAGATCAATGGTATCCGTCGGCGCTCCTGGGATGGCGAACTCCACTACCAGCTTGTTTTTCTCCTCGTCAGCATAGGCTACGGTACTGGGCGCAACCCTAATCCGATTTTCAAGCATCATGGCAACCTCCTTGGCTGTCTCGTGTAGTTACCCCGGTGTAGTTCAGATTACCGGGAGATTGGCTGAGAACGACTCGGACTGGTTAATCATTGTAGGTTAGTTGACTTTACAGGTCAAGTATACCCCCGATTCCGCTGGTCTCCGATGCCCCATTTTGGAATTGTTCGGCCTGACGAACGGGGCCTGATCGCCAATCCGCTGGGGCTTGCAGCCGTCCGTCTAACGACCAAGCTCACTCCACCTTGGCCAGATCGAGGAACACGATGATCGAAGGATTGCCCACCGCGGTGTAATGGCCGGTGAACGCGAGGCCGCCGCTCTTGCGATTCACCCGGAAGACGGCGATGTTGTCGCCGCGCTGATTGCAACAATAGAGGAACTCGCCGCTGGGGTCGAAGTTGAAGCTGCGCGGATAATTCCCTCTGGTCCACTGTTCCCCTGCGAACGTGAGGTCGCCGTTTGCGCCAACGGAAAAGACCCCGATGCTGTCGTGCAGCCGGTTGCCCGCGTAGACAAATTGCCCGTCGCCTGAAACCAGGATCTCGGAGCAGAAATTGGTGCCGGCAAACCCGGGCGGCAGAGTAGAGACCGTTTGGCGCGCGGCCAACCGCCCCGCTCGGGCATCGTAGTCAAACAAAACGATTGTCGAGCCTTCTTCCTGAACGGAGTAGAACCAACGGCCATTGGGATGAAAATGGAAATGCCGCGGCCCGTCTCCGGCTGGCAGCGAGACCGCGGGCGGTTCATTGGGAGTCAGTACGCCTGCCCGCTCGTCGAACTTCCAGACGAAGATTCGATCCAAGGCCAAGTCAACGTGCAGCACGAAGCGCCCCGAGGGGTCGGCCTGAATCATGTGCGCGTGAGTCCGATCGTGTCCGCTGAAGGCAAAGCCGCCCGGCGGAGCGCTGGCCGCCTTGGTGGGGCCGATCTTGCCCGCATCCTGCTTAACGTCCGTGGCGCTCTGCAACCGACCGTCGGGCCCGATGGGCAGCACCGCTACCGAGCCGCCAAAATAGTTGGCCACCAACACGAACCGCCCCGACGGATGGATGCTCACATAGGTCGGACCGGCGCCGCCGGAGCCGACCGTGTTGAGCAGCGTCAAATGCCCGTCCGCTCGATCGATGGAGAAGGCGCTGACCGTGCCTTCTTTGCCCTTTCCCGCGCGAGCCGTCTCATTGGCCGAGTAGAGCCGGGTTCCGGCCGCGTTCAAAGCCAGGCAACTAGGGCTTGTTCCCGTCTCCTGGATTCCGGCGGGCGTCAGCGCCCCGCTGGCGCGATTCACCTGAAAAAGGTGTATGCCGCGACCATTGCCGGGCGGCAGATCCACCTGCGTTGGCAACACGTCGCGAAGCGGAGAACTGAAGGTGCCGACGTAGGCCATGAGCGGCCCACGGGCCTCGTTCGATTGCGCGTCGAGCAAACCGGCGACAGGCGGCGTTGTTGCCGCCAGTGCGACAGAAGCTCTTAGAAACCAGCGCCGGCAGCGGTCGAGCAGAGTCATGGCAAAAACCAGTCTGTAAGGTCAATAAGACGCTTGGAGCCGCGGGCACTCGCCAGTCAAACAGTGATGTCCTGAAGCTCCCAGCCCTTGCGAAAGTTGGGCTTGATGAACTCGTTGGCCTTCTCGTTGTTGGTGAATCGCAGGTTCGGGCCGTCCCACAACAGCTTTTCATGGGCGAATCGCCAGCTTATCGCGCCCAACAGCATCCATTCGGTGTACGGGCCGGCGATAGTGAAATTGGAACACGCAGGCCCACCGCCTTTGCAGGCTCGAATCCAGTCCTGGAAGTGGCCGGGCGAACGCTTCAACACCTCCGGGGGCCGCGGGTGCCCCGCCTGCCTGGAACGCGGAAGCAACGTGTAGCTCTCGCCCCGGTCGCTGGTGCCCAGATAGCCCTTCGTGCCCACGAATACCTCGTTCACGCCCCGGAGGTCCTCCGGCGCGAGGCCGTGCGGCGGTTTGAACATCCCGGCCATGCTGCCTTCATACCAGTAAACGGCCACGGGAGGCATTGTGCCCGACTTGACGTACTTGCTCGGGCGCTCCGGGAACTGGATCTTGCAGGCGTAATTGGGATACGTGACCGGGTTGACTCCCGCCACCGCGAAACACTCCACGCTGCTCGGATAGGTCTGGCCCAGCCCCAGCGCCCAGTTGGCCGGCCCGAGCTGGTGGATGCCCCAATCGCCGATCATCATCGTGCCGTAGTCCAGGAACCCGCGCCAGTTGACCGGATGGATCCTTGAGCTGTAGGTGTGCTCCCGGGAGCGTCCCTGCCAGAGGTTCCAGTCAAGCGTGGCGGGAACCGGCTCCGCGGGCGGCCATTTCACGGTGCCCCGCGAGAATCCGCCGCCGTTCCACGAATGCACCTCGCTGATCTCCCCGATTTCGTCACTCCATATATATTCGCATGCGATCCGCGTCGCCACCGACGAGTATCCCTGGTTGCCCATCTGCGTGGCCACTTTGTACTTCCGCGCCGCGTTGGCCAGCAGCCGGGCTTCCCAGATCGTCGCGGTAAGCGGCTTCTGACAGTGGACGGCGAGGCCCCGCTCCATGGCCCACACGGACGCCGTGGCGTGCATGAAATCCGGTATGGTGACCGTCACGCCGTCCAGATTCTTGCGCTCCTTGTCCAGCATCCGGCGAAAGTCCCTGTACCGTTTGGCCTTGGGATATCGCGCGGCGGTCCTGTCGAGCTGCGTCTGATCCACGTCGCACAGGGCATAGATGTTCTCGCTGCTGACCGAGCCCACGTCGTTGGCGCCCTGCATCCCGCCCACGCCGATCGAGCCCAGGTTGAGCTTCTCGCTGGGCGCAGACCCGGCCTTGCCCCCCAGTACATGCCGGGGCACGATCATAAAGGCGGCGGCCGTAGCACCCACCACAAACTGACGCCGGGTGGTGGTTGTCTTCTTCACGTTCTTCTTCTGTTCTATCACGGCAGTTCTCCTCGATTTCGGGTCATGTTTCTTCTATAGAGGTGCACCATGTCGCGGCCGTCGAAGCGGGTTCGGCCCGCGCCTCAACATACGATACAAGCACCGGCAGTTACTCTATCCCCCCGCGATCGGCAAAGCAAGTGCCCGGCCCAAATCCATGCCGGTCACCGATACCCGGGCGGCCGCGCCCCGCCAGAGCACCCAGGGCTCGCCGAGCAGTCCGTCACGGCGAACCCGGCCAAACTCGGCAACCGGCGTTTCGGATAGCGGCCGTCTTATGGCCTGTCCCACGCGCCGCGGGTAGCTGGCACGGCCACCACCTATTCGGCGGCCCCGCGTTTCCCAGTGCGTCGGTGTGCCGCACCTCCGACTCCAAACGCAAGCAGCCAACGTGCGTCGGTGTTGCGCCACCGAAGCCCGCTACGCCGGTTGCAGAATAACAGGGAATCCTCCCCATATGATGGGCTGGTGCGTCGAGGATTGCCCCCTCGGGGCTGTTCAAGGTGCTCTCGCCCGCGGTATACTGGCCGCTAACCGCGCGTTGCAGCAGCCGGCGATTGCGCGCCGCTGCTAAACGCGCCATTGTTGGGGTTTCAAGGCGATGCCGAATGGAAATGGTCGAAATACACGACATTGATGAGTTCCTCCGACTCGCTCCAAGCGGTTGTGAATACTACGCGCATTTCTATCGAGGGGAACCCTCATTCTTCCCCTATCGCACTCCCGCCGTATGGCGCCTTCCGATAGAAGATGACAGAATTGCACACAACCTGATGAGATCCGGTGTCGCCCGCCTCTTCTTCCGTCGAGAAATCGGCCCGCACATCAAAATGGAATGGGGAATTCCTCTGCATCGTGGTCAATGGTTTGGGGAGTATGACTTGTGCAATTGGGCCAACGGAGTTCCGTCCCTGGACCAAATCAGTTGGCAAGTCGTAGGCCTGCTCCAGCATTACGGTTACAAGACAAGCTATCTCGACATGACGTTTGATCCTACTACTGCACTCTACTTCAGTTGCCATGACGCGGCCGGGAAAGCGATCTCTGACGGCCTTGGCTACGTGTATCACTGGCAACGCGGTGATGTCTGTCGGAAGCTCATGGAGAGACTCATTCTGACCTCTATCACACGCCTATCTGAGTTTCTGCGGACCGAGAAGCACTATTCAACCAGTCGTCCTGAGACGCAAAAGGCAGGGTCAATTTGGATCGCTGCGGGCCACGAACGGGAAGACTACATTCAGGACACGCTCCAGAGGTTGAATGAACTAGCAACAGTGTATGTAATAGATCGAGCTTCGATTCCTCCGCGCTTCTTCGCTTCACGTGATTTGTTTCCGCAAGATGCAATTCCGAGTGCGATCGCTGCTGCGACTGCCGAATGGGTTGTCGAACTGCGATACTCCATAGACCAGGCGCACGAAGAGGAGAACACACGTTTGGTCGAAATTCTTAGCAGAGCGAGGGCACTGGTCCAGTGCCCAACCTCTGCAACAGGATGAGAAGCCCCAACAACCGCAGGCAGCGTACGGTTTGGCCGCCGCTGCTGCGGAACGTTACACCTGTAAGATGCGATTGGGAATCCGGATGAGGAGCTGGGCGTGAGTAAAGACTTTGCAAGCCAGGTGCTTCCGACGAGGCGGCGTGCATCATTCGTCGAGTTCGTTTCTGACCGTTCTTTCTGGCAGATTGCGGGGGCCGGCCTCCTTCTCTACCTCGGTCCTGTGATCCTCTTCTCAGCCTTCGAGGCTGCGTTGGCTTGCTCGGGACACCCTGTCGTCTATCGTCAGGACGCCCCTGCCGATATCTGGGAGATCCCCTACTTCAACTTCATCACCATCATCACCATCGGATATGGAGATCTCCGCCCAATCGGCGTGGGACGCCTCTTCTCGGTGATCGAGGGCGTACTTGGGGTTGGTGTCTTCAGCCTCCTGGTCGCGGCACTCACCGCGAAACTTCTGTCGCCCCGCACGGAGTCAATCGTCTTCTCTCGGTTTGGCTACTACTGTACGGACCAACAGCGCTTCCTCCTGATATTCGTCAACACCACCAATAGTATCCTCGTCAATGTCGATATGACATCCTACTTCAAACTTGGAGGCGACTGGGCCGTGCGACCGCCCATTCGCACGCCTTTCGTCACTAAGTCCGTCCAGACTTTCTTCCTCGATCGGGAGCCTTTGGATGGGATCATTGCTCAGTTGGCAGACGGAGATGTCTTTCGCTTTGGCATCACTGGTTCTTTGGGCATATCCGCGTACTCGACCGCAGTCGAGTATCGGGCCGATGAGATCATAGTCTTGCGTAATAGGGATGCGCTGACTGCCTATGCGGGGTTTCGCTCACCTGATTTCCGGTCGGAGGACATTTCGGAGATGTTTCACTACCGCCCGGATGGGGCATTGACTCTCGCCGAGCATGTCGCATGTGAGCGAGGTGTAACAACGCAATGAACCCGATGGTGCCGCTCCGCGTCGCCCACGGGTTATGGCGGGCGTTCGATGCGCTCAACTTGCTTCGGTCGCCCCCACCGAGGCGTCCAAGGGGCTTCGGCCAAGATGCGTCGGTCACATCGACCGACGCATCGAAACGGCACAGCCGAGATTAAGCCAAAAACGTTCCTATGCCGTGATGGTCTATCTGCTGGTGGATGTCGCGATTTATCCGGCGTTTGGTGGCAGCGTATTGCCATCTCGGCGGTCACGGCGCCGACCAGCCGTCAGGAAGGCGGTTTCTCCAGAGTGGCCGGCATCCTTCGATCTCAAACTGCGAACGTCCCCGTCCGGCCTTGTGCCGGCGGGACGATGATTGACAACTACCAGCGGATTGCCCCGATAATACTCTCCCGGTGGCATCCGCCCGGCCCGCCGGGCCGGGCGGACGCCGCCGGAAGACAAGAAAGTCTCTTCGTTGCGGCGCCTGTAGTGGAGAATCGGCGCTCCGCGGGGACAAGCCCCACGGAGGCGTTCACAGACGGCAAAGCGTTCCGCGACCAGTAACGTTCACCATCCCGCACCAAGGTAGCACACAACGCTCCGTGTGCCGTCCGCTGAAGCGGAAGGCTCATTTCATGCCCGGTTATTCGTTCCGTTGGGGCTGCCTGCAACCGGACGCTGAAGGCGTCCCGGGACGCCTTCAGCGTCCAAGCAAGGCAGGCCCGTTGGTGGGCCGCTCGGCTCCTTACGCCGCTCGTTCGCCTTTGGCCGGCTTAAGAGCGACGGTCCGCAGCGGGTTGCCATCCGCGTCGTAGAAATCCACGACGCCTCGATCCACTGTCCAGACGGCGTAGCCCGTGTCGTAGCGGAATTTATGGGCGACGCGGCGTCCTTCCATAAGGGCGAAGGTACGGATCAGAGTGGCCGGGGCGGGGCACAGGCCCAACTCGCTGAGCGTGGCAGTTACAAGCTCGGGGATGTGTGCGGACTGGTCCACGGTCGAAAGGGATTTGGGGATTTGGGGATTTAGGGATTTAGGGATTTAGGGATTTAGGGATTAGGGATTTAGGGATTAGGGATTTAGGGATTAGGGATTGGGGATTGGGGATTGGGGATTTATGGCGAGGTGGGCGAAGGGACGGTCCCCCGTTAACGCGGGATTTCCATGGCATCGTCCAGAAGCGTGGGCAGGGATCGGCTTTCGGGAAGAATCCGGCACAGGCAGCCTGGTTTGCCCAGATCACCGGCGTCTTGTGGATTCGCCTCACCCTAGCCCTCTCCCGGAGGGAGAGGGGACCGGAAGGGGAGAGTCCCCGCGCCCGTTATTTCTTTCCGCCTTCCGCCTTCCGCCTTCCGCCTTCGCCCCCGCCCCCGCCTTCCGCCTTCCGCCCTCCGCCTTCGGCCTTCGGCCCTCCGCCTTCGGCCGGCGGCTCGTCGGGCGGGCCGAGGAGCCGTTCCAATTCGCGGCCCAGCCGCTCGCCGCGGGCGGCCAGCGTTACGACCTTGCCGTCGCGGCCCACGAGAATCTGCTGCGGAATGCCGAAGATGCCGTAGTAGGTGGCCATCGACTTCTCGGTGCCGGCGGCCTCGGTATTATCGAGCAGCACGGTCCAGGGATGCTTCTCCTTATCGAGGAATTCATCGAGCGCGCTGCGGTCGCGATCCAGGCTGACGCTCACCACGTCGAAGCCGTGGCGGTGATAGGCCTCGTAGTTGCGGGCGATGTTGGGCAGCTCGGCGCGACAGGGACCGCACCAGGTGGCGAAGAAATCCACCAGCACGACCTTGCCCTTGTATTTGCTCCACTGGAAGGGTTTACCGGCGGGGGTGACGCCCGAGAGGACGAACGTTTTTCCGACCAATCCCAGGCGGCGTGCGGCGCCCTGCATCATGGCGGCCATGGGGGCGACTTTCGGGTCGTCGCTGGCGGCGATGATCCGGCCCAGCTCGGCGTAGGCCCGGACGGCCAACTCGGCGTCGCCGCCATGCTCGACGGCCGTGGCCGTCTGGAGGGCCAGTCCGGCGGCGGCGCGGTCGATGGGGTCCGCCTTCAGGAGCCGCTTGACCTCGGCCACGAGATCGAGAAGCTGGGCGTGGCTGAGGCCGGCATGCCGGGCGCGAATCTGGAGCACCGCCAGGCGGACCTCCCGCGCCAGGGTCGTCAAGCCGGCCTTCTCCAGCTCGGCGGCGAAACCTCCGATCTTCTTCGCCGCGTCCGGATCGCCCATCCGGTCGAGTATCTGCAAGGCCATCAGCTTGTACTGCACCGCGGCATGGGCCTGCTCGGGGCTGGGCTTGGCGGCGAGGATCCTTTCGGCGGCCTCCAGCAGCGCCGCAGCCTGCTTTTTCAGGAACGCCTGCACCACCTCGCGGCTGTCGGAGGTGGGCCGGGCCTCTTTGAGTTCGTCGATGTACTTCAGCAGTTCTTCGGGCGTGCCCTTGGGAACCACCAACGGATCCGGCGGCTGGGCCGGTGTGTCGCTGCCGGGGGCCGGCCGGCCGGCCGCCAGAAGCAGCGCCGCGAAGGCCACAATTAGCTGGGAGGGGGACAGTCCCATTTTCGTCGGACGAAAATCGGGACAGTCCCCGGTCTGGCAAGTCTTCAGGCACGATCGACAGATCACTTTGAGCTCCTTGGGTTGGGTTTGGCGATCAGGCGTTGCTCGATGAGGTTGAAGAGGCTGCGGGCGACGCGCCGCTTGCCGCCTAAGAGCGCGGCCAGGATGCGGCCGGCCGGGTCGAGCACTTCGAGCCGCGTGCGGGGCGAATCGATCGCGGCCGGGCCGTTCACGACGACCAGGTCGCACCGCTTGCGCTCCAGCTTCTGCTGCGCCCGCAAGTGGCGGTCTTCGGTCTCCAGGGCGAAGGCCACCATCCATTGCACGGTCTTGATCTGGCCTAGCCGGGCGACGACGTCGGGCGTTTCGACGAGCCGCAGCGACAGGGGCCCGCCCGTCTTGCGAATCTTCCGGGCGGCGATCATCCGGGGCCGGTAATCGCAAGGGGCGGCCACGGCGATCAGGCCGCTGCAACGGGGGAAGACCGCCAGGCACTCGGCCAGCAGCTCCTCGGTGGAGACGACGCGGATTACGCGGGCCGCCGGCGGATATCGGACCTCGACCGGCCCGCTGACGATCAGCACCTCGTGGCCGGCGCGGAGGGCCGCCTCGGCCAGGGCCTGGCCCATCCGCCCGCTGGAGCCGTTGGTCAGATAGCGGACCGGGTCCAGGTACTGGCGGGTGGGGCCGGAGGTGATTAGGATGCGTTGCGGCATGAGGGGAGGAGGTAGAAGTCAGGAGGTAGAAGTCAGGAGTCAGAAGTCAGAAGTCGGGAGGGAGAGGAGTGGGGAGTGGGGAGGGGGGAGGGGTGAGTGGGGAGTGGGGAGTGGTGAGTGGTGAGTGGCGAGAGCCGGGAGCCGGGAGCCGGGGGGCTTGCCCCCGGCATTTTCTTCTTACTTCCGACTTCTGACTCCTGACTTCTGACTTCTAGCTTCCGACTCCTAGCTTTTTCGCGATGAAGTCGAAAATCTTCTGCGGACTCGCCATGCGTCCGGGGCCCAGTTCGCCGCAGCTTAGGTAGCCTTCCTCGGGGTCGAGAAACAGCACGCCATCGGCGCGGAGCTGGGCCACGTTGCGCCGCACGGCGGGCTTCTGCCACATCTGGGCGTTCATGGCGGGGGCCATGACGATCGGGCCGGCCATGGTCAGCAGGACCGTGCTCAGCAGGTCGTCGGCCAGCCCGCAGGCCGCCTTGGCCAGGATGTTGGCCGTGGCCGGGGCGACGCAGAGCAGCTCGGCCTTGCGGGCGAGCTCGATGTGCGGATGGCCGCCGCGGCCGAACACGGCCGTGCCCACCGGCCGGCCGGTGAGGGCCTCGAACGTCTTGGGCCCCACCAGCCGGGCGGCCGAGCGAGTCATGACGACCGAGACCCCGGCCCCGGCCTGGACCAATTGGCTCACCAGGGCGGCGGTCTTGAAGGCGGCAATGCCGCCGCTGACGCCGATGAGCAACTCGCGGTCTTTCATTTTGAAGCTTTCAGCAATCAGCGATCGGCGTTCAGCAATCAGCGTTCAGCTTTCAGCGGGCGGCTGGCAGCTTTCGGCCATGGGCCACGGGGCGTGAGCCGCTGCGTGCTCACTGCTGATCGCTGACCGCTGACCGCTGATCGCTCCTATCACAGCGTGCGGAAGTCCAGGTCCGGCGGTCCGCCGGCCTGGGCGCCCGCTATCTGCACGTTCATTTCCGAATCGAGGAAGATTTTGTCCTGGATGATCTCGTTGATCACGATCTGCATTTTGTTGTCGCTCTTTACGTCGACCAGGGGCCGGGCGCCGGCGTTGATGGCGACCAGCCGTTTCTGGATGAGGGTGGAGAGCTTGAACCGCCCGCCCACCTTGTTCACAATGCCTTCTTCGCGCAATTCGTCAATCATTCCGGTCGATCTCCCATTGGTTGGTGAGGATATCGCAGATTTGTCGGACGGCCCGGGCCAGGTCGTCGTTGACGACCTGGTAACGATAACGGTGGGCCAGGCCGAGTTCGGAGTGTGCCTGTTGCAGGCGTTGCTCGAGGGCCTGTTGGGACTCGGTGCCCCGCCCGATAAGGCGGCCGCGAAGTTCCTCGAGCGAGCCGGGGTGGACGAAGATGGTGATGGCGTCCGGGTAGCGGTCCATGACGGCCTGGGCCCCCTGGACGTCGATATTCAGGAGCACCCACTGGCCGGCCTCCAGGCGGGCGGTGGTCTCGCTGAGCAAGGTGCCGTACCACACGCCGCTCCGGAAGACATCGAAACATTCGAGGAACTCGCCGCTTAGCCGTCGCCTTTGGAATTCCAGGGGGGTGAGGAAGTGATAGTCCAGGCCGTCGGTCTCGCCGGGCCGCGGCGGCCGCGTGGTGGCCGACACGCTGCGGACCAGCGGCAGCCCACAGCGGTGCAGGAGTTGCTCGAGCACGGTCGTCTTGCCCGCCCCCGAGGGACCCGAAACGACGATCAATCTTCCGCGCGGCGCGTGTGGCATCATTCAACGTTTTGGATCATCTCCCGGATCCGCTCCAGGGCCGTCTTGATCTCGATCACCTGCTTGGCGATCTCGATGTCGGCGGCCTTGGAGCCGATCGTATTCGCCTCGCGGACCATCTCCTGGGTGAGGAATTCGAGCTTGCGGCCCGAGCTTTCGGGCAGGTCCACGCTGTCCTGGAACTGGTCCAGGTGGCTGCGGAGGCGGCAGATTTCCTCGGAGATATCGGCCCGGTCGGCCAGCAGGGCGAGCTCCTTGATGACCGCGGCCGGGTCCGCGGCGAGCTGGTGCTCGGCCAGGGCCTTGTTGAGGCGTTCTTCCAAGCGGTGGCGACAGGCGGCCAGGGCCAGCGGCGCCTGGCGGTCGATTGTCAGCAACCCGGCGGCGATTGTGGCGCGATGGGCGGTGAGGTCGGCGGCCATGGCCCGCCCCTCCGCGGCCCGCATGTGGGCCAGATTCCGCAGGGCCTCCTCGACGGCGGCGCAGACGGCCGGCCAGTCGGCCTCGGGATCGAAGGCCGTCGCCGCCCGGTCGTCGACCACGCCCGGCAGGGGCAGCAAGGCCGCGATGGGCACCAGGGGGTCCTCCTGCCACTGCCCGCACAGCGCGCGGAGCTGCTCGCGGTAGCCCCGCAGGACCGCGGCGTTGATCTGGAAATCGTCGGCCGACCAGGCGCGATCGATCCGCAGGTTGACCTGCACCGTGCCCCGGCGAATGGTCTCCCGGACGAGCTGCTCGATGCGGGACTCGAGCACGCCGTAGCCCTCGCTGGCCCGAACCGTCAGCTTGAAGAAACGGTTGTTGATGGCGCGGACCTCGACCGTGACGGCCAAGCCGTCTCGGTGATAGTGCGACTGACCGAAACCGGTCATGCTCAGAAGCATGGGAGGACCGCTTGTGAGGTGAGGTTGCTCAACCTGTGGCCGCCCCCGTGGGGCTTGCCCCCACGGAGCGCTGATTCGTCATACAACGCCGAAAAACCGCCTTTTTTTTGCCTTCCGGCGGCGGGGGGCCCGGCCCCCCGGGCGGGGGGGCCCCGGCCGGCGGGCACGGGTTAACCGGACGGGGACGTTTTCAGTTTGGGGTTACTTTGCGGGCTGGCTGTCGCCACCTGCGGGCGGGCCGGGCGCGGAGGCCGGCCCGGGGGTATCGGGCGCGGTGGGGGCGGACTCGTTGGCCGCACCGCCCATCGTTTCAATCTTCGCCGTCCCCGTGACGCCGTAATACTTAATGGCCACCAGGCAGAGCACGATCCAAAAGGCAGCCACGCCGATGGTAATGCGGGTGAACAGGTCGCCGGCCTTGGTTCCGAAGGCGCTTTGCCCGCCCATGCCGCCCAGGGCCCCCGTCAAGCCGCCCCCCTTGCCCCGCTGGATCAGCACCAGCAGGATCAAAAAGACGGCGGTCAGCAACAGCAACACCATGAACAGGTAATAGAACATTAGCGAACTCCGGCGACGATTCCCATGAACTGATCGACCTTCAGCGAGGCGCCGCCGACCAGGGCCCCGTCGATGTCGGGCTGGCCCAGCAGTTCGGCCGCATTTTCCGGCTTGACGCTGCCGCCGTACTGGATGCAAACGCCCGCCGCAACTTGTTCATCATACCGCTGGGCCATGATCTTGCGAAGGTCGAGATGCACTTCCTCGGCCTGTTGGGGGGTAGCGACCTTGCCCGTGCCGATGGCCCACACCGGCTCGTAAGCGATAACGATCTTCCGCATCTCGTCGGCCGACAGCCCGGCCAGCGAGCCTTCAAACTGGCTAAGGATGACGGCGTGGGTCTGGCCGGCCTCGCGCTGGGCCAGCAGCTCGCCGAGGCAGATGATGGGCGTCAGCTTGGCGGCCAGGGCGGCGTGCACCTTGCGGTTGATCTGCGGGTCGGTCTCGCCCAGGACGTGCCGCCGCTCGCTGTGGCCGAGGATCACGTAGCGGCAGCCCAGGTCGCAGAGCATGGCGGTGCTGATCTCGCCCGTGTAGGCCCCGTTGGGCTGGTCGTATACGTTCTGGGCGCCCAGGGCGACCTGTGAGCCGGCCAGGGCCCGCGCAACCGCCTCCAGATAACAGGCCGGCGGGCAGACGGCCAAATCGACGCCGCTCAGGCCCCGGGCCTTGTGGGCCACCGCTTCGGCCAGCGCCACGGCGCGGGAGCGGTCCAGGTTCATTTTCCAGTTGCCACAGATGAATTTTCGTCGCATGGCAGTTGTCGGTTGTCGGTTAGGAGTTAGGAGTTAGGAGTTTGGGGTTAGAAGTTAGGAGTTAGGGGTTGAGGGCCACAGAACGGGTCCCCTCTCCCTCCGGGAGAGGGTTAGGGTGAGGGGAAATTGGTGAGGATTCTGCTTTTCCATTTTTCGCGTCCAACGCAGGCTCCCCTCACCCCGGCCCTCTCCCGGAGGGAGAGGGGGACCACTTGTGCCGCCCCATCCCAATTTGCAAGAGTCCATTTCCAACTTCTTACTCCTGACTTCTTGCTCCTGACTTCTTACTTCTAACTTCTAACTCCTGCCGGGAACGATCCCAGCACTTCCAGCCGCAGGGCCTTGCGTTTCAGGGCGGCGATGGCCCGGCGGAAACGGGCGTCGGTCTGATGACCCTCCATCTCGGCGAAGAACAGGTAGGCCCGCTTGCTGCCCGGCACCGGAAAGGATTCGATCCAGGTCAGGTTCAGCTTGTTCCGCTTGAAGATGTTCATGGCCTCGGCCAGGGCGCCGGGCCGGTGCTCGACCTGGAACAGGACGGCCGTGCGGTCGTTGCCGGTGCGGTCAGGCACGCGGCCGCCGATGACGGCGAAGCGCGTGGAATTGTGCGGATTGTCTTCGATGTTCTCGGCCAGCACGTCCAGGGCGTACTCGATACCGGCCTGCCGGCTGGCGATGGCTGCCGCGGCGGGCTTCTCGGCCGCCAGTTGGGCCGCCGTCGAAGAACTGGTCACCTCGCTGGTGCGGGCCGCGGGCAAATGCTTGGCCAGCCAGTTCCGGCATTGGCTGAGCACCTGCGGCCGGCTGTACACCTCCCGAATCTCGGCCCGGGGGCACTTGCCCAGCAAGGTGTGATGGATCGGCATCTCGACCTGGCCGCAGATCCGCACGGGCACCCGGGTGAACATTTCCAGCGTGTCGGCGATCCGGCCGTCGGTCGAGTTCTCGATCGGCGCCAGGCCGAAGTCGCAATCGTTGCGGTTCACCTCCTCGAATACGGCCGAGATGGTGCCCACCGGCACGATCTCAACGCTTCGGCCGAAGCGCTCGATGGCCGCCAGATGGCTGTAGCTGTACAGCGGGCCGAGACAGGCCACCCGCACCCGCCGCACCAGGGCCCGGCAGCCGCTGAGCAGCTCGCGAAACACCGCCCGGACGCACTCCTGCGCGAGCGGGCCGGTATCGCCGGCAGCGATGGCCGCCAAGGCCGGCTCTTCGCCGCCCCAGGCGCCGGCCGGCTGGCCATCGGGCGAGGCAGTCTCGCGGACCAGCCGGGCCCGGGCCTGCATCAGGGCGAGCAGCTCGGCGTCGAGCCGGGCAAGCTCGGTGGAGCGGTCGGACGCGGCGGCCCGCCGGCCCGCCGCAGTTCGTGCACCAGCGATCGACTTGCCCTTCACCATTTATAGCCACCCGTGCGTAAACCCTTACTTGTACCCGGGATGGGGAGATCTGTCAACCGGCCTTGGAAACTCCGCGCGGGCCCGTTGACAAAACGGAAGCTTTGTTTTACAAAGGTAGGGGTGTGAATATTGTTCGGTGAGCGAAGCGGAACCGTGTTTGGGCGGTTTCCGCGGTGTCTTGTGATGTGACCATCAGTCCAACCCCAACCGAGGCGGCGTTCTGGCGATCCGTGATAAGCTCACCCTGGTGGTGACAGACTTCGCAGGGATGGGATGCCCGGCTTCTTTGGATCGGCCCTGATTCCCCGGGGCCCGATTTCCGCGACGTCGCGGCATCCCCACACGCGGATGAGTATGCTCGCTCGGACGCGCGGAGCGCGCTGCCAGGCTGCGGGGCGTGAAGGGGGTGGTGCGCGGCAGAAGATGGTGCGTGTGTGCGCTCCGCGTCTGCGGAGGGCGGCGGTTTCTTGTCCGTTCTCGCGCCACGGCCCGAGCATCGCCCGCGGGCCCGCCGGCGACAGGGTTCGCGAACCAAGGAACGGACGTTACGGGGCGCTTTTCGCTTGGAGGACCTGAGAACTTCACTGATCTTTCTGGGAGCGCCAACATGAATGCGAGAACTTTTTCCCTCGTGGTCGCGATCCTGCTGGGGATGGGCCTTGCGGGGGATCGCCTTTTGGCCGTGCCGTTTCAAGAAGCCAACACCTATGACTTCTCGCAGACGGCCAACGGCACGTGGAGCAACTACTGCGCGCCGACGGTGGCCGGGGACCTGGTCTACCACTTCGGCAACACCTACCCATCGCTGTTGCAAGGCAACGGCTATCCTCCGACAGTCGGGGCTAGCGACGGCGCCACCACCATCATCGGCGGCATGCCCGGGCAGAACGGCGCCGACCCGCCGGGCGGGAATGGTCCGCCCGCCGGCAGCCTCGCCAACCTGATGGGTACTCTCCGAACCGCCGGCACTACCCTGGACAACCTGAAGGCTGGCTTGGCTTCGTATCTGACGGCCAATAGCAGCGTCACCTGGAACACCCAAGAACTGCTGGTCGCTAATGGCGGGAATCCCAAGGGGCAGAACTTCTTCAATACCTTGCAGACCGATCTGTCCGGCGGGGCCGACGTGATCCTGGTCGTCGCTTGGAAGAACGCCACCCCGCCCGCAGGCGGCCTCTACACGGTGCCAAACGGCAACAACTACGATGCCGGTATGTTGGGCAGTTCGCCGCTGGGCCATGCCTTCGAGATGATCGGCTACGACGCGGCCAACAACAGCATCTTGGTGAACGACCCGGCCAACAATGGTGGGGCGAATAGCTGGGTGCCGGAAGCCACCAGTTACAACCTAGCCGGCGCGAACTGGCCGGGCAGCTTCGAGTTCAATGTGGGGAACGCCACGGCCATTGCCTACGGTGCCGTTGTTGTCCAGCCGACGCCCGAGCCCTCGACCCTGCTGCTCTTGGCGGCATGCGGAGCGGGCCTGGGGGCCCTCGGCCTCCGGCGGCTGACACGCGGCCGCCGCCACAAAGCATAGGCCCGGTAGAAACAACCCGCTGCATGGTCGGTCCGGCCTGGGGGATGGAGCCAATCTTCGGCCGTGGGCTCTCGGAGTGCGCTGCGCCCAAACCATTGCCGCAGCCTTTCCGGGTCTCGCTGCCAATTTGGCAGCCGGGGAATTCTAAACCCAAGCGCCTTGTCGAAAATGGCAGCCCAGACGAAGGTTATTGTCGGCCGGACGACTTCGGATCAGCAGCCTGGAGACGCAAGTGTTTTACCTGCAATGTTTTATGATTTCAGACGCCGCCGCTTTCCAGACCGGCACGTTGTTTGCGTAAATCCCCACGGCGGGAGCCGGGCCGGACCGGATCGGGGTGCGTGTTAGCGCGCCCAGGGCGGCCCGAGCGACCGAAGTTGGCTTAAGAAAAGGAGCAGCAGCGCATGGCTCAAGGCGAAAAGATCATCGGCATCGACCTCGGCACTACCTACTCGGTCGTGGCCGTGATGGAGGGCAAAGAGGCCAAGGTCATCCCGAACCAAGAGGGGAACCGGCTCACGCCCAGTGTCGTGGCGTTCAACGACAAGGGGGAGACGCTCGTCGGCGAGCCGGCCAAGCGGCAGGCGATTACCAACTCGCGGCGGACGATCTACTCGATCAAGCGCTTCATGGGCCGCCGGCACAACGAGGTCGACTCGGAAGAGAAGATCGTGCCGTACAAGGTCGTCGGCGGGTCGGAAGAGTACGTGAAGGTGCAGGTCGACAACCGGCAGTACACGCCCCCCGAGATCTCGGCCATGATCCTCCGCAAGCTCAAGGAGGCGGCCGAGGCCTATTTGGGCCACAAGATCAACAAGGCGGTGATCACCGTGCCCGCCTACTTCAACGACGCCCAGCGGCAGGCGACCAAGGACGCCGGGCAGGTGGCCGGCCTGGAGGTGATGCGGATCATCAACGAGCCCACGGCGGCCTCGCTGGCCTATGGGCTGGAGCGGAAAGCGGCCGAGAAGATCTGCGTCTTCGACCTGGGCGGCGGGACCTTCGACGTCTCGATCCTCGAGGTGGCCGAGGGCGTCTTCCGCGTCATCAGCACCAACGGCGACACGCACCTGGGCGGCGACGACTTCGACCGCGTTCTGGTGGATTACGCCGCCGAGGAGTTCAAGAAGGAGCAGGGCATCGACCTGCGCAAGGACCCCATGGCCCTGCAGCGGCTGCAGGAGGCCTGCGAGAAGGCCAAGAAGGAGCTCAGCTCGCTGCAATCCACGGACATCAATCTGCCGTTCATTACGGCCGACGCCGCCGGCCCGAAGCACCTCCAGTTGACCCTCACGCGGGCGAAGCTGGAGCAATTGCTGGACCCGCTGTTCGAGCGCTGCCGCGGCCCGGTCAACCAGGCCATGAAGGACGCGCACATGGCCTTCAGCGAGATCAACGAGGTGGTCCTGGTGGGCGGCTCGACCCGCGTGCCCAAGGTCCAGGAGCTGGTCAAGCAGATGTTCGGCCGGGAGCCGCACAAGGGCGTCAACCCGGACGAGGTGGTGGCCGTGGGGGCGGCCATCCAGGGCGGCGTGCTGGCCGGCGAGGTCAAGGACATCCTGCTCCTGGACGTGACGCCCCTGTCGCTGGGCATCGAGACCTTGGGCGGCATCATGACCCGCCTGGTCGAGCGCAATACGACCATCCCCACCGAGCGGAAGCAGATCTTCAGCACCGCCGACGACAACCAGACGGCCGTCACGGTGAAGGTCTACCAGGGCGAGCGGCCGATGGCCGTCGACAACCGGCTGCTGGGGCAGTTCAACCTGGAGGGCCTCCCGCCGGCGCCCCGCGGCCTGCCGCAGATCGAGGTCAAGTTCGACATCGACGCCAACGGCATCCTGCACGTCTCGGCCAAGGACCTGGGCACGGGCAAGGAGCAGACGGTGCGGATCGAGCAAAGCGCCGGGCTGTCGGACGACGAGATCGAGCGCCGCCGCCGCGAGGCCGACTCGCACGCCGAGGAGGACAAGCAGAAGCGGCAACTGGCCGAGCTGCGGAACCAGGCCGACTCGATGTGTTGGCAGCTTGAAAAACTGATCCAGGAGCACGACGCCAAGTTGGGCGCGGCCGACAAGGAGGCGGTGACCAAGGCCATCGAGCGGACCCGCACGGCGGCCAAGGCCGACAACGTCGAGGCCCTCAAGTCGGCGATCCACGAGCTGGAGCAGGCCTCGCACGCGCTGAGCCGCACGCTGTACGCCTCGGCCGGGGCCCAGCCGGGCGCCGCGGGCGCCGGCCCGGCACCGGGCGCCACCGCGGCCGACGGCCACGCCGGACCGGCTGGCGGCAGCCCGCCGGGCGGCGAGGATGAAGCCATCGACGCCGAGTTCGAGGTGAAATAGGCCGGCATGCCATTTCGTTTCGACAAACTGACGATCAAGGGCCAGGAGGCGGTGGCGGGGGCGCAGGGGCTGGCCGCGGAGGCGGGGCATGCCCAGGTCGAGCCGCTGCACCTGCTGCAGGCATTGCTGCGCGAGGGCGACGGCGTGATCGGCCCCTTGCTGGAGCGGATCGGCGTCAACCGTCGGCAGTTGGAAGGCATCGTCGATTCCGAGGTGGGGCGCCTGCCGAAGGTCAGCGGCGGTGCGCCGCCGCAAGTATCGGCCGAACTGGGCCGCGTGCTGGAGACCGCCCAGCGCGAGGCCGACGCCATGAAGGACGAGTTCGTCTCGACCGAGCACCTGTTGCTGGCGCTGTGCCGCACGGATTCCCAGGCCAAAGGCGTGCTCAAGCTGCACGCCGTGACGGACAAGGAGGTGCTCCAGGCCCTCCAGACGATCCGCGGCAGCACGCGGGTCACAGACCAGAACCCGGAGGCCAAGTTCCAGGCCCTGGAGCGGTACGGAATCGACCTCATCGACCGGGCTCGGCAGGGCAAGCTCGATCCGGTGATCGGCCGCGACAGCGAGATCCGCCGCGTGATCCAGGTCCTGTCGCGGCGGACCAAGAACAACCCGGTGCTGATCGGCGAGCCGGGGGTGGGCAAGACGGCCATCGTCGAGGGGCTGGCCCTGCGGATCGTCGCCGCCGACGTGCCCGAAAGCCTTAAGAACCGCCGCGTCATCGCCTTGGACATGGGGGCCCTGGTGGCGGGCACCAAGTATCGGGGCGAGTTCGAGGAGCGGCTGAAGGCCGTGCTGCGCGAGATCGCCGACGCGGGCAACGTGATCCTGTTCATCGACGAGCTGCACACGGTGGTGGGCGCGGGCCGGGCCGAGGGGGGCAGCGACGCCGCCAACTTGCTCAAGCCCGCCCTGGCCCGCGGCGAACTCCGCTGCGTCGGCGCCACGACCCTGGACGAATATCGCAAGTACGTCGAGAAGGACGCGGCCCTGGAACGCCGCTTCCAGCCGGTATTCGTCAGCGAGCCCTCGGTCGAGGACACGATCGCCATCCTCCGCGGCCTGAAGCCGCGTTACGAGGCCCATCACCGCGGCGTGAAGATCAAGGATTCGGCCCTGGTGGCGGCGACCAATCTCTCGCACCGTTACATCGCCGACCGCTTCCTGCCCGACAAGGCCATCGACCTGATGGACGAGGCGGCCAGCCGCCTGGCCATGGAGCTCCAGAGCGTGCCGCAGGCCATCGACGAGGTGCAGCGGCGGCTGGTGCAGCTCGAGTTGGCAGAGCGGCAGTTGGCCGACGAGACCGAGGAGCATGCCCTGGAGCGGCGGGAGGAGATCCAGCGCGAGATGACCGAGCTGCGCCGCCGCCTGGCCGACCTGCGCAAGCAGTGGGAGTTGGAAAAAAGCGGCTTAGGCGACGTGCACCACATCCGCCAGCAACTCGACGACGCCCAGTTGCAGTTCAATCAACTGGCGGCGGGCATCAAGGAGAAACAGTCGGCCGGCATGCTGGTTCCCGAGTCGGACTACCAGAAGCTGTACGAGCTGGACCTGCGGCGGAAGAAGCTTTCCGAGCAACTGGATTCCTCCGACAAGCCGCAGGCCCCGGCGGCCGGCCGCCGTCTGCTGCGCAGCGAGGTGGGGCCCGAGGAGATCGCCGAGGTGGTCAGCGCCTGGACCGGCATCCCGGTGAGCCGCATGATGGAGACCGAGCGGGCCAAGCTGCTGGTGTTGGAAGAGCGGATCCACCAGCGGCTGGTGGATCAGGAAGAGGCGGTGCGGGCCGTGGCCGACGCCGTCCGCCGCAACCGCAGCGGGCTGCAAGACCCCAACCGGCCCATCGGCTCGTTCATCTTCCTGGGGCCCACCGGCGTGGGCAAGACCGAGCTGTGCAAGGCCCTGGCCGAGGTGATGTTCGACGACGAGGACGCCATGGTCCGCGTCGACATGAGCGAGTTCATGGAGCGGCACACCGTCAGCCGGCTGATCGGGGCCCCGCCGGGATACGTGGGCTACGAGGAAGGCGGCATGCTCACCGAGGCCATCCGCCGCCGGCCCTATGCCGTGATCCTGCTGGACGAGATCGAGAAGGCCCATCGCGACGTGTTCAACCTGCTGTTGCAGGTCCTGGACGACGGCCGCCTGAGCGACAGCCACGGGCACACCGTCGATTTCAGCAACACGATCGTGGTTATGACCTCGAACGTCGGCAGCCAGGTGATCGAGGAGATCACCCGCGAAGGCGGCGGCGAGGAGCAGATCCGCGAGGCCGTAATGGAGACGCTCCGCACGCGGTTCCTGCCCGAGTTCCTCAACCGCGTGGACGAGATCCTGTTGTTCCATCCGCTCTCGCCCACGGATATCAAGAAGATCGTGGGCTTGCAGACCGAGCGGCTGGTGCGGCAACTGCGCGAGAAGGGGATCGAGGTGGAAGTGACCGCCGCGGCGATCGCCGCCATCGCCGCCGAGGGCTACGACCCGACCTACGGGGCCCGGCCGCTGAAGCGGGTCATCCAGCAGCGGCTGCAGAATCCGCTGGCCGTCGAGCTGCTGAAGGATGAATTGCCCGAGGGCAGCCGGGTGCGGATCGACTACGCCGACGGCGAGTTCAGCTTCGAGCGGGCCGGGGCGTCGGAAACGGCTGCCGGTTAGATCGGCAGTGGGACCGGGCGCATTGGGTGCCCCAGGCGGCGCGTTGGGTGCCACGGGTGGCTTGTCCACCCGTGCTCTCGACACTGCTGGACAAGCCAGCAGTGGCACCCAAGCCCGGCGGCCTTCCGCCATGGGTCGCATGGGACCTATGGATCCAATGGGACGCATTTCGCGGCCCTTCCGCCTTCCGCCGGCGGCCTGGCGGCTGTTAGCCTTCCGCCCTCCGCCCTCCACATTCCGCCCTCCGCCCTCCGCCTTCCGCCTTCCCCCTTCCGCCTTCCGCCTTCCGCCTTCCCCCTTCCGCCTTCCCCCTTCCGCCTTCCGCCTTCCGCCTTCCCCCTTCCGCCTTCCCCCTTCCGCCTTCCCCCTTCCGCCTTCCCCCCTTTTGTCGATTTGGGAAAAATGGGCCAGTTTCCGCCGGGGACTTGACCCGCGGACGTTGCCTGTTTATTCTCGATGCTGCCACACAACCTGGCATGTCAGCACAATCCTGGCGGCGGTTGTTCCCACCTGCCGCCTGAACGCCAACGGAGATCATCCAATGAAGAACCGGAAACGGGGTGCGAATCGGCGGGAATTCTTGAGGACCGCGGCCGCCGCCGCGGCCTGCCCGTACCTGATCAGCTCGACGGCACTGGGCGCCGCAGGCCGGCCCGCGGCCAGCGAGCGGATCGTGATGGGCGGCATCGGTATCGGCAACATGGGCAGCGGCGATCAGGGGGCCTTCCTGGGCCGCGCGGACGTGCAGTACGTGGCCACCTGCGACGTGCGGAAGGGGGTCCGCGAGGGCTCCCGTACCCGCATCAACGGCCATTACAACAACAAGGACTGCAAGGCCTACAACGACTTCCGCGAGCTGCTGGCCCGCAAGGACATCGACGCCGTGCACGTGGCCACGCCCGACCATTGGCACGCCATCGTGGTGATCGAGGCCTGCCGCAGCGGCAAGGACGTGTTTTGCCAGAAGCCCGAGACGCGGACCCTCCGCGAAGGGCCGCTGATGGTGGCGGCCGGCCGGCGCTATGGGCGGGTCGTTTCCGGCGGCAGCCAGCGGGTGCTGGAAGATTATCGCGGCGTGGTCAACCCCTGCTGGGACGGCACGCTGGGCCCGATCAAGTCCATCAACGTCAGCGTGGGCCCGCTCTCGCAGCCGTGCTACCTGCCGGCCGAGACGATTCCCGAGGGCATGGACTGGGAGATGTGGCTGGGCCCCGCTCCCTGGGCGCCGTATAACCACGCGCGGTGCGACGGCAACTTCGGCACCGGCGGCGGTAGCTGGCGCTCCTACATCGACTATTCCGGCGGCGGCATGACCGACTGGGGCGCGCACCATTTCGGCGGGGCAACCTTTGCCATCGACGTCAGGGAAGTGCAGCCCGTCGAAGTCGAGTATTGCGAAGAGAAGGGCGCCAAGTACCTGGCGTTCCGCTACGCGGACGGCAAGGTGCTGTATCACAACAAGCCCGGCGCGGGCAACCTGGCGGTGGTGGGCACTCCGGGCGAGAAGCGGGCGGCCAAGCCCGTTCCGGCCTACAAGGGCACGGGCGGCATCTGCGGCGACTTCCTGCACTGCGTCAAGACCCGCGAAAAGCCCTTCCGCGACATGGAGCTGGCCATCAACACCATGGCCGTGTGCCACCTGGGCATCATCGCCTACCAGTTGAAGCGCTCGCTGAAATGGGACCCGGCGAAGCAGGAGTTCCCCGGCGACGCCGAGGCCAACCGCTTCATCGATCGGGCCCGGCGCGAGCCGTGGCAGTTGTAAGGGATTTGGGGATTTAGGGATTTGGGGATTTCAGATTTGAGATTTCAGATTTGAGGATTTCAGACCTGGGGATTTCAGATTTGAGATTTCAGATTTTAGATCTGCAATTCGGAATTAACACGTGATGAAAGGAACCTTGAATATGCTAGAACAGAACACGTCCGTCGTCCGTCGTCCGTCGACCGCCGCCTGCCTGGCGGCGGCCCCGCTCGTGTTGGGCGGCGCAGCGGCCCTGGCGGCCGACAAGCCGGCGGTCGATTCGGCCGCGGTAGATAAGGCGTTTGACGCGCTGAAGACCTTCAAGTGGGGCTCCGATCCCAAGGTGCTCCAGCCGATCGAAGACGCGCTTGTCGTGGCGCATTGCGACGCGGCGGTGTGCAAGGCCCTGGAGGCCCGGCTGGCCGCGGTGCTCGGCAGCGGCGCCTCGCGCCCGGCGAAGGACTACGTCTGCCGGGCCTTGCGGGTGATCGGCACGGCGCAGTCGGTGCCGGCCCTGGCGGCTCGGCTGGCCGACAAGGATTCGTCGCACATGGCCCGCTACGCCCTGGAGCGGATCGAGGCCCCGGAGGCGGCCCAGGCCTTGCGCGAGGCCCTGCCCAAGCTGGACGGGGCCCTGAAGATCGGCGTGATCGGCTCGCTGGGCGTCCGCCGCGACGCCGAGAGCGTCCAGCCGCTGGTGGCCCTGTTGGGCGATGCGGACCAGGCCGTCGCCGGCTCGGCCGCCTGCGCCTTGGGCGATATCGGCACGCCGGAAGCCGCTACGGCCCTGGGCCAGGCGGCCAAGGCCGGATCAAAGTGCGGCTGCGCAGTCGCCGACGCCTGCCTGGCCTGCGCCGAACGCCTGCTGGCCGACGGCAAGAAGGCCGACGCGGTTGCGGCCTACAAGTCGCTCACCGGTTCCGAGCAGCCCAAGCAGATCCGCCTGGCGGCCACCCGCGGCCTGCTGGCCGCCGCCGGAAAATAGCAACGACGGAGGACGGGCGACGGACGACGGACGACGGACGGAAGCACTTCGGTCCGTCGTCCGTTTGTCATCCGTCGATAACAGAGTGCGGGTTGAGAGGACGGCACAAGTGGTCCCCCTCTCCCTCCGGGAGAGGGCCGGGGTGAGGGGGACCTGTGATGGTCACGGAAAATGGAAAAGCGGTATCCTCACCAATTTCCCCTCACCCTAACCCTCTCCCGGAGGGAGAGGGGACCGGACAAGAGCCCTCTCCCGGAGGGAGAGGGGACAGACCGAACACTGAACACTGAACACTGAACACTAATGGATAAAGTCTGTGCATTGCTCTGTGTGATGCTCTCGCTGGCGGCCCTGGCGGTCGGGGCCGGCCAAGTGGCCGCTGACGACCAGACCGGCGACGAACTGGTGACGACGATCATCGGCCTGGTGAGCGACAAGGACAAGGACCTCCGCAGCGTGGGGCTGGAGCAGGTCCGGGAGCAGGCCAAGGGCACGGCGGCCACCGAGCGGTTTGCCGCCTTGTTGCCGAAGCTATCGCCGGAGGCGCAGGTGGGGCTCTTGGGCGCACTGGCGGAGCGGGGCGACGCCGCGGCCCGGCCCGCAGTGCTGGCCGCGCTGGCCAGCCCCGAGCAGCCGGTGCACCTGGCGGCCATCGCAGCCTTGGGCCCCCTGGGCCAGCCGGCCGACGTGCCGCCCCTGGTGCAACTGCTGGCCGGCGGCAGCACGGCCGAAAAGAAGACCGCCCGCGCCAGCCTCGTCCGCTTGCCGGGACCGGCGGTCAGTGCGGCCGTCGACGCCGAGCTGCCGCGGCAGACGGCGGCCGGCCGCGCCACGCTCATCGGCGTGCTCGTAGACCGCCGGGCCACCGGCAGCACCGCGAGCCTGCTGGCGGCCGCCGGCGACGCGGATGCCGCCGTGCGGGCCGCCGCCGTGACGGCCCTGGGGCAATTGGCTGGCGCGGATCACCTGCCGGAGCTGGTCCGGCTGGTGCTGAAGACCGGCAAGGGCCCCCAGCGCGATGCGGTCGAGCGGGCGGTCATGCTCGTGTGCAACCGCTCGGCCGAGCCCAAGCACCAGGCCGAGCCGCTGCTGGCGGTCATGGACCAACTGGGCGAAGACGAGCGGACGGCCCTGCTGCCGACGCTGGGCCGGGTGGGCGGGCCCGCCGCGCTAAAGATCGCCGAAGCGGCGCTGGCCGATAGCGATCCCCGGCGGCACGCGGCCGGCCTGCAGGGGCTGTGCAACTGGCCCGACGGCTCGATCGGCCCGCGGCTCCTGGAACTGGCCCGGACGGCCCCCGATGCCTCGGACCGGGCCCAGGCCCTGGCCGCCCTGATCCGGGTGGCCCCGCTGCCCGACAAGCGCCCCGATGCCCAGAAGCTCGCGCTAATGAAGCAGGCCATGGCCATGGCCACCCGCGACGACCAGCGGAAGTTGATTATCAAGCGCGTTCGGGCGATCCGCACTATGGAGGCCTTGCACTTCGTGCTGCCATACATGGAGCAGCCCGAGTTTGCCCAGGTGGCGTGCGAGACCGTGGTCGAACTGGCCCATCACAAGGAGCTCCGCCAGCCGAATAAGGCCGAGTTCGATAAGGCCCTGGACCAGGTAATCAGCACCAGCCGCGACGCGGACGTGGTCGATCGGGCCAATCGCTATAAGAAGGGGCAGACGCGCGGCCCGGCCCCGGCGGCTGGGGCCAGGGAGTAGGAGTTAGGAGTTAGGAGTTAGGATGGCGGAGCGGTAGGCGTTCAGCAGTCGGCCGATCTCTTCGGTCAGGTCCCACAGCGGACCCTTGCCCAGGTGGCCCAGGTCACGGGCGAGGATCAGGTAATAGCGGCACTTCTGACTTCTAACTCCTAACTCCTAACTCCTAACTCCCAGTCCCCGGTGGCGGCGGCGGCGGGATAATCCGCGGCCGGGCAGGGATCCCCGGCGGCGACGGCGGTACCGGCGGTACGGGCAGCGGCGGCCCCACCACCTGCGCGAACGTCTCGGCCGACGGCCGGCGGACCATCGGCGGCGGTGGTGGGCTGGGGGCCGGCTCGACCGCTGGCGGATTGGCCGCTCTCGGCGGCCCGCCCCGCCGCCGCCGACGCTCGTTGAACCGCACCAGGTTGGTGCCCAGCCGGATCACGTCGCCGTCCTTAAGCCCCGTCGGCCCTTCCAAGGGCTGATTGTTCAGCCGCGTACCGAGCTTCGAGCGGTTGTCTTCGACCACGTAGCTGCCGTCCAGGCGGCGAATGATCCTCAGATGCTCGGCGTCCAGGTCCTTGTTCATGGGGCCCAGGAAGGGCAGGGGCAGGCAGTCGGAGCGGCCCAGCACCGTGACCACGCGGGTCAGATTCAGTTGCCGGCCGGTGCGATAGCCGTCCACGACGGTCAGCCAGGCGTCGCGGAGGACGACTTGGGCCAGGCCGGTCGAGGCGCCCACGCACAGCCCGAGGACCACCAGGGCGGCCGCCCGGCTGGACATGCCCGAGTCGGTGGCGGTCCAACTAAGGATGGGGTCGAACAGCAGCCCGCCCAGCAGACCGCCGATGCCGCCGCCGAGCAGTCCGTTGCGGATCTTGCGGAAGGACTGCTCGTAGAGGCCTTCGACCACGCCGATGGCCAGGCCCATGATGACCCAGCCGATGGCGCGGGGCAGGCCGTTTTCCAGCAGGAAATTGCCGACCAGGCCGCCCAGGCCGCCGCCGATGCCGCCGCCGACGAGCCCGGGCAGCGCCCGGCGGGCCAATTGCCGCCACTGGGCATTGCTCATGCCGGCCACGACGTTCAGCCCCAGGCCGATGGCTGCCCCGGTGCTGCCGGCCGTAACCACCGCCAGCAGCCACAACGAATGCAGCCGCCAATGGGAGCGGAGCATCTCGGAGACGAGCCAGCCCAGCATCGCCGCCCAGCCGGCCGTGATCGCGCTATAGTAGACCAGTCGTCGCAGGGACATGTTTGGGGGTAGGAGTTAGAAGTTAGGAGTTAGAAGTTAGAATGACAGAACGGTATGCCGGTAGCGTGTTCGGCAGGAGCCCGGCCCTCTCCTTCTAACTCCTAACTTCTAACTTCTAACTTCTAACTCCTAACTTCTGACTTCTGACTCCTACTTATACACTTTCGCCCGCTCGCTCTTATAGCGGTAGTAGACCTCCAGCGTAAGCACGGCCAGGGCGGTGCTGTAAATCCGGCCGCCCTGCGGCGCCCAGCGGCCCAGCGGGTCCCAACTGCCGCGGGCGCAGCTCTGGGCCTCCAGGCACTGGCAGTCGATCAGGCCGTTGCGGACGACGTCGTTCCAGCGTTTCCAGGGCTGCCCGCCGGCCTGGAACATGGCCAGCGTGCAGTTGTACCAGGCGTAGAAATCCTCGGGGGGCGCGGCGAACCGCCGCCGGCGGACGACCGGGCCCCGCCACGACTGCTCGGCCAGGTCGGCCAGGTACTTGGCCCCCTGCTGGACCAGCGGCGAGTCGGGCCGCTCCAGGATGAACTCGTGGACGAGCATGCCCACGCCGGTAGTGGCGGGCGTAAGGATCTGGCCGGGCATGTAGCCGGTCTGGCCCGCCGGGCCCGTCTCGCAGCGCCGGAAGAACTGCTCGACTTGTTCCACGCACTGCTGGCCGACTTCGGCCACGCGGGCCCGCTTGGCGGCCTTCAGGGCCAGCACCTGCCAGCCCGAAACGGAGGTGTCGCTGGGCAGATCGCGGTCCTCGGTGTAGCGCCAGCCGCCGTCCTTGTGCTGCACGTACTCGATGAACGAGACCGCCCGCGCGGCCGCCTGGCAGTAGCGGTCGGCCGGCTCAAGTTCCAGCGAGACGGCCATTTCGCAGGCGTCGGCCAGGGCGAAGGCGGCGATGCCGTGCTCATACATGTTGCACGTGCCCGCGCCGTGGAGGGTATCCAGCAGGCAGCCGTCGGCCCGCTGGTTGCGGACCAGCCAATCCAGGCCGCGGCCGACGCTGGCCGAGAACTCGCTTCCGTTGAAGTCGTAATGGCCGCCGGCCTGGAAGGCCAGCAGGGCCAGGCCGGTCAGGGCGATGCGGTGCTCGCTGCCGGGCCCGGTGCAACTGCCGCCCGGCTGGCAGCGGCCGTCGGGGGCCGGGTGCAGGCAATCGGGTCCCCAATGGCCGTCGTCGGCCTGGTGCCGGGCGAGCCACTCCAGGCCCAGGCGAACGGCCGCCTCCGATTGCTCGCTGCCGCCGAAGGGCCCGATCCATTGCTCGTGATGCGGGTGCTGGCGGACCTCGGCCATCGGCGCGTGGATCGGATCGAACAGGCCCCCCTCGGCCTCGACGCGCCGGGCCGCGATGCCCGCCAGCCCCGCCTGGCGGCAATCCACCGCGAAGACCACCAACAGCGCCAACAGCAAGCCCAGGGCGCTGCCGACGTCGACCAGCCGCCGCACGCGGTCGGTGCGGAGCTGCTCCGCCCGCTGGTCGGCAGCGGCCTGTGCGGCCCCGGGTGCGGCGGTGCTCGGCTCCGGGGCGTTCATGCTCTGCGGCCTCCGGGCGTACTGGCTTGACTCACGATTTTCATTGTAAGTGGACGGCCGAAAAAATGCGAGCCGCCGCCGCGGAGCCGTGTTGGATGCCACTGCTGGCCCGTCCGAGCATGCGGGTGCCACTGCTGGCTTGTCCGAGCATGCGGGTGCCACTGCTGGCTTGCCCAGCAGTGAATGCAGGTGTCACGGCTGGCTGGCCAAGTGCGTCCTGCCGGCACTGCTGGACAAGCCAGCCGTGGCACCCAATCCCGGGGCCTTCCCCCTTCCGCCCTCCCCCTTCCGCCTTCCCCCTTCCGCCTTCCCCCTTCCGCCTTCCGCCCTCCCCCTTCATCCTTCATCCTTCGCCAAAACAAGGTATACTACAACCAATGGCACGCGCAACGCTTGAGAACATTGCCGAGGCGGGGGTGGTGGGCGCCGGCGGGGCCGGATTCCCCACCCACGCCAAGCTCGCTGGCAAGGCCGATACCCTGCTCCTGAACGCCGCCGAGTGCGAGCCCCTGCTGCACAAAGACAAGGAAGTGCTCCGCGAGCACGTCGAGGCCGTGATCGAGGGCATGGCGGCCGCAATGCAGTTGGTGGGGGCCGGCCGGGGCGTGGTGGGCATCAAGGAGAAATACGAGGACGTAATCGACCTGCTGCGGTCGAAACTGCCCACGCGCATGGAGGTGGCCGCGCTGCGTGACGCCTACCCCGCCGGCGACGAGTTCATCCTGGTGTACGACGTGCTGGGGCGGGTCATTCCGCCGGGCGGCATCCCGCTGGCCGTGGGGGCGGTGGTGTTCAACGTCGAGACCGCCTTGAACGTGGCCGCCGCGGGCCGGCAGCCGGTGACCGAGAAGTTCCTCACCGTAGCCGGGGCGGTGGCCGAGCCGGTTACGCTGCGCGTGCCCATCGGAGTGACCCTCGACCAGTGCGTGGCGGCCGCCGGCGGGCCGACCGTGGCCCGGCCCCAATACCTGGTGGGCGGGGTGATGATGGGCACGCTGGTCGACGACCACCAGGCCCTGGTCGATAAGACCACCGGCGGCATCGTGGTTCTGCCCGAGGACCATATCGTGGTCCGCCGCCGGCGGCAGGATTGGCAGCAGATTGTCCGCATCGGCCGCAGCGCCTGCGATCAGTGCAGCTTCTGCACCGAGCTCTGCCCGCGATGGCTGCTGGGCCATCCGATCGAGCCCCACCGGGCGATGCGGAGCCTGGGCTTCAACCTGGTGGGCGAGGCCAATACGATCGGCAGCAGCTTCTGTTGCGAGTGCAACCTGTGCAGCCTGTACTCCTGTCCAGAGGATCTGGACCCCAAGAACGTCTGCACGCAGAACAAGCGGCGGCTGGCGGCGGCCAAGAGCCGCTGGGAGAACCCGCCCCTGGACCCCCGCCGTCCGGAATTACACCTGGGCAACCGCAAGGCCCCCATGCGCCGGCTGATCCAGAAGCTGGGGCTGGGCGGGTTCCACAACGTCGGGCCGCTGCGGGGCACGCTGCTGGCCGCCCAGCGGGTAGGCATTAAGCTCAAGCAGCACCTCGGCGCGGCGTGCGAAGCGCTGGTCGCCGCCGGGCAGCAGGTGGCCAAGGGCCAACTGCTGGGCCGGCCGCCCAAGGCCAACGGCAAGCCGGCCCTGGGCGCGGCGGTGCACGCCTCGATCGCCGGAACCGTGACCGCCGTCGCCGACGGCGTAGTGTGGATCGAGGAAAAAAGGAGTTAGGAGTTAGAAGGGGGAGGAGTGGCGAGTGGCGAGTGGTGAGTGGCGCGTGGCGAGTGGCGGGGGCAAGCCCCCGGCGTCTTCTTCTAACTCCTGACTTCTGACTCCTGACTTCTGACTCCTGACTTCTAACTCCTAACCCCTAACTCCTATCTTCTTTCCCATGCCAACTCCCAAATCGATCGGCGCCGTGGAATTCTCCAGTATCGGCCTGGGCTACCTGGCCGAAGACGAGATGCTCAAGGCGGCCTCCGTCGAGCTGCTCATCGCCCGCACGATTTGCTCGGGCAAGTACCTGATCGTAGTGGGCGGATCGGTGAGCGACGTCGAGGCGGCCGTACAGGCCGGGGTGCGGATCGGCGGCGGTGCGGTGATCGACCAGTTGACCGTGGCCAACTGCCACGAGTCGGTTTTTCCGGCCCTGGGGCAGTCGGTCGTGCTGAAGGCCGACGAGGCCGGGGCCCTGGGCGTAATCGAGACCTTTAGCGGCGTGAGCGTGCTGGCCGCCGCCGACGTAGCGGCGAAGGCCGCCCGCGTGACAATCTTCCGCATCCACGTGGCCATGGCCCTGGGCGGCAAGGGCCTGCTGCTCTTGACCGGCAGCGTGGCCGACGTGAGCGCCGCCGTGCAGGCCGCCGCCGACGAGGCCCGGCAGCGCGGACTGCTGGTCTCCGAGATCGTCATTCCCCGCCCCAGCCGCGAGCTGCTGGCCGAGTATCTCTGACGCCGCGAATGTATCCGGCACACTCCGTGTGCCGTTGGCTGAAGCGGAAAGAACCCGGCGGCACACGGCGTGTGCCGGATACATTTTACCGGGCCTGGTGGCGGGCCCACAGGCGGCCCACGGCCAGGACTGTTCCGGCGGCCAGCAGTACGAGGCCCAGCACCGGCAGCACCCCGCCGGCGATCATCACGAGGCCCACCAGGAGCAGCAGGATGATTCCGGCGGGCCGGGCGAGCCAAGCCAGTTGGCCGGGCCGGGCCTGCCGCACCCCGTAGCAGGCGGCCAGGCCCACCAGGGCTACGAGCACGAGTCCGCCCAACCGGGTCAGCAGGTCGTTCGAGACGTGGCGGGCCGTCAGCTCGACCTCGCCCCGGGGGGTGGTGAAGCGGTAGACGGTTCCGCGGCGGGGCAGCTCGAAATCCAGGCTGGCCAGGCCGGCGGCGACCACGGCCGCGGGCGGCTCCGGCTTGGGGGCTGCGATCCCGCCCTCGTCAGATTTCGCGGGCTCCGCCGCGGCACTGCTGGACAAGCCAGCAGTGGCACCCGCCATGGGAGGTTGAACCGCGGGGGCAGGAACGGCTGCGGGGGCCGGGGTGGGCGCGGGGGCCGTTGCGGGCCCGGGGCCCGGAGCGGCGGCAACCTGGTATTGCGGCTTGGCGACGGTAAATGCGTCGGAGGCTACCCCTGAGCGGGTCCCCGAGCCTCGCCCGGCGAAGCCGGCGCCGATGCCGCCTACGTATGCCTGGCCCTGCTGGCCGCCCTGGCGGCGGCCCTCTTCATAATTCATGCCCCACGCCTGCTGGGCCATTGGCTGCGACTGGTTCGCTGCCTGTTGCTGCAGCTTCTGTTGATACTGCTGAACGTCGGATTGCAACGAATCCATGTTCGCGTTGTTCATCACGACGCGTTGTTGCTGCGCCGCTGGCTGCTCTACCTGCTGCTTGAACTTCGCGAAACCCTGGACCTCGGGGGCATTGGGCATAACGTTGCCAACGATGCCGGCGTCGCTGACGACCCCGGCGGAGAAGGACAGCCCGCCGTTGCCGGTGACCGTGCCGCCGCGGTAAGTGTTGGCCCCGCCGAGCGTCACAGTGCCGCCGCTGAGCGTCATCGTGCCCGCACCAGCTTTGGTCATGGCCTGGGGTTGGTTGCCCGGCCCGGCAAGCGACTTCTGCAACTCGCTCTGGGGCAGCGCAAGGTCGCCCACGCTGTAGCCGTGGGTGACAAGGTTGTTCCGCTCGAACCACTGCCCGTTGAAATCCGACTGTGCGGCGGGCGCGGGCATCGCCGGCTGCCCTTGCGGGGGCAGCTTGCCGGTGGTCCCGAGCGATAGTTTGCCGCCGCTGACGACTGTGCCGCCATAAGTATTTTGGCCCAGTTGCGCGACCACGTTCCGCGATCGGCTGACGTCTTGCTTATTGTACAGGTCGTTGAGCCGCTCGCGGTTGTCTTCGATCTCGGTTTGGGCGGCCGGCTGCTGGGCTTGCTCGGCCTGTTTCAGTTGTTCGTTGGCCGCTTGGAGGGAGACCCAGTTCTGGGTCAATTCGGTTTGCAGCGAGGGATTGGCCGCTGCCTGGCGTCCCAGGCGGGACTGGCCTTTTTGGGTTTCCTCCATGTCGAGGGCGAGAGTCTTGAGGTTGCTCAGGGCGCGGACCTTGGCGAAGGGATCGGCCGCCTGCTTGGCGGTTTCGATGAGCCGCTGGGCCTGGCGGGTCTTCGCAGCGACGATGCCCGCCAGGATGTCGCCCTCGTCGCCCACCAGGTGCATCGTGCCGCCGAAGTTGAACCACGACTGGGTCTGGGGCACGAACAACTCGACCTGGCTCCGCTCGATGCCCACGGTCTCGTTGCCGGGATAGGAGCGGACGGCGTGAATGAGCGGGAAGCGGACCGAGCCGCAGCAACCCAGGGCCGGCATCCGCCCGCCGTACTTCAGGACTACCTCGTGGTTCAGGTCTCCGCGGGCCGTTTTCAGCACGGGCACCAGTACGCGGCGGGCGTCGGCCGGCTCGGGCGTGCCGGCATCGCCCGCCGCTTCAGGCGAAGCCGCTGCCCGATCGGCGCGGATGGGCTTGGCCGGCTCGCCGGCCACGTGCACCGTCCACAGCTCGGCGCCTGCCGGCAGCTCGATCTGCAGGAACTGCTCGCTGGTGTTATCGAGGCTGAAGCTGACCTGGGCCCGGTAGCCCCCGCTGGCATCCAGTACCAACGCGGTCTGGGCCAGGTCGATCCGCGCCCCGGCCGTTTTCACGTCCTCGCGGCGGACGGTCTTGAAGGCCAGCCGCGGCCGCTCCGCGCCGGGCGTAACCAGGTAGGCCTGGTAGATGCGATTGCCCAAAAGGGCGCTGAGCGTCTGCCACTCGCGTTGCTGGCGGCCCAGCGGTTCCAGGCCCGCGGCCTCGGGCAGCACCTCGTCCCGCCCGGCCGTCTCCAGGGTTACGTATTGACGATTGGTGCGGCCGGTCTCGACGACGGGAATGGGCGCGGTGTGCCCGCCGGGCGTGAGCATGCGGTCGTTCTCGACCAGGATGCGGAAGTCGTTCATCACGTCGTCCTGGAGCTCGATCTTGACGCGGACCATTCCCGTGCCGCTTGTCGGCTTCGCACCGGCCGGCACCGCCTCGACGCTCTTCTGCCGCAGCATGGGCACCGAGATCCGCGCGTCTTTCATCCAATCGGGCAGCAGCACCGACAACTCGTGGATGCCGGCCCGTTGGATCGAGAAGTTCAAGAAGATCGTTTCCTCGACGGCCCGGTCGGTGACGCGGACGTTGCTGATCGTGTCGCAACTGACGTCGGGCACCCGCGGCACCAGGCGCAGCGTACCCTGGTAATCGGGCCGGGCGTAGCGGAGGGCCAGGCGTGCGGCCTCGCGCTGCTTGGGGTCCAGCCAGATGGCCAGGCGGCCCAGGGCCGACTCCTGGCACTCGGCCAGGCCGTGGGCTCGCACGTCGAAGGCCGGATCGGCCTGCACGGCCACGTCACCCTGCTGCCGGGCCACGTCCAGCACCTCGACGTGCGGCAGGGGCATCTCGCGATCGGGGCCCGCCGGCGCGGCCAGCGTGCCGCTCACATCCAACGCCACGTCGCCCTGCTGACCTTGCACCAGGTAGACGCTCAGCACCCGCCGCTTCTGGACCTGGTTGATCGACCATTGGCACGGGCAGGGGGCGGTTACCTGCACGCGGCCCAGGTCGTCGGGCAACGCCAGCCGCAGCACGTACACCGGGCGGTCTTCGACGTGGAACACGACCCGCGTCTGGAGGCTGGGCTCGTACTCGGCCGCCTTGACCAGGGTCTCGACGTCGGCCGTGGCCCGGGCCAGCGTGGCCGCGGCCCGCAACTGCAGCGTAAAGGGCATGGCCGGGAAGTGATAGGCCTCATAGGGCCGGATCCGCAGCACGCTCTCTTCCGTGCCGGGCGCGGCCGACAGATCGGGCAGCTCGCCGCCCAGGTCTATTCGGGCGGCGTCGACACGCGTCAGCGTCCGCAGCTCCAAGAGCGGGCTGCGGCGGATGGTGGCCTGGCCGCTGGATAGCGCGGCGTCGCGGGCCACGACCAGCGGGAAGTCGAACTCGGCCAGGTCGCCCTGCCCCACCTTCCCGCCCCGCCACAGGAAGAGCGTAAACTGCTCGCTGTCCTTGGCCGTCTTCAGCAGGGTGATCTCGACCGACTGCTCGCCGCCGGCCTCGCGGACCTCCCAGCCGCGGACGTTGCCGCCGGCCACTTTTTCCAGCTTGTATTGCTTGGGCAGCAGCACGGTGAATCTATCCCGCTGGCTGTGGCGGAACTCCAGCGTCATCCGCCAGGCCAGGTGCAGGCCGTCTTCCTCGACGTCCAAGAGGGCGGCCGACTGGGCGGTCAGGCCGCGATCGACCTGGCCCTCGGACAGCTTGGGCCGCCACTGGAGGTTCAGCTCGCCGGCGGGCCCCAACGCGGTCTGGATCTGCTCGTCGGCGCGGGTGGTCTCGCGGCTGCCGCGATCGGCGGCCTGGCCCAGCCGCACCTCGGTCTGGGCCTTGGGCACGCGAATCGTCAGCCGGCTGGCCGCGGCGGTGGGCAGCATGCCCTGGGCCAGCCGCCAGCCGCCCTGCCGGGTCAGGTGCAACCGGACCTCAAGCTCCAGCCGATGCCGGCCCTTGCCCGAGACTTGCAGCGTCAGCAGGGCCCCGTCGGCGGCCGGCGCCTGGGCCGCCTTGGCCTCTTGCGGCGCCGGCACGGTCACGCTCAGCCGGGCGGGCTTGCCGTCCAGGTCGGCGCGGGCCAGCACGCCGCCCCGCAGCCACAAGGGCACCGAGGCGTAGTCGCTGCCCGTCACGTCGATCTCGGTATGGCCGGTCAGCACCAGTGCTTCGTCGCCTTCGAGCACGGCCTGGTATACCGTGCCGCCCAGGGCGTAGGGCAGGGGGGGCTTTTGCGTCTCGATCTTCTTGTTGGGATTCGCCCGGTTCCAAAGCTCGACGTAGCGGTCGTAAGGCACCAGCAGGCGGTCGGCGTTCTGGATGCCGGTCTGCGATTGCGGGTCGTAGGGCAGCAGGATGGCCTCGGCGGGCACGTCGACCGGCGGGCCGTCGGCGGGCGTGATGCGGTAGGGGCCCTCGGGTATCGGCGGCTGGGCCCCGGCGATGGTCGCGAAACCGCAAGCGATGAGCAGTACCGAACCGCAGGCGGCCGGGGGCACCGCCAGGCGGCCCACCGAGCGGCAGAGCCATCGCACCGCGCCGGCCAGCAGGAAATAGGGCACCAGCAGGGCGGCGGCGAAGAAGGCCATGTCGCACAACTGGGCCAGGGCCACGTCGTCCCACACGAGCCGCAGCGCGACGGCGGCCAGGCCCACTCCGAGCACGAAGGCGGCCTTCCGCCCCGCGCCGCGGCCGGTGAGCATCATGCCCCGCAGGGCGATGGCCAGGGCCAGCGTCCAGCCCAGGGCGGCCAGCGGCGTCTGGCGGGCCAGCGTTACGACCAGCTCCGGCTCGACACCCAGGCTCTGGAAGGTCACATCCTGGGCCAGGTCCTGGGGCGTCTGCTGCACGTCGATCTTCAGGCTCCGCACGCCGGAGAGACGTGTGGCGTATCGCTCACTACGGCGGCGGGCGAGGTCCCGCCACACTTCTTTGTCGGGGAATGGTATCGGGGGCTCGGTCGTAAGCGTCGCGCCAGATCGTCGCTCGGCGGCTTCGCGTTCCTCCCGGACGTCGTCGAGGGCGCCCACCATGGCGTGTCGGTGGTCGGCGGGTGCGAGGGCCTGAGTTTCGCGGCCCATGGCAACTTTGTCGTCCTTGTCTCCGCGTTGCAGGCCAAGCTCGTCTGCTGCTCGCCGATCGTGCATGGCGGCCGTTGCCTCCTGGATCATCTCTTTCTCGGCCGCCTTCTCGGCGGGCTTGGCCTCGACCTTGGCCTCGGACATATCGACGCCTGGTACGGGGGCCTTAGCGGCGGGCACCGGCATCGGCCCCCACCCGCCCTTTGGCCGCGCGGACTTCGGCGATTCCATGGCCAGTGGTCCCCCGCAGCCGCCGGGCGAGTATGGGCCGGGCATGCCGCCGGTTAGCAAGTAAATCACTCCGGCCACGGTGAAGGGGGCCGGGATCGGGCTTTGCACCTGGTCGGTTGCCAAGGTACCGCCGGTCCGCACGACCTCGTAGCCGGCGGGGGCCGACAGATGCCAGCGGATGCTCACTAGCGGCACCTCGACGGCCTGGTCCTCGCGGCCGGCGCGGAAGAGCAGCTTGGGGGCCCCCAGCCGCACCCGGCCGGTAAGGCCCAGCCGGACCACCGGGGCCGAGTAGACCAGCTCCAGCGAGCGTGACACGCCTTCAGTGCCGGCGGGCAGGCCCAGCAGGCGGCTGCCGCTTTGCCGCTGCGGCTTCAGCGGCGTGCCGTCCAGTCCGGCCGACCACAGCTCGGCCTCGGCGGGCAGTTGCACTTCCAGGTACTGGGCCTTGGTGCGCAGCCGGAAATCGGCCTGCGTCTGGCTTACCCCGTCGGCCGAGAGGAGCGTGGTCAGCTCGGCCTGCTCGATGATCGCCGGCAGCAGGGCATAGCCGCCGTGGCGGAGCACTTCCACCGCAACGGCCGCCGGAGAGCCGAGGAACTCGTAGGCCCCCAGCAGCCGCCTGCCCGGCTGATACTCGGCCGGGGCGAGCTGTCCGATATCGACGTGCCGGGCCGTCGTGCGGACCTCGACGTCCAGCTCGGCACTGCCCTCGACGGCCACCAGGCCCGACTGGTAGGCCACGCCCTCGGCCTCGACGACGGGCAGCGTGATTTCCCGGCCGGGCTCGGGTGTGGCCGGTGGCTGGTGGCTAGTGGCTGGTGGCTGGTGGCCAGTTTGCGGGTCGGCCTCTTCGTTGTGGCCGGTCTCCGACCGAGCCACACCGTCGACCGAAGGTCTCCCGATCCCTTGGAGACCTTCGGTCGGGTCACGGCGGGGTCGGGAGACCCGCGCCGAACTGCCGGCCGTACCCTCGCTTGGCGGTTTCGCGGCCGGCAGGGGCTGCTGGAAATCGACGGCCAGGCGGATCTCGTCCCGCCGGGCATCGCCCAGGAGCACGTTCCAGCGGCGCCACGCCCCGGCCGGCTGGCTGCTAAATTCCTTGACTTGCACGTCGCCCAGGCCGCGGATGGCCAGGGCCTCGGGCGTCGAGGCGGGCAGGCGCAGGGCCAGCCGCCGGGTCTTCGCCTCGTCCACGCGGTAGATCAGCTCGTAATGGGCCGTCAGGCCCTCGGGCTGGACCTGGAAGAACGAGAAGGTGCGGGCCACCAGCCGCGGCTGGGTCCGCGAGACGGCCAGCGTGGCCTTGTATTCCGGCCGCTCGTAGCGGTAGGCCAGCGTGGTGGCGATGCCGGCCAGGCCGTAGCGGGCCTTCTCGGGCTCGGTCAGGGGCACGAGGCGGGCCAGGCCCTCGGGCCGGGCGACCAGGTCGTCTTGGGCCACCACGGCCACCGCCCCCTCGTCTCGCGTGGCGCCCAGCACGGCAAATAGCGGCAGCTCGACCTGGCGGGTCTTCCAGTCGTCCAGCCAGCCCGGCGGGGTGGCCAGGGCGTGGAAGTTCACTGAATACTGCTGACCCGGCGCAACCGCCTGGCCCAGGCGGACATGCACCCGCCCGGGCCCCGCCGGCGGGCCGTAGTAATCCATGGCCAAGGGCTTATCGCCGGGACCGGTCACGCCGGTCACCTGCCAGCCGGCGGGCACCGAGAAGTCGATGCTGAACCGCTTCTGGCGGTCGGGCAGCAGGGCGAAGCCGCCGCGGACCTCGCAGCCCTTCTCCTGGAGCACCAGGAGCACGTTGGTCGTAACGGCCAACTCGGCCTCGGGCCGGCTGAAGGTGGCCGACAGTGCGTAGCCGGCCTGGGGCGCATAGTATGCGGCCACCGGCCGCAAGGGCACCGCCCCCGGCTCGGGCCGCAACAGCGTGGCCGGCAGGGCCCGCTCCAGCACGGCCACGTCGATGGGGATCAGATCTTCCGGCAGGAGCAATTCGGCCTTGAGCTGCTCGTCGGCCAGCAGGCCCACCACGCTCACCTGCCCCACCACGTCGAGCAGATCGAGGCGCGGCAGATGCCAATTCTTCCACTCGGCAGGCGCACGGATGGCCGCCAGGCCCAGCACGACGGTATCGGTAGTCTGCTCCCGCAGGCGGACGTTGGCGATCTTGCGGCCCCCTTCGGTCTCGATGTCCCAGCGGGCCAGGAGCGGCGAGTTGATCTCGGTGATCTCGAAGCCCTCGGGCACGACCAGCCGCAGGCGATCCACGGCCCGATGCAGCACCACGAGCGTTATGGTGGCGTGCAGTTTTTCGCACGACTCGGTGACCTCGTCGACCAGCACCGAGCGGGCGGCCACGGCCTGCTCGCGGCGCTGCAAATGGCTGTTCAGCGTCATAAGGATGGTCGTATCGCCGGCGCGGGGCAGGAGCTCGAAGCGGGTCACGCCGGCCGCCTTATCGACCCGCCGGGCCGAGACCTCGGCCCCGCTGCGGAGCTCGACGTCGCCGGGCACGACCAGCCGCATCCGGCCCACGGCCGCCCGCGGCAGCCGGAAGTTGATGATCTGCTGCGCGGCGGTGGTCTCCAGCGGAGTAATCATCTCCAGCGTCAGGGTGTGGCGCCCGACGCCTTCGACCAGCAGGTTCAGCCGCCCGTCGGGGGCCCGGCCGATGGGGGCGTCCTGGTCGTCGAGCCTGGCGGCCAGCAGGCCCACGCCGCCCAGGTCCAGCGGGAGGGCCTGCAGGCCGCGGTCCAGCACGTCGACCAGCAGGGTGCCGGTAATCCGGGCCCGCTGCTCGTCGGTGGCGATGTCGTACTCGGCTGAAAGCACCGCCGCGTTTTGCGGCGGGTGGCGCTCGGGCGTGAGCTTGGCCTTCTTCACGAGGGCATCGTACTCGGCCCGCGAGAGGAGCACGCGATGCGGCCCCTTTTCCAAGAGCACGTTGAGATCGGCGAAGGGCACGAAGATTTCGCGGGTCGTGGGCGGCTCGGCATTGGCGGGATCATTGCCGGCCGGCCCGCCGGCCAAAAGCGAGGCGGGAAGCAATAGCGCGAGCAAGGCGACGAGGCAGAGGGAAGTCTTACCCATGGCTCGGTCCTCCTTCGGCGGGGCCGGCTTCGGTTGGTTGCGCTTCGGCCGGTTGCGCTGCGGCGGGCGGCGGCGCGGCGGGTGGCGGAGGCGGCGCCTTGGCCGCCGCGCGCGACGCACAGCAGGCCTTCATCGCCTGGCAGGCCAGGGCCATGGCCGGCCGCAGGCGAAACACGGCCACCACGGCCCAGAACACCAGCACGATGAAGATCGCGGCCGCCAGGGTGCCGTTGAGTACCTGGAGCGAGAAGGTGGGGCAGAACACGGCCGCCAGGACCAGGGCCACGACCAGGCCGCCGATGGCCATTGCCCGGCCGGCGAAGCGGCTGGGGGTGAGGGCCAGTCCGCCCAGCACGACCAGGGCGAAGATGAGTCCGCCCAGCGCCGTGCGATCGATAGTGCGGACCGTCAGCGTGGCGTCGGCCGCCGGCCGCAATGTCGAGAACACGTACAGCGTGCCGTCGGTGTGGAAGGAGTCGGCGGCCGAGCCGGCGCCCTTCACCCCCTCGGCCACCCAGTTGACCAGGGCCTTGTCGTCGTCCTTGTTGTGGGCCACCCAGCGGCCGTCGCGGCAGAGCCATTGGAACTCCTCGGACCATGGCCCACTGGTGCCCAGCAGGGCTTGTGCGGCGGGCACGAAGACGCACAGCCGCACCTTTTGCAGGGCCGTATCGTCGGTGAACACCGGCAGCGACAGCCGACGGGCCCCTTGCTGGACCGTGTAGCGGAGCTCCAGCAGTTGCGACTGGTCGGCGCTGGCGGCCGCGAGGGGGACGACGAACTGCCCCTCGCCGCCGCGTTCCAAGGCCACCGGCTGGCCGTTGATCCGCAGCGGCTCGGTATCGAACTGCGCCCGCTCGGGCAGGCCCATCGTCAGCCGCTGGCGGGCGCTGCGAATGCGGTACAGGGCCTGCACGGCCAGCTCGCCGGCGGGCGTAATTACCATGCGGACCACGGCCCGGTCGATGCTCGTCCGCTTCACCTCTTCCAGCTCGTAGCGGGTGACGGTGACGGCGAGCGACCAGTCGTCGTGGAACTCGAAGGCCCGGGCCCCGCCGGGCACCTCGGCCATCAGGTCCCGCTGGGGGTCTATGGGTCGTAGGCCCTGGGGCTGGCCCGCCTCCTGCACGTCGAGCGTTTCGGCCTTGGCCAGGACGATCTGGCCCCAGGCGCGGTCCACCTCGCGGGGCACCAGCCGCGGCACGGCCAGATCGACGCTGCGGCCCACCTCGAGCTTGTCGATCTTCTTTTCCCACACCAGCTCGATCTTGCCTTCGCCGTGCAGCTCGGCGTCGCCCGTCAGGCTCCAGGCGACCATCTCGTTGGCCAGGTCGGGCTGCGGCGGATCGAGCGTTTTCTCGCGCACGCCGGGCGTGGTGTTGTGCAGCGTGGCCACCACGTCGGCCGGCACGTCGATCCGCAGCGACTTCACGCCGCTGTACAGGATCGAGTAGAAGAACGTGGCCTGGTACTTGATCACCCCTTCCTCGATCCGGCCCACGAGCAATTGGCGGATGGTGACCTGCGGTCGGCGGCGCTCGACGGTCAGCCGCAGCACGACCGGCCGCAGCACGACCGGCTCCTGGGTGAATGTATAGGCCAGCACGGGCCGCAGCTCGGCCCGCGTGCGGGCATCGGACGAGGCGGCCGCTTGCGGCTTCGCCTCGTCGGCCCAGGGCATGCCCTCCAGGGCCTCCTTGAAGGAGACGCTGCGCAGCCCTTCGGCCTTGCCGGGCGTGAGGCGGAGGCTCTCTGGGGCGTGGATCCGCAGCCGGCCCGTGGCCCGCTCGACCGTACTGGGCACAATCTGCGGCACGGGCAGCGGGATCTCGGCCGTCTTGCCGGGGGCCAGCAGGTTGGGCTCCTGCAGGTCCTTTTGCAACTGGACCGCCAGGGCCACCCGTCCGGTGGCCTTGCGGGCCAGGTTCACCACCAGGCGGTTCTTCTTCTCGCCTTCGAGGTGATGGGAATCGACTTCGGCCGCCGCGGTGCCTGGCCCGCCCGGGCCTTGACCGGAACCGGCCGGGATCGAGCGGCCGCGAACCTGGCGGACGTCGAAGCCCGGGGGCACGTCCAGCTCCAGCTTGAACACGCCGGCCCGCTCGATGGTGTATATCGCCGTGAGGTCCAGCGTCAGCCGCTCGGGTTCCAAGCGGGCCTCGACCAGCGAGTCGACGGTGATCCGCGGCAGGACCTCCTCGATGCTCAATTCCAGCTCGAAGGGCACGGTGGCATAGCGATAGGAGAAGGCCCAGCCGGCGGCCCGCAGCGGCGGCGGCAACTCGGCGGCATCGACCTGCAGCAGGCCGGCGGTGCGGGTGGCCTCGGCCCGCAGGCCCGAGCCCACCTGCACGGCCACGAAGCCCTGCTGGCGGCCGACGCCCAGGGCCCGAACCACGGGTGCCTTCAGCGTGTCCTGCCGTTTCTGGCCGGCGATCTTCTCCAGCTCGACCGTGATCTGCTGGGCGGCCTTGGCCGGCTCGAAAAGCTGCACGTCGATCCGCTGCGCGGCGCCGGCCACCGCGGCCGGGGCGGCCGCCGCGATCGACCATTGCCGCACGTTGGGGTCGAACACGTTCACCACCTTGTAGTCGGCCGGCACCTCGATGGCCAATTGCGACAACTCGGCCCGGCTGATCGTATAGGCCAGGTTGGTTCGGGCCCGGGTGACGCCTTCCTGGATCCAGACCTGCTGGTCGGCCTGCACGCTGGCCAGGGGGGCCAGACCGGTGGCGCCCTCGGCCTTGGGAGTCCAGTCGATGCGGACCGTGGGCGAGGCCCCCACGAAGGCCAGGATGACGGTCTCGTCGTCGGCCTTCGCGGCCGCCGGTTTTTCCGGGGCCGGCTTCTCGGCCGGGGCCTTCTCCGCGGCCGGCTTCTCGCTTGCCGGTTTCGCAACCGCCGGTTTCGCGGCCGCCGGTTTCTCCGCCGCAGCCTTTCCCGCCGGGACCTCGGTGGCGGCGATCAGCGGGCTGATATTGACCTTTACGCCGGCCTGCGGAATCCGCACCCGCCAGCGGCTGACCGGGGCCTGCGGGGCCTGGAACGAGACGCTGTTCTGGCCCGGCGAGCGGGTTATCGCCCGGGCGTATTCCAGCCGTAAGACGATCTCCTCCGGCTGTTCGCCCTTCTTCTCGACCAGCAACCGGTGGTCTTCGCCGGCCCCGCCCAGGATTCGGGCGGGCTGGTCGCCCAGCGTGGCCCGCACCAAGGCCGAATCGGCCAGCCGCAGCGGCACTTCATGCCAGCCCTCGGTCAGGAGATCGATCTTCACCTGGGCACTTACCTGGACCACGTCTTTGGAGACGGTGGCCTCGTTCTCGGTCTCGGTAATGACCGCGCCGACGGGCGGACGGGGCTTGGCCGCCGGCCGGGTGCGGTCCTGGGCCGCCCGCCACAGCTCGTCGAACTTCTCGTAAGGCAGGAACACGCCCCGGCCGTGCTTCTCGAACACCTGCCGCAGCTTCTCGTAGGGGATGTAAATCTCCTGCTCGCGGAGCGAACGATCGGCGACCGCGGCCTTGGCCGACGCAGCCTTGGCGGCCTTCGTCGCCTTGGCAGCCTTCGCCGGCGGGCTGGAGCCATCTTGGGCCACGGCCGACAAACCGACGACGATCCCGCCGGCCACCACGGCCGGCAACAACATGCGTAGAGTAAGGTTCATGGGAAATCCTCGCAGAATTGCAGACGAAAATATCTCTGGAGCAACCCCATACAAGAGGGGACAGCGGCGGTGCAACCTGATCGCACCGCAGCGGGGCACCCCGTACCGACCGTTAATTTATACCTTATTCGTCCAGCGATGTGCGGATTGTTCCACCAATCGTTAGACGCCCATGGGGGCGAAAAGTTTCACCGCCAGCCGCAGGACGAGGCAGACCCTACTATACCACCGATCAGCCGCACCCGCGTGTAACAGGTTGGTAACAAGGCGGAGGGATTAGGGATTGGGGAGTTGGGGATTTTGGGATTTTGGGATTTAGGGATTTGGGGATTGGTTCGGCGCGGGTCTCCCGACCCCGCCGTGGGTGGGACCGAAGGTCTCCGGGGCTCGGGAGACCTTCGGTCGGCGATGTGGCTCGGTCGGAGACCGGCCACAACAGTGGCTCGGTCGGAGACCGGCCACAACAGGGTCGGAGACCGGCCACAACAGGGTCGGAGACCGGCCACAACAGGGTCAGAGACCGGCCACAACGTGGGGCCAGCAGTGGCACCCAGCCATGGCGTCGGGGCCGGATCAGCGGCCGGCGACCGGCACCAGGGGCAGGTCCTTCCAGCGGACCGATTCGTACTGCTCGATCTGGCTGTGGGGGGCCCGGGTGACCTGGGCGGCCGTCTGCGGGGTCTGGTCGATCAGGCGGAGGCCCCGCTGGTGTCCCAAGACGGCGACCGCCTTGGTCAGGCCGTCGGCGGCCATGCCTTCGGGGGCGACCACGATCACGCGGCAGTGGTCGGTCAGCCCGACGCCGGTCCGGGGATCGACGACGTGTGAGTACCGCGTCTGGCCGATTTGGAGGAACTGCATGGCGTCGCCGGAAGTGGAGACGGCCACGCGGGCGAGCACCAGATAGCCGCTGGGCGGGCCGGTGGGTGAGTCCAGGGGCGGAATGCCGACCCGCCAGCCGGGCGCGTCGGGCGGGGGATCGCCCAAGCGGATGTCGCCGCCGGCCTCGACCATGGCGCGGGTCACCCCGGAGCGGCGGAGGGCGGCCAGGGCCTCGTCCAGGGCATAACCCTTGGCAATGCCGCCCAGGTCCAGCCGCATGCCCGGCTTCAGGAGCTCGACGGCCTGCCGCTGGGCGTCCAGGCGGAGCAGCCGGTAGCCGACCACGGCCTGGGCCGCCTCGAGCGCGGCCGCCGAGGGCAATTCGCCCTGACGCCGGGCCCGGCGCCACAGGCGGACCACCGGCCCCACGGTCACGTCGAAGGCCCCTTGCGAGCGGGCCGAAAGCTGCTGACTGTAGGCCAGGACCTTCCACAAGTCGGGGCTGACGGGCACGGATTTCCCCTGGCCGGCCGTCTCGCCCAGCCGACGCAGCTCGCTGGTGGCGTCGTAATCGGACATGATTGCATTCAGGGCGTGGATGCGGTCGAAGGCCGCTCGGGCGGCCTTCGTTGCGGTCGCCGGGTCGGCTGTGTACAATACAACCTTGATCGGCACGGCCATTTCCACCTGGTGGAACTCGAACCGGCTCAGGGCCGGCTCGCCGCTGGCCGGGGCCGCGTAGGCCAAAGCCGCCAGCAACCATCCGCTAACCGTCCTGCCCATCGACATCCCCTGAACAAGCGCTGTGATTTGGCTGGCCGTGCCCATCTAACTCCCCAAATCCCCAAATCCCTAACTCCCTAACTCCCCCAAATCCCTAAATCCCCAAATCCCCAAATCCCCAAATCCCTAAATCCCTCAACCCCTTAACCCCTTAGCCCCTCAACCCCTCCTCACGAGGCCTCAATGATTAGAGTAACCTGCTTCCGACGTGCATGGCAACCGTTGTTGCCGGCTGTCCTGGGCGCGATGATCGCCGTCTGTTACGGAGCCGACTCGAACGATCCGAAGCAGATCGCCTTGCAGAAGGCGGCGATGATCGCCGCGCCGACCCCCGCCTGGCTGCCCAAGCCGGTAATCGAGATTCCCGAGGCCACGGCGGCCGACGCGGCCGGGATGCAGCGTTACACGGAGAAGATCCCCGGCACCGAGATGAAGTTCGACATGCTGCCGATTCCCGGCGGCAAGTTCCTGATGGGCAGCCCCAAGGGCGAGAAGGGCCACAAGGCCGACGAAGGCCCGCAGCACGAGGTGGCCATCGACCCGTTCTGGATGGAGAGCCACGAGGTTACCTGGGACGAGTACGAGCTGTGGGGGCTGGGACTGGATCGCCAGCGCCGCGAGCTGAACAAGATCGCCACGACCGAGCGCGACAAGGTGGTCGACGCGGTGGCCATTCCCACCAAGCCCTACGCCGACATGACCTTCGGGATGGGCAAGGAGGGCTACCCGGCCGTCTGCATGACGCAGTTCGCGGCCAAGGTGTACTGCAAGTGGCTGTCGGCCAAGACGGGCCGTTACTATCGGCTGCCGACCGAAGCGGAGTGGGAATACGCCTGCCGGGCGGGCAAGCAGACGGCCTACAGCTTCGGCGACGACGAGGCTAAGCTCAAAGATTACGCCTGGTTCACCGACAACAGCGACGACAAGTATCACAAGGTGGCCACGAAGAAGCCCAACGCCTGGGGCCTGTACGACATGCAGGGCAACGTGTCGGAATGGGTGGTCGATCAGTACGTGGCCGGCTTCTACAAGAAGTTCGAGGGCCAGGTGACGGAGAACCCGCTGTCGCCGCCCACGACCGAGTTTGGCCGGGTGGTGCGGGGCGGCTCGTGGGACGACGACGCCCAGCGGTGCCGCGCGGCGGCCCGCCGCTTCTCGGTCAAAGACTGGAAAAAACAAGACCCCCAGATCCCGCAGAGCATCTGGTACCTGACCGACGCGAATTTCGTGGGCTTCCGCGTGGTGCGGCCCTTCCGGGTGCCCACGGCCGAGGAGGCCAAGCGGTACGAAGTCGACGAGGACCAGCTAACCGCGTACAAGGACTACGTGGACGCCCAAGCCAACAAGCAGTAGCGGCCGCACGGGGGCGGCTCACACCCGCTGGCGGAGCCGGCCGGCCAGCCGCTCCAGGGCCTGACTGGCGTCGGCCGGATCGAGGCGGACGTGGAGCAGGCTGGGGCCGGAGCGGTCGGCCAATGCGGCCCGCAGGGCCCCATCGAACTCGCCCTCGGTGCGCACCTCGTAGCCCGTGCCGCCGCCGAGCACCGCCGGCAGCTTGTGGTACTGCCAGGGCTGCACGTCGTTGAAGGCGTGCACGCCGGCGTGCAGCCAGCGCTCGGTGCCGTAGCCGCGGTTATCGAGCACGATCACCAGGGGGTGGAAGCCGTAGCGGACGGCCGTGGAGAGCTCCATGCCGGTCATCTGGAAGGCCCCGTCGCCCACCAGCACGATGGGCCGCAGATCGGGGCGGGCCACCATCACGCCCAGCGCCGCCGGGACGGCGAAGCCCATCGAGGCGTAATAGGCCGGGGCCAGGTACTCCGTCTGGCGATGGATCACCAGGTCGCTGGAGGCGAACAGGGCGTCGCCCGGATCGGCGATCACCACCGTGGTTTCGTCCAAGGCCTGGTTCAGTCGGGCGATCAGGCGGCGGATGGTGATGGGCTGCTCGGGCCGCAGTTGGAAGACCTCGTCGAAAGCGCCCGGCCGGGCCGGCAGCGCCCGCGGCGGGACCTTCAGCTTGGCGGCGATCAGCCCCTCGATGAAGTCGCCCAGCAGCACGCCCTCGTAGTGATGCCGGCTGATCCGCAGGGTCTCGCTGGTGGCGTCGATGCACTTGGCGGGGTCCAGTTGGGCCGTGTAGATGCCGAGGTTGATGTCGGTCATGAAGGCCCCCAGCAGGAGCACGCAATCGCTGGATTCGACGAAGCGGGTGACCTCGTCGCGGCCCATGGCCCCCTCGTACAGGCCGGCGAACAGCGGGTGCCGCTCGCTGACCACGCTCTTGCCGAGAATGGTGCTGACCATGGGAATGCCCGCCCCTTCGGCCAAGGCCAGCAGCCGCTCCTGCAGGCCGAAGCGATGGATCTCCACGTCGGCGATAATGACCGGGGCGCGGCTCTCGGCGATGCGGCGGACGGTCTCGGCCACGGCCTCGGCCAGGGCGTCGGGATCGCTGGCCGGGGCGCGGATGGTGCTCGTGTACGGCCCTTCCGGTACGGCGTGGACCATGTCCCGCGGCAGCTCGATGTAGCCCGGCCGCTTGTAGCGGACCACCGCCTCCAGCACCCGATCGATCCGCCGGAAAGCGCTCTGGGGGTCCAACAGCACGGCATCGGCGCCGCACAGCTTGTGAAAGACCTCGGCCTGGGTCTGGAAATCCTTCACCTTGTGGTGCAACAGGGGGTTCTTGATCCGCTCGCCCACGCCCGGCGCCCCGCTGATGACCACTACCGGCGATTTCTCGGCATACGCCCCGGCGATGGAATTGCACAGGCTCAAGCCGCCGACGCAATAGGTGACGCAGACCGCGCCGATGCCGTTGACGCGGGCGTAGGCGTCGGCGGCGAACCCGGCGCAGTCCTCCCGCGTGCAACCCACCAGGCGCAGCGGGCTTTTCTCGAGCATGGCGAAGAAGGCCAGCACGTAATCGCCCGGAATGCCGAACACGTCGCGAACGCCGTAGTCCGCCAGCCGCCGGATCAGGTACTCGCCCACCGAGAGCCCCGCGACCGGCCCGCCCCCGTCAACTGTGCTGCTGGTCAATCGACGACCTCCATTTGCCTTGCATATGTATCCGGCACACTCCGTGTGCCGCCGGCCGACGGCACACGGAGTGTGCCGGATACAGTTATTTCGCCCCAGTTCCTAAAGGGACAACGCGCGGTCCCCTCTCCCTCCGGGAGAGGGTTAGGGTGAGGGGAATTGCGTACGCGTCCCACCGCAGTCACAGGCAATTATACCGTGCCGGCCGGCGCGGGGTGTTGCATGCATATTGGGTGCCACTGCTGGCTTGCCCAGCAGTGTGAGAGGCACTGCTGGACAAGCCAGCAGTGGCACCCAATCCAGGCACCCTGCCGCCTGGTGCCGCGGCGGCCGACAGCGGCCGCGGCGGGGGTTGACCGGCGGGATAACTTCTGTCATGCTCGTCCTGAAATAGCTTCAACCACGCGATGACTGACCCCGTGCTTGATTTCCGCAGCGATACCGTGACGCGGCCGACCGCCGGGATGCGGGCGGCCATGGCCGCCGCCGAAGTGGGCGACGACGTATTCGACGAAGACCCCACGGTGCACCGCTTGCAAGACCGCCTGGCCGAGATGCTCGGCAAGGAAGCGGCGCTGTTCGTCCCGTCGGGCACGATGTCGAACCTGATCGGCGTGCGGCTGCACTGCCGGCCCGGCGACGAGCTGATCTGCGAGGCCAACTGCCACCTGTACTTCTACGAGCAGGGCGGCTACGCGCAGATCAACGGCGTGGCGGTCCGCGCGGTGGCCGGCCAGTACGGCATCCTGCGGCCGGATCAGGTCGAGGGGCTGGTGCGGCCGGAGAACACGCACATGCCGCGGACGCGGTTGTTGTGCCTGGAGAACACGCACAACCGCGGCGGCGGCCGCATTCAGCCCTACGACACGCTGGCCGCGCTGTGCCGCTGGGCCCGCGCCGGCGGGCTGCGAACGCACCTCGACGGGGCGCGGCTCTTCAATGCGGTCGTGGCCACCACGATCGACGCCGCCCGCTGGGCCCAGCACTTCGACACGGTCAACGTCTGCTTCAGCAAGGGGCTGGGCGCGCCGGTGGGCTCGGCCTTGGCCGGCCCGCGAGACCTGATCTTCGAGGCGATCCGCCATCGCAAGGTGCTCGGCGGCGGGATGCGGCAGGCGGGCGTGCTGGCCGCCGCCGCGCTGTATGCCCTGGAGCAGCACCGCGAGCGGCTGGCCGAGGATCATGCCCATGCCCGGCGGCTGGCGGCGGGCATCGGCCAGATCCCCCGGCTGCGGCTGGAGCCGCCGACGGTCGATACGAACATCCTGTTCTTCCAAGTCGATCCGGCGCTGGGCACGGCGGCCGAGTTCTCCCGGCGGATCGCTCAGCAGGGGCTCTTGATGCTGGCCACCGGCCCGGCCAGCCTGCGCGCGGTCACGCACCTGGACCTGAGCGCGGCCGACGTCGATCGGGCGCTGGAGATCCTCGACGCGGCGGCGCGGCAGGGGACAGCCGCGTAGGCCAGCGGGCGTTCTATAACGTATTCCTCTCGCTCCGCGAGAGGGCCCGGCAAAGACGCTATCGCCCTTGCGGCCTTACTCCGACCTCACGCGGAGCGTGAGGAATACGACGCTCATTGCTTCGCCGCTGGCCCCTACTTGGCGTGCTTGCGGGCGAAATCGAGCATGAAGTCGCGCAGGGCTTGCACGCCCTCGACGGGCATGGCGTTGTAGATCGAGGCGCGGCAGCCGCCGACCGAGCGGTGGCCCTTCAGCTCGACCATGCCGGCGGCGGCGGCCCCCTTCAAGAATGGCTCTTCCAGCGCGGGGTCGGCCAGACGGAAGGGGACGTTCATGACCGAGCGGCACGCCGGGCTGGCGTGCGCCTGGTAGAAACCGCCCGAGGCCGCGATCGCATCGTACAGCAGCTTGGCCTTCTGCACGTTATGCTGGCGCATCTTTTCCAGGGAGCCCATCTCGTGAATCAGCCAGTCGGTCACCAGCTTGACCATGTAGATGGCGAAGGTGGGGGGCGTGTTCAGCCGCGAGCCGTTTTCGGCCAGCGCCTTGTAGTTGAGCATCGAGGGCAGATCGGCGGCCGAGCGCTGCACCAGCTCGTCGCGAATCACAACGATGGTTACGCCCGCCGGGCCGGCGTTCTTCTGGGCGCAGGCGAACAGAATGCCGTAGCGGCTGACGTTGACGGGCCGGGAGAGGAAATCGCTGGAGGCATCGCAGACCAGCGGCACGCCGCCCACCTCCGGCTCGGCCTGGAACTGCACGCCCTGGATCGTCTCGTTGGAGGTCATGTAGACATAGGCGGCGTCGGGCCCCAGTTTCAGCTCGTCCTGCTTGGGCACGCGGCTGTAGTTGCCGCCCTTGCCGTCCCAGGCGATCCGCACCGTGCCCTGGGTCTTGGCCTCGTCGGCCGCCTTCTTCGACCACGTGCCGGTCACGATGTAATCGGCCGGCTTGCCCGTGTTGCGCAGGAAATTGAGCGGGATCATGCCGAACTGCAGCAGGGCCCCCCCTTGCAGGAAGAGCACGCGATAGTAGTCCGGAATGGCCAGCAGGCTGCGGAGATTGGCCTCGGCCTGATCCAGCACCTGGTCGAAGAGCTTCGACCGATGGCTGATTTCGAGGATCGAGATGCCGACCCCGGGCAGGGCCAGCAGATCGCGCTGGGCCTCGGCCAAGGCCGGCAGGGGCATAACAGCGGGACCGGGCGAGAAATTGTAAACGCGCTTTTCCATGTTCTGATCCTGGTTCGAGTCGGAGATTCTGTAAGTTGCAAACGGGGTTATGCAAATTGGGTGGGGACCGCACAAACGGTCCCCTCTCCCTCCGGGAGAGGGCCGGGGTGAGGGGAACCTCCGGTACTGACGAACACGGGAAAGGCACGATCCTCACCCATTTCCCCTCACCCTAACCCTCTCCCGGAGGGAGAGGGGACCGGGCATTCGCAATTTGTAACAGCCCAGTTGCGAGACTCTTCTTCTACAGCTCCTATAGCTCGACGCCGCCGAGCGGTTTAGCGCGGGCAGGCCCCTTGGGCAGCGGGCTGGGTTCCGCCGCCTTGCCCGGCTGCGGCTTGGCCGGCGGGGCCGACGCCTGGGCCGGCTGCACCTTGCCGGGCCCGGGCGGCTCGAGCGGGTTGGCCGGCACCACCTCGGCGCTCACCTCGGCCACCAGCGGCTCCGGACTGCCGTCGGTCTGAATGCGGATGCGGCCGACGCTCTTTCCCGGCTGGGGGCCGGCTTGGAACGTCACCGGCAGCCGCTGCAACATGCCCGACCCCGTGGGCGGAGTGCATTGGAACCGCGGATTCGTGGATTCCACGCTAACGACCCGCAACGCCGACTGCCCCCGCAGGACCATCTGCCGGGTGATCGATTGCCCCGCCTGGACCGTGCCCATGAACAGCGGCGACGGGTAGACGCTCAGCCCGGGCTGGATCAGTCCCTCGACGGGCACGGGCACGCGGACCGCCCGCGGATTGAGGTCGTTGGTCACCAACGACAGCTCGTCGCGGAGGTAGCCCGCCGGGGCGCCGGCCGCCAGGTTGACCAACAGTTCGTAGTTCACCAGGCCGTTGCCCCGGCTGATCGGAGTGAGCTGGCCCGACAGGCTCGGATTGGCGCATTCGACGCGCAGGATTTGCCAATCGTTGCGGCCGGCGTAGCTGACGGATACCCGCTGCTGGGCGGCGTGGCCCTGGAGCAAGGACCCGAATTGCACCGCGCCCGGCTGAAGCACTACGTCGCTGCGAATGTAGCAATGGATGTTCAGTTGGACTTCGGCGGGGAAGGGCCGGTCGAAGACGACCGTGATCGTAACGTCCTTCTGGCCGAGATGGCCCTTGGTGTCTACGCGGGCCACCACCTCGGCCTTGTCCCAGGTCTTGAGCACCTGGGTGGGGATCTCCGGGCTGGTACAACCGCAACTGACGCGGGCCGAGGAGATGTGCGCATCCTCGAGGTAGATGTTCTGCAAGGCGAAGCGGTACTCGACCTTGCCCCCGCGGGCAACGGTCTCGAAATCATGGCTGACCTCGGAGAACATATCGCGGGCCCACTGCTGGGCCTCAGCCGGCGAAGCCGCCGCGATCGAGGCCACCGCCGCCGCGAGCAACAGCAGCGGGCGGGCCCAAAGGGCACAGGCACATTTTTCGTAAGCCCTCACGGGTTGCGTTAAGGTAGCAGGCACACGGAGTGTGCCTGCTACTTTCCAGGCCGAAAAATGAGCCACTCCCCGCCGGCCTGTGAATGGTTCTCGGTTTGGTCCGGTCATGGCTCTGTCTGGCCGCCCCGCGGCGCTGGCTGGCCGCATCATGGCTGCTCCGCGCCGACCGCCCGGCGGGCGAAGTACACGCCATCGACGGCCGTCTTGCCGTAGTAGTCGCAGCCGGTGCTCTCGGCCATGAGCTGGCTGGCGGCGGCCCCGCCGACCATGATTTGCACGCCGTCGCGGAGCCCGGCCTGCCGAATCGCCTCGACCGTGGCCGCCACCGACTTGAAGCAGGTGGTCAAGAGCACGCTCAGGCCCACGATCTGCGGCCGGTGGCGGCGGATGGCCTCCACGAACCTGGCCGGCGGCACGTCCACCCCCAGATCGAAGACCTCGAAACCCGCGCCCCGCAGCAGCATGATCACGATGTCCTTGCCGATGTCGTGCACGTCGTGCTGGGCCGAGCCCATCACCACGCCGCCGGCCGACTTGCGCTCCCCGCCGCGATCTACCAGCGGCCCCAGCTCCGCCATCACCCCCTTCATAATCATCCCACCGAACATCAACTCCGGCAGGAAGCAAACGCCGGCGGCGAAACGATCGCCCAACTCGGTCATGCCGCGATTGCACTCGGCCAGGATCTCCTCGGCCGGCACGCCCGCCGCAATCTGCTGCCGGACCAGGGCTTTGACGTCCGCCTCGCGGACCTGGGCCACCGCCTCGGCCAGACTGCCTGCTTGACTCATCACACGGTCCCTATCGAGACTGATGGTGGGGCTCGCCCTGGCTCGACCCACCCTACGAGTTTCTACGGTCCCTAAAACGACAACAGGATCTGCCAGATGTACATGTAACCCAAGGCGTCGACGTCCTGCCAAACCTGCTCCACCAGCCGCTCGTCGCCGGTGAAAGCGGGCCACTTCTGCCGCTGCTCCTGCCAGGGGATGCAGGTCCCCGGCGGCCGCTCGATTTTAGGTTGCTCGTCCTGCACGCTTGGACTCCCTTTTACCATTTTCCCTCTTTTTGCGAAACCGCAAGCGGCGCACCGCGTCTTATGGCGGCTGCGAGCCATCGCCAATAGACTCACACGCTCTTATCCCCTCAACCCCTTATTCCCTCAACCCCTTATCCCTCCAAATCCCCAAATCCACAAATCCCCAAAATCCCTCCTCAATACACCCCATACTCTCGGGTGAAGTCGGTCATGGCCCGCAGGTTCTCCACCTGCGCGTCGTCCTGCACGATGGCGCTGGCGTCCATAATGTAGCCGCCATTGCGGGCGACGCCGTCGATCACCTGCCGGCAACGGTCGCGAACCTGCTGCGGCGTGCCGAAGGCCAGCAGATCGTTGGGAATGCCGCCGCTCAGGCAGAACTTATGGCCTACGGCCCGGTGGACCTCGAAGATATCGCCCCGGTCTACGTGGTAGACGATGCTCCGGTCGGGCAGCTCGGCGATGGCCTTCAAATTCGGGTTCCATTCCCCCTCGGCGTAGAACAGGGTCTGGTGGCCGCGGGCCCACAACTCCTGGATGATCCCCTTGAGCGTGGGCCAGTAGAAGCGGTCGAACTGCTGGGGCGAGAGGAAGGGCACGCAGCCGCGGTGCAGCCACAGGCCGATGGGGACGTTCTTCTCGGGGTCGGCCCCGCTGGCGGCGACGTGCAGCAGGTGCGGGGCCAGGGCCTGGCAGGCCGCCTGCACCTTGTCCGGCTGGCGAAACATGTCCGTGCACAGCCCGCGGTAGCCCCGCAGCTTGTCCGCCAGGATGTCCAGGGGGGCCTTCAGTATGCCCGAGATGGCCGAGACGGTGCCCGACTCGCTCCTCAGCCGGGCGGCCTGCACGCCGAAGCCCTGGAAATATTGGAGCATCGCCATGCCGCCCTTGAGGAACGAAAGATTATTTCGCAGCGAGGTGGGCTGGCCCGCCGGGCTGACGTCGGCCGATACCCGCGGCAGCCAGATGTTGAACAGGTAGCCGGTGGGGTCCTCGATCAGGGCGTCGTACTCCTCCGGCTGCATCCAGGCCTCGGCCTCCGGCGGCTCGATGTACTGGAAGCCCGTGTCGGGCGGCAGGTCTACGCCGGGCAGGGCGTAATAGCGCAGCCCGACGGCCTGGACCAGCCCCGCCCAGCCGTAGACCATGTTGGCCACGACGGCGTCCCAGTCGAAATCGGCGGCGCACTTCCGGGCGGCGGCAAACGCCTTCTGGTAGTCCTGCGTTACCTCGGCGGTGGTATAGCCCGCGTACTTCGCCGTGAACTCGGCGACGAAGGGCCGGATCGGGATCCGGTCGGGCTTCTCGTTCCGCATCGCCGTTACGTAGCGTTTCAGCCGCGCGGCATAAAGCGACTCCATCGCTGCGGACATGACAGGAAGATACCTTATGGGGTTGTAATTCCGGGGGGCCGCCCCTGCGGCTTCCGCGCAGGGAAAATGAGCCCCTCCCCTTCAGAAACTCGCAGTATGCCAGACGGCCGGCCGAATGTCAATTCATGCTGAGAGCCGCCGCGGGGATCAGGTGCGGGACACGATTTGCGAAGCCGGTTTTCTGGCAAGCCCAAACAGGGCTTCGTGGCCTAGCTAACGCGGTTGCCAGGCGCACGGGGAAGAATCGCCCTCAGCGTGCGAGAGCGGGCGCCAAGAGCTAACTGCCTTTCGGTTCCGGCCCGCAGGCCTGCCGATCGGAGGCGGGAATGACTCGGTGACGCGGAGATTGCCGGTGTCGTGCGTGTCCGCGCGTCCCCTCACCCTAACCCTCTCCCGGAGGGAGAGGGGACCGGCGTACGCAACTTGCTGAACACTGAACACTGACCGCTACGGTCAGCGCCACAGGTCCTTGATCCTGCCGCGGCGCGGGCCGGCGGCCGGGCCCCAATCGGGCGGGCCGTCCGGCTCGTCTTCGGCCGAAATAGCCCCGCCCGTCTGGCGGTCGAAATGCTCCAGGACCGAATCGGGCAGGAAGCGGGTCCGCTGGGCCAGGCCGTGGCTGTCGCTCACCCCGGGCCGGTAGGCGTGGTAATAGCGCAAGGGGCAGCAGACGTAGAGCCAGTTCTTCGCCCGCGTCAGGGCCACGTAGAACAGCCGCCGCTCCTCCTCGACGCCGTCGTCGTCCTTTGTGGCCATGTCGGAGGGGATATTGCCGTCGGCGGCGTGGATCACGTACACCGCGTCCCATTCCAGCCCTTTCGCCGAATGGATGGTGCTCAGGACGAGGTAATCGTCGTCCAGCAGGGGCGGGCCGGCCAGGTCCTGGGTCGAGGCGGGCGGATCGAGGGCCATTTCGGCCAGCATGCGGCCCCGGCTGCGATAGCGCGAGGCGATCTGCTCCAACTGCTCGAGGTCGCGCAAGCGGGGCTGCGGGTGGTCGTAGGCCGCCTCGAGCAAGGGGGCGTAGAACGTACGGACGCGGTGCAACTGGCGGGCCACGGCCTCGGTCGTGGCGGCCAGGCCCCGCAGCAGCTCGATCAAGGCCGACCATAGCTCGGCGGCCTCCGGGGGCGGCTTCCAGGCCGACCAGGCGGCGAAATCCCCGCCCGCGGCCGTCAGCAGGTCCATCAGGTGCCGGGCCTTGGCCGGCCCGATGCCCGGCAGCAGCGGCAGCAGCCGCGCGCCGGCCACCACGTCTCGCGGATTCTCGGCCAAACGCAGGAAGGCCAGCAGGTCCTTTACGTGGGCCGTCTCGACGAACTTCAGCCCGCCGTACTTGTGGAAGGGGATCTTCCGCCGGGCAAGCTCGGCCTCCAGCAGCATGCTGTGATGCGAGGCCCGGAACAACACCGCCTGCCGGCGGAGCGGCACGCCCGCCTCGTGATGCTCCAGGATCCGGCTGACGACGTACTCGGTCTGCTCCTCGTCGTCGCGGCAGGTTGCCAGCACCGGCCGCTGCCCGTGCGGCCGCTCCGACCACAGGTCCTTGGCATACCGCTCCCGCGCCAGGCCGATCACCCGATTGGTCGCGCTGAGAATGGGGCCGGTGCTGCGATAGTTCTGTTCCAGGGCCACGATCGTCGTGCCGGGATAGTGTTGGGGGAAGTCCAGGATGTTGCGGACCGTGGCGGCCCGGAACGAATAGATCGACTGGGCGTCGTCGCCCACCACGGTCAGACCCTTTCCCTGGGGCGACAGGCCATACAGGATCTCGGCCTGGAGGGCGTTGGTATCCTGGTACTCGTCGACCAGCAGGCAATCGAACTGCCCGCGGACCGCCGGCCCGGCCCGCGGGTCGTCCAGCAGGGCCTGCCACTGGAGCAGCAGGTCGTCGTAGTCGAGTATTCCGGCCGACTCCTTGCGGTCCACGTAGCCGTCGAAGAGCCGCGCGAGCGGCTCGGCCCAGTCCAGGCACCAGGGGAAGCGGCTCACCAGCACCTGGTCCAGTTTTTCCCGGGCGTTGACGCAGCGGCTGTAGATGTCCATGCAGGTGCCCTTCTTGGGGAACCGCCGGTCGCTCTTGGCCAGGCCCAGCTCGGTGCGAACCACGCCCAGCAGGTCCTCGGCATCCGAGCGATCGCAGATGGTGAACCCAGGCGGCAGCCCGATGGCCTTGGCGTAGCGCCGCAACAGGCGGGTGGCGACGGCATGGAAGGTTCCACCCCAGATACGGCCGCTGCCCGGCCCATGCCCCAACAGGCCGGCCACGCGCGAGAGCATCTCGCCGGCCGCCCGGCGGGTAAAGGTTAAGAGCAGAATGCGGGCCGGATCGGTGCCCCGCGCAATCAGCCAGGCCACGCGATGCACCAGCGTGGCCGTCTTCCCGGTGCCGGCCCCGGCAACAATCAGCAGCGGGCCGTCGCCGTGCGTCGCCGCCCGACGCTGCTGCGGATTAAGCCGGGCCAACAGGTCGTCGATCGCTGAATTCTGCTCCATGCACTTCAGATTATCCCCGCTAGCGCGGACCTCGGCAAGCCGCCGGCGTGCGGGAAGTTGCTGGAGCATGGCAGTGTGCCGTGGTAAGATAGGTGGCCGTGTGGGCCCGGATCGGCGCCCGACCTTCGAGGGCCGGCGCCTGTACTACCGCTGATTGCAGCCGGCACACGCCGTGTGCCGGATTTCCGCACACGGCGTGTGCGGACTACATTGAAACACGGAGGTTATTCCTCGGCCGATCCTGAGCCCCAAGACATTCCTCGGAGACTTGAAGATGAAGACACGTCGTGAATTCCTGCAAACTGCCAGCGTGGGCGCAGCGGCACTCAGCGCCGCCCCGTACGTAATTGCCGACGACCGCGTGAAGGGCGCCAACGAGCGGCCGGGAGTGGGCTTTATCGGGGTGGGCGGACGGGCCCAGGCGCACATCGGCCACGTGCTGAACCTCAAGGCCCGCGGCCTGTGCGACGCCGTGGCCGTGTGCGACGTGTACGGCCCGCGGGCCCGCGCCGCGGCCCAGAAGACCGGCGGCAAAATCTACCGCGACTACCGGGAGCTACTGGCCGATCCCGGCGTGGACATCGTGTGCATCGCCACGCCCGACCGGCACCATGCGCCGCAAGCCATCGACGCCGTGCGGGCGGGCAAGGACGTGTACTGCGAGAAGCCGCTTACGCACTGGTCGCAAATGGACCTCGCCCGGCAGCTCGGCGCGGAAACCGAGAAGCACAAGCGGATCGTGCAGGTGGGCACCCAGTACGTGGCCGACGACGCTTACGACGAGGCCCGCAAGCTCATCAAGGAAGGCATCGTGGGCAAGATCGTGCACGTACAGGCGGGCTACTTCCGCCGCGGCGACTGGGGCGAGCGGATGGTAATTCCAGACGCCAACGCCAGGCCGGGCCCGGACCTCGACTGGGAGCAGTTCCTGGGCGACGCCCCCAAGGTGGCCTTCAGCGTCTCGCGGTTCTTCCAGTGGCGGCTGTACTGGGACTATGCGGGCGGGCCCGCGACCGATCTCCTGGTTCATGTCTTCACCCCCATTTTCCGCGTGCTGGACCTGGACTTCCCCGAGCGCGTGCTGGGCGGCGGCGGCAACTTCCAGTACGACCGCGAGGTGCCCGACCAATGCAACATCATCGCCGACTACGCGGGCGGCCCGAGCGTGGTGTTGATGAACTCGCTCTCGAACTACACGCCGCTGCAGGCCATCCTCCGCGGGACCGACGGCGCGATCCTATGGGGCGACATCGAGCACTTCGGGCCGGGCATCCGCATCGTGCCGGCCAATAAGGCGAAGAAAGAAGTGCTCATCCCCTGGCGCGGGGCGGGCGACACGCAGAAGCTATGGGACAACTTCATCGCCTGCGTGAAGAGCCGGCAGCGGCCCTTCAGTCCCATCGACATTGCCGTCCGCGTGCAGGCCCCGCTGAACATGGCCATCCTCTCGCACCGCGCCAGCAAGGTGGCCAAGTACGACAAGGCGGCGGGCAAGATCGTGCTCGTGTAATACCGGGCCGCATCTGGCGCGGGGCCGCGGAGAAATTAGTTGACCAATCGGGGTGGCACGCCCTGAGGGGCGAAGGGCGTGGTGAGGCGCGAAAAGCCACGCCCTTCGCTGCGCTCAGGGACGTGCCACCCGCGGTCAGCCGCTCTCGGCGCCGGTCGTCTCGAGTTCCTCCCAGCGGCGGTAGGCCGCGGCAACATCGCGCTCAAGCGACCGCAGACGGTCCTTGACGCTGATGATTTCGCCCGGGCTGCGGCGATAGAAGGCCGGGTCGGCCGTCAGTTGATGCAGTTCGTCCAGCTCGGCCTCCAGGGTCTCGATGTGTTGCGGCAGGGCCTCCAGCTCGCGTTGTTGCAGGTAGGTCAAGCGTCGCGGCCGCGGCCGGGGCGCGGGCCGCGGCTCCGGTCGGGCGGTTGAAGCTTTGGCCGCCGCCGGCTGCTCCGCCGGGCGCTGCCGCAGCCAGTC
>JBEKTY010000048.1:0-45964 GCA_049515555.1 Thermoguttaceae bacterium
CATCCCTACCCCGATGAGCGACTTATCGTGAGCCACCCAAGGTAAGAGCCGTATGAGGTAGTGCTTCAAGTACGGATCTGTGCGGGGGGCCGCCCGCAAGGGCGGTCCCTACCGCGACAAGGGTACGCGAAAAAGCCCCGCGGCTGCGCCGTGAGGTTTCAGCCGGCGCTCCTCCCGCCGCCGAACTCCGAATTCATCCCTCCGCCTCGCCCCTCCGTCCGCTTGCATCGCGCGGGGTTTCAGCTTATACTCGGCACGGTTCGGAATGACGCAAACCGTGGCAAGTAGCGACAGAAATCGTTGGCTAAGGATCGGTCGGGAAACAACTTGGGGACCGTCCCCATTTTCGTCCGACGAAAATGGGACTGTCCCCTTCCGAAGTGTTAAGCTATCCGTGAGAACCAGGAGCGAATCATGACCAGGCTTGAAGATCTTCTTGGGTTGGGCCGCTGCCGTGTGACGCGGCGGGCGATGTTGCAGGGTGTGGCGGGCGCCGCCGGGGTGGCCGCCGCCGGATCGTTGCTGCCCGCGCCGCGGGCCGCCGCGGCCGGAAAGCTCAAAGGCCGCATCCACCAGTCCGTCTGCCTGTGGTGCTACGGCGGCTACATGCAGAAGGCCAAGCTCAGCCTCGACCAGTTCGCCGAGGCCTGCGCCAAGATGGGATTGCTGTCGATCGAGCTGACCGGCCCCGACCAGTGGCCGACGCTCAAGAAGCACGGCCTGATCTGCGCCATGAGCGGCAGCCACGGCATCGGCAAGGGCTTCAACCGCGTCGAGAACCACGAGGAGTGCCTGGCGGCGGTCCGCCGCAGCATCGACGCCACGGCCGCCGCCGGCTTCCCCAACGTCATCTGCTTCTCGGGCAATCGGGCCGGCATGGACGACCAGGAGGGACTGAAGAACAGCATCGCCGGCGTAAAGAAAATCGCCGGCTACGCCGAGCAGAAGAAGATCACCGTCTGCCTGGAGTTCCTCAATTCCCACGACCACGGCGACTACATGGCCGATTCCACCAAATGGTGCGTGGCGTTCGTCGAGGGCGTGGGCTCGCCGCGGGTCAAGGTCCTGTACGACATCTACCATGCCGGCATGATGAAGGAAGACGTCCTGGCCGACGTCCAGAAGCACGCCGATTGCTGGGGCCATTATCACACCGGCGGCGTGCCCGGCCGGCATGAGATCGACAAGACCCAGACCATCGACTATCCCCAGGTGATGCGGGCCATCGCCGACAGCGGCTATACCGGCTACGTGGGCCAGGAGTTTATTCCCGCCCGCCCGGACGCGATGGCGAGCCTGGAGCAGGCCGTGACGCTGTGCGACGTATGAGTTGTTAGTTGTCGGTTGTCAGTTGTCAGATAGCGGTCAGCGATCAGCGGTCAGCGATCGGCCGACCGCTAGTCACTAGCCACCAGCCACTACTCCCTGCTCCCCGTCCCCACGCCCAGCAGCACGCCCACGGCGAGGATCAAGGCGGCCGTGGTCTGATGGGCGGTGGTGAGCAGGGCCGGCAGGGCCGGCCGCAGGCCGCCGCCCTGGGCTAGCACCGCGGCGCTGGGCGACTGCTCCACCGGCGGCGTGCGCATCGCCGCCGATACGATTCCCAGTCCGATCTGCAGCACGACCAGGAGCACTAGCGCTATCCCGCCGCGGCGCAGCAGGGGCACGTCGCCGTGGCGGCCCCAGGCCCGCATGCCGGCGGAGAGCGAGACCGCCGCCACGACGGCCGCCACGGCCACGTGTGCCATGAACGTTACGTCGCGCTGGCGGACCAGCGTGCCCAGCAGTGTTTGCAGCAGCACCACTCCGATCAACAGTCCGGTGAGCAGCAGGTCGGGACCGGCCGCGCGGTGCGGCAAGGTATCAGGCACACTCCGTGTGCCGTCTGCTATGCCTTCTTCCGCTTCAACGGACGGCACACGGAGTGTGCCTGATACCTTCCATGCCGCTACCGGCCCGCCACCCCGCAACCCCGACCGGCCGTCGGAGAGCAGTACGGCGGCGGCTACCAAAAGTCCCAACACGACGTGGGCGAAGAAGCCGTGGACCACGGCCAGGGCCGGGCTGTTTTCCGTCACGCGAAAGCCGCCCAGTATGCCTTGGACGAGCACGCAGGCGCCGGCCGTCCAGAAGAGCCCTGCCGCCAAGCGGACAGTCCCATTGAAGGGGACAGTCCCATTTTCGGCCTGTCCATGGGGACAGGCGGACGAAAATTGGGACAGTCCCCGCCGCCCACGCTGGAGCGAAAGGTAAACCGCCAGGGCCAGCGTGGTTGCGCCCACCAATGTGCCCAGCAGGCGGTGGGCATGCTCGTAGAACACTCCGCCGGTCATCTTCGCCAGCGGGTACAGGAACATGTTGGCGCCGTAGGTATTGGGCCAATCGGGGACGGCCATGCCGGCCCGCAAGCCGGTGACCAGGCCGCCGGCCGCGATCAGCAGCAGCGCCGTGGCGGCGGTGATCCAGCCCCACAGGGCGAGCCAGTTGGGCGGCTGCGCCGCTTGCTGCGAAGCGGCAAGCCGAGCGCCTGCCGGGGCGGCGCAGCGGCGGCCCACGACGGCCCCGGCGCCGGCCAGCAGCAGGCTGAGGCCGAACCAGCCGGGAATCCACAGCCAGGCCCGGGGGAGCAACTGCCCCGTGTCGGCCCGGACCAGCAGGCTGCCCAGCACGAGCAGGTTCAAGAGGGCGACGATGGCGCCCACGCACAGTCCGCCCGGCAGGCCGCGGGCGGTGCAGCGGCCGGCCACACCCCCGCCGCCGACCACCGCCGCCAGCATCAGGCCCAGCATCACCGCCGGCGGCAGACGGCTCAGCGGCATGTGGCCCAGGTAGCCCACGGCCCACATTACGGCCGTCGTGCCGAAGCCGATGGCCCACACGTCGCTCGTGCCGGTCGGGCGACGGGTCATCGCGGGTTGAAAATCCATGCACCGCTCGCGTATGATGACGTGATTGTATCCGGCACACTCCGTGTGCCGTTTATTCCAGCGGCACACGGCGTGTGCCGGATACAATTTCGTTTATAGGTTCCGCGGGCATGGTCTGCAAGTATTACATCGAGCTTGCCAAGGTCCGGCTGACGGCGATGGTCCTGCTGACCACGGCCGTGGGCTATGTGTTGGGCGCGACCCGGCCCTTTCCCGGTCTGGAGTTCGACTGGTGCGGGCTGGTGTGGACGCTCTTAGGCACCGGCCTGGCGGCGGTGGGGGCCGGCACACTCAACCAGATCATCGAGATTGATCGCGACGGGCGGATGGAGCGCACCCGGCGGCGGCCGCTGCCTTCCCGGGCCATCTCCCGCACGCACGCCCTGCTGTTCGCCATGCTCAACTTGGCCGCCGGGCTGGGCGTGCTCAACGAGCTGGTCCGGCCGCTGGCCGCCCTGCTGGGCCTGGCCAACGTGCTGATCTATACGCTGGTCTATACGCCGCTGAAGGCGCGCACGCCCTGGTGCACGCCGATCGGGGCGATTTGCGGGGCCCTGCCGCCCGTGATGGGCTGGGTCGGCGCCGGCGGCGGCCTGCGACTCGAGCCGGCCTTGCTGGCCGCCACCATGCTGCTGTGGCAAGTCCCCCATTCGCTGTCGCTGGTGTGGATGGACCGGGCCGACTACGCCCGCGCCGGATACCGCATGTTGCCCGTAGTTGACCCCAGCGGACGGCTGACCACGCTGACCATCGCCCTGTACTGGCTGGCGCTCATGCCGCTGGGCCTAGTGGCCAGCTTCTGCCGCCTGGCGGGCTTCCTGTTCGGCGCGGTGTCGCTGTTGTTGGGCCTCGTGCTGTTCCTGCTGGCCCTAAGGCTCCGCTCGGCAAAGACGCGGCAGGAGGCCCGGCGGGTGTTCCTGGCCAGCGTGATCTATCTGCCGCTGCTGCTGCTGGCAATGGTGGCCGACCCACCGGCCCACGGGCCGCCGCGGGGAAAGATGAGCAGGGGAGCAGTTGGGCAGACGACCAGACAGCCCTCCGGCCTCTCCTACTCCACTGTTCGCCTGCTCTCCTGATCTCCTTTCCGCTGTGCCAACCCCAACGCACAGGGTAGAATGGCAGGCGACACAAAGGAACAGACAATGAAAGCCGAAGTAAAGTCAAAGGGCACGTGGCTGCACCGTTCTGCAATCCGACTGTTCACCCTTGTCCTTGCGGTGCTTGTGTTCTGGGTCCTGGGATTCCTGGTCGAGGACATTCAATCCATTCCGGGCCCCGACTATACGGCCATCGAGCAGAAGCACGTGGACCCGAACCTCGTTGCCAAGCGCGAAAGGCTGGCGAAGCAGATTGCCGACCTCACCCGCCAGATCGAGAACCAAACGGAAAAACAGCGCGTCGTGGGCGACAGTTCCCGCAACCTGCAACAAACCATCAACCAACTTCTGGAGCTCCAGAAACTCGGCATTCAGAAAAGCATCGCCTTCTCCAATACGGAGCAGGCGAATTTCAGCAGCAGCCTGAATCTCTTCCTGGACAATCAGAAGAAGTACCAGGAACTGAGCCAGACCATATCGGACATGCTTGGGCGGAAGCAGGGGCTCGTCTGGGAGAAGGACCAGGCGGAACAAGAGATCGAGGAGCAGCGCGGGCCGGCCAGAGACGAGTTCAACACTCTCAGCGAGCGGCACCGGCTAAGACTGGCCCTGCTGCAACTTGCGATTCTGTTGCCCATTCTCGTTGTGGCGGCGGTCGTCATCATCAGGAAGCGGGCCAGCATCTACTTTCCGCTGTTCCTGGCCTTTGGCGCGGCAACGCTCGTCAAGGTGGCCCTGGTGGTTCACGAGTACTTTCCCAGCAAGTACTTCAAGTACGTCCTCATCGGCGTACTCTTGCTCGTCGTGGCGCGACTCTTGATCTACTTCATCCAAACTATCGCCTTTCCCAAAACACAGTGGCTGGTCAGGCAGTACCGCGAGGCATACGAGCGTTTTCTGTGCCCGGTGTGCGAGTACCCCATACGCATCGGCCCCCGCCGTTTTCTGTTCTGGACGCGGCGCACGGTCAATAAGCTGGTCGTTCCCACGGATGGCGGAGAGGAAGAAGAGCAGTACACGTGTCCCGCTTGCGGCAGCGGGCTTTTCGAGGAGTGTTCCTCCTGCCACAAGATCAGGCACGCAATGCTTTCCCACTGTTCGCACTGCGGCAGCGAGAAAGCGTTTTCGTAAGCGTTCACGCGTCAAAGTAGCACGCCACACTCCGTGTGCCGTCCGCTGAAGTGGAAAAGAGCATGGCCAGCGGCACACGGAGTGTTGGCTGCTGCCTTCCACGCCGTGAACGGTATCGGCCCCGTAATGGGCCAGGATTGCGAGAGGTACGCTGGCTGGCCGGCGCCCGGATCTGCCGCTTCTGCTGTGCCAACACCAGCGCACAGGGTAGAATGGAATGGTAGGCAAACTCTTGGACAGGAGACATTGCAAATGGACTGGCGCGAACGAATCACCGTTGACCCGGCCATCTGCCACGGGCAGGCGTGCATCAAGGAGACGCGCATCATGGTAGCGGTGGTGCTCGACAACCTTGCCGCTCGCGTACCGACCGACGAAATCCTGTGCAGCTACCCGTCGCTGACGACCGAGGATATCCAAGCGGCGATGGCCTACGCTGCCGATCTTGCCCGCGAGCGGATGGTCCCGCTGCCCACGGGTGCCGCCTGATGCTCAAGTTCAAGGTGCCAGCGATAGATGCGGGCCCCGCGCAGACAGGCGGTGACCTTCGGCAGATAGCGCTCGACCTCGGGCAAAATGGTCCGCAACACGGTTACCAATAGATTACGACGAACATCAGGCACCAGACGGCATCGAGAAAGTGCCAGTAGATGGCCTGGTAGCGAACACCGGCGTGGCGGTCGGGTGCGTAGCGGCCGGCCAGGGCCCGGCCGGTAACGGCGGCCAGCGGCGCCAGCCCGCCCAGCACGTGCAGGGCGTGCAGGCCGGTGAGCACGTAAAACAGCTTCACGAACTGGCCCATGCCGGCGGGCGACTGGCCGATCTGGTCGAAGACCCGCAGCCAGGCGAAGGCCTGCAAGGCGAGGAAGGCCAGGCCCAGCGAAAGCGTGAGGGCCAGGTTGCGTTTCAAGGCGGGCTGGTCGCCGCGGCGGGCGGCGCCAAGGGCTCGCTGAATCGCCACGCTCACGGCGAGGATAGCCAGCGTGCTCAGCCACAGGCTGCGGGGCAAGGCGGGCATTTCCGGCGGCGGCCAGGGCTCGTGGCCGCTGCGAATAGCCAGGTAGGCCACCATGCCGGCGGCGAACAGCACGCCCAGCGAGAGCACGAGCATGTACATGCCCATCGTGCCCACACCGGGGGCCTCGAAGGGCGGCTGCCCGCCGGGCGGCCTCCGGCGATCCGGTTCGGCGATGCTCATGGCCGCAGACTCCTTCGGACTTCAGTAACTCCCCTCGCCCTTTGGGAGAGGGGCCGGGGGGGAGGGCATTGTGGACCCTTCGCAAATAATACCTGTTTTCTCGCTGCCCGCCCTCACCCTAACCATCTCCCGGAGGGAGAGGGGACCGGGCATTCACAGTCCCCGTAAACGGTTTACTCGCCGGCGGACCCTAACGGCGTATGCACGTTGCGCATGGCCGGGGCCTGGCCGGGCAACATCGAGCCGCTGTAGGCCTGGCGGTCGGTCAGCACCAACGAGATGAACAGCACCACGAACCCCAGGCAGCCCAGGAACAGCATGAGGTTGAACGGCCGATCGTAGCGGAGGTGCATGAAATAGAGCACCACCAGCGTGGCCTTCAGCCCGGCGATGGCCAAGGCCGCGTAAAGGTTTAGGTTGCCCAGATCGATGCGCGCGACGGCCACCGTTAGCACCGTTAGCAGCACCAGGGCGACGAAGACGGCGGCCAGTACCCGCAGGGGCACGACGTGCGCCAGCGTTGCTTCGGGCGTCATTGCAGTATCTCCTTGGTCACGCGATCAGGTAAAACAAGGGAAATAAGAAGATCCACACCAGATCGACCAGGTGCCAGTAGAGGCCGGTGAAATCGACGGGGGTGAAGTATGCGGGCGAGAACTCGCCGCGGCGGGCGCGGAGCAGGAGCCACGTGATGGCCCCCATGCCCGCCAGCACGTGGACGGCGTGCAGCCCGGTCATGGCGAAGTACAGGGCGAAGAAGGTTTGGACGTTTTCCGGCTCGGGACCGATCCAGGCCCGGTGCGGCGGGGCGGTTTCCCCGGCGAGCCACTGCGGGGAGATGCCGCGTGGTCCGATGGCGGCGGGGGCGATCGTCGAGCGCTCGATGGCCGGGGGCCCTGTGGTGCGGCCGGCGGGTGCCACTGCCGGCTTGTCCGGCAGTGCAGCGGACTGCGGCCGGTCAACACTGCTGGACAAGCCAGCAGTGGCACCCACGGCGCCAGAGTCGGCCCCTGGCAGTAGCGCCCCCGGCGGCGCAGCGGTCGGCCGGTAGCCGCGGCCGGTCAGCAGGTGCTCCTCCCACTTGTCCTTGTACTCGACGAACTTGATACCCAGGAAGGCCGCCGCGCACAGCAGCGTCAGGCTCAGCAGGGCCACCAGCCAACGGCGGCTACCCACCTGGGCCGCGTGCACCGCCGAGGCCATCGTGAAGCTGCTGAAGATCAAGATGATCGTATTGGTGGCCCCCAGCGTCTTAGACAGATAAAGATGCGCGTAGACGAAGATCTCGGGATGGCTGGCCCGGTACACGGCATAGGCGCAGAACAGGCCGGAGAAGAGCAGGATCTCGGTGGCCAGGAAGAGCCAGATGCCGAGCTTGCCGGACTGGAACTGCTGGTCTGCGGTGTGGAAGTGATGCGCCAGGTGCGGGTCGTGCCCGGCGTTATTAGCGGCGGTGGCGCTCATGTCTCAACCCCTCAACCCCTTATCCGCTCAACCCCTTATCCGCTCAACCCCTTATCCGCTCAACCCCTTATCCCCTCAACCCCAGCCTTCCGCCCTCCGGAGCGTTCGTAACCGCCCAGGGCCTCGTTCCAAACCAGTTGCGAGTAATCGTAGATACTATCGACGCTGGGCGGCGTCGGGAAATTATCGTGCGGCGGGGGCGACGGGCAGGTCCATTCCAGGGTCGAGCCACCCCAGGGATTGGCCGGTGCGGGGCGGCCGCGGAACAGCGAAACCATCAGATAGCCCGCAATCAGGGTCACGGCGGCGAACTGGGCGTAGGCGCCCACGGTCGAGATGACGTGGAGGTTCTGGAACTCGGGCTGATAGATCGCCACGCGGCGCGGCATGCCGTGCGTACCCATTACGAACTGCGGGAAGAAGGTGAGGTTGAAGGCCACCAAGAGCAGCAGGCAGGCCAGGCGGCCGGCGCTCTCGTTGTACATGCGGCCGGTGAACTTGGGCCACCAGTAGTGCAGCCCGGCGAGGAACATGAACATCGCCCCGCCGACCATCGTGTAATGGAAGTGGGCCACGAGGAAGTAGGTGTCGTGGACGTGGAAGTCGGTGGCCAGCGTGGCCAGGAACAGGCCCGTCAGCCCGCCGATGGCGAACAGGAAGAAGAAGCAGAGGGCATAGCACATGGGCGTCATGAGCACAATCGAGCCCTTGTACATCGTAGCCAGCCAGTTCCAGATCTTGACCGCGGTGGGGATGGCCACGAGCATGGTCAGGCCGCTGAAGATGGTGTTCACCGGGGCCGACTGCCCGTTGGGGAACATGTGGTGGCCCCACACCAGGAAGCCGATCAGGGCGATGGCCAGGCTGCTCATGGCCACGAACTTGTAGCCGAAGACCGCCCGGCGGCTGAAGGTCGAGACGACCTCGCTCATTACGCCCATGGCCGGCAGGATCATCAGGTAGACCGCGGGGTGTGAATAGAACCAGAAGAAATGCTGAAAGAGGATCGGATCGCCGCCGTAGGCCGGGTTGAAAATACCCAGGTTGAACAGCCGCTCGAGGATCAACAGCAGGAGCGTGATGCCCAGCACGGGCGTGGCGCAGATCTGGATCACGGCCGTGGCGTACAGGCCCCACAGCAGGAGCGGCATCCGGAACCACGTCATCCCCCGACAGCGCAGTTTGTGGATGGTGACGATGAAATTCAGCCCGGTGAAGATCGAGCTGAACCCCAGTACGAAGGCCCCGAACACCAGGCAGATTACGGCCGTAGGGGTGCCGGTGCTGTAGGGCGGGTAGAAGGTCCAGCCGGTATCGACCGCGCCGATGAAGACCGAGGCCAGGGCCAGCCCGGCCCCGATCAGGTAGAGATAATAGCTCATCAGGTTCAAGCGGGGGAAGGCCACGTCGCGGGCCCCGATCATGATCGGCAGGACGAAGTTCCCCAGCGCCCCGGGAATGCCCGGAATCAGCACCAGGAAGATCATCACCGTGCCGTGCACGGTGAACATTTGGTTGTAGGGCTTGTAGACCGACAGGTCTGTGCCGCCCTGGGCCGCATGGAACAGCAGCCCCTCGGGGCGGAGCAGTTGCGTGCGGACCAACAGGGCGAAGATGCCGCCCAGCAGGAAGGCCGCCAGCACCGAGACCAGGTACAGCACGCCGATCCGCTTGTGATCCAGCGTGACCAGCCAGGAGGCGATGCCGCGGCGGTGCGTCAGGTAGTTGTCTGCGTGGGCCGCGGCGGGCAGGGCCGGGCTGATCGTAGCGTCGGTCATGGTGCGGGCTGCTTCTGGTCTTTCGCGCCCGGCTGGGCGGCGGGAATCGGCATGGGGCGGTAATACTTCGGCTTGCCGCCGGGCCCGTGGTTGTCCAGGCTCTTGATGTATTCGACGATGGCCGCGAGCTTCTTCTCCTTGTAGGCGCTGCCGCTGAATTGGCTGGCCTGGGGCGGCATGACGTTCTGATAGCCGCGGACAATTTTTGCGCCGGGATCGAGGATCGACTCCCGCAGGTAGGCGTCCCACTTGGCGTCGTCGTCGGCCGCCGAGAGGCCATAGCCGGGCGGGGCCGACGAGAATTCGACCGCCTGCTTGTACAGACCCTGCCAGGTGGGGCCCTGGCCGGGCGCGCCGTCGACGCTGTGGCACTGCCCGCAGCCCAGGCTCTTGTAAAGCTGCCGGCCCACGTCGGCCAACGGCAGCGGCCGCTTGGTCTGGGGATCGATGAAGATATTGGCCAGCTCGGCCAGCTTGGCCGAATAGTGCGTGGCGTCCAGCACTTCGGCCTCGGTGTTCATGGCCCCATGCCCGTTGCCGCAGTATTGCGTGCAGAAAACGTGGTAGGTGCCCAGCGTGGTGGGCTGGAACCACAGCTCGGTGGTCCGCCCCGGCACGGCGTTCCGCTGGACGCGGAAGGCGGGAATATAAAGCGCGTGCAGCACGTCCACCGAATGCAATTGCAGCAGTACGGGCCGATCGACCGCCAGGTACAACCGCTCGCTGACGGCCCCGTTGGGATACATGAAGGTGAACTTCCATTGCCGGGCCTCGACGTCGATCACCTCGGCGCCGGGCGGCGGCGTATCGAGATCGACGAACCCCCGCAGCCCGAGCACGAAGAACGTGATCACCACGGCCAGCGGCACCCCGGTCCAGAACACCTCCAGCGGCATGTTGGACGTTGGGCCGGGGCTCCACGCCGCGCCCTTGCGGCGGCGGTAGCGCACCACCAGCACCAGCATCAGCGTGACCACCAGCAGGAAGAAGAAGGTGGCCACATACAAGAGCGTGTAGAAGACGGCGTCGTGTTGCCGGGCCGAGGTCGAGGCGGCCGGCTCCAGCCAAAAGCCGGCCTGCGCAAACACCAGTGGAAAAAAAGGGGACTGTCCCCATTTGTGCGAAGCACCCTTCGGGCCGTTCCGGCAAATGGGGACTGTCCCCTTTTTTTCAGGCGGGCGATTCATGGTGTCCCTTTGCGGGCCTCGCGATAGATCAACGTGCCGATCATTGCGCCCAGCAGCACGACGGTCGCAATGCCGGTGATCCGCATGAGGGCCGTGGCGGCCCAGGTGTACTTTCCCGTCGCCGGATCAAGATGGACCAGTCCGCAGGAGAGGGCCACGCCCAGCCAGCCCAGGCCGATCTTCCCCTGCGAGGCCTGGGCCAGCGAGATCCCCAGCACGTCGGAGTCGTAGCTCACGCCCAACAGGGTGCGGGCCACGCGGCCCTCCGGCGTGCAGATGTAGATGGCCGTCTGGTGCAGGTACTGCTCGCCCTTGGGGTCCAGCTTGTAGCCGAAGCCGATGGCCGCGCCTACCGACTTGGCGGCCGCAGGGTCGCTGCTGGTCAGAAAATGCCAGCCGACGGCGGCCGCCGGTTTGCCCAGCGACTCGATGTACGAGGCCTTCTTCGCCGCCGCCAGGGTGTAGTCCTCGCGGGGATCGAAGTCGATGGTAACGATCTCGAACTGCTTGCCCGGCAGCAGCTCCAACGGCCGGACGGCCTCCGTCACGCCGTTGAGCGTCAGGTTGCACAAGGAGGGGCAACGGCAGTAGATCATCGACAGCAGCACCGGCCGGCCGGGGCGGAAGAAATCACCGAGGTGCACCGCGTGGCCCTCTTCGTCGCGGAACTCGGTGGCCAGTGGCACCCGGGCGTCGGGCTTGGGCGTTACGGTGGCGCCCTCGAAGCCGGGCGGCGGCGGCTCGGCCATCTGCGCCACAACCGCCCGCGGGGCCAGCAGGGCCGCCGCCACGAGCAATGCCGCAAACCAGGGTCTGTAGTTCCACAGAGCTTGCATGACCAACCTCATTTCTTGTCCGTAACATCGTCAACGGCCAACTCCCTGACCACCAGTTCCATGGCCCGTTGGATGGGAATGGCCCGAGTGCCCGCCTCACGATTGATCCAATGATAGTGGTTGATCTGCTCCTGCTGCTCGAGCAGGGCCTGGCCCAGCGCGGTCTGCGGATCGGTGGCCGGGCGGCTGCGGCCCTCGGTCAGCTCCGCCCGCCAGTCGTAGAACCACGCCTGGAGCAGGATCGCGATGAGCAGCACGACCGTGGCGATGAACGTGCCGACCACGCTGAGCAGTCCGATATCGACCTCGTCGCGCTCGACGGGCGGCAGATCGCCGGCAATTGGCGGCTGCCCCGCGGCCGGCTCCGAATAACCTGAATGTGACTGGCCCGTGCGGCCCATGGCGTCCCTCACGTGTTCTCGAAGGCCAGCGATTCGGCCAGGCGGGGGTCCTCGACGGGCACCAGCGCCGCGGCCTTAAGCATTCGGGCCGTGTTGGCCAGGAACAATCCGCCCAGGCCCAGCAGCAATCCAATCAGCATCGCCAGCGATGCCGCCCCGAGCGGGGCGCTAATCGCCTCGGCATATTGCGGGGCCACCTGGTACACCGACTGGCTCGACTGGAGCACTTGCCGCAGCAGCTCGGGCAGGGGCGTGCCGGGCGCGGCATCGACCGCGGCGGCCATCTGCGGCACCAGCACGTGCGGCATCACCAGCCAGAACAAGTCCAGCAGGTTGGCGGCCAGGAGCCAGGCGGCCCAGAACCCCAGCCACCCCAACCGCCGCTTGGCCGCCCGCGGCATTAGGCCGAACAGCGGGATCACCAGGTGCACAAGCAGCAGGCCGATCGACACAGCCGCCCAGGGCCCGATCTGACGCAGCATGTAGAACTGCGTTTCGCCCGGCATGTTCGCATACCACATCAGCAAATACTGGCTGAAGGCGATGTAGCCCCAGAAAATGACGAACGAGAATATGAGCTTGCCCAGGTCGTGGTAGTGTTCCACGCTGACCGAGCCGCCCAGCCGGCCGCCGGTCTGCAGCGCCAGGGCCAGCAGCACCAGCGTGCACAGGCCGCCCAGCACCACGTCGCCGAACAGATACACGCCGATGATCGTCGAGGACCAGTCGGGGTTGAGGCTCATCACCAGATCGACGGCGGCCACGGTGAGGGTGACGCCGAAGGCGATCATGCCCGGTGCGGCCATGCGCTCCAGGGCCCTGCTCAGCCGGACGTCGCCGCTGGCGTCCTGGCGAATCGAGCGGCTGCGGAGATACCATGCCAGGAAGACCCACACGGCGAAGCAAGCGCCCAGTCGGGCCACGAAGGCGCCAGGACTGAGGTAAGCGGCTTTGGCCGCGGGCAGGTTGGCTGTCGCCATCTTGGACCCCGCCCACGGGTAGATCTCCCACAGCATGATCGAGAGCGGCAGGGCCAGCAGGGCCAGCAGGCCCAGATTAGCGGCCAGGGCCTCGGCCAGCCGCCTGAGCGTAACGCTCCAGCCGGCGCGGGCCAGGTGGTGCAACAGGACGAAGAACAGGCCGCCCAGGGCAATCGTCAGGTAGAATAGTAAGGCCACCAGGTAGGCGTGGCAGAAGAGGGTGCGTGACTCCGGATCGCGCCAGCCCAGTGTGCCCGCCAGGGCCAGGCCCGCCACGGCCAGCGCGAGCCCGGCCGCGATCATCCGCGGGCCGGCCGCTCCCAAGCGGAGGGCGTCGGCCGGGCTTTGGGCCGGGTTTTCAGGGGTCGCGATGTGCATGGCAATTGGCTGCTTGCGTTCTCTTATGTACTCCTCACGCTCCGCGTGAGGTTCTGCCGCACAGCCTCACGCGGAGCGTGAGGAATACAACAACAATTCGCCGATCTTTACGGCTGGAACTTATTTCGTTCGTTTTCCGGCACGTCCCCGGCCCCGGCGGCCTGGCTCCGCTGGAGGGCCTTCACATAGGCCACGATCGCCCAGCGGTCCAGCACCGAGATCTGCTTGGCGTACGACGGCATGCTGCGGATGCCGTTGGCAACAGTATTATACAGGTGTCCGACCGGCCGCTCGCGGATGTCGCGGGTATGGTAATTCGTCGGAGCGACCCAGCCCGAGGCCGTGTCGGCGCCGGTGGCCTGCATGGCCGCGGCCCGCCGGGCCACCATCCCGTCGCCGTAGCCGCTCAGGCCGTGGCAGGGGGCACAGTAGACATTGAACCGCTCCTGCCCGCGACGCAAGAGGTCCATCGTTACCGGCACCGGGATCCGGTCGATGAACAGCGCCTGGTCGCCGGCCGCGGACGGCTTTTTGTCGGAGGGTTGCGGTGCCTTCCCGGCCGCGGGCGGCGAAGTGCCGGCCGCTTGCGGCTTCGCGCCTGGCGGCGGCTCCCGCGTACCCTCCAGCAACCGCCGGAAACCCGCCGCGTCGGACGGGGCATACGGCTCAAGCCGGCCGTCGATGGGGTGTGGAAAGGCCGGATCGTCTAACAATTCGTTGGGCACAAGCAGGTCCTGCCGGGCCAGCACGCCCACGGCCAGCGGGCGCATCGCCCGGCCATCGGCGAACATCGCGCTGTCGCGTTGCGCCTTGAATTTCGGCTGGTGGTCCATGTTCTGGATCGGACGGACCGGCGGCGCGGGCGACGGCCTGGACCGGGCCAGGGCAATCAGCCCAAAGGGCACCAGCCCTACCAACATCAGCACCAAGACTACGCCCGCGAGTGTTTTCATATTCTTGCTTCCGGGCCGGCCCTCACCCTAACCCTCTCCCGGAGGGAGAGGGGACCCAAATCTCTAAATCCCTAAATCCCCAAATCCCTAGTCAATTTCCTCTATCGCCAGGCAGTCCGTCGAAGCGAGCAACTGCCCAGTAGCCTGCCGATCAAAACTCTTGTCCTTGGCCTCGATGATGATGAAAAACCCATCGTCGGTCACTTTGCGGAACCGCGGGCTGGCAAAGGCCGGGAAGCAGGGCCGCGGCAGCCGCACCAGGGCCCACAGGCCGAAGAAACAGGCCAGCGCCGCTAGCAGCACGGTCAGCTCGAAGGCGACGGGTATATTGGCCGGCAGGCTCCAGTAGGGCTTTCCGCTTATTATCAGTGGGAAACCGCTCAGGCCGCCGATGGCCGCAATGGCCGTCCGCGGGGCGTTGCAGTACCACTGGAGCCCCACGGCCGCCAGGCAGCCGGTCAGCCCGCCGCCCAGTACGAGCCAGGGCAGAATGGTCGGCCGGATACCCATCGCACGGTCCAGCCCGTGGACCGCGAACGGGCAGTAGCAGTCCCAGCGGCGGTAGCCTGCCTGGCAGACCTGCCGGGCGGCGGCCCGCAAGGCGTCGGGGTCGGGGTATTCGGCCAGTAGTCCCCAGCGGGCCGAAGTTTGCACCAGCGGTCCTCCGTCTTCCGTTGAAGGGGACAGTCCCCCGCCTTCCGCCTTCCGCCTTCCGCCTTCCGCCCTCGGCAAAATACTCTTTACCTCGGCCATGGCCACCATCGGCAGGTAGCGGCAGAAGAGCAAGAAGAGCGTCAGGAACAGGCCGAAGCTGCCCACCAGCGTCAGCACCTCCACGTAGCTCGGGCAGTACGAGCCCCAACTGGAAGGCAGGAAGTCGCGATGCAGGCCGCCCACGATGATCACGAACCGCTCGAACCACATGCCCACGTTCACCAGCACCGAGACGATAAACAAGAGCCACGGACTGACGCGGGCCTTCTTCAGCCACAGCACCTGCGGCACGACGGCGTTGCAGGTCAGCATGATCCAGCCGCACCAGCCCATCGGCCCCAGCAGCCGGTCCAGGAACTGGAACTGCTCCCAGGGGCTGCCGCCATACCAGGCCATGAAGAATTCCGTGAGGTAGGCGTAAGCCACGATGCAGCCGGTCACCAGCAGGATCTTGGCCATGTTGTCCAGGTGCCGGCGGGTAATGAAATCCTTCAGTCCGAACAGCTCCCGGGCGGGGACGGCCAGCGTAACCACCATCGCAAAGCCGCTGAAGATGGCCCCGGCCACGAAATAGGGCGGGAAGATCGTGCTGTGCCAGCCGGGCAACTGCGAGACCGCAAAATCGAAGCTCACCACGCTATGCACCGAAAGCACCAGCGGCGTGGCCAGCGCCGCCAGCAGCAAGTAGGCCTTCTCGTAGACGTGCCAGTGCCGCTGGCTGCCGCGCCAGCCCAGGCTCAGGATGCCGTAAAGATAGAACCGCCAGCGGCTGGTGGCCCGGTCGCGGAAGGTGGCCAGATCGGGCACCATGCCCAGGTACCAGAACAGCAGCGACACGGTGGCGTAGGTGCTCACGGCGAAGACGTCCCACAGCAGCGGGCTGGTGAAGTTCGGCCACATGCCCATCTGGTTGGGATAGGGAAACAGCCAGTAGACCAGCCACACGCGGCCGACGTGGATGGCGGGGAACAAGCCTGCGCACATCACGGCGAAGATCGTCATGGCCTCGGCGAAGCGGTTGATGCCCGTCCGCCACTTCTGCCGGAAGAGGAACAAGATGGCGGAGATCAGCGTGCCGGCATGCCCGATGCCGATCCAGAACACGAAGTTGGTGATGTCGAAGGCCCAGCACACGGGGCGGTTCTCGTTCCACACGCCGACGCCGGTGAAGAACAGGTACGCGATCATCAGGCCCAGCACGGCCAGGGCCGTCACGGCCACGCCCATGGCGGCATACCAGGCCCGCGGCGGGCGCCGGGCCTCGGCCACCGCGCAGATCCCTGCGCTGACGGCGTGCAGGCCCTCGGCCGCCCGGCCGGCTACCAGCACCGCCCGCCGCCGCGGGTCCTCGGCCGTGTTGTCGATCTCGTAGGGCAAAGCCACGCTGGTCATGGTTTCCAAAGGGGACAGTCCCATTTTCGTCGGACGAAAATGGGGACAGTCCCCCGGTTATCCTTTCCCTTCATCCAGGCCCGGGGCGGGGTTCCGCACGCGGGCCACGTACCGCGTCCGCGGCTTGGTATTCAACTCCGCGTCCAACAGGCCATAGGTCCGTGCCAGGCGATCGAGCTTCGATACGCGGCTGGCCGGGTCGTTCAGGTCGCCGAACACGAGGGCCCCCGTGGGGCAGGTCTGCTGGCAGGCGGTCTGGATCTCGCCCTCGCGCAAGGGCCGGTCGCCCTCGCGCTTGGCGGCGATGCGGGCCGCCTCGATCCGCTGGATGCAGTAGGTGCACTTCTCCATCACGCCCCGCATGCGGACCGTAACCTCGGGGTTCTTCTGCATCCGCAGCAGCTCCGACAAAGGCGCGCGGATCAGGTTCGGCGTATACATGTCCTTTAGCGTGCCGCAGTTGTAGTCGAAGAAGTTGAACCGCCGCACCTTGTAGGGGCAGTTGTTCGCGCAATACCGCGTGCCCACGCAGCGGTTGTAGGTCATCATGTTCAGGCCTTCGCCGCTGTGCGTGGTGGCCGCCACCGGGCAAACCTCCTCGCAGGGGGCGTTCTCGCACTGCATGCACAGCACCGGCTGATGGACCGAGGCCGGCCCGTGGGCCCGCTGGCGGAAGTAACGGTCGATGCGGATCCACTGCATCTCGCGGCCCAGCAGCACCTGCTCCTTGCCGACGATGGGCACGTTGTTCTCGGCCTGGCAGGCGACGACGCACGCCCCGCAGCCGGTGCACAAACTCAGATCGACCGCCAGGCCCCAGCGGTGGAAATCGTGGGCCGGCACATGCGACTGGTCCCCGCCGGTGGGCGAGCGGCCGTCCAGCCGATGCTCGTCGAAGATCGACAGGGCGCCGCGCGGGATTTGGGGATTTGGGGATTTGGGGATTTGGGGAAGCGCCGGGGTGCCACTGCTGGCTTGTCCAGCAGTGCTTCCAACACTGCTGGACAAGCCAGCAGTGGCACCCGAGCGTGACCCTGGACCGGCCCCTTCGGCGCGAAGCACGTCGGCCAGTACAAGCTCATGCACCAGTTCGGGCACCCGCTCCTCGATGGCCTCCTGGCCTACCGTGTCCAGAACGTGATGGTCCTGGACGGTGGCCAGCTTGTACATCTTGCCGGTGGGCCGGGCCTTCACGCCGCTGCGCCAGCCCGGGCTCTGGCTGGTCCGCAACAGGTAGGCATTGCGGCCCACGCCGTCGCCGATATTGCCGGCGGCGGTGCGGCCGTAGCCCAGGGCCAGGCCGATAACCCCGTCGGCCACGCCCGGCAGGATGAGGACCGGCACCTCGATCTCCGGCGTGCCCGCGGCCTGAAGGGCCACCAATTCGTCACGCTTCACGCCGATCCGCTCGGCCGTCCGGGCATTCATCAGTGCGGCGTTGTCCCAAGTCAGCCGGGTCATCGGGTCGGGCATTTCCTGGAGCCAGCCGTTGTTGGCGAACCGCCCGTCGTAGACCTTGCCGTCGGCGAAAAAGACCACTTCGTACTCGCCCTTGGCCGGCCGCGGCAGCGGTGGGGGCGCGACGGATGGCTGCACCGCCGGGTCCAGGAGATTCCAGGCGATGCCGTCGGCCACGCCTTCGGCCAGGGCCTTTTTCCATTTCCACTCCTCCTCGTCCTCTGTCAGGCGCTGGTCCTCCTCTTCAGTGAGCGACCCGCGCAAGAGGCCTCGGAACCCGTGGCGGACAATCTGGTAACCCACGTCCTCGGGCAGCGGCCGCTTGTTCAGGAACTCGCCCACCTCCGCGGCGCAAAATATCAGCTCGCCCCATTCGAGCGGCGGCCGCTGGCCGAGGATCAAGGCCAGGACCTCGATTGGGCTGCGGCCGTCACACAGCGGCTCGATGACGGGCTGCACCAGGCTAAGCGTGCCGTCGTAGGTCCGTGCATCGCCCCAGGCCTCCAGGAAGTGTGCCTGCGACAGGTGCCACCGGCACAGCCGCGAGGTCTCGTCGTCGTACAGCCCGAGGTGGATCGAGTTCTTGACTTTCTTGAGGGCCGTGGCGAAATTCAGGTCGGCCGGGGCGTCGAAGACCGGGTTGCCGCCGAGGATCAGCAGGGTCTCGACCTCGCCGGCATGCATTTTTGCAACGAGGTGGCTGAACTGCGAGGGCTCCCGCTCCCAACCTGCCCGCCAGTAGTATACGGTGTGCCCGTTGTTGCCGAGCTTGGCGTTGATCGCGGCGACCCAGGCGTGGACGGCGGGCGGCTGCCACCGGCCGGCCACGACGACTGATCCGGCGCGGTTCGCCTTCAGGTCGGCCGTGAGCCGCTCGATAAAGGCCGGGTCAATGCCACTCTCGACCTTGTCGGCGGCGGGGCCCGTATCGAGGCCCAGCCCACGGGCTATCTGGCCGACCAGTGCGCCGATCCCGCTGGCCGGCAGGGGCCGGCGATGGTCGGCGCAGGCGCCGGTGATGCTGGGCACCGACTCGACCACGTACAGGCGATTCATCGCGCGGTCGGTCGTCTCGTGCAGCCGACGGCCGGCGGCGAAATCCCGCGCGTACTTGATCGCCATGGGGTTGCCGCCGCCGAACAGATCGGCATCCAGGCTCACAATGACCTTGGCCCGGGTCAGATCCAGAACACAGTCCACCGGCCCGTCGAGGCCCAATCCGAGCTCCACAAGAAGCCTGGCCGCCAGCGGCTCGTACTCGTACCATTCGAGCTTGGGCATGGCCCCGCGGAAGTGAATGCTGGTGGCATCCAGGCTTAAAGACATTGAGGGCTCGCACAGGATGCAGATGCCGCGGCCATCGCCGCTGAAGGCCGTCTTGCTCCAGCGGGCGAACTCCTCCCAGCCCACCTGGCTGGGCTGGCCGTCGCCGTCGCGGCGGATGACGCCCCGGCTGCGGTCAGGGTCGTAGAGCCCCAGTACGGCGGCCTGGGCCAGCGCGTCGGCCGTGCCACGGTTGAGCGGATGGCTGGGGTTGCCCTCGATCTTGATCGGCCGGCCGTCGTAACTGGTCACCAGCAGGCCCTGGGCAATGCCGCCGATTTCCATGGCCGTGGCGTAGCTGACGGGCACGCCGGGCATGCGGTTGTGCGGCCGATGGGCGTAGGGGGCGAGTTTTTCTTCCGGCACGCGGATGCAGCCGCTGCCGGTCAGGCCGGCCAGGCCCAGCGAGGCCCCCATCAACTGGAGGAACCGCCGCCGCGACTCGTCAAGGGGTGGGGGGTGAGGGGTGAGGGGCGAGGGATGAGTGGCGAGTGGCGAGTGGCGAGTGGCGAGTGGCGAACTGCTCGCCGGTAATTGCCGTCCGCTGATCGCTGACCGCTGACCGCTGACCGCTGGTCTTGGTGCCGGATCGTATGGCTCGGGCCTTAGCGGTGGCATGTCACACAATCCGTGTTGGGGTTGACGTGATACCTTGCCTCGAGATCGCGGCCGAAGTCGGCCCGCGCCCGGGAGTCGCCCGAGGGCGGTTGCCAGTCCATGTTCGTCACCTGATCGCGGGGTCGCAGATGTCCGGCCGGGTCGCGATGGCACTTAATGCACCAGGCCATGTTCAGCGGCTCGACCGTGCCGACCGTCTCCATCTGGTCGACGTGCCCATGGCACTCGATGCAACCCACGCCGGCAGCGAGGTGGGCGCTGTGGTTGAAATACACGTAGTCGGCCAGGCTGTGCACCTTGACCCAGGGGACGAACGTACCTTCGACGTAGCTCTTGCGGACCTCTGCGAGTTTGGGCGAGTTGGGAAAAATAGCCTTGTGGCAGTTCATGCACACCTCGGTCGGCGGCAGGGCGGCCATGGCGGCCCGCTCGACCGTCGTGTGGCAGTAGCGGCAGTCGATCCCCAATTGGCCCGCGTGCAGGGCGTGGCTATACGGCACCGGCTGGACGGGGGCATAGCCGACGTTGAGCGTGGTCGGATTGCCGGCGTAGGCCAGCAGCAGCCCGAGATAGGCGGGCACCGACGCCGCGCCCAGCAGGATGGCCACCGTCGCCCTGTTCGACCACTTGGGAAAGCTCAACATTGCGGTAATGTTAGCGCCTTACCGGCCGATCGTCAACAGAAACTAACCTTCGGCCGGCAGTTCCGAGGTGCAGCAGGGGCAGCGCGTGGCCCGCAGCGGAATGGCCGAGCAGCATTTCGGACAGGGCTTGGTCGTGGGCTCGGCCGGCGGCGTACGCCGCAGGAGGTTGATCTGCTTGATCAATAGGAACACGGCCAGGGCCACGATGGTGAAGTTGATGAGGGTGTTGATGAACTTGCCGTAGCTGATCGACACGCCGTGCAGGGTTAGCGCCAGTTGAGAGAAGTCGACGCGCCCCAGCAGCCACCCGATGGGCGGCATTATCACGTCGTTGACCAGCGACTTGACCACGTCGTTGAAGGCCGCGCCCATGATCAGGCCCACCGCCAGGTCGATGAAGCTGCCCTTCATGGCGAACTCTTTGAACTCGCGTAACAAGCCCATAGCTGCCTCCGTTTTGAGGTGGTTGGTTAGGACTGGAGTTCTACAAATTGCGCGAGGAGCGTACAAGCGATCCCCCTCTCCCTCCGGGAGAGGGCCGGGGTGAAGGGAAGCTACGTTGGTCACAAAAACTGGAGAGGCAGTATCCTCACACACTCCCCCTCACCCTAACCCTCTCCCGGAGGGAGAGGGGACCGGGCATCTGCACGCTCGACCCACCCGCTTCTGCTTACGTCCGTCGCCCGTCGTCCGTCGCGTTTCAGTATTTCACTGCGCCGATCGTCCGCCGGATGACTTCCCGCATCAGGTCGGCCGGGCCTTCGTGACCCGTGAACAGCTTGAACTGCAGGCAGGCCTGGCGGACGAACATGTCCACGCCGGTGACGATGGTGCAGTTTCGGCCGCGGGCCTCCTTGACGAGGAGCGTATTCTCGGGATTATAGACTGCGTCGAAGACGGTCATCGACGGCCGCAGGTAGTGTTTGTCGTAAGGGCTTTCGTCGACGTTGGGATGCATCCCCACCGGCGTGCAGTTGAGCAACAGGTCGGCGGAGACCATGTGCCGCGCGGCCCAATCGACCTGGAAGCAATCGAAACGCTTGGCCAGGGCCGCGGCCTTGCGGGCGATGCCGTCGGTGACATACACCTTGGCCCCGCGCTCGGTCAGGCCGTAGACGATGGCCGCGCCCACTCCGCCGGCGCCGAGCACCAGGGCCGTTTCGCCTTCCAGGGGCTTGTCGCCGGGGCCGGGCAGGTGGAGCGCCTCTTCCAGGCTGCTCATGGCGGCTTGGTAGTCGGTGTTGTAGCCGGCGCGGACTTTACCGCGGAAGATCACCGTGTTGGCGGCGCCGATGCCCCGCACCGCGGGATCGGACTCGGTCAGCCGGCGGACGACGGCTTCCTTGTGCGGGATGGTCACGCTCAAGCCCCGAATGCCCAGCAGGGGCGCATCGTCGATGAACTGGTCCAGGTCCTCGCGCGGCACGCGGAAGGGCAGATAGACCTTGTCCAGCCCCAGTTGCCGGAAGGCCGCGTTGTGGATCGCCGGGCTGAGGCTGTGCCCGATGGGGTCCGCCACCACGCCGTAGATTTCCGTCTGGGGGCCGATGCGATCGTACTGGTAGACCTCGCTCATCTGCTGGTAGCTGAGCTGGCCGGGGGCCAGAGTCCGCTCGTGGTGGAAGCTGGCGTAGGTGAACGGCGTCCCCGCCCGGCCGCCCAACAACCGGGTGGGGATGCCGATGTCGCCCATGCACATGCCGAGCGTCGGGATCTTGCTCTTGCGGACCAGGTCCAGGATCCGCACGTTGTCGTGCGGATGGTTGGCCATGGTCGCGATCTTGACGATGTCGGCGTCCAGCCCGGCCAGCCGCCGGTGGATCTCCTCCAAGTTGCCGGGCGTCTTGCGGAAGTCGTGCAGGCTGACGATCCGCCGCGTCTTGCCGAAGCGCGGGGTGCCGCCGGCGACGTCCTCTTCCAGGTCCACGTACTCCACGCCCTCGGCGATGGCCGTCCGCAAGAGCATCAGCCGCTGCTCCTCGCTGCCGGACCACTTGCCCCCGTCGACCGGCCGTCGGCAGGCGATGATCACCGGGCAGGGCCGCTCGACCAGCAGCCGCTTGATATTTACCGGGCCATCGATGTAATCCAATCGCAACTCGACCAGCCCAACGCCCTGTTCGGCCAGGTGCCGGTGCTCCGCAATCATGTGCCGATGCCGGCCGCGGCCGATGCTGACGCAGATCATGGTAAGGATTAACGGTTTGAGGACTTGAGATCTGAAATTTGAGATCTGAAATTGGTGATCGGGGCCCCCAGCAAACCGCCGCATTATACCGCGCCGGCAGGGCTGGAAATAGGCAACCGCTCAGGTCCGCTTGAACTGCTTATCCAACTCTTCACGCGTGAAGACCAGGGCCGCCGGGCGGCCGTGGGGGCAGTGGTGGGCGTCGCGGACCAGGTGCCGCTGCTCCAAGAGGGCCGTGATCTCGGCCGGCGTCAGCCGATCGCCCGCCTTGACCGCCGCCTTGCAGGCGATCGTGTGCAACAGGTCGTCCAGCAGGTCGCGGCGATCGGGCGGCGTGCCCCCGGCCAGCAGGCGGTCCAGCAGGGCATGCAGGATCTCGGCCGGATGAAGATTGGCCAGCATGGCCGGGAAGGCGGCGATGAGCACCGTGCTGCCGCCGAAGGGCTCGACCCGCAGGCCGAGCTGGGCCAGCAGATCGCGACTGTCCAGAGCGGCGGCGGCCTCGGCCGGGCCCAGGTCGACCGGCTCGGGCACCAGCAGGTTCTGCGTCTCGACCGCTCCGGCGTCGATCCGTGCGCGGAGCTGCTCGAACAGGATCCGCTCGTGCAGGGCGTGCTGATCGATGATCGTCACGCCCTCTTCGGTCTCGGCCACCAGGTAGCGGTTGTGGATCTGCAGGGCCTGGGCCGGCCGGTCGCCGGCGGCGGGGCCCGCCGCGGCGGGGTCGGCCGGGCCGGATGGGCCCAGGACCGCTCGCGCGGCCTCGGGCGCCAACCGGGTGAGTGCCAAGGGCCGCCGATCCCAGGATGACTCGCCTGGGTCCAAAAAGCTCTGCCGCGGCTCGGGGCGCCCACCCGGGTCTAAAAAACTCTGCCGCGGCTCGGGTTGTTCACCTGGGCCCAAGACGCCTCCTGGCGGCGGCTGGGGTCCGAGCGGGGCCGGGCCGGCCGCCGCGGGCCAGGCCGACATCCGCCCCTTGGCCCAGGCGACCAGTTCCTCGCGCAACTGGACCGCTTGGCCCGCGTCGCGGCCGCCATCGGGGTCCTCCGCCCCGCCGGCCGGCACGCGGGTGCTCAGGTCGGTGGTCAGGAACTTGCCCCGCAGCGTGGCCAGCAACTGGCTGTAGATCCGGCCGGAATCCTGAAAGCGGACCTCGAGCTTCGTGGGGTGGACGTTCACGTCGACCAACTCCGGCGGCATCTCGATCGTCAGGAAGGCGATCGCGTAGCGGCCCACGGTGAGCAGCCCGCGATAGGCCTCGCCCAGCGCGTGCTGCAAGGCGTGATCGCGGATCGGCCGGCCGTTAAGAAAGAAGAACTGCATGCGGTTGTTGCTGCGGCTCTCGGCCGGGTGGGCCACGCAGCCGGAGATCCGCACCGGCCCGTCGGCACTGGCCACGGCGATCAAGCGGTCGGCCAGCTCGGGGCCGAACAGGGCGGCGATCCGCTGGCGGCCGTCGGCCGCGGCGGGCAGGTCGAACACCGGCCGCTCGTTGTGCCGCAGCGTGAAGTGCACGCCGGGCGCGGCCAGGGCCAGCCGCGTAAAGGCCTCGCTCACGTGGCCGAACTCGGTCTGCGGCGTCCGCAGGAACTTCCGCCGCACCGGCGTGTTGAAGAAGAGATTGTGGACCTCGACAGCGGTGCCCACCGGGCAGCCGCAGGGGCAGACCGCGCCGGCCAGGCCGCCGGAGACTTCGATCTCGGCCCCCCCCGGGCCGCCCGCCGTGTGGCTGCGGATCACCAGCCGGCTGACCTCGCCGATCGAGGCCAGGGCCTCGCCGCGGAAGCCCAGCGTGCCCACCCGGAACAGGTCCTCGGCGGTCGCCAGCTTGCTGGTGGCGTGGGGGGCGACGGCCAGCGGCAGCTCGCCAGCCGGGATCCCGCCGCCGCTGTCAACCACGCGGACCAGGGTCAGCCCGCCGCTTTCGACCGACACGTCGACCCGCCCCGCCCCGGCGTCCACGGCGTTCTCCATCAGCTCCTTGACGACGCTGGCCGGCCGCTCGACGACCTCGCCCGCGGCGATCTTGTTGATCAGGGACTGGGGGAGGCGTGTGATGGGCATGGGGGGAGGGGGAAGGGATTGGGGATTGGGGATTGGGGATTAGTTGGGCAGCGCCACTTAGCTTGATGATAGCGGCGATAAGTGGCGTTGTCTATTGGGGTTAGGAGCGCACCGTGGAATTGCGGTTCCCAGAGGAGCAAGAAAAGACGATCCTCCGCGTTCGTACAGGAGTCATGGAAGACTACTCACGGAGGATCGTCAAGATGACGTTATCGCAGATTGGGGGGTTGGGCAGGAAGCTAGTCGCTTGTGCTATCATTGCTGACGACACCTGTTGAGACACCCGATAACAGAATTGCCACGAGTGGAATACACCAGAGGGACTAGGCATCCAACGTGCATAGGAGTCTGTTAGCCATGACGCATTCTAGCGGGTCGAAGCGTAGCGAAAAGCCGGCTAAGCCCCGTTTCGACTTCCCGCTTTTCGCCCACGCTACGGGAAGGTGGGCGAAGAAGATCAAGGGCAAGCGGCATTACTTCGAGCCGTGGGCCGACCGATCATTGTGATTGCCGCGCGTGCAACCAGAACCAGTAGCAGGCGGCGGGGACGCTGGTCTGGAAGAAGCAGTTCTCGTTGTGCAACGCAAGGGTCGCGAAGTCGATGTACTGTTCATTCACCGGCCAGTCATACCAGTTGGGAATCATCTTCTTGAAGGGTCCGTAGTTGAGCAGCCAGGTCTGCACCCAACTGTTCGAGCCCTGCGATTTCCCCTCATTCCCCTGCCCATAGGGGATGTGGCCGATCAGCACGTCCGGCATTTGACCGGTGACCTGGGCATCGATGATGAATTGGAAATGCTGGTAGTTGGAGCCGATGCCCGTGCAGTACGAGAGGTTGTCGGGGTTGGCGCCAAGGCAATAGTTGGAGCCTTGCACCGCCGCGGCAAGGTACTGCGGCTTCTTCGTCAGTTCGTAGGCATAGACGAGCGAGAAACCAGCCTGCCCTGGCGTGCTGAAGTAGCGGCCGCAGAAGATGAGTGGGAAGTCGCTGCGCATGCCGGCGATGACGTCGAAGGCGTTCTTGCGGCTCAGCGCGATGGCGTGATCGGCGTAGGCCGTGATCCGCTCGACGGCTCTCTTCTTCAACTCCGGGTCGCCCAGGCCGTCAGGCAGTCGGGCGTAGGCGAAATCGTCGCCGGGTTGATCCAGATAGAGGTTGCCCTTGGCGGTGAGTTCCGAGGACTGCTTGAAGGCCGCGTCATACGCCGGATCCTTAGTGGCGGCCAGCAATTCTACGGCCGCCATGGCCCGCCGGTGGCGTAGCGTCCGCGGCAAGTCCTTGTCGAAGCTCAGGACCTTCTGGTAGATCGGGTCGTCATCTTTGGTGTGCGCCTCGGCCCAGGCCCAGGCGCGGCGGGCCGATTCCAGGTACTCGGCCGCGAGTTTCCGGTCAAAGCTGTTGAGAACCCGCGCGGCACGTGCCGCGGTCGCGGCATAGTAGAGGGTCGTATCGTGGTCGACGGTATAGACGCCGGCATACTTGAGCATGGAGCTGGTTTCACCGTCGTAGCAGCCCCAGCCGTCGGAATATCCGGCGCGCGAACTGACGACTTCACTCCAGTGTCCAGGGCTTTCGATATTCGTAGTGCAGCAGGTCGTTCGCTTGCTTGTTGTTCGTGATCAGCTCGCGCTGGGGGTCCCAGTGAAGGGTTGACTGGGTGACCTGCGAGATGTTGGCCAGCAGCGCCATGCTGGTCGAGCGGTGGCCGATCTCCACGTCGGCGTGGGGCTTTTCGCGCGAGCGCATGCAGTCGAGGAAGTTGCGCGTGTGGTCGCGCACGTGCTGGCTGTAGCCCTCCTTGAACTGCTGCGAGATCGGCTCCATGCGGAAGTCGCGGTCGTCCTGGTAGCGGCCGCCGCGCTCGGGCAGCACCTCGAAGCTCGCGTCGCCGACGTAGAGCGCCCCGAGTGTGCCCCGGAACTCGGCAAACGCCTGCCGCGGCATGGCCCGGTTGCCGCTGGTCTCGTACTGGGCAAAGCTGCTGAGGTGGCCGGAGGGAAACTGGAAGAGGCCTTCCATCACGTCGGGGATCGTGCGGTCGTCGTCGACCGCGAAACGGCCGCCCAGGGCCGAGATCAGCGTAGGCCCCAATTCGTCGCCGGTGAGCCAGCGCATGATGTCGAGAAAGTGCACCCCGTTGTCGGCAAATCGCGTGGCATAGAGGTCCCACCAGCGGAACTTGAACGGCGTGATCGTGGCCTGGTACGGGCGCATGGGGCGGGGTCCGAGCCACATGTCCCAATCCAGGTCCTTGGGCGGCTCGCTGGCCGGGGCCTTGCCGATCCCCTCGGGGTACATGTTCGTCGTGTCGAACGCCCGGGTGACGGTGATCTTCCCGAGCTTGCCCGAGGCGATCAGCTTTTTCGCCTCCTCGTAGGCGTGTCCCGAGCGCCGGTGCGTGCCCATCTGCACAACGCGCTTCGTCTCGCGCGCGACCTCGACCATGCGGCGCCCCTCGCGGATCGTTTTTGCCAGGGGCTTCTCGCAATAGACGTCCTTGCCGGCCCTGCAGGCCATGATCGTCTGGATGGCGTGCCAGTGGTCGGGCGTGGCCACCAGCACGGCGTCGATGTCCTTGCGGTCGATGATCTTGCGGAAGTCGGTGTACACGTCGGCCTTGCCGAGGGTATGCTTCGCGTTGGCCTCCTCGACGGTCGACCGCGACACGTCGCACAGCGCCGGAACCTCGCAGTCCTTGTGCTTGAGGAAGAAATCCAGCACCTGGCAGCCGCGATTGCCGGTGCCGATCACGCCCAGGCGGATCCGGTCGTTGGCCCCCAGAACCTTGGTGGTCTCCAGGGCGGTCAATCCGACGGTCAGGGCGCCGGTGGTCTTGACAAACTCCCGACGGCTCAAAGGGCTGCTCATGGTTGGTTCTCCTCCTCGGAAACGGTTAGGGGCCTCGATCCTGACATCGATCTTTCCGGATTCGCTCCGATCTCCTTGCTAGCCAAGGAGTTACAGTTGCTCCCCGCCTCACCTTACTTGGGCGACTTTACGGGAACAATCTGAAAATGCGGGCTGAGGTTTGCCGGCGGCGGACTTGGCGCTTTGCGGGAAAAGGCAATGCCTTCGATCTCCACCAGCAGGTCCGGGCGGCAGACGTCGGCCATGGCGTAGATCGTGGGCAGCTCACCCAGACGCTTCTCGCAGGCCGCGCGGATGCTCGCGTAGTCCTCTTCCCGCTTAATGTAAACGCGGACGAGCCCCAAGCCTTCCAACGAGGCGCCCAGACCGGACAGACCGTGATGGCAGAGGTTATCTTCGCAGATCAGGGCCCCGATGTTGTCGAGGGTTTCATGGGTCTGGGCCACCGCGTCGTGGGCGTGCCGCGTTTCGGAATTCGTGATGCTCGCCGTCCCGGAGACGAGGATCGTCGCATAGTTGCCGCAGGACAAGGCCATGGCGCGGCTGAATTTCGGCGTCTTCGGGCTGTAGTGCTCGCCATAGTCGAAGGCCGACGTTTGCCGGGGGTTCTCCAGCGGCACGGCCAGGATGTCCTTGCGATCGGTGGCCAGGGCGATCGCGCTCATCATCACGCGGCGGCCCTCGGTGCCAATGCCCGTGCTGGCCGGAAAGACCCGCCGACCAGTCTGCTCGTTCCGAGCGGCGGTACATGGTTCCCGGCGGCCGGCCGGCAAACGGTCGGCCAGAAAATGGATATCCTCGAAAAAGTCGGTCCGCGCACGGTTGAGTTCCTTGTAGCGTTGCGTGGATCCTTCGTCGGCGACGATCCCGCCCAGATAGAGCCAAGTGCGGATCACCTGCTCGAAACGGATGTTGACGCTGGCCAAGAGCGAGCGCATTTGCTGGAAGGCGTCCAGCGCGCCGTCGTAGACGCTGCTGTTGCCATTCCGCGGAACGACCTCCGCGCAATGGCACCAGGAGATGTGGTTGTGCCGGGCGATGACCAGTTGCTCGCTGACCCGCTCGATCTGGACCTCGCCAAGGCCGCGGCCGATACCCAGGGCCTCGATCGCCAGCAGCTTTCCATCACAAGGGGGCTGCGGGATGTAGCTTGTGGCCGGCAACTCCTTGCCGTAGAACTCGTGGATGATCTGGCGGCACTCGTCGATCAAACTGACGTTCGGCACGAACACCGCCTGGTGTACGATCGAGCCCCGCGTACCTTGCCCTTGGATCACCGCTTCCATGGTGTGCAGGGCATCTTCGGCCTGCTGGCGGAGCGTCAAGCCGCGGCGGGGAACCGCGGCCGCGAACACGTGGCGGACGTCGTTCAGGTCGACAACGGAATAACCGATGCCCTCATGCGACGATTTGCAAATGGTATGCGTGGTCATGGGATTGAAGAGGCAGAAGCGCAGGCCTCCCCTACTTCGCGATGATCTTAACGTGGATGGCCGGCAAGGTACGGGTAATCGTCTGCTTGCCCACGGTTGACGTCCCGCTGATGATGATTGTCTCTTGGAGGCCGACGGGCGCCTTGGCGACCGCGGTGATCGTGATGGTCGCCTCGTCCTTGTCGGCCGGGATGGAAGCGGCCGTCACGGTCACTCCCTGCGCCACGATTCCGTCCTTCGGGGGAGGCGGCGCGTCCGGGGGAGGCGGCACGAGTGGCGAACGCGGCACGGCGGCCAGCTTCACGGGCAACTTGCCGTCCGCCTTGCGCAGGGCCTTCACCACCAGCTTGGCGGCGCCTCCCTCCTTCACCTCCAGTACCCGGTCGGGCGGAAGGTCCGACGAGAGCGTATAGAAGGCCGATTCCTTCACTTCCACCACGCATCCCTTCGTCGGGACCCACTCCGTGATGTAGAAGGCCTGGACAACCGCCTTGACGGGGACCGCTTTTCGCACGATGGTCTGGCCACCCACGGCGGCCTTGCCCACGATGGTCGGTGAGAACAGCCCCGGCACGGCGTCGGCCGGGGCCGTGATTGTCAGTTGCGCTTCGGACTGGCCGGCCGGGATCACCGCCCGGCTGGCCGTGAGTCCCGGCGGCAGGCCCTCGACCGACAGCTCGATCGCGCCGTCGAAATCGTTCTTCCGCAGCGCGGTGACGGCCAAGACGGCGCTGTCGCCTTGGACCACGCGCGCCGAGTCAGTGTTCAGGCGCAGCACGAAGTCCGGCAGGGCCGGCACGATCTTCAGCCGGTAGGCGTACTCCTCGCCCCCCTTCTCCTGCGCATCGCGGATCCGCAGGACGTAATCGCCCGACTTGGGGAAGGTGTAGACCAGGCGGGAGTCGGCCAGGTGCGTCACCAGGGCGTCGCGCGGGTCGATTGTATAGGCCAGGTTGTAAATCGGTTCGTTCCTCTCGTGAGGCTCCGCGATAGGGTTCGGAGGGTCGTCGTTCTCGTCCAGCTCCTTTCCGGCCGCGTCAAACAGCGTCAACACCGAATCCAGCGGCGAATCCAGCCGCCGGGCGTCCACCTCCATCAGCAACGTCTGGCCGGCTTCGGCCTTGAATACGAAGTAATCCTCGTCCCCGCTCTTCTGGATGCGGCCGTTGATCACCACCGGCACCGTCACGCGGTTCGCCTTGGCCGCCGAGTCGTTGGGCTCCTGCTCCATCACCTCCGGCAGGTCGTCCACGGCCAGCGGCACCGCGTTGGAAGTGACCCCGTTGTGCTTGACGCTCACCCAGCGCACGGGCGGGCTGTCGGCCGGAATCGGCAGGTCCATGTTGCCGGCGGGCAGATTGACGCCGTGCAGCTCGATCTTCGCGTTGCCGCCCCGCCGCCCGCCCAGCGGGAAAACGTGGGTGACGTAGGGCAGCGCGCCGGCCCTGATCCGGTAGATGAAATCGTGGCTGCTGCGGTGGAGCACGTCGCGGATTTCCAGAAGGTATTCGCCGTCCTTCTCCACGTTGTGGAACAACACGGGGTCGGGCTTGAAACGAAAATCATCGACAAACTTCAGCCGCTTGCCATCGGGGTCGTAGAGCGTCATGCAGGCGTCGAGCCACCCGGGCACGGCCCAATAGCTGTAGGGCATGAGTGCCCTTGCCTGGCACTCGCAAACGACCGTCTGCCCCGCCTTGAGAGGGAGTTTCCAGTAACCGCAGTCCGGTCCGGCTTGGTTCATGGCGAGGTTGTAGATTTGGCCATTGAGGACCGCCGGCAAGGATTCGACGCCCACGGCGTCCGTCTTTCGCGAGTTCAGTTTCATCGCGGCCCGCTCCGGGAGTTCATCGACCACAAATCGTCCCCGCATGGAAACCCCTTCCGGCGTCAGGAGCCGGACGTCGTGTTCGCCCAGTTCGGCGTCGGGGGCGATGGCGATGGTCACGCGGACGGTCTCCGTCGGGCGTTCGGCGCTGCTGACCCAGGGGCGGCGCGAGGCAGGCGGAACGCCGGGCTTCGGTTCGGCCTTCAGCTCCCCGACAATGCGTGCGTTCAGGCCCTTCCCGGAGACGTACACACCGGTACTGCCCGCGAGTTGGTTGCCGCAGATGGTCGCTTCGACCGTCGTGCCCCGTTGCCCGCCCGCCGGGAAAATAAAAGGGTTTGTCGAGGAGGGCGGTGCCCCATGACAAGGCATGGCGAGCAGGAGCGTACCGACCAACAGCGCCGCGGCAAAGCGGCCGAGAACTTCGTCAAGGGGGAATCGGTTTCTCATGGTTGATGTTCCAAACGAGCCGACGTTTCCGTTGTTGGCAGCTTCGGTGATTTGAACTTGTTTCGCGATTGGGATTTCGTGCTTCGAATTTCGTCGCGGCCCCCGCGCCGCGCTGCGGTGTGTTTCCGTTCAGAGAGCGGGAGGCGGGCATGCCTTGCCCGCCAGCGATTGCCGGACCATTTCGGGATTCTCCAGCGCGGCGAGCTTTTGCGGCGCGGGCTTGGAGCCGCTCGTCTCCCAGCGGATGGCGCCGGGGGTCGAGGTGGCGAAATAGCCCTGAGAGCTGACGATCAGCCACTCGTCCGTTCCCGGCGAGAGCTGCACCAGCGTGGCCAGGAGGTTGTGGTCGGGGACGCTCCAGATCTTGACGCTCCCGTCGCCGCTGGCGGAAGCGACTCGCGTTTTCTCTGCATTGGCGGCCAGCCCATAAACCCAGCCGCTATGACCACGCAGCGTCGTTGCCAGCTCGAATTGCTGCCTCTTCTCGTCGAACACCTTCACGGTGCTGTCGCTGCTGGCGACGTAGGCCTGGCCTTTGACCCAGACGCAGTCCAAGGGCGTGCGGTCCATTTCGGCCTTGAGGGGCGGCCACCTCAGCTCGCCGCAGGATTCGAGTGTCCCGCCGTCGCGGCCGCCGGCCACCAGCCCGAATTCAGCGAGGATTTTGGTTGTCCTGCCAGCTTCGGGTTTGACGTCTTGCGTCTTCCGGATGAAACAACGGCGGACGGGGGCCCCAACTATGTTCTTCGTGGGGGATGGCTTCCAGGTACCGACCTCCCAAACCTGCACCGACTTGTCGATGCTCCCGGTCGCCAGATACTTGCCGTCCGGGCTGAAGTCCGTGCTGACCACCGCGAGGGCATGGTCCTTGAGCGTGGTCACGAGCTTCTTGTCCTCGAGGTTCCACACGTAGGCCGCGGAGTCTCCGCAGCCGCCGGCCAGCAGTTTTCCGTCGGGACTGAGCGCCAGAGAGTAGACCACGCCCTTGGGCTCCTGGAAGCTCGCGGCCGACTGTCCGCCCGGAAAATCGAAGAGATGCACAGCGCCGGCGACGCAAGGAGTGCCTTCGGCGGCCGCCAGGCCCTTGCCGCCCTTCGTGAAGACGACCGACTGGACCATGGCGCCGATCTGCCCCACGCCAACCCGCTTGGCGAGCTTGGCCCCCACCAGGTCCCACAACAAGACCTCGCGATAGCCGCCCACGGCCAACGTGCTTCCGTCCGGGCTGAAGGCCACGGCCGAGAGCGGCAGGGCCCTGCCGCAGGTCACCACGCAATCCGGCCCTGGAGTCGGCGGGACCGACGTGGGCTTTTCGGAGGATTTCGCCGTGGGCTTCTCCGGCACGACCCAAGTCGAGATCGTCAACGATCGCTTCTGGAGAGAGACCGGCGTGGCCGATTGCGCCGGGGCAAACGAAGTGTACCCCAGCGCTACCAGCAAGGCGGCGGAGCCGCAGCCGAAGAACATGTGGCGGCCGCGTAGATTGCGAGATACCAATGCAAAATGCAAGACGTAAATTGCAAATTGCAAAAGGAATCCCGCTCCGGCCCGCTCCCCACTCTTACATTCTACATTTTGCATTTTGCATTCCTCCAAGCCATAGCCGACGACGCCAAGCAGAGAATTTGAGCGCCCCGCGCACCAACGTGCCGCCCCTCGCCCATCCCTAATCCCTAATCCCTAATCCCTAATCCCCAATCCCCAATCCCTAATCCCCAATCCCTCCTCTACATGATCTCCTTCAAGATCCCGCCCCTGGGCCACCCGCAGGCGTTGGCGGCGCTGACGTAGGCCACGCAGCCACTGGGATTGGGTAGCCTGCCGTTGGGGTCGATACCCATCAACTGGTAAACGCTCTCCCAAAGGTCCCAGGGATAGACGGGCCGCGTCTTGATGTAGGCGCCGATTTCGTCGCTTTCGCCCACCACCTTGCCCCCCTTGAAGCCGCCGCCGGCGACGACCGTCGAAAAACAGGCATTCCAGTGGTTTCGGCCGCCGTCAAACTCGCCGGGATACGTCTTGGGTTTGGGCTCCCAGAAGGGCGATAAACCCATCTCGCTGAAGAGGACCACGATGGTGTGTTCCAGCATGCCCCGCTCGGCCAAATCCTCGATCAAGGCCGATACGGCGCGGTCCAGCATTGAACCCATCAGCTTCAGCCACCTGATTAGTGGCCCGTGCATGTGCCAGCAGGCGTCCCCGACACTCGAAAAGGTGACCGAGGTGCAAGGAACGCCATACTCGGCCATCCGCCGGGCCAAGAGACAGCTCTGGCCGTAGTAGTCGCGGCCGTAACGGTCCCGCAACGAGTCCTTCTCCTGCGATATGTCGAACGCCTTCTTGGCATCGCCGGTCATATAGCGAAACGCGGCATCCCGCAGCGCGTCCGCAGTCTTGAAGGCCTCCGGCTTCTCTTTGGGCTTGGCGCCTACGGCCTGCAGCAGGTCGCGCCGCCTGGCGATCTGCTTCTCCTCTGCGGCAGAACCCACCACTCCCGGGCCCCGGAATCCCTTGTTGTTGGGATCTCCTAGCCAGAAGGCCTGGTACTCGAGGGGCAGGAACCCATTGGTCGCTTCACCAACCCGGGAGGGGATGCAAACCCAAGGCGGGATATCGCCCTTGTAACTCCCGTCCTCCCGCTTCTTGAATCCCACGACGGCGCCGACTGCGGGGTATTTCAGCTTCGCCGACGGGTGCGTGCTGGCCACGCCGCGGATGCCGAAACCAGACGGGTCGCCGACCGGAGGAATCGCGTTGCAATGCATGGTATATCCGCCGTGGCCGCCGCCCGGCGCGGTCTGCGAGCGGATGATGCTGTACTTATCGGCCAACTTGGCCATGAGTGGCAAGACCTCGGTGATCTCGATGCCCGGCACGTTCGTCGGGATCGGTTTGAAGAAGCTGCGGCTCGTGATTGGGGCGTTGGGCTTGGGATCGAACGTGTCGATGTGCGTAAAGCCGCCTTCCGTGGCAATTGCGATCAAGGACTTTGCCTTGGCCTTCGGAACGCCGGGCGTGGACTCCGTAAAGGCCACGGTGCTCATCCCGCCTGCCAGGCCCAGCCCCAGCGCGCCGGCGCCGGTGGCCCGAAGGAATTCGCGCCGATCGATTCCGCTTGGATTATTCCACATGGCTCGGTCTCCTGTTTGAAAGGGAAAATGGGATGCTCGTATTCTTCAATGGTTGAACAAGAACTCGTCGGTGTTCAACAGGGCCCAAACGGCGTCGTTGAACGCCTCGCCGGGGTTTTTCTTGAAGTACTCGGCCACGCTCTGCCTCTCCGCTTCCGTGGGAAATCGCGAAAGCACCAGGAGGAAGATCTCCTCGACGACTTCCGCCTCGCTCTTCTTGGCGTCGCGAAGTCGTTGGATCCGCGGGCCCGCCCCGATCGCGTATCCGACCTCGTAGGACATGAAGAACTGCACGTGCTGCCGGTTGATGTCGGCGGCCCGCTCGCCCTCCATCCCCGTGTTCCGGTCGGGGCGGCCGAACATCGCGGCGTGCGAGGAATCCACAGAGGCATCCGATACCTGCGCGGCCTTGACGTTCATGGGAAGTCTGGTGTCCGGGGCCGGGTACAGACTGCGATAGTCCAGGAACCGCTCCGGGAATCCCGTAATCTGCACCAGGGAGTCAATCGCCTGCTCCGCGGTCAGACGCCTGGTCTGGTAATGCGAGAAATGGGCGGCGTCCTTGGCGTTCAGCGGCAACGGCTCGCTGGAAAGCTGGTAGGTCTTCGAGTTGAGCACCAGCCGGTAGATGTGCTTCAGGTCAAAGCGATGGCCGACCAACTCCTTTTCCAGGTACTCCAAAAGCGCGGGATTGGCGGGCGGATTCGTGGACCGCATGTCGTCGGGCTCGTGGACGATCCCCCGCCCCATCAGCCAATACCATATCCGGTTGACGATGTTCTTGGCGAACCAGGGGTTCTCCGGCGCGGTCAGCCAGTCGGCAAGCCTCCGGCGGGGGTCGGCCCCGTCGTCGATCCGCAACTCCGCCGCGCCCAGGGGCTTGAAGGCGACGGGCTTTCCGGTCCCCGGATGGCGGAGCCTCCGCTTGGCGTCGCGGCAGACGATCTGCTCTTTCCACTCGCCGGTGAACTTCATCTTGACCTGGTCGAAAAAGGCGGCCATCCCCAGGACATCCTCCCTGTTCCAGTTCTCGATCGGATGCCCGTGGCAGCGGGCGCAGGCGAGCCTCGCCCCCAGGAAGACCAGGGCCGTCGCCTCGCCCACCACCCGAGGATCCGGTTCGGGCACGGCCCGGACGAAATTGGCCGGCCCGTCGCGGAAATTGCTCCCCGTGCCGGTGACCAACTCGCGGACGAATTGGTCGTAAGGCTTGTTCTCGGCAATGCTGTCCCGCACCCACTGGTGATACGTCTCCGCCGCCTTCGGCCAGAGATTGATGGCGCCCTGCCCCCTGATCCTCAGCAAGTCGCTCCATTTGAGCGCCGCAAAGTCCACGAACTCCTCGCGATCCAGAAGCCGGTCGATCAGCTTGCTCCGCTTTTGCGGGTCGCGGTCGGCGAGAAACGCGCGGGCTTCGTCCGCCTGGGGCGGAATGCCGATCACGTCGAGGAACACACGGCGCAGGAATACCTCGTCCGCGCAAACCTCAGAAGGGGGGAAGCCCAGCGCCTTGAGGTCGGCGAAGACCAATTCGTCGATCTTGTTGTTCGGTTGGATGGCCGGGAAAGGAGCCGGAAGAGGTTGCGGGACGGTGATGGTAGCGATGCCCGTCTGCCGCGGGTAACTCGCCACGACCGCGGCCCACCCGAACTCCTCCGCCTTTATCTTTCCCTCGGCGTCCACCGAAACCACTTTGGCGTCCGCGGATTGAAATGTGGCCCAGCGAGTGACGTCTTTCTTCGTGCCATCGGAAAAGACCGCTGTGACTGAGAGTTGTTGTGTCTGCCCCTTCTGCACGACCTGCTCGCGGGGAAAGACCTGCACACGGACCAGCTTCGGCAGTCGCTCGTCAGTGTAAGGCGTACCTTGCTCGATCCACCGAAGCAGCGTATTGTACTCCGCCGAGCCGGGCTGGATTTTCCGTCCCCCTCCGTGAGGGAGGGCTGCGGTCGCCTTCAACACGAGCAGACTCTTGGCCGGCTCCACAGGGTTGATTCGAAGGGCGCGGTCCGCGTTGGTAATGACCTCGTAGTCGCCCTCCGGGTCGCCTCCGAACATGGAAAGCGACATGCCCCCTTGGCCCGCCGGCGCGCCGTGGCAGCTCAACTGGTTGCAGCCAAGGTGGCTTACCAGCGGCATCACGTCCCGGCTGAAAAGGATCCGCTCTCCCGGTGAATTCTTCCCAGCCTCAGTCTGGTCCTGGCCTCCGGCTGAACCGCAGACCCCAAGAAGAGCACCCCATACAAACCAAACGACCATCGCTCTCATTGCCAGCCAAGTCCTTTCCTCAGTTTGGCGCTTACGTGGGGAGACCTCTCAGTCGCTGTGATTGTTCACGGGGTTCTTGCTCTTGTGGTGCCCGCCGGAACCCCACGGCAGCAGGGCCGACAATCGTTATCTTGAACAGGGGGATTTGGCTTATCAAGCGACATGTCCCAAGAACCGTCCCCAGTCGCCTGGGCATCGCCCACCACCAACCAGACTGCCGCAGAGATTCGCATCCGCGCCGCCGGGAGTGTCTGCACGATTTCCTGATGGTCCAAAGCCATGATTCGGTCCCTATCTAATAAACACGCAGAGGGCCTCGATCCTGACATCGATTTTTGTGAATTAGCTCCGATCTCCTTGCCAGTCAAGGAGTTAGCGTTGTCATCGGCATAGGCAATTTGTGTCAGGGCTTGACGATCTCAAACGATATGGCCGGCAACGGGGTCTCCCAACGCTCCACGCGAGTTTTTCCGTCCTTGTCGGTGACCGTGCTCTTGGTGATGACTTTCGCGATCAGATTGCCTTTCAGCCCCAGCCTGGCTTTTTCGGCATCCCCGCGCAGCACGACCGTCAGGCCTCGCTCCGTCCCTGCCGCGCGGTCGGCGGTGATGCCATCCGGCGGATCGCTCAATTGGACAGAGTGCTCGCCCCTGGCAACCCCGGGCATACGCACCAGCACTTCGGCGACCCCGCCGACCGGGATTCTCACTGGTTGCTCGCTGATAACCACCCAAGGGTTCTGAAACGCCGGGCGCGAGGCGTGCGACGTCTCTTGTTTTCCGCCCGCGGCCGGCGGCCGGAATCTGGCTCGGTCCTCAGGCAGCACCAGGGTCAGATCCCTGGCAGGGACCATATGCTTATAGAAGAATGCCTGCATCCTTTCGTCGGCCGGGACCGCCTGGCGCACGACCTCCTTCCCCCCAATCATCGCCCGGCCTTGCAGGCACAGGCTGACCGGCTCTGCCGACAACATCGACGCAACCGCCAGCGTCATGCGGACACGGTCCTGGCCTTCGGGCACCACGGCACCGTTCAGGGCAAGTCCTGGGGCGTCCTTGAACGCCAGAGTGATCGGGCCGGAAAACCCATCCTTGCGCAGGACAGCCACGGTGATGGGATTGAGCCGCCAGGAGATGGCATTGATGCACGACGGGGCCACGCGCAGCTCGAAATCGGGGCGCGGCGCGCTCAGCCGCAGGCGGTAGGCGTACTCCGGCCCGCCGTGACGCTGGGCGTCTCCCAGGCGCACGTAGTACGTGCCGTCGGCTGGCACGGTGAAGTGAATCAGCGAATCGGCGTAGTGCGTGTGCAAGCCGTCGCCCTTGTCTTCGTAATCGTCGTTGAAGGCCAATCGCTGGCCGGCTGCGTCGAACAACTCCAGGACGCTGTCCAGGGGCGATTCGAGCCGCCGCGCGCAAGCCTCGGCAATGATCTGCTGGCCGGCCCGACCTTCAAAACGAAACACGTCCCAATCGCCGGGCCGGTCGATCCGGCCGTTGACGATCACCGGAAGCGTGACCGGCTGGGCGGATTGCAGCGTGTCGTTGGGCTCCTGTTCGAGACACTCGGGCAGGGTATCGACGGCAAAGGGCACGGTGTTGGAAATCAAGTCCCCCTTGCGCACGGAAATCGGATGGGTTCCCGCCGACTTGGGGGCGATTGTCAATGTTTCGGCCGGCAGGTTGCACCCCGAGAGTCTGACGGTGGCCGGCGCACCGGCCCGGCCTCCCAGCGGGAAAATACTCGTGATGAACGGCAACTCGCCCGCAGTAATCCGATAGACAAAATCGCGCCGGCCGCGGTAGATGGCGTCCTTGATCTCGATGGTGTACTGTCCGTCTTCGGGAACCTTGAACAGCAGCACCGGATCGGGATGGAAGCGGTAGTCGTCGTCGTAGGCCAGCTCTTTTCCTTTGGCGTCGTACAACGCCAACGTGGCCTGGAACCAGCCGGGAACGGCGTCGGCCAGATAGGGGTTGAGCTCCCGTGCGCTGGCGGCGACAACCAATTCCTGGCCCTTTCGGGCCTCAAAGCAATAGCGGTCGGCGACACCGGGAGTGAACCCACCGGGTTCTAAGTAAAACACATCCGGATCGTGCGGGATGATCTGCCCGTTCACTACGGCCGGCAGCGTGATGTTCGTCGGGACGGCCTCCGGGTAGCTCGGGGCCATGAAGTCAGACGACTGCACGACCATTTCGGGCTCGCGCTCGTAGAATTCCGGGAGCTGGCCGACGTAGAACCGGAACGGATTGGATATCCCCGCCGACGATTCCACCCTTATCTCCCGCTGGCCGGGCTCCGCGTCGGCGGCCAGCGTGATCCGCACCGCCACGGCCTCGGCGATCGCCGGGGAGGTGGTCATTAGCACACCCGGACTCATGTTGCGGCTGATCGTTCTCTTGATCTCGGCGATTTCCCTGCGGGCCCGGGCGTCGGGCTTGTTTTTCATTAGCTGGTAGGCCTTCTTCCGCAGCGACTCGAGTTCCGGTCCGGGCAAAGGCTTGATCTCCCCCACCACCTCGGCTTTGACGCCGGCGCCGGAGACATAGACGCGGGTGACGGGAGGCACAAAATAAGTCAAAAACCGGCCGCCCACCGTGACCTCAAACGTCGTGCCTTGCCGTCCTCCGGCCGGATAGACATAGGCGATGTTCGGACGCCTATCCTGAGCGAACGCAACACAAGCCGGAAACAAAGCGAAGAACAGCAGCGACCGGAGGATAGAATGGCGTAAACTCATGGTGTTCTCTCCCTGGACTGCGGCGATGAATGGCCGCATTCCGAAATCACATGATTTCCTTCAGACGGCCGGCCATCGGAATGCCGTCCGCGGCAGTTGGCGTTACAGTCAACGGCAGATCCATCGGATTGGGCAGCTTTCCCTCAGGATCGATGCCCATTAGCTCGTAGATGCTGCCCAGCAGGTCGCAGGGGTAGACGGGGCGGTCCTTGACCTCTTCCCCTCTTGCATCCGACGCGCCCACCACGCGCCCTCCCTTGAATCCGCCCCCGGCGACCAGGGCGGAGAAGACCTTGCCGTAGTGGTTGCGTCCGCCGTTCCAGGGCGGCCCCCAGTCGATCTTGGGCGTGCGTCCGAACTCGCCGCAGCACCAGATGATCGTGCTCTCCAACAGACCGCGCTGGGAGAGTTCGACCAGCAGCGCCGACAGGCCCTGGTCCAGGCTCGGCAGGAGTTCGCTCATCGCCCGGAAGTTGTCCGTATGCGTGTCCCAGCCGCCCCAGTTGATCGTGATGTAGGGGATGCCGCGCTCGACCAGGCGCCGCGCCACCAGGCAGCTCTGGCAGAAGCGGGTGCGTTGGATCCAGACGGGGGACCGCCTCACGTCGTAGCGGGCTCGCGTCTCGGCCGTCTCCTGGGAGAGGTCGAAGGCCTTGGCGCCGTCGCCCAGGATCATATCGTAGGCCTGCTCCTCCGATCGATAGAAGGCCACGATCGCCGGGTTGCCTTTGGCAACGGCGGCCAGGGTGTCGAGTTCGTGGAGCATGTCGCGCCGCTTCTGTTGTTGTTTGTCGCTGATACCCTCGGCAACGACGCCTTCCACCATGAACCGTTGCTGGGCCGGGTCGCCCCCGGTGACGAACGGCATGTAACGCGGCCCCAGAAAGCCGGCTTCGGAGAACCGCCCTTGCGACTGGGTGAGCACGATGTAGGGCGGGATCAGGCCCTTGTAGCCGGCCTCATATCCTTTGAAAAGCGAGACTACGGCGCCGGCGCACGGGTAGACCAGCCGGTCGCCGGGCGGACGGCCGGTCTGCGTCCGGTAGGCCGCCGTCTCATGGCCGCTGTCGCCGTGGGTCATGCTGCGGATGAGCGAGTACTTGTCGGCCTGTTTCGCCAGCAGCGGGAGCAGTTCGCCGATGCGGATGCCGTCCGCGTTGGTCGCGATAGGGTTGCTGAACGGACCACAGTAGTCGTTGCCCGCGGCCGGTTTCGGATCGAACGTGTCCAGGTGCGGCGGACCGCCGGCCAGCCAGATTTGGATCACCGACTTGGCCTTGGCCTTCGGAGGCTGAGCGGCGGCCCGCGCGGCGAGCGTCGAACTACCGGCCACCAGAAGCCCCGCCGCGCCGGCCAGGCCGCGGCACATCGCTTCTCGCCGGGAGATGGGTGAGTGGGGGACTGCACTCACGCGTTCGCGTTCGTTCTTCATGTTGCCACCGCTCCTTCCGTTTCTAGTGTTGATGGCAGAACTCGGCACTATTGATCAACGCCCAAATGAGGTTGCGCAGCGCAGCTTCCCCCTCATCTCGGACGTGCTTTTTCACGATTTGCAACTCGTCGTCGGTCGGCATGCGCGAAAGAATCGTGAGGTAAAGCTGCGCGACGGTTTCCGGCGTCCCGCGGCCCGATTGCAACAAGGCTTGGAGCTTGGGGCCCATATCCATCTTCCGCCGCACGTGGCTGGAATTCAACAGGTGCAGCCGCTGTGCCGCACTGGGGCGATTGTTGCGGTCCGACTCCAGCCCGGTGTCGCGCGACGAGCGGCCGAACTTCTCCAGAAACGGGCTGGTGATGCTGGCGTCGGCCAGGGCCACGGCCCGCTGCTTCGCGGGCATGAAGGTGTAAGGTTCGGGGATGATGCTGGAATACTGCTCCGTCGTGCCGGTGATCTGGCACAGGATGTCGATCAGCACCTCGGCCTCCAACCGGCGGAGCGGATATTGGGCGAAATTCGCCTCCGCCCGGGGATCCTGGGTCCTCGCGACAAATGAAAGCTGATAGGTCGCCGAGTTCAGGATCAGGCGGTAGAGATGCTTCATGTCGTATCGGGCCGCCACGAAGTCCTGCTCCAGGAACGCCAGCAGCTCGGGATTAGCCGGCGGGTTGTTCGGACGGATATCGTCGGCCGGATGGATGATCCCGCGGCCCAGCAGCCAGAACCAGACGCGGTTCACGATGTTACGCGTAAACCAAGGATTCTTCGGCGTAATCAGCCAGTTGGCAAACGCCTCGCGCGGGTCCTCGCCTGGCGAGAGGCGGACCGGCGACCCGTCGGGAAACGCGGCCGACTGGAGGGCCTTGACCGCCTGCTGGCTGCGGGCCTTATCGAGGTCGAACAGGACAATTTCTTCCTTCCATTCGACGGTGGGCTTGTAGGCGATCTGCGAAAAGAAGGCCGCCATTCCCGACCAGCGCTCCTTAGGCCAGCTTTCCGGCCGCACACCCATGAACGTCAGCGCCACGGCCTGCGCAATGGCCTGCGGCTCGCGGTTCTGCACCGCCCGGTAGAAGTTCACTTGGGGGTAGCGGAAATTGCTGCCGCTGGTGGTGAGCATCTCGCGCACGAGTTGGTCGTACGGCAGGTTCTCCTTGATGCACGTGCGGATCCAGCGGTGATAGGCCTGCACTGCGTTGGGCCAGAGCTTGATGGGGAACTCCGACTTGACGCGCAGCAGGTCGCACCACTTCATCGCCCGATAGTCGGCGAACTCGTCGCGCTCCAGGAGGCGATCGACCAGCTTGCGGCGTTTGTCGGGGTCGGAATCGTTCAGGAACTGCACCGCCTCGTCGGCCGTCGGCAGCGTGCCGATCACGTCCAGGTAGGCCCGGCGCACGAAAACTGCGTCGGAACACACCTTGGCCGGCGGGATGCCCAGTTGTTTCAACCGGCCGAGAACCAGTTCGTCGATGCGACCGCGCGGGGCCGGATCGAGGTTGCTCTCGAAAGGAGAGCCCGAGGCTTGTGTTCCAGCGGCGTCGGCTTGGGCCGGCGCCCATGTCAGGGCTGCCAAAATTACGGCAAAAAGCATGGAGTGTCTCATGGGTTGGGTTCCCACAGGCGTTGGGGCGTATGCCGGCTCCCGGTCGAAATGTGCGTGGGCCGACAGGGCCGTGATCGGCATATCCTGACAGCCGTCCTCCGCCGCCTGGGCATCGCGCACCGCCGGCCACACCGCCGTGGAGATTCGCATCCGCGCCGCCAGGAGTGCCTGCACGATTTCTGCCGCTTCAAGGCCACGATTCGGTCCGTATCTATTGAACACACGAGGGGCCTCGATCCTGACATCGATTCTTATGGATTAGCTCCGATCATCCCCGCGGCCGGCACGAACGTGATGGGATACAGGCCCTTGGCGGCCTTCTCCGCCGCCCGCACCTTCAGGCGGACGATGCGATCCTGCCCCTCATCGAGCGGCACGATCTCGATCCGGGACGGAGTCACGATCACGCCATCCCGTGTCGACACCTGCAACGCGCCCCGCACCTTGCCCGGCCCCACCGCGCGGAGGTGCATCTCCACCGCGCGCTCATCCCCGGTCTTCACGGCCGACAGGTGTACTTCCGCGGGCAGAAAATAGGAGTGCAGCGAAGCCGTCTGCTCGGCCGGATCCTCCTTAGCAGTGATGGGCGCAGCCGCGGGAAGTTGCCCCGCGAATTCGCCCAGTTGCGCGAAGGCTCCCTGCCGGCGCCATGATTGCCGCTGACCGTTGAGGGTGAGGGTGGTGGCCGCGCCAACGGGCGTCGCACCCACCCGGACCGCCGTAAGCTTGCCCCGGGCGACAACCGCGCCCTTGGCCATGCGCAGGTAAAAGCCCCCGCATTGTCGACCGTACTTGCCCGGATCGTTTAGCGCCCAGTCGATGAGTTCCCGATCCCCCAGGCAGTAGGCGACGATCCCGACATTGAAGTGCATCACGAACATCAGGTTGGGCGTCGTCCCGAGGAGCTTGTAATCCTCGATGACGACCTTGCAGGCGTCGCGCAGCCAGTGTTCCACCAACTGGCGTTCCTCACTGGAGAAGGTGTCGTAGGTGAGGTCATACGCCCAGGCATAGGCGTCCCACTGTCCCTGCCAGATGTTGAAGCCGTAGAAGGGGTCGCCGTTCGGATCACGCTTCTCGAACTTGGGCACTTCGCTGCGCGCCTGGTTGAGCAACTGAGTGCGCACCCGATCCGCGTAGGATCGCTCTGCGGTGAGGACATAGCAAAGGGCTGGCTCGCGGGCATTGTACCCCCATTGATTATTGCCGTTGCTGTCGGCCACCTCTTTGACCTTCGCGAAGAGGCGAGCCGCCCATTCGTGCTGCTGGATCTTCGCCTTAACCCGCGCAATCTCTTCCCGATTGAGCAGCAGGTTGGGGTGTTGGACTGGCCCAGCCGCCCTGCCGAACGCCGTGAGGAACAGGACAGCGACAAACAAGATGGCAAGCTTTGCCAGTTTCATGTGAACCTCGTTGCGACTGACAAGGTCCGTTTCCTTTGTCATGGCCACCGGGATCCCACGGCGGTGACCTGACAAGACTGAGTTTTGTTGCCGGATCAGGCCATGCCAATCGCCCCCCGGGAATTTCTAGCCTACCACTGGGAACGAAGTCCTACAATGGTAGTGGGACTGGGTGCAATCTATGAGCATCGACGACATTATACGCATCGAACCTCGTACGCCCTTGACTCTCAACGAACACGGGATTATGGATAGGGGCTACGCCCATTACCTGGGAACCAATGACCGTTTCTGTCCCGGCTTATCCTGTTCAGCCGCAGCGTCAAGAACCCAAAGGACATACCCCATGACCACCCCGTCCCCGATCGCCCGACGCGACTTCCTGCGATTGACCGGTATTGCTGCCGGCAGCCTGGCGGTTGCACCCGCCTTTGCCGCCGCCGAAGGCACGAGCGAAGTGCCCCGCAGCCGAACGGATCGCCTGGCCACGGGTGCCAATGTTTGCCAGTGGTTCCGTTTTCCCCGGAGCGACTCGGCAGAACACTTCACCAGCTACATTTCCGCTGCCGAGGCGGACTACATGGCTCACATCGGGCTCAAACACGTCCGCCTTTGCGTTGCACCCCGCGTGATCATGAACCCGACCTCGGGCGAGATCATCGAGGAACGTGGCAAGCAACTGGAAGCCGCCGTCGAGCGGTTCCACCGCGCCGGGCTGCTGGTCGTGGTTGACATCCACAATGAAAACCGCCGTGACGAACTCGATCCGAAGTGGCAGGAGGCATTCGTCCGCTTCTGGGGCTTGCTGGCCGGACGGCTCTCCCGCTTCGACCCCGAGGTTACCGTCTTGGAAACGGTCAACGAACCGGTCTTCGACCGCCGCGCGGAGGAGTGGAACACGCTCAACGCCCGTTTGGCTGCCGCCATCCGGGCCAGCGCACCCCGGCACACGATCATCACGTCCGGCCCGAACTGGGGCGGAATCGACGGACTGAAGAAACTCAAGCTCCTGCCGGACAGGAACGTCATCTATTCCTTCCACTGCTACGATCCGTTCACCTTCACGCACCAGGGCGCGACCTGGACTACCCCTGCCGTCAGGCCGTTGCACGGAGTTCCCTACCCATCGAGCCCAGAGGCGGTGAAACCTCTCCTGGCGGCATTGGAATCCAAGCCGGACTCGAAACGAATGGTCGAGTGGTACGGCAAGGAGCGTTGGAACAAGGAGAAGCTCGCCGCCCGGTTCCGCCAGGGGATTGAGTGGGGCACGAAGAACCATGTGCCGCTCTACTGCGGCGAGTTCGGCGTGTTCCCTGTGCGCAGCAAGCCGGAAGACCGTTCCCGATGGTTCCGCGATTTCGGCGAGGTGCTCGCCGAGAACCGGATCGGCTGGGCGGTGTGGGGTTGGGACGAGGGCTTCGGACTCAATCGCAAGATGGTCCACGGCAAGCCCGTGGTCGATGCCGTGGTCGCAGAGGCGCTGGGGCTGAATCCGTGACAGCAGGCGAAGAAGGTCAGCCGCCCCAAGTCGGTGTCACTTTGCCTTGTCTAGGGCCCGCGGTGGTTGACCATCGGGGGGGCAATCGCTACATTGACTTGCAACACGACAAATTCCGATTGTCCCCGACAATACTGTTCCAATATGCGACTGCCACACGGCGGTCGCTGCTTTACTATCGGAGTCCTCCACATGTGTGCTCGTGAACTGCGAGTGAACGAGGGACCGCGTTACTCCAAACAGTCGGCCCAACTGGTCTTGGAAGAGCACGGGCATTGCGAAGTTCCTGCCGGCTGCGGGGGCGTCGTGCTTCGATGGCGGAATCCGCATTACGGGATGCCTGTCGTGTTCTGGTTGTTCGCCAAAGGCGACCAGCAGGTGTTCTTGGACGGTTCACCACTGACTTCAGGCCGACCGAATATCGCCTATGGCGAGCACGTTCTGGCTCTCCGCCTTACGAATCTCCCCGCCGCACAAGAAACGCCACGGACGGGAGGCTCGCTTTTCCGTCGCTTATGGTCGGGCCCCGCAGACACCCGGCACGAACAGGGGCTGTTGATGTTCGC
>JBEKTY010000049.1:0-45932 GCA_049515555.1 Thermoguttaceae bacterium
AATGGGTGAGGATGCTGCTTTTCCATTTTTCGTGACCAACGCAGGTTCCCCTCACCCCGGCCCTCTCCCGGAGGGAGAGGGGGACCACTTGTGTCGTCCCCATCCCAATTTGCAAAAGTCCACTCCTAACTTCTAACTCCTATTCAGCACGTCGATCAACTGCCGCAGCCGGCCGTAATTGCAGCGGTCGAACTGGAACACCAGCCGCGGCAGATTGGCCAGCCCCGGCTCGTCCTTCTCCTCCGGCAGCGGGCCGCTCCGCTCCAGCCGCCCTTCGGCAACAATGTCGGCGAAGCGGGCGTTGAGCTCGGCCAGCAGCTCGTCGCCGGGGGCGCGAGTGAGCCGCAGCACCAGCTTGCCGTGCACGTAACGCATGCTGTGATACACGCGGAAGAAGCCCAGGATCTCCTCGACCGCCTGCTCCACGCGGTCGGTCCGCCGGTACAGGCACAGGTCGTCGGCGTTGATCATCCCCCCGCCCAGCATGTGCTCGCGAATGAAACCCTCCAAGGCGCTCCAGTACCGGCCGCCCGGCTCGTCCAGCCACACGATCGGAATCATGTCCCGCTTGCCGGTTTGCAGCAGGGTCAGCACTTCCAAGCCCTCGTCCAGCGTGCCGAAGCCGCCCGGCAACAGGCAGATGGCGTCGCTTTCCTTGACGAACATGAGTTTGCGGGTGAAGAAGTACTTCATATGCACGAGCTTGGGATCGGCGGCGATGATGCGGTTGGCCGCCTGCTCGAAGGGCAGCAGGATGTTCAGTCCCAGCGAGTGCTGGCGGCCGGCCCCCACGTGCCCGGCCTCCATGATCCCGCTGGCCGCCCCGGTCACCACCATCCACCGCTGGGCCACCATCCGCCGGCCGAACTCCACCGCCTGTTGGTAGGCCGGCTGGTGCGGGAGCGTGCGGGCCGAGCCGAACATCGTCACCTTGCGGTAACTGCGATACGGCGCAAACACCTTGAAGGCATATCGCAACTCTTGCAGCGTCCGGCTGAGAATCTTCAGGTCGCCGCGACTGGTCCGGTCCTTGGCCAGCTTGTCGGCCGATTCCTTGATCCGCTCGATCAGGGCGGCAATCGGCTGCGGCGTGCCCTGGAGGCCCGGCCGCTCGATCCCCGGACGGCCGCGTGGCACCGGCTGCTCGCCGGCCGCTGCCTGGCCTGCACCAGCCGACGAGCCGGCCGCGCCAGCCGGCCGCTGCCGATCTCCTCCAGGCGGCGACGAATGAGAAGCCTCGTTGCTTTTCACAATTGCTCCCGCGCCAAGGCAGCAGGCACACTCCGTGTGCCTGCTACTTTCCATACCGTGAACGCCAGACCATTCTATTATATCGCCCACGCGCAAAGAATAACCCGGCCGCAACGCCGGGTTGATCGTGTCAGACTTCGGTTGCCGCACCGCAAGGTGCGCGCACGGCAAAAAAGGCGTCTTCAGGCCGAGGGGCGGCGATAATGCTGGTAGGCCAACAGGACTTCGTACAGGTCCATCGAGATCGTTACTTCCTCGTCGGCAAAATCCCGCAGCCACGTCCGCTCCGACCGGACCGCGTCGGCCAGCAGCGGCAGGACTTCCATCAGCGGAACCGCCACGCTGTCGGTTCGATCCTTGCCCTCGGCGAGGTTGACGGCGGGCGACTCTTCCTGGGGACCGTTATATACGCGAAGATGACTGGGACGCATGGCAGGGCTCCTTCCTGGACTGGTCACTTCCTTGTTGGCCGCCGGGCCCCCAAACAGGGGCCTTTCCGACGCGCGCGGTGCGGCTGCCCGCCCTCTTAGCCTTCTGTATCGGCAGGGGGCGTCTTGCGGGTTTGATCTTTTTGAAGGAAAATAACGTTTTTGCCAGCCAAGGACCGAAGTACCCCGCAGCCGCCCCCTCCCCACGCGACCATCTGTTATGGCCAGTAGCGTAACGATCGACTTGCGGCACGTCGCGCGCGGCCTGGATTTCTCGCTCCGCCAGGTCCAGGCGGTAGTCGAGCTCCTCGACGACGGAAACACGGTCCCCTTCATCACCCGCTATCGAAAGGACCAAACGGGCGGGCTGGACGAAGAGCAGATCCGCGAGATCCAGGCCAGGCTCACCAAGCTGCGCCTCCTGGCCGACCGGAAGAGCACGATCCTCCGCTCGATCGAAGCCCAAGGAAAACTGACCGACATCCTGGCCAAGCAGATCCTTGCCGCCACCACGACCAAGCGGCTGGAAGACCTTTATCTTCCCTTCAAGCCCAAGAAGCAGACGCTAGCCACGCTGGCCCGCGTCCGGGGCCTGGAAGAATTGGCGGCCGAGATCCTGGCCGCGGCCCCGGCCTGTGCCGACCTCGACGCCCGGGCCGCCCAGTTCGTCAGCGTCGACCGCCAGGTCGCCTCGGCCGCCGACGCACTGCTGGGGGCGGGCCACATCCTGGCCGAGCAGTTCAGCGAGCGGGCCGATCTGCGGCAGCGGCTCCGCGAGATCCTCCATCGCACCGGCCGGATCGTGACCACACAGATTGGCGGCGAGCCGGCGGTGGCAGGCCCGCCGGGTTCGCCGCCCGCGCCCACCCCGCCCGGTGCCGCTTCACACCCGGAAGCGGCCCCCGCCCTCCAGTCGCCCCCGGCCGATCCGGAACCACCCCCGGCCGACCCGGAACCGAGTTCGGCCGACCCGGAACCGAGTTCGGCCGATCAACCACCGGCCGCCGCCGAACCCCTACCGACCGCGCCGCAATCACCACCGGCCGACTCGGACCCGCCCCCGGCCGACTTGCCCGCGCCAACCCCGCCGCTTGCGGCTTCGCCCACCGAACCGAGTTCGGCCGATCAACCCCCGGCCGCCGCCGAATCAGCACCGGCCGAGCCGACGGCTGAAACGCCGCCCGCCCCGGATGCGCCTTCATCCCTCATCCCTCATCCTTCATCCTTAACCCCTCCGCCTTCCGCCCTGAAGGGGACAGTCCCATTTTCGTCGGACGAAAATCGGGACAGTCCCCCGCCCGCGAAGCCGCAAGCGGCCAAGGCCCGGGCCAGGACCGAGAAGCTCAATAAGAAAGAACTCAAGAAGAAGAAGGACGACGAGCGGCGGATCAAGGCCTTTCGCGACTACTTCAACTACGGCGAAGAGATCAAGCGCATCCCGCCGCATCGCATCCTGGCCATCAATCGGGGCGAGCGGGCCAGGGTCCTGCGGGTCAAGATCGAGTCCGACCTGGCGGCCATGCACGCCGACCTGGAGGAACTGCTCATTCCGCCCGGCCATCCGCACGCCGAATATCTCCGCGGCTGTGCCCGCGACGCCCTGGCCCGCTTGATCTTGCCGGCCCTGGAACGCGAGGCCCGCCGCGAGCTGACCGATCGGGCTGAATTGCACGCCGTGGGCGTGTTCGCACGCAATCTCCGCAACCTGCTGCTCCAGCCGCCGGTCCATCAGCGGCGCGTTCTGGCCGTCGATCCCGGCTTCCGCAGCGGCTGCAAGCTGGCCGCCCTGGACCAGTTCGGCAACGTGCTGGGCCACGACGTGATCTACCTGGTCGGCAAGCCCGCCCAGAAGCAGGAAGCCCGCCAAAAATCGCTCGACCTGCTGCGGAAATTCGAGCTCACCGTGGTGGCCATCGGCAACGGCACCGCCTGCCGCCAGACCGAAGATTTCTTCGCCGAGCTGCTCACCGGCGAACTGCAGGGGCAGGGCGTGGCCTACGTGATCGTCAACGAGGCCGGCGCCAGCGTGTACTCGACCAGCCAGCTCGGCCGCGAGGAGTTCCCGCAGTACGACGCCACGCTCCGCGGGGCGATCTCCATCGGCCGTCGCCTGCTGGACCCGCTCAGCGAGCTGGTCAAGATCGAGCCGGCCAATATCGGCGTCGGCCTGTACCAGCACGACGTGAAGGCCAAGCATCTCCAGGCTTCGTTGGACGAGGTGGTCGAGTCGTGCGTGAACTACGTGGGCGTAGACGTGAACACGGCCAGCCCGGCCCTGCTGCGCTACGTCTCGGGCCTGAACCAGTTGACCGCCCGGCGGGTCTACGAGCATCGCCGCCAGCACGGCCCCTTGCGCAACCGCCAGCAGCTCCGCGACGTGCCCGGCTTCGGCGAGGCGACCTTCGTCCAGGCCGCCGGCTTCCTCAAGATCGCCGGCGGCGACAATCCGCTGGACGCCACCTGGATCCATCCGGAAAGCTACCCCGTCGCCGGGCAGATCCTCCAGCGGCTGAGCGCCCAGCCCGGCGATCTGACCGAGAAGGAATCGCTCACGGCACTGGCCGAGCGGGTAGCGGGGGTCGATCTGGGGGGCCTGGCCAAGGAACTGGGCTCCGGCGAGCTGACGCTCAGAGACATCCTGGCGCAGTTGGCCCGCCCCGGACGCGATCCCCGCGAAGACTTGCCCCCCCCCATGTTCAAACAGGGCATCCTCAAGATCGAAGACCTGACGGTGGGCATGGAACTCACCGGCACCGTGCTCAACGTCGTCGATTTCGGCTGCTTCGTGGACATCGGCATGCACGATAGCGGCCTGGTGCACGTTAGCCGCATGGCCGACCGCTTCATTCGCGATCCGCACGAGGTGGCGGCCGTCGGCGACATCGTGAAGGTCTGGGTGGTCGAGGTGGACCGAGAGCGGCGGCGGGTGTCGCTGACGATGGTCCGGCCCGGGTCGGAGCGGCCGCGTCGCCCGGCCGGCAGCGGTCCTGCCGCCGCGGCCGGACAAGCCGGGCAGGCCGGCACGCAGGATCGCCCGCCGGCGGCATCTGGCCCGCCGGCCGGCCGTGGCCCCCGCCGCGGCGGCCGCGGCTACCAGCAAGGCCGGCCGGCCCACGACGGGCAACCGGCCCAGGAAGGCCGGCCGGCCCAAGGCGACCGGCCGCCGCAGGGTGGCCGACCGGCCCAAGGCGACCGGCCGCCGCAGGGTGGCCGGCCGGCCCAGGGCGACCGGGGCCGCCGTGGTCCGCCCGCAGGCCGGCCGAAACCGTACGGGCCGCCCCGCGACCGGCCGCCCCCGCCGAAACCGCGGCCCAAGCCGATCATCCCCATTACCGAGGAAATGAAGGCCGGCAAGGAACCGCTGCGGACGTTCGGCGATTTGATGCAGTTCTTCGAGGCGAAGCAGGTCGTGCCCGAGCCGGCCCCCGGGCCCCCGCCGCCCGAAGCAGCCGCTGCGGCCCCGGCCCCCGAATCGCCGGCAGAAACGTCGGGTGCCACTGGCGTGTCGCCAGTGCCTGTGCCGAGCACTGGCGAGACGCCAGAGCCACCCGAACCGGCCGCCGCCCCGTCGGCTCCAAGAGCGCCTTCGGCGGAACCGGCCGCCGGCCAGTCGCCCCCCGCAGACTCGTCGCCTTGATGACAGACTTTCAACAACGGCTCGAACGAGCGATTGAGCGGGGCCAGCGGACGGGCCAGGCCCGGGCCCAGGCCGATCGCGCCTGGTCCGAGAAGGAATTGCATCGCCTTCACACCCAGGCCCGACTGACGCTCTCCGAGCATATCGAGCAGTGCCTGCGGCAGTTGGCCGACCGCTTTCCCGGTTTCCGCTTCGAGACGATCGTCGATGGCCGGGGCTGGGGGGCGGCGGTCAGCCGCGAAGACCTTCGCCTCCAGGGGGCCGATCGCCGGCGGACCTTTTTCAGCCGCCTGGAAATGGTGATTGCCCCCGTCTCCGCGGCTTTGATCATCGAGTTGGCGGCCAAGGCTACCGTGTGCAACCGCGAGCTGTTCAGCCGCACGCACTACCAGCGGCTGGTCGAGCTGGAACTGACTTCGATGGTCGAGACGATCGATCTGTGGGCGCTGGAGTACGCCGAGCGCTACGCGGCCGCCGATTAGGGTTGGCGGGGCTCGCCGGGTGCCCCTGCTGGCTTGTCCAGCAGTGTGAGAGTCACTGCTGGACAAGCCAGCAGTGGCACCCGGCAGTGGCACCCGGCAAATTTAACAATTGAGGTCCCCTCTCCCTCCGGGAGAGGGTTAGGGTGAGGGCTGTTGACCGACCCTACCGCAGCTTGCCCGTTGCGTCCCGCGGCGGCTGGTCCGCCTGCTCATCTTCCGGCAGCCGCGATTCAGTCTCGTCCAGGCGGTCCAGCACGGCCCCGGCGGCCTCGCCGACGAAGAAGGCCAGGCCCAGCAGCAGGGCCCAGGCGAGCGATTCCCGTTGCCAATAGATGGTCAGCACTGAAACGAGCAGCAGGGGTACGGCCGCCAGGCCGCAGATCCGGCCCACGCGGCGGAAGAACTTGGGCGTGGCCAGCATGGCTTCGATGGGCGGCCAGGCGGCCGAACAGCGGTCCCACAGCGTGATCTGACCGAGCGGCAGCGGCGGCGGCCCTTTACCGCCCGGCCGGCCGAGCATTTCGGGCAGTTCCCGGGCGGGGATCCAGACGGGCATTCCCTCCCGCCACAGCAGATCGGCGTGGGCGATCCCGCCCGCGGCTGCCCGCTGCCGCAGGGCCTCGAGTGTCATCGGCCCCTCGCGCCGGCCGTCGGAGTGGGCCAGGAACCAGGGGGGGCCGGGCGACCCGCCCGCGGGGCCTTCGCCCCGCGGTTCCGCCGATGCCGGCGGCGGCTCCTCACGCACCGGGATTTCGCCTTGCCAGTCGTTGGCCGAGCCGCCCGGGCCCGTGGGCTGCGGCGGCTCACGACTCCACTGCTCTGCCATGGCTTCCACCCTTTGCTTGCCGTGATTACCTATCGGCCCATGCCGTTGAGGATCTCCTGGAACGAAAAAGTCGCCTTGAAGCGGCGGTCCAGTTCGCGGGCCCGATCGCGCAGCACCGCCGCCGTCTGACGCGGCCCGGCCGGCACACAGACCACGATGTTATTCACGCCCAGGGCATTAAACACGTAAAGCTGGGCCATTGTCCCGCGGACCGTCTCGATGTCGGCGTTCACCCCGGGGTGCACGTTGAAGTTTATGACCACGATCCCCCCCGGCACAAGCTTCTCCCGCAAACCCTTGTAGAACTCGATGGTCTTCAGCCGCAAGGGCACGCCCGTTTGATCGGTCTTCGCCGACGGCTTCAAGAAGGCGTCCAGGTAGATCACGTCGTAGCGGGTCGCGTTGGTCTCGAAATAATGGAAAGCGTCGTCGGTGATGATCCGCGTGTTCCCCCCGGCGCGGGTCTCGAAATACCGATCGGCCAGCTCGACCACCTTCGGGTCGATCTCCACCGCATCCACTTTCACCTCCGGATCGTAGTGCTGGTAGAAGTGGATCATGGCCCCGCCGCCCAGTCCCACGATCAACACCTGTTGCTGCTTTGGCCGCAGCAGATAGCTGGCGAACATCGCGCGGCAGTACGGGGTGACCAGTTCATAGGGTTTCTTCAGGTTCAGCACGGTCTCGACGGCCTCTTCGCCGCTGTCGCGGACGAAGATCATCGACCGCAGGTTTCCCTGCCGCTTTATACGGATGTGCGAGTAGTCCGAATGGACGTCCTGCTCGATCGTCGCGGGGCCCCGCCCGGCACGTCCGGCCGCCATCGCCGGGCTGGCGCCCAGCGTGGCCGCGGCCAGCCAGACCAAGACACCCGTAAACAGAGTGATCACTGGCCCCCCAATCCCAACTGGTTCGTGCTTTATATCACCACCCGAAAGTCGGGCGGCATGATCTTGTGGGCCGCACCCGCCCATGGAAAAATACCCTCTTTAGTCTACAATAAGCGGTTTACGGAACCAACAGACCCGGTACTTTTTTGGGGAGCGGATCGAATATGAAGGTGGTGCCCCTGTCCGAGAAGGTGGTGGTCAAGCGGCTGCCGGCCGAAGGCCTAACCGCCGGCGGGATTGTGCTGCCTGATACGGCCCAAGAGAAAGCCCGCCAAGGACGCGTGCTGTCGGTCGGCGACGGCCGCTTGATGTCCGATGGCACTCGGGCCGTCCAGCAGGTCCGCGAGGGCGATCGCGTCCTGTTCCAGCAATACGCCGGCGCCGAGATCATCGTCAACGGCGAAGAGTTCCTCATCATGAGCGAGGACGAGATCCTGGCCGTCGTGCAATAAAACCCACAATGCTTCGCAGCGACGCCCTGGCCATCTGGCATGCCGGACTCGAGGCGGTCCGCTCCGAGCGGTTGGTCCGCCGGGCGCTGCGGGTCGAGGGTGCCACGCTGGCGGTCGGCGCCGAGCGGCTGCCGCTGGGCTCGATCGGCCGGATCGCCGTGGTGGGGGCGGGCAAGGCCGGCGCCGGCATGGCCGCCGCCGTCGAAGACCTGCTCGGCCCACGCCTGATGCAGGAAAAACAGCTCACCGGCTGGGTCAACGTGCCGGCCGATTGCGTGCGACCCCTGGAGCGCATCCACCTCCACCCGGCCCGACCCGCCGGGGTCAACGAGCCCACGCCCGCCGGCGCGGCGGGCAGCCTGGAGATCCTCCGCCTGGTCCAATCGCTCCAGGTCCAGGACCTGTGCCTGTGCCTGATCTCCGGCGGCGGGTCGGCCCTGCTGCCGGCCCCCGCCGATGGTATCACGCTGGCCGACAAGCTGGCCGTGACCCGCCACCTGAGCGCCGCCGGGGCCACGATCGAGGAACTCAACGCGGTCCGCAAGGCGCTCAGCCGGATCAAGGGTGGCGGGCTGGCCCGCGCCTGCCGCGCCGGCCGGCTCGTGGCCCTGGTGATCTCCGACGTGCTGGGCGATCCGCTGGGCCTGATCGCCTCCGGGCCGACGGTCGAGGACCCCACCCCGCCGGACGCCGCCCTGGAGGTGCTGCGGCGGTTCTCGGCCTTCCAGGCGGGCATCTCGACCCGCGTGCTGGACCATTTGCAGGCCCGCCGCAATCCCTTGCCGCCGCCCCAATGCCGGGTAACGAACCTGGTCATCGGCAACAACGCCACCGCGGTCGAGGCGGCGGGCCAGGAGGCGCGGCGGCGGGGCTATAACCCCGCGACCGAGTCCGCGGAGCGGTCCGAGGGCTCGGCCGAAGAGGTTGGCCGCCGCCTGGCCGCCGCCGCCCTGGCGATGCGTGCCGGCGAGGGACCCGATTGCACGGTGAGCGGCGGCGAGCCGGTGGTCCGCCTGGTCGAGCCCGCCCGCCGCGGCCTGGGCGGACGCAACCAGCAGTTGGTCCTGGCGGCGCTGGAAGCTCTGGCCGGCGACGGCGCGGCGGGCATCGCCCTCTTATCCGGCGGCACCGACGGCGAAGACGGCCCGACCGACGCCGCCGGGGCCGTGCTCGACGCCGAGCTGCTCTCCGCCGCCCGCCGCCGCGGCCTCGACCCGGCCGACTTCCTGGCCCGCAACGACGCCTACCATTTCTTCGCCCCGCTGGGCGGACTGCTCGTTACCGGCCCCACGCACACCAACGTCTGCGACCTGCGCGTCGTGCTCGCCGGGCCAAAGACCAATGTAGCAGGCACACGCCGTGTGCCGTAACGTGCGGACGGCCCACGGCGTGTGCCGACCACAATTGGAGCCGACAGGGGCGGGACTATTTTCCATCGAGCGACCGAGGGGGCGCAAATAGTTCTGACCCCTTTCTTCCCACAGCAGTGTGAGCAGCACTGCTGGGCAAGCCAGCAGTGGCACCCAACGCCCCGGACGCTGCACCTTGCACTGGCCGCAGGCGCGGCGGATAATGCGACTTCAGCCGATACGCCCACCAGGGCACAACCGCTCACGTGTACCATGCAAGGGGAGAGCACCATGCACAACAGCCGCGCCGGGTCCGTAGCGGGAGCACTTGTCACAATCTTAATCCTACTGTCGACCTGGACGGCCCAGTCGGCCCCCCCGGAGAAAAAGGAAGCGGCGGCACCGAAGCCCGGCGGTTCCTTCGTCTCGCCGGAAGTGCATGCGGATGGTCAGATCACCTTTCGCCTGCGGGCGCCCAAGGCCGAGAAGGTCGCCGTGATCTGCGAAGCGGTCGGCACGCAACCGATGACCAAGGACGCGGGCGGCCTGTGGAGCCTGACCGTGGGGCCGGTCCCGCCGGGCATCTACGACTGCCAGTTCGACGTAGACGGCCTGCGAATCACCGATCCGGCCAGCCCCAACGTCTTCGGCAACCGCCAAGGCTCGCGGGGATACGTCGAGGTGCCCGGGCCGCCCGGGCATCCCCGCAGCGACGAGTGGCGCGACGTGCCGCATGGCACGGTCACCATCCACTGGTACACCTCGAAGGTCTCTGGCGCCCGCCGCCGGGTGCACGTCTATGCGCCGCCGGGCTACCCGCAGGATACCTCCAAACGCTATCCGGTGCTGTACTTGCTGCACGGCTCGGGCGACAATGACTCGCACTGGATGCTGCTCGGCCGGGCCGGTGTGATCGCCGACAATCTGCTGGCCGATGGGCGGGCCGTGCCCATGCTCATCGTCATGCCCGACGGCCACGTTGCCGACCGCTCCCGGGAGCGGGAAGCGGGCAGCCGCAGTCGCGGGCGGGAACTCTTCGAGAAAGACCTGCTCCAAAGCGTGTTGCCGCTGGTCGAGACCAACTACCGCGCGGCGGCCGACGCCCAGCACCGGGCGATCGTCGGACTGTCGATGGGCGGCGGCCAGTCGATCGGCGTCGGGCTGGGGCATCTCGATCAGTTCGCCTGGGTCGGGGCCTTCAGTGCCGCCGTGTCGGGCGATGATTCGGTCTTGGCCCCGCTGCGCGGCGATCCCGCCGCGGCCAATCAGAAGCTGAAGCTCCTCTGGATCGGCGTCGGCAAGGACGACTTTCTGCTGGCGCGGAACCGGGAATTCGTCAAGGCCCTGGACGAGCTGAAGATCCGCCACACCTACCAGGAAACCGAAGGCTCTCACGCGTGGGGCGTGTGGCGCGGCTATCTGGCCCGGTTCCTGCCGCTGTTGTTTCGTTAATGGAGCCATCAACACCATGTTCATCCACGGGCTGATCGTGTGCGTTATGCCGACTCTATTGGGTGCCGAGCCGCCCCGCTTCGAGAAACACCTGATCGCCGCCTTCCCCGCCGGCTACCAGGTGGCCGTGGCCGACCTCAATGGCGACGGCCGTCCGGACGTGCTCGCGCTATCGACCGACGCCGACCGCGTCGACTGGTATGAGAATCCTGCCTGGCAGCGGCACCCGATCGCGCGGAGCGCCAAGAACATCGACCTGGCCGTGCGTGATCTGGAGGGCCGCGGCCACCCCGTGATCGCCCTGGCCAGCGGCTTCTATTTCAGCGAGTCGAGCCGGGGCGGCGAGATCCAACTCCTGCGGCCGCCGGCCAAGGCCGGCGAGCTCTGGCTGCGACAGCCCATCGCCGCCGACCCGGTGGTCCATCGGCTGCGTTGGGGCGATCTGGACGGCAGCGGGCGGCCGGTGCTGGTGCACGCCCCGATCTTCGGCCCCGGCTCCCAGGGCCCGCAGGCCCCGCGGCCGTCCCACCTGTGGGCCTTTCGCCCGCCGCGGCAACCCGACCGGCCATGGGAAGTCTGGAAGATCGACGAGTCGCTGACCGTGTTGCACGGCATCTACGTGGGCGATCTGGACGGCGACGGCCGCGACGAGATCCTGACCGCCAGCTTCGAGGGCATCCACCGCTTCGACTTCAAGGGTCAGGGCCCCGAGGCGCGGTGGCGGAAGGTGCGACTGGCCGCCGGCGCGCCGCCGCTGGACGACCAGCCGGGCGCCGCCCGCGGCAGCAGCGAAGTGGCCCCGCTGCGACTGGCCAAGGGCCGGCTGATGCTGGCCGCGATCGAGCCCTGGCACGGCCACCAGGTGGTGGTATACTCGCCGCCGGAAGGCGCGGGGCTGTGGCAGCGGCACGTGCTCGACGACACGCTCCAGGAGGGCCACGCCCTGGTCACGGCCGATTTCGACGGCGACGGCCAGGACGAGATCGTCGCCGGCTGGCGGGCCGGCGGGGGCGGGCTGCGGCTGTACAAGGCCACCGACGCCACGGGCCGCCACTTCAAAAGCTACGATCTCGATCCCGGCATGCCCGCCGAGGGCGCCGTGGTTGCCGATATCAACGGCGACGGCAAGCCGGACCTGGTGGTCATCGGGGGCCGTAAGAACCAGCTCGCCTGGTACGAGAACCGCACGTCGCCGCCAGCCAAGCCATCGAAGTGAACCGCTCCTCAAGTGCGGTCCAACGGGTGGCACGTCCCTGAGCGGAGCGAAGGGCGTGGTTTATGGGCCGTCCACGCCCTTCGTTCCTCAGGGCGTGCCACCCAATTGTCACACTTGTTCTTTCCCGGTTCCTAATTGGTTCGCCGATCGTTAGCGGTCGATGCGCTTGAAGGCGTAGATGCACAACGAGGGATCATTTCCGGATGCTTCCAGGCTGATCGCATCGACGGTTTCGTAGGCGCCGCTGAAAGCGCGCGATCCGATGGGGAAGCGGCCCTTGGCTCTCAGCATGGTGAGGATGTACTCCGGCCTCTTCTTCAACAGCAATTGGCCCACCGGGTTGTTCGCGTCGCTCTCGTCGTCCCACACGCCGGTGACATTCCGCTTGACATTCTTGAGGTGACTGACCTCCGGGGTGATCAAGCCGTGATAGTCGATGAAATTGATTTCCGGATTCAAGTAAGGCACGATTCCCATGTCACCGTAGGCGACCCACTGATGCCGGGCCACGTGCTCCCGGACCCAGTCGGCAATCACGGTTTGCGATCGCGAATCGTGCCCGCCCTTCCATAGGGCCGAGGGGCCGCTGAAAACGGGTGCGCCTTCTTCCTCGGCCATTTTGCGTGCGCTCAGCGTAGCCGCTGCCAGAAGCAGCACGAGGACGCATCCCGGGAACACCGCCTGGAACAGGTCAAAACGCCGGTTTCCGACTACAGAAGCGGCCCCCAACCCGGCGAAAATGGCGACCGATCCGAAGGCCGGCACCAAGAACCGCAGATAGCCCATCCAGTCGCCGCCGGCCAGAACAACCAAGGCCAGCACAACGACCAGGGGGAGCGTCAAAGCGGCAACCCCCGCCGCGCCCCATCGCCGCAAACCCACGCGAAGGCCCAGAATCCAAAAGATCAGTACCACGGGCTTTCCATAATGATACAGGCAAGGCAAGAGGTAGTCAGCGGCGAGCTTGAGCGAGTCAACCCCGAAGTGCACTTTGGCGGCATAGGTGTTGGTCTGCCACTGTCCGTAAATCATCCGCCGGCAGACATACAGCGGCACGACGAAGAGTGCCGTCAGAACGATCAGACGCGCAAGTTGCCGGCGATCGACTCCGGCCACGGCCATTACGGCCACGGCCAGCAGGCAAAGCAGGATGGCTTCCGGTCGAGTCCACACGTTCAATCCGAGAAAGAGCCACGAATAGCGGACCTTGCGCGTCCGCAGCTCCTCGTACACCGCAATGGCGCTGAGCGTGGCCAGCAGGCCGCACAAAATGGTCTCCAGCCCGGATATCGAGTAGTAGACCACGCCGAAGTCGCAGAAGAAGAATCCCAGCGACATGGCCGCGGCCAAGCGGCACTGACGGGCGCTAAAGCCCTGGCGGGCCGCCAACTGCCGAATCCAAAGGAAGATCACCAGGCCCGTGGCCAAACCGCTGGAAACCCCCAGCACCTTGGCCGCCGTGGGGCGGCTCAGGAGGGGCGAAAGCAGTGCCGTAAGCAACAGCCACAGTGGGGAAGAAAAAGCCTCGACGCGCTCACCCGGGTTGAATACCAGGCCGTTTCCGCGAAGCAGATTGTCTACGTAACGGAATCCAATGTAGGAGTCGTCTTGCAGCATGCCCCAGAAACGCAGGACCATGAACAGGTAGAAGAGCACGGGCACGAGGGCCAGAGCGCCCACCGATAGCCGCTGCCAGGAATCAGAAACCGCGGTACTTGTCGGGGCTCTTGTTTTCGCAATCCCGCGCATGGAGTTCCTCCCGAAAACCGGGCTTTGCGCCGGTCCTGCCGATCAGCGTGTGTAATAATCCAGCGCCCGCCGGATTCCCTCGCGGAAACCCATCTGGTATTGGAAGCCCAATTGCTTCTGCTTGCTCGTGTCGCCGCCGCGGGCGTGCACGCCGGCCGGCTTGTCGGACATGCCCGTCACTTCCGGACGATAGCCGGCCAGTTCGGCGGCCAATCGTGCGAATTCGATGAAACTGCTGAAGATGCCGGTGGATAGATTGAGGGCTCCGCCGTCGTCGATCTGGTCCATCGTGACCAGGACGCCGGTGATGCAGTCTTCGATGTGGATGAAATCGCGCATCTGCGTGCCGCTGCCCCACACCTGGATGGCTTTGGCCCCGCGGTGGGCCAGCACCCGCTTGCAGATGCTGGGAAAGGGATAGGCGTCGTCCTGGTCTTCACCATAGCCGGAGAAGGGGCGGTAGCAGATCGACTTCAGGCCGTGCTTCTCGTGGGCCAGCCGGGCCAGGTACTCGCAAGTGAGCTTGGCCCAGCCGTAGCTCATGTCGGGCATGCCCAGATCGCTCTCGAAGGAGATCATGTCTTCCTTGAGAAGCACGTAATGATCGGGCCGCTGCAGCTTGACGGGGTAAGCCGCGCTGGAGCTGAAGCAGGCGGTCTTCTTGGGCCGCGCGGCCCGGGCCCATTGCCAGTAGGCGGCGTCGATCGACAGGTCGTCGGCCACGGCCAGCGGGTTGTTCTCGATCATCAGCCGCCCGCCGACCATCGCCGCCAGGTGGAAGGCGTAGTCGAAGTCGTCGTCCTTCACGCGCTCGAACCACGTGCGGCAGTCTTCATGAAAGAAGCGGAAATTGGCGTAAGCCCGGGGATCGAAGAGGGGCCAGCCCGCCTCGGGCAGGATGCCGCCCGTGTAAGGGGCCACGCAATCGACGGCGTAAACCAGGTGCCCCGCTTCCAGCAGTCGCTTGACCAGGTGTCGGCCCACAAAGCCGGCGGCGCCGGTGACCAGGCATTTACCCATGATCGAAGTGCCTCCGGTAGAGTTGGAAGGCCCAGGCCGAGCGGCCGGGAAGGTAGGCCAGCAGCGACTCGGCGTCGGCGGCCAGGTCCTGGAGCAGCTTGAGGTTGTTCTCGTAGCCCGGGTACTCTTGCCGCATGTCGCGCAGCAGGTCGTGAATGTTCCGCTGCTGGTAGACCGAGGCCTTGTTCCAGACGACCCGGTAGCCCTTGGCCTGGAGATAATAGGCGGCCCAGATGTCGTCCATGCGGCCGACGTGCGGGAACAGGAAGTAATCCTTCAGGCACGCGCCGCCGAGGAACGTGTTTTGCGAGTTGAAGGGGCCCGGCTTGTTGGCCGCCATGGGGAAGCAGCCCGGCTCGAAACGGCACTCGGGGGCGTGCTCCATGCGGCACAGGGCGTCGATGTCCGGATCGCCGTTCCAGAAGTCGGCCTGCACGTCTGCCCGCACGGTTTTGCGGCTCTTCCGCCGGTAGTCGCGCCGGGGCAACAACTGCAGCGGATAGCCGCGGTGCCACAGTTGCCGGTGGTTGGTGGCCCCGACGGGGTCGAAGGCCGGCAGGTCGGTTTCGTAGTAATCGACTTCGACCGCGCGGCCCACGAGGAGGTTCTGGCCCCAGCCGGCCAGCGGGATGTTGTCGTCGTCGACCACCGCCACCACGTCGGCCTGCATGTCCTTGGCCCACAGCAGTCCGAAACTGCGGCGCTGGATGCAATTCCAGCCCACGGCCTCGGAGAGGGCCGGGTCGTATTTCTCCTGCTCCTCGGGCGTGACGTACGTGCCGCGGCTGAGCCGGTAGCCGGCCGGCGTCTTCTTGTCGCCGATGACCACCAGCTCCCAGTCCGCCATCGCCTGGAACTTCTCGATCGCCTCGGTAGGCGGATTGATGGTAGTGGTGACAATGACTTTTTTCATCGTTTCCACGACTCCCCTTGCAGTATGGATCGCTTGCGCGCAAAGCGGGTCTTCAGCCCCGTGCGGAAGTAAACGAAGTTCCGGAAGAACGTGTTCTGCGACTGGCCCTCGGTGCGGGCCTTCCAGATCGATGGAATCTCGGTCACGGGAACCCCCAGCCGCAGCGGCTTGACGAGCGCCTCGAAAAGGAACGGATGCCGCAACTCTTCCCAGCGGATGCTCTGAACCAGCTTCGTGGGGTAGATCCGATAGGCGTAGGTCATATCCGTCAGATGGGTCCAGTACAGCAGCGAGAAGGACCTCTGAAAGATCCAGTTGCACAGCAGCTTGGTCTTGGAGTAACCCTGGAACTCGCCCTTGCGCAGCCAGCGCGAGGCGGCCACGATGCCCGAAGGATTCTTCTCCGCTGCGGCGATCAGGTGCTTTACGTCGTGGGGATCGGTCTCCAGGTCGCTGGCCATCATGATCACGTGGCTGCCGCGGGCCAGGTCGAAGGCATTGCGAATCGCCCCGCCCAGAAACGGCAGAGTCTGATAATGAATCACGACCAGGTCGCCCAGCTCACTGTGCAGCCGCCGGGCCACGGCCAGGGCTTCCGCGGTCGTACGCTGGCAGACCACGATCAGGAACTCCAGGACCTTGTCCTTTGCGTCGCGAAGGATGATCCTGACCGTCTCTTCCAGTGAGCTGCTCTCGTTCATCAACGGCAGGATGACGGTCGCCGACGTGAAAGCTTCTACCCGCGGATAGTGCACTACGAGCGGTCTCCTCGATGAGAGGGGGCGTATTGTTCACCCGGGTCTTGCTCTGGCCGTTGTCGAGCCGCCCCGCGATCCGCCGGTGATTTTACCGGTGCAAGACTCGATAGTACCCGCGGCAGGACTCGAACTTGCGACCCGCAGTTCCGTAGGCGGAACCCTGGCGTACGCCGAAATCACCCAAAGATCGTGTGCTACCAATAGCTTACACAGGCCATATCGTTATTGCAAGCCGTTGCAAAGCATTGGCTTCGATCATGGACAAATGGCCGAGCCCGCAGTACGCTGGCGGAGTATCTGACCCGCGATACGCCCCACAGGAGCCCCTGCCATGACACGTGTGATAATTCGCTGGGCCGCATTGGCATTCGCCCTGGCCGCCGATCTGTGTGGCGCCGGCGAGCCGCCGAAGGCCGACCTGTATGTGGCCGTCGACGGCAAGGACGACAACCCCGGCACGGCGGAATCGCCCTTGGCCAGCCTTGCCCGGGCACGCGACCTGCTGCGCCCGCGTTTGGCGGCCGGGATGAACTCCGACCTGCTGGTGCTGATCCGCGGCGGGACGTATCGGCTACGGCAACCGCTGGTCTTTACGCCGGAAGACTCGGGAACCGACCGGCACACCGTCACCTACGCCGCCTGGCCGGGCGAGAAGGTCGTGCTGAGCGGCGGCAGGCGGATCAGCGGTTGGCAGCCTGGGCAGGGCCGGCTTTGGACCGTGGAACTTCCCGAGGTCAAAGCCGGCCAGTGGTACTTTCGCCAGTTGTTTGTTGACGGCCGGCGGGCCAACCGGGCCCGCACGCCCAATCCGGGAGAGTGGTGGAAGTTGCGGCCCCGACACAATAGCGACGCCAACGATGCCACGGTGACCTTGAGCCTGGATCATCCCCTTCGGGCGTGGAAGAACGTCTCCGACGTCGAGGTAACCTGGATCAATAACAATGACGGCACGCGCAAACGCCTGGGATGCGTCAACGAGGCGGACAACACGTTCACCCTCCCGCCACCGCACAACTGGCCGCACGGTTTGCCCGGCGAATACAACATCAGCTTTCCCGCGGGCCCTTACGCGTGCTATTTCGAGAACGCCGTCGAGATGTTGGACCAGCCGGGCGAGTGGTATCTGGATCGCCGCAGCGGCACGCTTTCCTATTGGCCGCGGGAGGGAGAAGACTTGACCCGCACGGAAGTGACGGCGCCGGTGGTCCAGAAATCGCTCCTGGTCGTCGCCGGGACGCCGACGCGGCCGGTGAGAAATCTGCGTTTCAAGGGTATTCATGTAGCGCACGTGGATTGGCCGCTGCCGCCCTATGGATTTACGGCCATGTTCGGGTGCCTGGAGCTTCTGGAACAGAACGAGCCGAAAGGGTCCAAGAAATACCGATGGATCGACGCCGCTGTGAGCTTCAGGCATGCCCGCGGCTGTGACTTCCTCGACGGAGGCATCGCTCACGCGGGCGGCATCGGACTGAGCCTGCTCGGCGGCTGTGCCGGGAACACGATCGAAGGCAACGAGATCTGCGGTCTGGGCGGGGGCGGCATCACGGCCGGTGGAATCCGCAACCGCGACACCTGGCAGTGGGCCGACCCGCTGGGCCCCGATGAGCACAAGGGCTACCGCATCGCCAACAACCACATCCATGACTGCGGCTTGGACTACTTTGGCGCCATCGGCATCTTCCTGGGCCTGACACAGGACGCCCTGCTGGCCCATAACCTGATCCATGACGTGGCCTACTCGGGCATCGTGGTCAGCGGGAACGAGGCCCCGGGACCGCCCTTCGCCAGGAACAACACGGTGGCGCACAACCATATCCACGATGTGATGAAGGTGGCGGTGGACGGCGCCGCAATCTACGTTTCCTTTCCCCAAGCCGGCCGGGGCGCGGCGATCCGCGGCAACTGGATACACGATCTGCGTCGCAATCCGCATAACCCCCGTGATGCCGGACCGTGGAGTGCCGCAGGCATCTATCTGGATGGAGTCCGGGCCGATTTGGGGTGTCGGGGTTATCGCTTCGAGAAGAACGTGGTGTACGGGACCGAAAGTCCGCTCTTCTTCTGCCAGTGCAGCGAGAGCGGCAATACCTGGGACGGCAACCTGTTCCAGAAGGTCGCCCCACCCAAGGCAACGCTGGAGGCCATCGCCAACGAGGCCGGGCTCGAGCCGGCGTACCGGCAGAAGCTATTGGCCAAGCCTTGATAGCAAGCGTCGGACGCTAATTGGCCACGAACTGCATGATCCGCATCGCGTGGCCGAACCCGTGGGTCTTCGGGCTGATGCGGAGCACCAGTGTGTGCGGGCCGGGGGGCAGGTCGGTGCCCAACATCACCGTGCGGGGATAGTGCAGCCCCTGGCTGAAGGCGTGCAGCAGGTTCACTTCCGTCGGCTCCCGGCCGTCCACGCGGGCTTCCACCACCCCGGCGTCCGGACCGGCCACAATATAGGCTCCCACCGCCGTGCCCGTGAACTTGAGGGTCAGCTCCGCCCCCGGCTCGTCCGCCGAGAGCATGGGGATGTGCGTGAAGCGGCTTCGCGTCGAGCCCTTCAGATCCTTCCACGCCGGCACCGCCAGCCGCCAGCCCTGCTTGACGGCCGCCTGCTTGGGATCGACGAATCGGCCGTTGGCGTAGCACAGCGGGTCCAGCGGCTGCGGCATGGGGTAATCGACCGTCGCCGCGCCGGCCGCCGGCGGCACGCGCCACGCCCGGCTCAGCAGCTCGTCGATCATCCCGGCACAGATGGCGTTTCCCAGCGGGGCCGGGTGTACCCCGCCGAACTTCTCCCACGTCAGCTTGCCGGCGGCGATCAGCTCCGTCACCTCCTTGGCCAGGTGGATGGTCGAGATGCCGTAATGCCGGGCCACCTCTTCATGGCTGGCAATGGTTAACGGCACCCGGCCGGCGCGATAGGCCGCCATCATGTCCGGGTTGACGAAGTAGGTGATTACGATGTCCATTTTCGGGTTGTGCCGCCGCGCCTGGCGCAGTATGCCCTCCAGGCCGCGGATGCACTCGCGGCGGGCGTGGTGCGCGTCCTGGTCGTCGTTGACGGCGAACTCGATGAAGAACAGGTCCACCGGCCCCTGGCTGAGCACGTCGCTGTGGAGCCGGAACGCGCCGCTGGTCGAGCAGGTCGACGCGATGCCAGCGGCGGTGAAGACGAACTTCGTGTTGGGGAACCGCCGCTTGAGGATCTCGCAGACCAGGGGCCGGTAGCCTTCCATCTCGGTGATCGAGCCGCCGATAAAGGCCACGTGCCCCTTCCTCGCCCGCTCGAACTGGAGCCTTGCGTTGGCCAGGCTGCCGCGGAGACACTCGTTCCCCGCGCACGCCGCCTGCCCCTCGGCGGCCTGCAAGCCGGCCGCACCCCGCGGGCCGAGGGCCGCGATTACCACGCCCAGAAGCACCCCGAAGATCAAGTTTCGTTTCACGGCAGTCATCTCCCGACGATGTTCTCTTGCGACGCTGTTGTCTTGCGTTTCATCCTACATTACCGGTAGTTATTCCTCAATGGCCGGCAGGCCGTTGAGACTCAGACTGCAGCGCGACGGCCACCAGATCACCGGATGATCCGGCAAGCAAACCAACCTATCTTGATATTCTGCGGCAATACACCACAATGAGCCGGCGACAACCTTGGGCTGGCCTGAAAGAATTGGTGTTGGGCCCGTGCTCGAACAGTGAAATCTGCCCGCCGGGCACTTGATGGCTGCCGGGGCGTCAAGCACAATAACGGCTGGTGTTCGGCCTGGGCGAGATCGAAAAAGTTGCGGGCAGTGCCGCGAGGATGCCTTCCCGTGAAAAATGAAGGAGACAAACACCATGTTCGTGAGAATCGCTATCGTCGTGTGCGCCGCGCTCGCGCTGCTTCCGGCCCTTGATGCTTCCGGGAAAGATGCCCGTTCACGGGGACTGTCCCCATTTTCGTGCGACGAAAACGGGACTGTCCCCTTCGGTCCCGTCGGGTGGCGCGGGAACCTGACAGGGCTGTTCCCGGACGTCAAGGTTCCCGTCGAGTGGTCCCTCATCTCGACCGGGCCCACGGAAGGAATGAAGTGTGCCGCGACGGCCCCGGACGACGGCAGCGACAAGGACGTTGTACCCGTGGACAAGGGACTGCCGGCGAAGTGGTTGGTGCTCGGGCCGCTGGCCGTCAACGACGGGAGCGCGGACTTCGCTAAGGAGTTGGTTCCCGGCGAGGCGAATCTCAGCCCGAAATCCGGCGACAAGGTGGGCGATCTCCGGTGGCAGCCCGCCGAGCCCGCCGGCGACGGCGTGAGCTTCCTGACCGTCAACACGAGCGGCGCCAAGGGAAAGACCAACCAGGGGGCGCTTGCAATCACACACCTCTTCACCCGCTCCGCCGGCAAGCTCCGCGCCGTTGTCGAGCATCCGGTGCAGATGAAGATGTTCGTCAACGGCAAAGTGGTCTACAACAACGCGAAATACGGCGTGGCCGTGGGAAGCGCGTACGGGTTGAGCAACAACCGCTGCACGGGCGTCTGGCCCGTCGGGAATTCCTTCGAGTTCGAGGTCGAGCGGGGATGGAATCGCCTGACGGTCAAGCTGATGAGCACCCCGCGGGCCGGGTGGAACGACCTGATATTCATGATGCGGCTGGGCGACGTGCCCCCCGTGAAGTACCAACGCCGGAACATCCTCTGGGAGACGCCCTTGCCGGACCACAGTCACGGGGCGCCCATCATCGTGGGCGACAGGATCTTCATCACCAGCGAACCGGATGAGCTGATTTGCATCGACAAGCGGACGGGCGAAATCCTGTGGGGTGCCACGAACAACTACTACGACGCGACGCCCCGCGCCGAGCGCGACGCCCACCCCGCCTTCAAGGAGAAGATCGAGCCGCTGTCGAAACAGCTCCACGCGGAAAAGGACCCCGTGAAGCGCTGGACGGCGCGCAAGAAACTATACGACGCCCTCGTAGAGATCGACAAGAAGAAGTACACCATGCACTTCGACGGCCACCTGCAGGGGCACTTTGAAATCGTCGGATTCACCAACACCCCCACCAGCGACGGCAAACACGTCTACTTCTGGAACGGGGCGGGCGTGGCGGCCTGCTACGACCTGGACGGCAAGCGGCAGTGGATCCGCCGCCTCGACGCGAAGAAGCTCTTCTATTCCGCGGCGCCCGCGGTTATCGGCGGCAGGCTCGCCGTGTATTTCATGAAGATGTACGGCCTGGACGCCCAGACCGGCCGGACCGCCTGGGAGCAGCCCGCGGTGGACAAGACGCTGGCCTCGCTCCTGTCGGCACGCCTCGCCGGCGTGGAGGTCTTCATCAGCCAGCAGGGCGAGGTGGTCCGCGCCTCCGACGGCAAGATGCTCTGGAAGAACCCGCACAAGATCAGCAACGACACCGGCTGGGCGCCGCCCACGGTCCTCGGCGACGTGATGTACCTTCCATGGTACGGTACAAGCTTGCTGTGGGTCCTCGATTTCGCCGGCTGCACGGGCGACGAGTGGAAGCCGAAGGAGGACTCCATCCAGGGGATCGGCGCCGGGTTCCCGCCGCTGGCGAAAGCGCCCCTGGGAATCTCCAGGGAACAGACGGCGGGCTCGCCGCTGATCTGGGACGGCAAGGCCTACATCATCGACTGGTGCGGCGGGTATTACGTGGTTGACCTGAAGACGAAGAAGACGCTGGTCTGCAAGGAGCTGCTCCCCAACGGCGACGCCTACTACGTGGCGATGCCCGTCGCGGCCAGTTGCACGCTCGTAGGCAAGCACGTGGTGGTGATGGACAACCAGGGTCACGCGGCGGTGCTGGAGCCGGGCGGCGCGTGCAAGGAAGTCGCCCGGAACCGCATCGCAATGCAGGTCCAGCGGGATTGGGCCACCACGACCCAGGAATACACCGCCTATGCCCCGCCCGTCGCCGACGGCAACCGCATGTACATCCGCGGCGAACGTCACCTGTACTGCATCGGAAGCAACTAGGGTAGTGATTCAGAATTCAGCTACCGTATCCCGGATAAACTCGGTAATTTGGGTGCCACTGCTGGCTTGCCCAGCAGTGTTGAATCACGATTGGGCGCAACACTGCTGGACAAGCCAGCAGTGGCGCCCCGCGCATCATCGGAGTACACCCCCCTACGCTCCCAACGATCCCGCCTGGAGAGTCAGCCCATGAACGCCTCGCCGTGGAGTCAACCGGCAGCGGTCCGCTTCGCCTGGGACGAGCAGGCGGTGCCCAACCTGATGAACAAGGAAGGCCTGCCGGCATCGACGTTCCGCACCGACCCGCCGCGTGAATGGTGTCCCCCCATGACTTCCCCCACTACAGGAGACAAGCGATGAGCTGTCGACGGACCAATCTTTGCGCGTTGTTGTGCCTGGCGTCCTGGCTTTCGGTTCCGGCAGTCGTGGTAGCGGCCCGGGAGGCCGCAAAAGCGGATACGCGACCGGCGCTGGAGATCACCAAGGATACGCTGCTCGATCCGGCGAAGAGCTACGGCCCGATCGTCATCAAGGCCTCGAACATCACCCTCGACGGGCGCGGGGCATGGGTGATCGGCGCCACGCGGGGCGAAGCGAAGGACTACAAAGGCGTGGGCGTGTGGGCCCGGGGCGTGTCGAACGTGACGCTGAAGAACCTCAACGCCAAGGGCTGGGACATCGGGCTGAAAGTCGAACACGGCCGCCATTGGCTCGTGGAAAACTGCAACTTCTCCGACAACTTTCACTATCCCGAGGCGGGTTGGGGCGAACTCGGCCGCCATGGCGGCATCGTCTTCGAGTTCGTCGATCATTCCACGCTCCGTAAGAACAAGGCCAACCGCGTGTGGGACGCCTGCATGTTGGCCAACTCGGACGACAATCTGGCGGAGGAGAACGACTTTTCGCACACCTCGAACACCTGCTTGAGCCTGTGGACTGCCTGCCGCAACCGCATCCTGAAGAACAATCTCAGTTGGGGCATCCGCATCAAGCCCGGCGAGGTCCACGCCCGCGACTCGGCCTGCGTGATGGTCCAGGCCGGCGCCGACGACAACTACTTCGCCGACAACGACATCACGCACGGCGGCGACGGCGTGTTCATCCGCCCCTATGCCGGCTGCACCAGCAGCGGCAATGTATTCGAGCGCAACGACGCCTCGTTCGCCAATAACAATTGCATCGAGGCCCAATGCCCGCGCAACACGTATCGCCGCAACAAGGCCAACCATGGCAGCCACGGCATCTGGGTGGGATGGTCGAACGAGACGATCGTGGAGGACAACGAAGCCTGTTACAACGGTTTGCCCAGCGGCTTGCACAACGCCCCGTGGGGATTCAAGTACGTGCCGAAGGGGCCGCAGCCGGGCGCCGCCGGCATCATTATGGCCGGCATGTGCAACCATACGCTCTGCCGCGGCAACAAGTGCATCGGCAATAACGGCGTGGGCATCAGCCTCTTCGGCGACGCCTCGCCGGAGCACAAGTTCACGGCCTTCCACTGGGTCCTGGAGAACAACGTCGTCCGCGACAATCGCTGGGGGATCTACATGGAGTTCGCCGACTGGATCGACATGGCCGGCAACATTCTGGAAAACAACCGCGACGGCGACATCATCCGGGGCGGCAGCAACACGAACATCTTCATACACCCCGACGATCCGCAGATCACGATGCCGCCCCGCGTAAAGCTGGCGGCGCCGACGGCCGCGAAGGCGGGCCAGCCGGTTCCCGTGAAACTGGGCCAGGAGGTGCTGTTTGACGCTTCGCTCAGCACCGACCCCGGCGGCAGGGGGCTCTCCTTCCGCTGGGACTTTACCGACGGGACGACCGCCGCCGGGCCCCGCGTGACGCACGCCTTTGGCAAGATCGGCCTGCACAGCATCGGCATGACGGCCAGCAACGGCCGCTTCTCGAATCTCGAATACAGGGACTTCCTCGTTTATGAGGACGTCGCGGAACTCGGCACCGAGGGCCAGGCCGCCCAGTGGAGCTGGGGCGAGGTCCAACCGCGGGACGGGCTGCACGTCGAGCGCAACCGCGTGACCGCCGTGGGACCGGCGGTGCCCGTTGCCAATCCGCAGACCAAGCTCGAGTTCAGCGACGACCGCCAGGTGCGCCTGGTGGGCAATTCGTCGTTGGCGCTGCGGGTCGAGCCCTCCGGCAATCCCATCAGCATTCTCTATCCCCGCGCGAAGAACGCCGGCATCCCGCTGGCGGGCAAGACCCAACTGGTCTTCTGGGCCAAGATGCTCAACACGAACATCCACGCCTGGAAGGGGCTGATGCCCACGCTGACGCTCTACGAATCGCCCACCAGGTTCTGCGAGCTCCGGCCCTACGACGACCAGAAGAATTGGCAGGGCGGCGTCGATTGGATCTACAAGTCGGTGCCGCTGCACGGCAACCAGGTCTGGAAGCTCAAAGGCGAGGTCCCGGCGACGCTGAACTGGGTGACCATCGAGTTCTATCCTTGGGGCGGCGCGCCGTTCCACGCCTGGATCGACGGCATGGCCATCAAGTAAGGCGAGCGGCTTGCAAGCGCCGGGGCTCATTGCCGGGCCTTCCACCCGGCAGCGAATGCCGCCAGGCAGGCTTGGCGGAACTTCTCCATCTCGTCGCCGCTGGCCGTGCATGCTGCCCACGGCAGGTCGTGGGTGATCGGGCCAACGGGTTGCTCCTTACTTGTTTGTCGCCGGGGCCACCGTCAAGTACCGCACCCGCTCCTTGCCGGCCAGCCGCTGGCGGAACAGTGCGAGGATCTTCTCCCGATCCTGCGGCGTCCACTCCGAGGGCCCCAGAGCGTCTTCCCAGCCGTTGGAAATGGCCACCGGCACCCCAAAGTGCTCCACCCCCCAGCGCGTATCGTTGAACTTCGTGACCGACCACCAGTTGCAACTCCAGAGCACATTGCGCCATGCAGGAAACAGCCCGTAGGACCAGGCCGCGGGGGCGCAGGCCGTGTCCTGATACGTGCCATCGGCGACGACGGCATAGCCGGGGATATTCGTGCCCACCCCTCCCAGGCAGTCCGAGGCCAGGAACACCTTCTGCGGATCGGCGGCTCGAACCTGCGCCGTCAGGGTCTTGACGAGATCGAGCATCGCCCGGTCGCAGTAGGCCGGTTGCGGCGCCCGTGTCGTCGCCGCAGTGCGGATATAGAAGGTCTCATCCCACACGAAGCCATCCACCACCGGACCGTACGCCTTGACGAGCGCGGCCAGGTAGTCCTGATACCACCGGCAAACCTGCGGGTGGGCCGGGTTGCGGGCAAACGTCCGGCCCCAGGTGTCCGGGCCGGTCCAACCGCTGACCTTCTTGCCCTCCCCATCCACAAAATCCCACTCGGGCCGATAACACGGCGCGCCGCTGTCCTGCAAGACCCCGTCGCCGAAGTACCACAGCACGCGGAAACCCAGGTCGCGCGCCGCTTTCAACCGCCGCCGAACTTCATCCTGCGTGAAGCTCACCTTGCGCGTGCGAGCCATCGCCACCCACTGTGGCTTCATTTCCTTCTTGGCGTCGTCATAGCCGTAACCGCCGATGTTCTCGTACCATCCGTGAAAGCAGAGGGCCACCCGCCGTCGCTCCTCGGGCGTCAGCAACCGCGCCAGCTCCTGCACGTCCTTTTCCCAACCTGTGCCGTTGTCGCTCAGGTAGTCGTAGCCGACCATGGCGATCTCGTGCAGCCATTTGGGCCCGGGCGGTACGTCGGGGAGCATCAGGCGGAAGAAGGCCTCCGCGGAGCGGCCGAAAGGTTCGTTGGGCCGCGCCGCGGCCAGCCACACGCCGAAATGCCGCGTCTCGGTTCGGCCTGCCGCCAGCGGCACCTTGCAAGCCGCATAACGCCAGCGGACCGCACCGCTGATCTGCCCCTCGCGGGCCGACAACTCGTACAGCGAGCCGAAGTAAGGATCGGCGCACACCGCCGCCAGCCATTTCCCCTCCTGGCCGACCTCGACCACCGGCAAAGCGAGTTGCTGCGAAGGCACGTCGCGCATCACGTTGCCCAACTGCCACTCGCCGCGCAACGCCTCGCCGCCCAGCGGGAAGGTCCGCGCCCAGCCGTTGTAGAGCGGCAAAACGGCTTGCGGCCTGCCGGCGGCGGCGACGCGCAGCGCGAAGGGCCGCTCGATCTCCAAGTCGCTGTCGACGGCCTTGGCGGGAGTCAGCGAGAACTCTTCGGCTACTTCCGCTTCGCTGGGCCGCTGGACCATCGTGACGCGGCGGACGATGCTGATCCCGTTGCCCCCCGGCCCGGCGACCTGGTAGCGCAGCAGTAGTTCTCGCGCGTTGGGCTGCTCGACCTTGGGGTGCGACAATGGCACTTCGCCCCCTGTGCCCAGGAACCGCAGACTTGGCCCGCTCCCCCGCGCGCCACGGTCCAGCCATATCTTACCCACCGCAGATTGCAGCTCGACCCCGGCCTGCGGTGACCAAGAGAGCCGGCCTCCGGCGTTCCCGTCGTTCTCGCCCGCTCTGGCCCACGCGATCCACAAGGTGAGGGCAAGGGCAAAACTGAGCCTGCACAGACAGCGGGGCACGTTGCTCTTCATAACTCGCAACCTTGTGAATAAGAGACACTACTAGAAGTTCAACCGCTCTTCGTTATATGCCCTTCCGCGGCAAGGCACACGAGAATTATACTGTGAACGGCCAGAAATGACACCACCCGGTCCCTAGTGTTACGCTTCGGATGATTTCCAACCGTGCGCAGTACAAGAAGGATTGTGACTGAAGATGCAAGCCCGCCGGCTCAGCCTGCCTTCTTGGCGTCGGCAAACTCGTAAAGCCGGGCGTTCCCCTGTTTGCCCACCTCGCGCACGGCTCCCGCCTGGCGGAAGCAGTAGGCGATCCGCTGGGCCATCCCGCGATGCACCCGAAGGGATTCGGCCAGGTGGCCCGTGTGAAACGGCTGCGGCACGGGACGCTCGACCAGGCGAGCCAGGTCGGCGGCCGTCTGGAAACGGTGGGTGGCATGTACGGCCACGAGCTTCTGATCCTCGACCTGGTAGTCGTCGAGTCGCCAGCGATGGCGACGACCGTGGCCCGGATAACGCCACTCTTCGATGTCGACCAACAGTTCTCGCCCCGATCCAGGTTCAGAAGTTCGGCCTGACGGAAGAGGTATGTGGGATCAGGCTATCGCCGTGGGCGTGCTTAGACGCGGTCGCCGTTGATCTGGACGAGGGCGTGACCACTGCCTTAACAATAGGGAAGGGGTCGTATCATTTCCGGCCGCTCACAGTATAAGTCTAGGATTCGGCAGAATTTACGCTCAGTACTCGCGACAGGATTCGAACCTGTAACCCTCAGTTCCGTAGACTGTGCCCCGGGCGCCATAAAGCCCAACACGCCCAAGGCTTTGCGCCAAGACGTGGCCAGTAATCGAACTCATGTGCCGGCCGCGGCGAGCCAGTCCATCGACTGGTACGCCGAAGGCGAGGAACGGATCGTCGAGGCCGGCGGCGTTCGGATAGCCGTTCGATTCGTGGCGCGCAAGGGACGCCGCGCGCGAATTGCGATTACGGCGCCACCGGGAGCGGCTTTTCGAGCGCGCGACCGGAATAAGACAGCCGGGTTACCAGATCGGTCCATTTAACCGTGGCCTGATGGCGGGTCTCACGCGCCACGCGTTGTTGAGACGGCCAAACGGGGTAATTTCCGCGTTGGCCCCGTCCGCTTCCGCCGTGTTGCCGCAAGGGGACTACCTGACCAGTGAGGTATAGGAGGTGCCCTGAGAAACTTAGCCAGCATCGTGAATTGGGGTGTTGCAACACGCCACCCCCTCATATACGCTAGATACTGGTAGCCTGCCTTCAATCCAACCCACCAACCACCACCCCCCAAGACAGGCCTCGATTGAAACTCGGCTTTGCTCCATGACGAAGGGCTCCATGGGTAGTGCGACGACCTTTCGCAGTTCATGTCCGGAGGGATTTGCGATGAGAAGCAAGACCATTTTGCCGTTTGTGATTGCCCTCGTGATTTCCATTTGGCTTTCGGCTCGCGCCGGGGAGGCGCCGAAAGCGGCCAACGCCGAGGCCGAGACAAATGCGGAGGCCAAGGCGAAGGCCGCGTACGATGCGGCCGAGAAGGCAGCCAAGGAGGCGGAAGCTGCGGTCGTCCCCCTGAGGGCCGCCATGCAAAAGACCGACACGGCATACGCCAACGCGAAGAAAGTCGCCGACACGAAGCGACAGCAGGCCACGGATGCAAAGAACCTGGCGGGCGAGGTGGGCGCAAGTGAGTTGACGCAGGCCGAGGCCAGCGTGTCCGCCGCCGTCCAGGGCTTGACCGACGCAACCAACGCCAAGCCCGCTGCGGAGAAGGCGTTGGCCGACGCCAGGGTCGCCGCGCTCCCCTTGCGGGAAGCTTACGATGCGGCTGAAAAGGCGGCGAAGGAGGCTGAGGCCGTGGCGAAGGCCGCCTCCGACGCGGCCAACAAGCTCGATCTCGAAGCCAAGAGGGCGACGGTGCAAGCGGTCATCAAGCGCAAAGAGGTTGACGCTGCCAGGACCGCCCTGCCCCAAGTGCAGCGAAACGAGCAGCAGGCGGCGGCCCAGGCCGACATCGCCGCGCAGAAGCTGGCGGAAGCCGAGCGCGAGAAGAAGGCCGCCGACGATGCCTTGGCCAACGCCAAGAACCAATCGGCCGCCGCCAGCCGCGCTTACCAAGCGGCCGAGCAGGCGGCCAAGGCGGCAGAGGCCAGCGCCAAAACGATTTCCAAGAATGCCGCCAAGTCCCCCGAGGAAAAGAAGAAGGCGGCGGATGAAGCCGCTGCCAAGCGCAAGGCAGCCGACGCGGCGAAAACGTCCCTCGCCCAGGCCCCGCAAAACGAAAAGCAAGCGCAAAGCCGGGCCAGCGCCGCGGCCAAGAAGCTGACCGAGGCGGGCGGGATCAAGAAAGCGACCGACGAGGCCTTGGCCAGCGCCAAGAACCGGGCAGCCGCCGCTGCGGCTTCGGCGGCAGCCGGGAAGGAGGCTGAGGATCTGGCGAAGGCCGCGGAGGAAAAGGAGCTGGCGGCAGCCCAAGTGGCCGCCAAACGCAAGGCGGTTGCCGACGCCGAGGCCGCGCTGGCCAAGGCGCAGCAGGCCGAGCAACAAGCGCAAGCGCAGGTCAACGCCGCGGCAAAAGCGCAGGCCGACGCCGCGGCGCAGAACAAATCGGCCGACGCCGCCTTGGTGAAGGCGAAAGACCAGGTAGCCGCCGCAACCACCGCGTCGGCGGAAGCCGAGAAGGCGGCCCAGGAGGCCGGCGCCGCGGCCAAACAGATTTCCGCGGATGCAGCCAAGCCGGACGCCGCGAAGACCCAGGCTGCCGCCGATGCCGCTGCCAAGCGCAAGGCGGCCGACGCCGCTGCCAAGCGCAAGGCGGCCGACGCCGCCAAGGCCGCCCTTGCTCAGGCGCGGCAGCGCGAACAAGCGGCGCAGGCTCCGGCCGCGGCCGCCGCGCGGAAGTCGGCGGAGGCAGGGACGCAAGAGAAGGCCGCCGACGCGGCCCTGGCCAACGCCAAGAACCAGGTGGCCGCCACCACGGCCGCGTGCCAGGCGCCCCGGGAAGCTGCCGGGGACCTCCTTTCACTCGACGCGGCAAGCAAAGAGGCTGCCGACGCCGCCGCGGTCAAACGCAAGGCGGCCGGCGCCGCCAGGGCGGCTCTGGCCCCCGTGGAGCGGAAACTGGAACAAGCGGCGATCCAGGCCAACAACGCCGGGCAGAGGTTGGCCCAGGCCGAAGCAAGGAAGAAATCGGGCGAAGAGGCCCTGGAAAACCTCAAGAAGCGGATCGCCGCCGCCAAACCGTCATACCCGGCGGACGAACAGGCCGCCAAGGAGGCGGAGGACGCGGCCGCTCCGTTGAAGGCGGAAGCAGACAAAGCCCGGAAGGCGTATGCGGCTGCCATGCAGGTCGCCGACGACCAGCGCGCCCTGGCCGACCAGGCCAAGGCCGCGCTTTACCGGGTGCTCGCCGCCAGGCAGGTGCCGAGCCTTATGGAGAGTTCCGATCCTCCGAAGCCGGCGAACCGGATTGACGAGATCGTGCTGGCGAAGTTGAAGGCATTGGGTATCGAACCGGTCCTCTGCTCCGACGCGGTGTTTGTCCGGCGCGCCTACTTGGATGTGACCGGCAAGTTGCCGTCCGCGGAAGAGGCCAAAGTGTTCATTCAGAGTTCGGACAAGAACAAGCGCGTCGCCCTCATCGACCGGCTCCTCGAGCGGTCGGAGCATGTCGATTACTGGGCCATGAAATGGAGCGACATCCTGCGAGTCAAGGCGGAGTTCCCGGTCAAGGTCTGGCCCAACGCGGCGCAGGCCTATCACCGCTGGGTGTGGGAATCGGTGGCCCAGAACAAGCGGTACGATCGGTTCGCCCGCGAACTGCTTACCTCCAGTGGGAGCAATTTTCGCGTTGGCCCGGTCAACTTCTACCGCGCCATCCAGGACAAGACTCCGGAGGGCATCGCCGCGGCTGTGGGATTGGCGCTGATGGGCACGCGGATCCACCTCTGGCCGGAAGACCGTCGGGCCGGCATGACCGTATTCTTCTCGCAGGTCGGTTACAAGCCCACCAGCGAGTGGAAGGAGGAAATTGTCTTCTGGGATCCCCTCAACTCGGTCGCCGTGCCCGGCAGCACCGCGCCGGGAATTGATTCCATCCCCAAGTCGGTGACTGCCACCAACGCGATTCCGCAGGCGTTGGCCAAACCGCTGAGCCAAAACGGGCCGTTGGCGGCCGTCTTTCCGGACGGCACCAAGACAACCGTTCCGCCGGACCGCGACCCCCGGGAGGTTTTTGCCGATTGGCTGATCCGGCCGGAGAATCCCTGGTTTACGAAAGCCATCGCCGACCGCACGTGGGCGTGGGTGATGGGACGCGGCATTATCGACGAGCCGGACGATATTCGGCAGGACAACCCGCCCAGCAACCCCGAACTCCTGGACTACTTGCAGAGGGAACTGCTTTCCAGCGGCTACGATCTGAAGCATCTGAAGCGGCTGATCTTCACCTCGACCACGTACCAATTCTCTTCGGTACCAAGGTTCAAAAGGCCGCAAGCGAGAGCCAACTTCGCCAGCTACCCGCTGCGGCGCGTGGAGGCCGAGGTGCTGATCGACGCCCTGAACAACATCGCCGGCAGCTCGGACCTCTACACCAGCGCGGTTCCGGAGCCTTTCACCTATGTTCCCAGCGACATGTCCGCGGTGGAACTGGCCGACGGCAGCGTCACCAGCTCCTTCCTGACGCTGTTCGGACGTTCTGCGCGGGCCACGGGCATGGAGAGCGAGCGCGTCAACGAGCTTGCCTCGTCCCAATGGCTGCACATGCTGAATTCCGTGGCGGTGCAGGACAAGCTTCAAAACGGCCCCAAGCTCAGGGCGATGCTCTCGTCGGGCGGCAATGCGAAGGAGATCGCGGAGAGACTGTACCTGACCATCCTTTCGCGGTTTCCGACGGACGCCGACCTGAAGGCTGTCGAGGAATATGCCAAGGCCAAAGGAGGCGTCGCCTGGATCGATCTTGCCTGGGCGCTGATCAATAGCCCGGAGTTTCTCCTGCGGCATTGATTGCTGCCGCAGCCGTAAGGCATGACGCAGAACAGTCGGTTATCTGGAACGATACTCAAAGGGAAGGAAAAGGAGGATTGAAATCATGAGCGCGAACCAGAATCGAGCCAATCAGGGGCGCGTCTCCCGGCGCGAGGCCATGCGACGCGGCGTCTGGGGCACGGCCGGCATGATCGCGGCCGGCGGGTTGAGTGCCCGCCTCTTCGCGGCCGAGCCCAAGAAGACGCCCGAGCAGAAGGCCGCCGAAGAGAAAGCTGCCGCCGAAAAGCTCGCCGCGGAGAAGCGCGCCAAGGACGAGGCCGCCAAAACCAAGGCCAAGGCCAAGAAGGTCCAGGCGAAATCGGTCATCCAGATCTTCTTGTGGGGCGGCATGTCGCACAACGACACCTGGGACCCGAAGCCGGGCACGGGCTACGACTACATGGGGGAATTCGACAGAGTCATCCCCACCAACGTGGACGGAATCCAGATCGGCTCGCTGTTCCCCAGATTGGCCAAGCAGGCCGACAAGTTCTCCTTGATCCGCAGCATGACCCATGGCAATGACGGGCACGAGACGGCGGCCTACCTGATGCAAACCGGCCACAAGCCCGGCGGGCGCCTGGCCTACCCCAGCATGGGCGCCATCTTTACCTTCTTCAAGAAAGAGCAATACAAAGGGTTGCTGCCCCCGTACGTGGTGATGCTTCAGGCGGCCGGGCGGTTCTCCGAGGAGGGTTTCCTGGGCCCCGCCTACAAACCTTTTGCCACGGGCGGCGATCCCAACGGGGCCCGCTTCGAGGTGCAGGGCATCGTCAACCGGGGAATCGACGACGGGCGGCAAAAGGGCCGCCGCGAACTGTTGGACAAGACCGATGTCTTGGGCTACGGCCTTGCCGACGCCCCAGAGATGGCTGCCGCGGAGGCGGCCAGGGAGAAGGCATACGGGTTGATCCTGGGCAAGGGGAAAGAAGTCTTCAATCTCGACAACGAGCCTGCGGAACTCAGGGAACGGTACGGCCGCAACACGTTCGGGCAGGAATGCCTGGCGGCGCGGCGGATGGTCGAGGCCGGAGTGCCCTACGTCACGATCAGCTTCCCCGGCGGCTGGGATACGCACTCCAACCACTTCGCGACCATGAGGAGACAGTGCCCGCCGTTGGACCAGGGCCTTGCGACGTTGCTTGCGGATCTGAGCGACCGCGGCTTGCTGGAAAGCACCCTGGTTTGGTGCACCGGCGAGTTCGGCCGAACGCCGAAGATCTCTTGGGAGCCGCCCTGGAACGGGGGGCGCCATCACTATGGGGCTGTCTTCACCGTGCTGGTCGCCGGCGGCGGATTCAAGGGGGGCCACGTCGTCGGCAAGTCCGATGAAAAGGGCGAAAAGGTCAAGGAACGCCCCGTCTATCCGGCGGACCTGCTGGGAAGCATGTACCTGCTGGCCGGCATCGACGCCGCAGCCAAGCTCCCCCATCCCTGGGGACTGGATGCGTATGTGCTGGATGCCGAAAACGAAGGGATGAAGTCGGCCGGGATGTTGGAAGAGATCATGTGAAGGGGAGCGCATTATGAACAAGCTTCGATTCGGTGTTCTCGGGCTGGCCGTACTCGTAGCCGCGGCATCCTCGGTCAGGGCGCAGACCCAGTACATCGGTTACGTCTATCCGGCCGGCGGTCAGCAGGGCATCACCTTCCCGATTCGCTTGGGCGGCCAGGGCCTTATGCAGGCGTCGGAACTGGTTGTGAGCGGGGAGGGGGTTTCCGTGCGGCTGGTGGAGCATTACCGGGTCATGAGCAACGAGGAATTCACGTTGCTCCGCAACCAAGTGAAAGAGTTGCAGACGAAGGGGGCCGCGCTGGAAGACGCGTTGGTCGCCAAGATGGCCTTGTTCGATCTTCCCGCGACCATCGGCCCGGCCGCCGTGCCAGCCGCGGTCCGTCCTCAGATTTGCCCGAACTGCGGCGCTGCCAATGCGCCCGACGCCTTCTTCTGCACCCAATGCAAGGCGAAGTTGGTGAAACCCAAAGACGCAAGACCGGGCGAGAAAGAGGCGAAGAGCGAACTGCCCACCTCCGCGATGGAAGCGGCGAGGCAGAAGATGATCGAACGGATCCAAAGGAGGTTCGCCGAAGACGAGCGCGACCCGGCCGTTCGCTCTCAAACCGAACTCGTCTTTGCCGAGGTCACGGTGGCGCCCGATGCAAAACCGGGGCGGCGCGAGATCCGCGTGATCACCAAGCGGGGCATCTCCAACCCACTGCCCTTCTACGTGGGCCAGCTGCCCGAAGTCGCCCGCAAGCCGATGAAGACCTGCCAGTTCCCGGTGCTCGGCAAAGAGTATCTGGCCCTGCGCAAAAGGCCGCCGGAAGAAGAGGAGGTGCGCGTCGCGGTGCCGTGCACGATGAACGGCCAGATCGCGCCGGGCGAGGTGAACCGCTATCGTTTCCAGGCCGCGAAGGGGCAACGCCTGGTCATCTCCGCCAAGGCGCGGGACCTGGTGCCCTATGTGGCCGACGGCGTTCCCGGCTGGTTCCAGGCCGTGCTAAGCCTCCACGACGCCAACGGCAAGGAGCTGGCGTACGACGACGATTTCCGTTCCGACCCCGACCCGTTGATCTATTTCGAGGTTCCCGAAGACGGCGAGTACGTGCTGACCATCAACGAGGCGCTGTTTCGCGGCCGCGAGAGCTTCGTGTATCGCATTACCATCGGCGAGCTGCCGTTCGTGACCAGCATCTTCCCCTTGGGCGGCCGCGTGGGCGAGCAAGTCAAGATCGAGATGGACGGCTGGAATCTGGAGAAGGCCACGTTGTCGCCGCCTCCCAAGGATGCAAAACCGGGGCGCTATCTGCTTGCCGCCAGCAACGGGAAATTCGTCTCCAACTGCGTGCCGTTCGCCCTGGACACGCTGCCCGAGTGTATGGAACAGGAACCCAACGACGACCCGTCCCACGCGCAGAAGGTGAGCCTTCCCATCATCATCAACGGGCGAATGGACCGGCCGGGCGACTGGGATGTCTTCGAGGTGGAAGGAAAAGCGGGCGAGACCGTCGTCGCGGAAGTGTATGCCCGCCGCCTCGGCTCCCCGCTGGATTCCTTCGTGAAGGTCACCACCGCGGACGGCCAGATCATCGCGCTGAACGACGATCATTTCGACGCCGCGTCGGGCATGAACACCGACCACGCCGATTCCTACCTCATGGTGAAGCTGCCCGCCGACGGAAAGTACTTCTTTCACATCGGCGACACGCGGCGACAGGCGGGAAAGGAGTATGCGTACCGGCTGCGGCTGAGCCGGCCGCAACCCGACTTCGTGCTGCGTCTCCTCCCTTCCCGCATCGCTATCCCCAGCAAGGGATCGGCCTCGGTGACCGTCTACGCCATACGCAAGGACGGATTCGACGGGCCGATCAAGCTGGACTTCAAAGACCTGCCCGAGGGGCTCCAGTCTTCCGGCGCCACGCTGGCGGCCAAGCAGGAGGTCGTGGGGCTGACGCTGAGAACCAGCCTTGCGGCGATGGAGAAGCCGGTCAACCTCACCGTCGTGGGCACGGCGAAGATCGAGGACCGGGAAGTCGTCCATGAGGCTGTGCCCGCCGAAGACAAGATGCAGGCCTTCCTCTGGCGTCATCTGCTGCCCGCGGAAACCCTGCTCGTCCTGGTCTTCGATCCATCCTACCAACCACCCGCCGAGCGCACGCGCCCGCCGATCCGTGACGAGGATCGGCCGAAGGATGTGAAGCCCACGACGACAAGGACCGCGGTCGACGGGTATTTGAGGCAGATCGAAAACCTGTATCAAGAGTGGTTCCTGACCGATGAGTTCGCCAACCGCGAGGTCGCGAACATAGAAGCGCGGCTGATTAAATAGGAGCACGGCTCCTGGTTCTTGAAATCGGCGTTCGAAGAATGCTGCTGCTCCCCCTGGGCGCGTAGATAGTCACCCTCGCCGGCACAAATCGGGATAACGGCAACTGGACGTGTCAGAACCCGGCCGATCTGTTATAATGAAGTCTCGCACGTGAGTCAGTGACAGGCGGTTCTCTGGTCCGCCTGTCCGCCGGCCTGGATTGCCGGGGCCGCACTCTGTATCTCGGAGCCACCAGCACATTTTTCTCGTGCTAGCGGTGCGCTCCGATGAAAATCGAGCAACGGAAACTCTCCGACATCAAGCCCTAAGCGCCTGCCGAGAATCGAGCTGTCGATGCTCGCACCACTCGTCGGTCAATGTGACCGGTACGCGCAAGCAAGATGCCGTTGCGCGCTTCGGTGGGGGCGACCGACGCGCGCTGGCGATTCGCGGTTGGACACCCCGGACGATGTGACCGACGCGCGCACGCTAGTCCCCGGCTCCTCCGAGAAAACGGTCCTTTCTTGCGACGTTAATCCGGATTCGCCGCGTGGATCTCGACAGCTATTTGGAAGCCCAAGTATCGCGCGTGTGGCGGCCGGTCGACGGGCGCGACCGCCAGATAGAGCCGGTCGCCGGGTAGAAACCGCTCAAGCGCGCAAGCGACCGGCCGCGCTAGGGATGCTCGATGACGATCATCCGGTAGTTGAACTTCGTCATGGGCATCACCAACTCGCCCTGTTCGATCTTCGCGTATTCTTGGGGCCGGCTGAAGAAGACCGCCTTTTCGATCATTTCGCCCTTGGCGCCGTTCGCATTTTCCACGCGGAAACCGGTACTGTGGACGGCGTTGGTCGCCTTGAGCGATTCCGGCTTGCCGAGGCCCAGCTTGTCCCAATCGACGCGCAGTCGCAGCGTGCCTTCCCAGGCGGTGTCATTGTAGACGATCACGAAAGCCTTCGGTTTCATGGCCATGAGTTCGGCCCGGGCCTCCTCGACTTTCCACCGGTTCACGTTCCGAATGACGCCGGGCAGAGCGCGGGGCTGCTGCCGGTCGAAGTAGGCGTCGATGCCGTCACCGGTGCAGTCGAGCAATTCCGAGGGCCGGCCTAGGCAGAAGGAGGCGTACATGCCTTCGCGCGGAAGCGTCACGATATGCTGCCGCCAGTAAGGCAGGAACTGATAGGCCCAGTGCCAGTAGCCGTGGCGATCGATGGCGTCGAAGAGACGCTTTTCGACCTGGTTCATCGCGCTGCCGCCCGGCAGGACGGATTCGGGCATCATCCGCGGGATGGCCGTATCGTGAAGCAGCGCCAAGCCCGACACATGGTCGTAGACCGCCTCGGGTCCGCCGTGCGACTGAACCGCCCCGGGCCGGACGCGCCCCTGGCCCAAGAGTCGTGCGGGCCAGCCGAAATTGTGGCCCATGTATTCGGCGCGGAAGACCCGGGGGTTCAAGATTCCGAGGTAGGTGTCGCCCGGCTGGAGCACCGAGTTTAGGTTCTCGCCGTCCCAATGATACTGCCAGAAACCCATGTAGCGCATGTCGAGTGTGCCGTTCTTGGCCCCGCCGAACTGGATCGGCCAGACAAAGCCTTGGCGATATTGGAGCGTAATGTTGTAGAGCCGTTTGACGACGTCGCGGGTGTCGAGGCTGGCGTCCTGGGGATTGTCGAAATAGAGCCCGGCGAAGCCGTATTTCTGCTGGTAGCGCCAGAATCGCCAGGCGAAGTAGTCGCGGAAGCTCTTGGAAGTCACGTCGACCGGCACCCGGCCGCTACCCGAATAGCGATAGTCCGAGTCGGTGGCCCATTCGTAGCCGTAGCGATCCCAGTCGGTGGTCCCTTCGACGTCGGTCGTCACCGAGGGCGTGATCTTGAACTCGGTGTGCACATAGAGCCGTCCGCCGCTGGCGCCGCTGTAATAATCGATTCCGGGATCGGCGGCAGGCATGAATTCGAGCCCTCCGGGAAACCACGGGCCGCCCCCTTCGACGCTGCGGCTGTCGAACATGGGCGTGCGCCAGATCTTGGGACGCACCGGCGTGGCGATCATCCCCAAGGTAATCGTGCGCGGCGCGGCCAGTTCGGTTGGCTTGTCGAAGAGCGTCATCCGCCAGGTGAACTGTCCATTCTCATTATCGACGCGGACCGGCGTCTTCGTGTTCGTCGAGAAGACGTTGTCTTCCTGGAAGACCTGGATGCCGCCGTCGCCGTTGCCCATCCAACCCTGGTTGGTGACGTCGGAGAAAACCTTGTTCAGGGGAACTTCGACCACGAGAGAATCGACCGTGACGGGTCGCTTCGGCACAACGGTCAAGCGGCACCAGACAAGCCCGTCGTATTCGGCCCAGAAGGCGTTGCTCAAGGAAAATGCGGCGGTCTCCAGGGTCCGCGTCCCTTCAACGCGGGTCTTGTTCGTCCTGGCCCATTTCGGCTGCGCCGTTGCCGTCGACGAGTCGAGCGTTTGTCCGTCAGCCGTCTTCATGACGACGCGAACGGGCGACCGCAGCATCGGCGCGCCCAGCGTTGAAATCTGCTCGGGCAACAGGCCCTTGCCGAACCGGTAGCTGCGGCCCCAGACCTGGACGGTTTCCCCCTCGACCTTCATGTCGGTCCAAGGGTAGGGCACCCGATCCTGGTCGACGTCGTCGTAGCCGTAGCGGTTGTTCCACCAGGCGGCCTTGGGGGCTAGCTTGACGGTCTGCTCCTCCCGAGCCAGCACCTTGCCGGTGGAGCGAACGACGGCGGAAAGCGTATAGGCGCCGGGGGCGATGCCGGCGGTCGAACCGTTCAGCCGCGTCAGCAGGGCGGAAACGGTCTTCTCGTCCTTCTGCAAGACCTCCTTTCCGGCGGCGTCGCGCATTTGCAGGTCGATGCGCAAAGTGTCCAGCGGTGTGCCCGAGAGCGTGCCCAGGTCGAGTTCGACGAGGAATCGCTCGTAATTGGGATACGAGATGAATCGCATCCCGAAGCGTTGCTCGATGAACAGCGGCACCGACGTCCGGTGGATCGTCGCCTGTGCCGCATCGAGGACTTCGAACGAGAGCCGCGAGGTCGCGTAGTCGGTGATCACGTGACGCTTGTCGATCTCGACCCGACCGTGGGCGGGCAGCGTGATCGTCCGATCGACCAGGGACGGCTCGGTGTCGGTGCCGAGCTTCACCTGGACCTTCTGCTCCTTGGCCGCCGGGTTCGAAATGGTGGCGTGGAAGTCGATTTCGTTGTGCGTCAGCGCACCGAGCCGATCGACGCGCACCAGCGGCGTGTCGTCGCCGGCAAAGCGCATCAGGCCGAGGCTTGAAAGCGGCGAGTCCGGATTCGGCTGCGAGTGGAGCGCGCAGGTCGGATCCGGCTGGAACGGCACCGGGGGTCCGCCGAGTTTGCCGGGATACATGCGAGCCTTGTCGGGCGCCGGCCGCTCGCGGCGGCCCCATGCCCAGACATCGTGTTGGTTCTTGAGTTGTCGCCATATGCGGCCGAGTTGGAGGCCCCATCGCTCGCCCGGCGCGGGCGCCGGACCGCCGAAAGCGGCCAGCGGGATCGCGGCCTCGAATTGCCAGCCGTCGCGCCCGGCATGGCTGGCGAACCGGCCGTAGGGATTCCACGCGGGATCTTTGCCGTCGCTGCCATAGGAGCAGGCCGTGTACGCGCCGGCCGCATTGGTCAGCAGCGAGTATTCCCGCCAAGGCCCGGCTGTGCGGTGATCGGCCGTCCGCCAGTAGCCCGGGGCGAACATCATTTCGACCGTGTCGTCCCCATCGAGCGAGGCGGTGCGGCCGCGGCCTTCAGCGCGAAGGAATTTCTCGTAGACCAGGGCCGGATTGTCGCGTGCGTACGGGGGCATGTCGCCCGTCATGGCCACGTAGAGATAGTTTGCGTCAAAACCGAGGTACATGGCGCTCTGGTCGGCCGCGACTTCACCAGTCTGCGACTCGATCAGGCCGGTGATCCTGGCGGCGCAGTCCCATTCGCCCGGGCCGATCGTGCCGTCGATCGTCGGCGCGGCGGCGAGTCGCGGGATCGTCACCACCGGTTGGTTGACAATCTGCGCGTCCTGGCGGAACATTCGCTTGATTTCGGAAGCCGGAATCGCGCGGTCCCATATCTTCAAGTCGTCATACATCCGCCGGCTGCCTTTGGACGCGTCGGCCGTGAGGGCGAAGACGTCGAAGGGGAACTGGCCGCCGGTCTCGCGGATTGCCTCGCCGTTGAGATAGAACCGCAAACGTTTGACCCCCTTCGGCTCGCCCTGCCACGAGATGCCAATCTGCGTCCACTGATACTGGTCGAAGTTCGGCCACTCGCCGAGGCTGCGGTTTCCCTGCCCGTCGCTGGGCATCAGCAGGCATGCGATGCTGTCGTACCACGACCATTTGTAGATCAGCAGTCCGCCCTCTTCGCCGTGCGCCTCGATGAGAGTCGCTCCCGGCCAAAGGTGCCGATTATTCCCGCGACCCCAGATGTCCCAGTTTTCGAGGCCGCGGCTCCAGAGCAGCAGGGTTCCATGGTCGCGCGTGCCGGGCGGTGCGGGCAGCGTGATCTTTCCTTGCGTCACGTCGGTGACCAGAAGGCCCTTGCCGGTCAGACCGTGCGGGTCGAACTGCGGCGGCGTCTTGCCGCTCCACTCGCCGGCCTTCTTTGGCCCGGCCGCGGGCAGCAGCCCGTGCTCGAAATCCAGGTGCAGCACCGGCGGGGGCGACGCCAGCGCCGCCATGGCACAACCGAACATGGCCAGGGCGGCAATCGGCGAACACGTTGCCCGCAGGCCCCGCGTTGCTGCGCCGGCCGACTGAAATTTTCCGTCCAAGAGCGTCAGGATCATGGGCCGCCTCCGGGTTAGTGGCTCGCCGGTTTCAGGTTGATCTCGCGGATTCAGAGCATGCACCACTTCAGCGTCTTAGGATTGGCACCGAGGAGCTTGACAGTCAAAAGCCGACATTTCTCATTTGCTGTAAGCCTGAAGCCGGTCCAGGCTCGTTCGGCTATCCATCTTACTATAGCGCCCCGCGTCTAGCGCCCGTACGGCCCTTCTGCGCCCGCCCGCCATTCTTCCCCGCCTGAAAACCATATGCCACGCCTCTGTCAGGGGGAGGAGGGGACTTTACGAATCTGGTGTGCGAGACTTCCACCCAGTCACCGACCTACGCACACCTCTCCGCCGGCACCATCTGAACGTGCCGCGAAGGCAGCCGATTCTTCAGCAATTTGGGCCTGTTCGAGGCCCAAGCCTGTAGGCCGAGCTTACCCGCACGTCGCGTCGGTCCGACATTCCGCTGGCAATTCTGCCTCATCCCCAGCGCGCGTCGGTGGCGCACCCCGCCGCGCCCAGACTTTGGGGGGAAAGTGACTTGGGTGGGGGCGACCGACGCGCGCAGGAAATGATGCTTCGACAACTCGGACGATGTGACCGAAGCGCTATCAGGCAAGCGATTTCTGCGTCTCAACCACCAACGGGCAGCCGGCGGCGAAGCATCGGACGAGAATCTTGACGATGTTTACCTGGCGCAGGGTGTTGGCGACCGATCTTACAAACTGCGCTTCACGGTGGCGGGCCAGCCGGGCGCAACGCCTATGGCGAGCCTCCCGCGGATTGTTGTCTGTTCAGTACAGCGCCCAAGAACGTGAGTATCTCCCGGGTCGGCCCGTCGTCTGGCAAGCCCAAGTCGGCATTTATCGTGGTGTGGTTCTTCCCGGCGGCCGGATACGCGGTTGCCGGAACGCCCGCTTCCACCAGCGCCTTAACGAGCCGTTGCGATTGCGCTTTGGTTTCCGGGTGGCCTGCAACGTGAAGCACCAGGAAGGGCGGGATGTTCTTGCCCTTGGCGACATGGGTCACCGCCGATAGATCCTTCTGCAGTGCCTCGTCGCCGAACTTGATCCTGATGCTGGCCGCCCGCTTCCCTTTGGCGAGGATCGTGATCTTCGGCAGTTTCTTCAGTTTCGTCGGGTCGCCGAAATCGAGTGTATAGCTGGCCGGCGGCCCCTCCTCGACCGCCTTGAGCTGCATCGGCAGGTCGTAGCTGTCGCCGTCGACCGGAACGCAGGCCTTGATCGCGGACAGGGGGATCCCTTCGGCCTTCAAGTACCTGTCGTCGATGCAAACCAGCGCGGCCAGTTGCGCCCCGGCGGAATGGCCCATGACGACGATGGTCGACGGGTCGCCGCCGTACTCCCGGATATGATCCCTGGTCCAGCGGATTGCCTTGGCGACGTCCGCGGCAATTTGTTTGATCGTCACGGCCGGGAACAAGCGGTAGTTGACGGAGACGAACACGAGTCCCTTGTCCACCATCGCCGGCGGTTTCTTGTCCATTTCGGATTTGTCTCCTCGGTGCCAGCCGCCGCCATGGATCCACACGACGACCGGGAGATTCTTACCTTCGGCCGGAGCATAGACGTCCAACGTCTGCAACTCACTGCCCGGCTCGGCATAAGGCAACCCATGGTAGACCTTCGGCTTGGCACCGGCCAAGCCGGCGGCGCACTTCATCAGCGCCTGCCAGCCGTGTTGAAGCGGATGAGGATAGACGTACGGCGTATAGTATTCGGCCGGCGCCTTCCCGTTGAAGAAATCCCGGCCTTCCTTGATCGTCGCCGCCTCGTTTGCATCCGCACGGCGGCTCGTTTCCATGCGCAGCGGCGCCCCATTGAAGGTGTTGTTCCATGCATAGCAGGGCGACGACTTGAAGACGCCGTCGACGTTCGTCGCCCAACCAACCTGGCCGAAACACGGGTAGCCCGCCCCGACCTGGCCGGCGGGGATCTGGTTGCCGTCGAGGGGGTTTTTGCCGTCGGCCTTGGGGAAACCGGGCAAGTCGCGCCATGCCCTCTCGTTCCTCAGCTCGACGATGCGAATGTTGTAGGTTGTGCCCGTCACCGTGTTGTTGAAGACGATGGCCAGCCCCGCGCCGATGGTGATGAAGCACTGCGGCCGGAAGTTGTTCAAACCGACCGCGGAGAAGGCATTGTCATAGATTTCGACGCTCTGGCTGCCATAGAGCCCCTGGCTCATGCCGGGCCGGTAGATTTCCAGTTGCGAATTGAGGATCTTGTTGTGCCGGATCACGGTCCGCGCGCCGTTGGAAGGCACGATCCAAGGGTTGTTGCCCGTGGGGTTCACAACCTCCGGGCTAAAATGGGCCTCGTTGTCCTCAAAGTAGACGGCCTCGGCGCTACCCAGGCCGAGCGGCTTGCGGTAGTTCGCGGCGCCGGGTCCCTGGTACATGATCGTCTGAGCTAGGCGATTCTTCTTGAGGGCGTGAAAGTAGCAGTGGTCGATCAAGCCATAGGTGTCTCCGTTGATCGTCATCATCCGATCCATATTCAGGAACTTGCAGTGGTCCACGCGGAAGTTCTTGCAATTTCCGCCGATCACGATCTCGCCGGCCCACACTCCCGCGTCGGGGAGCCCGGTTCCGTCGAAGGTCATGCCCGTGATCCGGAAAGGCTTTCCTTCCATTCCATTGATCACGAACGGCTCGTCGCCGGCGGCCCTGCTGGTCTCATCGCGAATAATTGTCTTGTCGATTCCGGCGCCCTGGATGGTGATGGCCTTCATTTTGGCCCAATGGCCAGTGTTCCATCCCCTGGTCCACACGGCTGTCCCGGCGGGAAGTTGGACGGTATCGCCGTCCTTGGCCGCGTCGATCGCCTCCCAGACGGCCTCCGGCGTCAGCGCCGCAACCGTGCGAGTCTCGGCACGGACGTTTCTGGGCAGCAGACCATCCACAGCGACGAGGAAAGGCAATGCCAATAACAATCGGAATCGCGTGTTTCTGATTCTCATCGCCACATTCCCCATGCGGTCTTGCAACTCTTGGACCAGGTCATGCTTCAGTATAACAGCCGTTGAAGCGGATAACACACCTCGGGCGATGTGACCGAAGCAGCTTAGCCATGGCGCCCGTGTTCCCAGAAAACGGTGCGTACGCGTCACCGCGCGATGACCTCTTGGAAAGACGGCTAGTTGACCATCGAGTTCCCATCAGTTACGATGTGGGCGGACAAGCGCTCAGACGCGAAAGGAACTTCGTGATGCGTATCAGCACCGCTCGGCATCCGCAACATCGTCCCGCCGGCCGGGTGTGCGACCGTCGCCGTTTCCTTGAGGCAGCTGTGGCGATCCCCGCCGCACTGGCCGCCGCGCAGCCGCTGCACGCGGAGGCCCCCGTTAGCCAAGCAAAGCCCGCGGAGGCCACTCCCATGCCGCAGATCCGTTTGGGCAAGCACCCGGTTTCGCGGCTGATCCTCGGCGTGCACGACTTCGTGGGCGCCCACATGCCTTTCCACGGGAAGGACGCCGAGGCCTACTACACGCCGGAGCGAATCCTCCAGACGCTGCGGCACTGCGAAGACCTAGGCATCAACGCCTGGCAAGCCCCCGAAAATGGGCCTCTGCTGGACACCTACATCCAGTACCGCCGCGCGGGCGGCAAGATGTTCGGCCTTGCGCTGACCCACGGCTCGGGCAAGGACGAGGACCTCCGCTCGCTAGCCAAGACCGAGGGCATCATCGGCATTGCCCACCACGGGGAAGTGACCGACAGGCTGTTCAAGGAGGGGAAGTTCGACCTGATCCGGGACCGGCTCAGTCGCATTCGCGACACTGGGCTGCTGGTTGGCATCTCCACGCATATGCCGGCCGTGGTCGACGCGGTCGAGTCCAAGGGCTGGGACCTCGACTACTACATGACGTGCGTCTACGAGCGAAACCGCAGCGAGGCTGATCTCGTGAAGCTGATCGGGCGGGACGCCCTGCCGGTGGGCGAGCCCTTCCTCAAGAGCGACCCGCCGCGGATGTTCCGGGCGATCCAACAGACAAAGCGCCCCTGCCTGGCATTCAAGATCCTGGCTGCCGGGCGGCGTCGCGACGTGGCCCAGGCGTTTCGGGAGACCTTCGCGGCGATCAAGGCCACAGACGCGGTCATTGTCGGGATTTACGACCGATACACGGACCAGGCTGCCGAGAACGCCGCCCTGACGAGAAGGTATGGCGCAGCACCGAGGTGACGCTCAAGGAGTCCCGGTCAATTAGTCCAATCATCTTGCGCGCGGAGGTGCGACACTCCTCTGGTAATTCTGCCTCATCCCCAACGCGTCGGTGGCGCACACGAATGGCACGTAGATTTTCGTAACTCGTTTGTCAGCTAGGCTTTAACCAAGCTGTCGTTGCAGTACGTGCTTTGAGCCGGAGTTGCGAGGAATTTGCGCGAGTCGAGTCCCGTTCGGAAAACTCGACGCGGCGATGATTCCGCGTCAGCAAAAACGAGAACCCAGCATAGCTGTGATAGTAATGCTTAAGCGTTGAAACCAAACGGCTTACGAAGAACTACGTGCCATTCGTGGCGCACACCGACGCACGTTGGCAGCTTGCGCTCACCGGCTTCGGTTGGACACACCGGCGCGATTTAGGCAACGCCGACACCGCGCGCTGAAGCCCGGTGTTCCTCACGCCAGAGGAGTAGCGCTCCAGCATGCAAGTGATCGATTCGGCAGTCCCGGAATCCCGAGCCACGGCTGCTCGCAACCGAGCTCGTCGGGTCATCGCCGCGCCCGCTGTATGTGGGAAGTGCCCGAAAGAGCCCGGTGGCCGGAAGTGGCCGAAGAGAACCCCGGGTCGCGTCCCGGGGTAGAAAGAGGTGGGAAATCAGCAAATCGCCTTGGCTCAGGCGTGGGCGAACTTGCCCCGGTCGGCCTTGCTGAAGCGGGACTCCTTGCCCTTGGCCTTGATCTCGCGGATGATCGCGCTGTAGACCGTGGCGTGGGGCGTCTTGCCGCCGGGCGACTTCCAATAGCCCTTGGCCTCGGCCGCCGCGACCATTTCCTTGGCCGTCATCGGCTGGCCGGACTCCTCGAGCACCTTGGCCGCGGCGTCCAGGCCGCTCATCCGCTTTTCCTTGGGCTCCTTCTTGGCCCGCGTCCGCTTGGCCTTTCCGGCCTTGCCCCGGGCGGCCGGCTGGGCGGTGGCCACCTCTTCGCCCCTGGGCGCCGACGATTCCGCCGGTTGGGCCTCGGCCGGGGCCTTGGCCTTCCGGCCGCCCTAGCCCTTCCGGCCGCCCGCCGGGGCACCGTCGCCGCCCACGGCCGCCCGCAGGCGCTGGGCCGACTGGATGCGGACCTTCTTGCCCGTGGCCAGGTTCGTGGCGCCCCA
>JBEKTY010000050.1:0-45470 GCA_049515555.1 Thermoguttaceae bacterium
ATGGTCTCGGTCACGACCGGCTTGCCCTGGGCCAGGACCGCCCGCTTGCGATAGCGCTGGTAGTCGCCCCAGTATTCCGAAGGACTGTCGATGTTGACGAACACCCGGTACTTGCCGTTGGGAACGTCGACGGCCAGCCCGCCCGACTCGATGCACAGGAAGTCCTGGTAGAGCGGATCGGGCTGCAGGGCGTCCATGGCCCGCCAGATATGCGCGTCCTTCAATCCGTATCCGCGGCCTTTGCTGTAGAGCGTACTGGGAGTGACCGGGGTAAAGCCTTCCATGACGGGGCTCGTGCCGGTGCCGAAGTCGAAGGCCCACAGCCCGTCGAAGGCCACCTTCTCGTACGAGTCATCCCGCTCCAGGCGCACGTTGGCCATGTAAAGCGGGGCCGGCGGCTTCTCGCCGATGCCGAAGATCAGCGCGCGGATGACGGACGCCGTGGCGCAGTTAATCGGCAAGCTCGGGCTCATCCGCCGCGGCCATACGTTCTATTCCTTACGACACACGTTCGAAACGATCGGCGGCGAGTCGTGCGACCAAGTGGCGGTGGACGCCATCAAGGGACACTCGCGCGACGACATGGCCAGCGTGTACCGTGAGCGCATCAGCGATGATCGCCTTCGAGCAGTCGTCGAACATGTGCGGAGGTGGCTAGTTCAGCAATCGAAGGGGTGAAGAGCCCCAATCTCCTTGACATTGACAGACGGCGCTGCCCACAATTGTGGGTGGTTCTCGCCTGATTTTCTCGCCCGCCCGTTCCGCCCCGGTAGGAGCTACCACCAACACCCACCCATGCAGCCCGACATAAGTTGGATCACTCACTCCGTTGACATTGGAAATCACCATGAGAAACCGTTTGGGAACTGGAAACTAGGCGGGGCCAATCAGCGGAGATCACTTGGAGAGCAACGATGAGAACTAAGTCGCCAGCGCTGTCGATGATCACGGGGGCATTGTTTCTACTGTGCGGCTGGGCCCTGACGGGCTGGGCCGGACCAAGGCGGCTACAAGCTGCCCCGACCACAATGCCGGACCAAACGGTCACCATCCTGGACGGCAAGAAAACGTTCTGGCGGTGGATCAGCATCTCCCGTCCGGCCGTGCTTGTGGCCGAGCCCGGAGCGACTCAACGGACCACCTTGGCTAACAAGCAGCTTGATGCCAAACTTGCCGACCGGGTCAGCCCCGAAGTGCCGGCCGGTTGGACGGAAGTTCCCTTCGATGACGCTGGGTGGCCTCGCACGAATGTGGAGCGCCTTCCCTGGCTCGCCTTCATGCCCGACGGATACGCCTCTTGCCGTGAGGCGTTGCTCAACACCGGACTGCTCTGCCTTCGCGGCAAGTTCGAGGTGACCGATCCCGCAACGGTCCACCTCAGCCTCGCGCTGAAATATCGCGGAGGCGTGGTGGTCTATCTCAACGGGCAGGAGGTTGCGCGGGGCGGGCTTCCCGCCGGCGCGATCACCGCTGCCACTCCCGCCGACCCTTACCCGGACGAGGCTTGGGTCGACGCCAGCGGCAAGCTCCTGCCCGGGCCTGAGCAAATCAAGGGGAATAAAGAGATCATCGGCCGCATCGCCTCCCGGGACCGGGTGCTCGGCCCGGTGGTCTTGTCGGCCAAGGCGCTTCGCAAGGGCGTCAACGTGCTGGCCCTGGAGATCCACCGCAGCGACTATCATCCCAAGGCCCTTTCGCAGTATCTGCGTCCACCGTGGGAGCCCGGCGGCGCCGCCGCCTGGACCCCCTGCGCACTGACCGAACTGCGCCTGGCGGCCGACGGCGGAGGAGCGACGCCCAACTGCGCCCGGCCGGCCGGCGTGCAGGTCTGGAACCAGGACCGCAACGACCGCACGAGCGGATACGACTACGGCGACCCGAACGAGAAGATCCAGCCGATCGTCCTCAGCGGGGCACGCAATGGAGTGTTCTCCGGCAAGGTGGTGGTCAGCTCGGACAAGGCCCTGCGCGCGGTCAAGGCCGAGGCCGGCGAGTTGAAGCACCTCGGAGGCAAAGGCATCGTTCCGGATGCGGCCCTGCGGGTGCAGTACGCCGAGCCGTTCACACTCGATAGCTGGCCGCGCAGGTGGGCCGAGCCGATGGGCCCCAGCGCCCCGGACAAGGTCGAGTTGCCTGTGATGTGGGACAAGAAAGTGGTACCAGGCACAGGCGCGGTGCTCGCGATCTGGCTGAGCGTCCGTGTGCCCAAGGACGCTGCCCCCGGCGACTACACCGGGACGATGGCGGTCTCGGTGGCCGGGGCGAAGGTCGCGGACGTGCCGGTCCGGCTGCACGTGGCCGACTGGACCGTGCCCGACACCAAGGACTTCCGCACCTTCGTCGGCCTTTTTCAGTCGGCGACGACGCTGGCCCTGCAGTACAACGTGCCGGAGTGGTCCGACAAACATTGGGAGCTGATGGAGCGGAGCATGGACTTGCTGGGGCAACTGGGAAACCAGATGGTCCATGTCCCGGTGGTCGAGAAGACGCGGCTGGGCAACGAGGAGGGCATGGTCACATGGATCAAGAAGCCCGACGGCACTTTCGATTACGACTACGCGGTCGTCGAGCGGTATCTCAAGCTGGTCAAGAAGCACATGGGCGTGCCGAAGTTCGTCGTGCTCCACGTCTTTCAACCGGGCGGGTGGGGACCCCAGAAGCCCAAGCAGGAGAATACCGTCACGGTGCTGGACCCGAAGACCGGCCAGCGCGAGCATCTCCAGGTGCCGGAGTTCGGGACCGAGGAGAGCAAGAAGTTCTGGACGCCGGTGCTGATGGGGCTCAAAGGCTGCCTGGCCAAGGAGGGCATGGAGAAGTCCCTGGTCCTGGGCCAAGTGTGCGAAGGTGAGGCCACCCCGGCGGAGCACAAGGTGTTCAGCGACATCCTGGGCCCGGACGTACACTGGCTGAGAACCGGCCACCGCGGGCGCCAGTTGGACGGGAAGGACTTGCGAATACCCGGAGGCGGCAAGAAGCTGCCGTTCATCTTTACCTACCTGCCGGCCCTGCCGGACCCCCAAGGGCCGATCGTGCCGGTGCACAAACCGTTCTGGCCGCTGGTGGCCTACTACCGCGTGACCGGAATACAGTCGCTGCTGGCCCATCGGCAGTTCGCCCTGGGCGCGCTCTACCGGTGCCTGCCCGGCTTCGCCTACGGCACCCTGGATTTCTGGCCGGTCATCAAGACCGGATCCGAACCGGCAAGATGGCTGTTTGGCCGCTGGCCGCGGGACGGCGGCTACCCGGGTGACCCCTTTCCGTACTTTCTTACCTGGCCCGGCCCCAACGGCGCCGAGCCGATGACCATCTACGAGGCCGTGCGCGAAGGGCTACAGGAGGCCGAGGCGCTCGTGGTCGTTTCCGAAGCCATGGATCACAGTGGCGACAAGCTCGGGCCGGAGCTGACTGCCCGGTGCGGTCAGGCCCTCCGCGACGAACTCGCCTTCTGCGTCAACCGAGACGCGGCGAAGTATCAATGTACGTTTTACCACATGAACCACTACGGCTGGCAGGAGTTGTCGCAACGGGTGTTTACGCTGGCCGGCGAAGTGACGGCCAAGGCGGGGAAGTAGGGTTTTCTATCACCTGCGAACCGGAGGTTTCCTATGTTTTGTCGTACATTCAAGGTACTGGCGATCATGGTCGTGACCGCGGCCATCGAGTTCCCGCTGGCGGCCGACGGAGGGCCAGTGTTGCCGGAGCCCACCGGAAACCATACGGTCGGCCGTATCACGTATTATCTTATGGATTCGGCACGGAACGACGAGCGGGGAACGCAGAAGGACCACAAGCGCGAATTCATGGTCCAGGTTTGGTATCCCGCACAGCCCGGGAGCAAGGGCAAGCCCGCGGCCTGGCTGCTCCCCGAGTGGGTACGCTTGGGGAACAATTACAGCGATCTGTTGGCGAAGTCGCGAGACCCGCTTGCGCGAAAAGATGTCGACAAATTCCTGGCTTCCATCGTTGTTCATGCACAGGAGGACGTACCGGTGGCGTCCTCGCCGAAGCCTTTTCCCGTGATCCTGCTCGCGCCGGGGAGCATGTCGTTTCCCTCGAAGTACACCTCTCTGGCCGAGGACCTGGCGAGCCACGGCTTTATCGTTGTCGGCGACGCTCCGGTTGGAAATGGTATTAAGGTTCCCTTTCCGGCAGGGAACGTCACCGAGGGGTATAGGGGGGATATGTTCGCGTTGTGGGCTGGTGATTTGATCTACGAGATCGATCAGTTGAAGGTTTGGAATGAGACCCAGGGCCACCTGTTCTATGGTCGGCTGGACCTCGAGCGCATCGGCGCCTTCGGCCATTCGGCCGGCGGGCTGATCGTGGCAAGAATCCCCCGCATGGACAAGCGGGTGAAGGCCATCGCGCTGCTCGACCCCGGATACGTGCGCCCCGAGGACGGCGAGGCGATTCCGATGCTCATCCTCTCATCGGACCACGGCGATTCACCGCATGCCAGGTATAGAGCGAAATTGGAGAACGAGTATCTGCAAAAAGCGAAGCCGGGCATCCAGATGAAGCTGTTCGGTGCGGAACACGCCAGTTTCACGGATCTGGCGGTGATTCCGGCTTTCGACCGCCCCAGTGACGGCAAGGCGTTGAACGACACGACCCGTGCCGTTCTTCGAGCATTCTTCGGCCAATACTTGTTGGGGACGCATTCGGAGTTGCTCGTGAAATGGTCGGCCAAGTATCCCCGTTTGGCGATCGAACAAAACCCCGAATACTAAAGCCCCTGAGCGGGACAAAAGAGGGATGAAGCGATGACGCCCAATGCAACGAATGAGCCGGCAGGCGTGCGCGCGGTGATCGCCGATCAGGCGGGTTCTCACCGGGCGCGGCTCGCAGCAGCGCCGAAACCCACGGGCTATCCCACCGCAGTTTGGCTCTGCGCTTCGCTGCTCGCCAGTCAACTCGCTTTCGGCGCGGAGACGGGCATGAGAGTCTGGGTCATCAACGACTCCGTGCGCGTCGACCCGATTCGCAATCGGCCGTTTGAAGACAATCCGGGCCTGTTTCCCGACGGGATCCGCCCCGGGTACAAGGAAGCGAATCTGATTTGGGACGCAGCGGCGCGGCGCATCACGTTGAAGGCCGCGCGGAACGAAACCGTGGCGTTCCAGATTGTAATCGAGCGCACCGGAGAGAAGCTGACGGATGTGAAGGTGACGCCCGCCGGGCTGACCGGGCCGCAGGGGGCCAAGATCCCGCTGGAAAACCTCGACATGTTTCGGCAGTGGTACGTCCATGTAAAAAGAACCTCGGGGAAGGCGATCTGCTCGCTCGGTGCCGGTTGGTATCCCGATGCTCTGCTGCCCTGCCTCCGCTGGAGGGGCAACCTCTATCCGCACATGCTGGTGATGCCGTTTGACCTGCCCGATCCGCTGAACAATGTTGGCGAAGAGCAGAAGAGCCAGGCCGTGTGGATCGACGTCTACGTCCCGAAATCGCGCCAGGCTGCACCGCCGGGCAAGTACACCGCGCCGATCACGATTTCCAGCGATCAGGGGGAAACGCAGTTGACGCTGGAGCTTCAGGTGTGGGACTTCGCCCTGCCCGAGGAGAGTCATCTGAAGCCCAGCATCCACACGAATACCGAGATCAACACGTTTTCGGAGGCGATGGAACTCAAGTATTACCAGCTCCTGCGCAAGCACCGATTGGCGATGTACCCGCTGGGCTACGCGCCGGGCTTGAAGGTATCGGGCACGCGGGTGGAGATCGACTGGAGCCAGTACGATGCGCGCCTGGCCAAGTATCTCGACGGAAGCGCCTTCACGCGCCAATATGGCTATGATGGCCCCGGCTACGGCCTGCCGATCGAATACCTCGTTCTCCCGTTCGACGCCTGGGCCGTGAACCTCTACAAGCGATCGCAGGACGCCTCCATGGCCAAAGAGGCCAAGTTCTACGCTCCTTGGCCGGTAGCCATGCCCAGGCAGGGTCCTACCCCCGAGTACCGGGCCATCTGGAAAAACGCCTTTCAGGCTTACCAGGCCCATTTCGACCAGCACCCGACTTGGAACAAGACGCGGCTGTTGGTCTTTCTTCTGAGCCTCGATGAAGCCTACGACGATCTCGCGATTGAGCGCATCTTGTATTTCGGGCAGTTGCTCAAGGAAGCCGGCACGCGACGGCTTGAGTACCGGGTGGATGGCGGGTATCCCAAGGAAACCCTGGAGCGCCTGAAGAAGGTCTTGAATGTGATCATCACAGGCACGGAAGAATGGGACGTGGCCTTCATGGACGAAATCAAGAAGCACGGAGTCGACCCGTGGTTCTACAACAATGCCGCGTCGCTGATCGACGGCGATGGCCTGAACGGCCGCGCTCAGAGCTGGGCTGCCTGGATCTTGCACGCGAGCTCCTGGTCCAGGTGGGAACTGGATTGGAATTCGCTGCGCGCCTGGCAAGAGCCCGTGACCCTGAGAAGCTCCTACGGCGAGCGGAACGGGGCCGGGATGCTGGTCTATCGCGGTGAGACCATGGGGCTGGACGAACCTGCCGCGAGTACTCGTCTGAAGGGTATACGCCGTGGAAGCCAGGATTACGAGTATTTCTGGCTCCTCTCCCGAGCCCAAGGCAGCAGGAAGATGGTGGACGAGGCCCTGAAGACCGTTCTGCACGACTCGATCATTACCAGCAACGCTGATCTAGGCGCGCCGCGCATGTGGGTGCATGATGCCGACCAGTGGGACCGTCTGCGCGTTAAATTCGGGGATGCGATCGACAAGATGTCAGAAGCTCACGCTGAGGCTGTAAAGTGATCAACTCGCGGCCGCTGATCCGGGCTTGGCCCGACTCGACGGCCGAAGCAACTCGTCAAAGAATGGAGCGACAAAATGAGACGCGGAATTGTGGCGGGAGTGGTGGCAGTGGCGGTCCTGGCCAGCGGCTGGGGCCTGACAGGTTGGCCGGTCGTTGCGGCTGAGCCGGGCACCGCGGCGGCCTTGGCGGCCGACGCCGGGTGTCCCAAGCCGGAAAAGGACAACTCGTTCGCCTATGACACCTGGATGCGGCGGAACAAGTATCCGCTGAAGATCGTGCTGATGGAGACCGAGGGCAAGGACGCCAAAGCTGTACCGATGACGTTGTCGGTGGCCTGCGGCGAGGGAGATTATGCGGCCGGACAACTCACGCCGGTGCTGGACGGCAAGCCGCTGCCCGCGCAGGTGGACGTGTTGGCCACCTGGCCGGGCGATAAGTCGATCAAACACGCGTTGGTGAGCATCATCCTGCCGAGCATCAATGCCAAGCAGCGGCTGGAGATCACCTTCAAGAAGGAAGCCCCGGCCGCGCCGAAGAAGTTCGAACCGGCAGTTGACTTGAAGGACTTCACGGCCCGGACGGAATTCGAATCGCTCAAAGGTGAAAAGACGACCTCGACCGTGTCCACGGAGACGATGGCGAAGATTGCCCAGGCGCTGGATGGCAAGCTCGCGGCGGACGAGGCCCGGAAGCTCGCGCCCCGGCTGTGCGGACCGCTGTGCTATGAGTTCGAGGTACTCGCCCCGGCCCAGACCGGCGCCAACCCCGATCCGGACATCGAAGTCTACTACTATCTGCGGTTCTACAGCGGGCAGAAGGGCGTGCGGGTGGCCTATGTGGTGGAGCACTCACGAGCGCCGAAGAAGCCATATCCGGAGAAGCTCGTTAAACAGGACCGTTTCTTCAGCAAACTGGCCTTCCAGGCCGGGCCGGCGGCGAAGGTCCAGACGCTCTACGAGCAGGGTGCCACGACGCATTGGTGGGCGACCCGCTACCAGATTCTGCGCTGGTGCGGCGAGAAGCCGGCGTCGATCTACACGAAGGAGAGCCCGGGCTACCTAATGTATGGCCAGTTCTTTCCGAAGATGGACATCGAGCACCCGATGACGCCGAAGGAGATCGAGGGTGCCAATGCCACGATGGAAAGGGTTACGGCATACTGCACGGGAGAATCCTGGCACACCGATCCGGTGACGTATCCGGATGGAATCCCTTTCTCCACCGGGCCGGTGTATCCTGGTATGCCTGCGACCGGCGGCCGGGCGGATATTGGCGCCCTGCCCTTGTGGTATCGTTACGCGCTGGCGGGGGAGTCGCCGATGTTGGAATACTGGGCTCGCGCCGCCGACGGCAACGGCCTGGCGGCGTTCCCGGTACACTTTCGCCCGGCGGAGAACCGCCAGCCCGGCGCCGATTGGAAGTATCCGTTCAAGTATCTAAGTTACTGGAACAAGGGCGTCGAAATGGCGGAAGGTGGTACGAAGTGCAAGAATGAACCGGATCGAGGGCACGTGCCCTGCACGTCCTACTACACGTATCTGGCGACCGGCGACAAGTTCTACGAGGAGGAGATGGCGTTCTGGGCGGCGGCCATGCTCTGGGGACCCGGCTACCTGCCCACGCACGACCGCTACGGCGGCTGGCCGCTGCGCAACGCCACCGACGCCGCGTTCATTCTGCCGGACGGGCACCCCATGAAGCAGTACCTGAGCGACTTCGTCCGGCGCACGGTGGAGTACATGGTCAAGCTGGGCAAGGGGCCGACAGAAACGTACTGGGAGCAGAAGAATTGCGACAACGGCAGTCATAATTATCCCTTCGGATCTTCTACGTATCTGTGGCAGCACACCATCTTCGTGTATGCGTTGGAGAACGCATCACGCAAGGGTTTTTATCCTGCAGCCGCCGAAGCCCGGGATCTGGCCGCGGACTTCTTGATTCGGCTCTACGCTGCAGAGGACGAGTTCAAGGCGCCCAACGGCAAGACCTACCGGACGATGCCCCAGGGCGCGATACCTTACTACACGGCGACCACGGTGCATCGGCTGGACTATACCGATCCCAACAATGTCAAGGTGCTCTCCACCAAGGATATCACCGGCAACACCGCGGAGGTGTTTTACTACACGATGCTGGAACAGCAATGCCAGAGCTTGAAGGAGAAAGGTCGGATCGCGGATATGATCCCCAAGGGCAAGACCACCGTCGAGCCGGAAGACTGGAAGCTGGATCCAGAGTTCGAGAAGGAGTGGTATGCCAGGTATACTTCCAAAGGCTTCTCTCCCGGCTATCATGAAGAGCACAACGCCTCGGTGAGCGCAGCGCTCGCCCGGTATGACCACCCGCGGGCACAGAAGATGTACGAGTTGGTCCGCGCGTGGATGGCGGATTTCCATGCGAATCCTCGTCAGTCGCAGCCGAAGGGCATCGAGTACGTGAAGTGAGGACGGTGGTGTCACGACGAAGTCAGCCTTGACAACGTGAGTTAGGAGTCAGTTGAATCGCGGCGGCGACGAATCTATACTGAACCCGCCAATCACCCATCCCCGACAAGGAGCAAACCATGTATCAAACCGCCTTCTGGCTGATCCTCTGCCTGCCGCTGGCCGGGTCGTCGTCCTTCGCTGGGGAGCCGGCCGGCCCCGTCGATGTCCAAACGCTGAAGAGAATCGAAGCGGCCGTGCCGGCCGCAGCGGCCGTCAAGCCCGCCCGGCCGCGCAAGGTGCTGGTGTTCACCGAGTCGGCGAAGGAAGTCGAGGAGGCCGCCAGACACCCGGGCATGAAGTTCGTGCCGCACGCCTCGGCGCCCTCCTGCGCCCAGGCCATCGCCGCGTTGGGACGGAAGACCGGGGCCTTCGAGACCACGATCATGGACAACATCTGGCAGTTCTCCGCCGAGAAGCTGCAAACCTACGACGCCCTGGTCCTGGCCAACGTCTACCTGGGACAGAACAAGTTCTTCAGCGCCGGGCAGGACAACGAGCGCGACCGGCCGCTGATCGAAGCGCGGCGGAAAGCCCTCCTGGATTTCGTCCGCGGTGGCAAGGGGCTCGTCGCGCTGCACAACGCCAGCAATCCGGCCCTGGGCTGGCCGGAGTACAACGAGATGCTCGGCGGGACCGACATGGCTCACGCATGGTGGAGTCATCAGGGTGTGCCGCTGCGGGTGGAGGACACGGCCAGTCCGCTCACCGCCGCCATGACCGGCCAGCCGCTGGTGATCGAGGACGACATCTACATGTTCGCTGCCCCCTACGCCCGCGACCGCGTGCGGGTGCTCCTGAGCGTCGATGCGGCCAAGGCCCCGGCCAGCATGACGGCCGAGCGGCCCGACCGCGACTACCCGGTGAGCTGGGTCAAGAAGTACGGACAGGGGCGCGTGTTCTACACCGCGCTGGGCCACCGGGCCGAGACCTTCCAGAACCCGCTGTTCCTGCGGCACGTGCTCGACGGGATTCAGTTCGCCACCGGCGACCTCGTATGCGACACCTCGCCCGGCAAGCCGCTGCCGGCCGATCCGGCCTTCACCACGATGCAGGGCTGGCAGCCGCTGTTCGACGGCAAGGATCTCTCGGCCTGGCAGGTGAGCGACGTGCAGAACCAACATTGGCTCGTCGGCAGCGACGGCATCCTGCACTATGACGGCCAGGCGCCCACGCTGCGGACGAAGGAATCGTTCGGCGACTACATGCTGCGAGTCGACTTCCGCCTGCCTCGCACGGCCGATAGCGGCGTGTTCGTCCGCAACGACCTCCAGTTGAACATCTGGACCTGGAGCATGGGCTCCGGCGAGATGTATGAACACCGCTGCGCAGCCAAGACCGAGGAGGCGCGCAAGCCGTACATCCCCCGCACGCGCGAGGACCGGGCCGTGGGCGAGTGGAATTCGTTCCTGATTACCGTCCAGGACGACAAGGTCTCGGCGTCGCTCAACGGCCGGGAGATCCTCTTCTCGGCCCCGCTGATGGTGACCGGCAAGCGGAGCCCGATCGGATTGCAGCAGCACGGCGACCCGGTGGATTTCAAGGCGATCTACGTGAAGCCGCTGCCGGCGCAGAAGCCGTGAGACCGGAAAATGAATGGTCTTGGGTCTTGGGCACTGAACAGGAGAGGGACGATGCACGAGAAACTGACACGTCGCGGTTTTCTCAGTGAAACCACCTTGTTGGCGGCAGCCGCGGCAACCATGCGCGCGGTCGAGGGAGCCAATGGCGCCGAGCCGGCGGCCAAGGAGCTCCCCAAGATCAAACTGGGCACGCTGGAGGTCTCGCGGCTCATTCTCGGCAGCAACCCGTTCTTCGGGATCGCGCACCAGGAAGGCGACGCTGGCGAACAGATGAGGCGCTACTATACCGACGCGCGGATCATGGCCGTCCTGGACGAAGCAGCCGCCCTGGGCGTGACGGCTGTCGCCTCGCCCCCCTACCCGCGATGGATCAAACTGTTTGCCAAGTACCTGGAGCAGGGAGGCAAGCTTCGGACCTGGATTGCGCAGCCCGACCCGCCGCCGGAAATGATGAAGGAGGCCATTGCGGCGGCGGCAAAAGGCGGGGCCAAGGCCATCTTCATCCAGGGCGGTCGCGCCGATGCACAGTTCAGCGGCGGCGGACTGGGACTGCTGCCCGAGTGGATCGACTATATCAAGAGCTTCGGCGTGCCGGCCGGCATGGCCGCTCATGGGACCGATACGCACCTTGCGGCCGAGAAGGCCAAGCTGCCCACCGACTTCTATTACCAGTGTTTTTTCCCGCCCGGCTCTCTTAGCAAGGAACCGGGCCGGCGCATCGCGGATTTCGAGAAGGCCATTACCCGAATTGTCAAGGAGATCGACAAGCCGATCGTCGGTTACAAGATCCTGAGCGCGGGCCGGATCCCGCCCAAGGAGGGCTTTTCCTTCGCCCTCGCGCACCTGCGGCCAAGGGACGGCGTGTGCGTAGGGGTCTTCCCCAGGGATAAAGCCGACATGATCGCGGAAGACGCTACGTTGACCCGCGAGCTGACAACCTCTAGGTCCGCGCAGTAACGCGAGCCGGAGATTCGGTCACAAAGAAGGAAGGCGCTGACTGGACGGCCGGCATGAAGGGCCACATCGGCTATCACGACGAGGCCAACGGCCCGACCAGCCCGGCGCTGGCCAGATATGACAACCCGCGGGCGCAGAAGATGTACGAGCTCGTCCGCGCGTGGATGGCGGATTTCCATGCTAATCCTGGCAAATCTGAGCCGAGGGGCATCGAGTACGTGAAGTGAGGACGGTGGTGTTACGACAAAGTTAGCCTTGAAAAGGGGAACCGCCTTGACAAGTCACAACGCCTCCCACCACCAGCTCGAACCACGCTGGTGTCTTGACTCCCGCGCGTGCCGGTTTTTCGTCGTTTTCCCCGTGTCCTTGACGCCACACGAAGAAATGATAAAATGCGAGAAACCCCTAGAAATCATGGCACTTTAGTGAATTTCTGGGTGAAGTGCCATAGTTCCCGGGGAAAGTCCCCAATTAGCTGTTAGTGATGACATGATGGGTAACACTTTTTTTCGGGTTGTGAGGCGATTTGAGTAAGTTAGAAGGGAAGACAAAAAGTCAGCAAAATACACAAGAGCGCGAAAAGCCGCAATCTTTCAGTCGTAAATGCCTGAGGGTACGATGAGTCTTGTCTTACCTACCCCTTTCACATGCCCGAGACTTCAGCGAAGCGATCGACATTTCATAACACGATCCTCTTAGTAATCTGTCTGCTCATTTTCGTATTTGGTTGGCAAGGCCTAAACATGGTCATGCACCCATTGCTGGGTCTTGTTATTGCCGCCGTGGTCGCACAATTTATCTATCGCAAGCTGGCAATTGGTGGGAAACCTAAGCATAAGAGTTTCCAGCTTACACGCTAGGCTGACAAACACGTTGGCCAGTTTTATATAGAACGAACGGCATTCATTGATGCCTCGTACGCTCGCCATTCATCGTCCGTCATGAGCCGTCCCTTCTCATGATCGTAGTTATCGAAAGAGCAGTCGAGTCGTGGGTTCGGATTGGGAGAGCTGTATGCCACCTCGAACGGCATCTTGTATCCCAGTGCGGCGTGAGGACGTTCGTGGTTGTAGTCCATGACCCACTCTATTAAGCAACGATTGAATTCCTCAAGATCGAGGCAATCCCGGTACGCGGGGAGGAATTCCTCCTGGATTGTTCTGTTCACTCGCTCGTTCATGGCGTTGTCCTTGGGCGTATGCGTGCGACTCCACCAGTGAACCAATCCCTGCCTCTTCGTCGCTTGCTCAAATCGATCATGGAACTCGCAGCCATTGTCCGTATGCACGTTCTGGATATTGTTCCCGGCGAAGTCGCATAGACGTTCCAGAAAGTCTTCTGTCGTCTTTGAACTGTGGCTCGCATAACCCTGGTCAAAGGAACAACGCCATCATGCGAGTTCTTCCATTCCACCTAATCGTACTAGGGATGATTGGTTGCAGCATGCTGGCTGCCGAAGAACCACGTTCCATTCCCGCGTGTATGGTTATCGACGACCCGGCTCCCTTCATCAACATGCGGTGGGTGAAGGACAACAGCGTCTGCCGCGAGATTCCCGCGTCGTTCTATCGGGAGTTGGGTCAGTGGGCCGAGCGCGCAGGGGTGAAGGGCAAGTTCAGCGTCATCCCCTGCCTCGGCGGGATCAAACCGATCGACGGCTCCCTGGGCGAATACCCCGACCACAGCCGCGACGAACGTCTCCAGTGGATCGCCATGGTCAAGACCCTTTTCGCTCCCCGATTCACCATTACCCCGGAGGTGATCACGCACTGGCATGTTTGGGATGTTGCCAACCATAAGCTCTCGCCTGGCCCGCAAACAGAGAACCAGTGGCTGCCCCTGCAACCGGTGGAAACACAGACGCAGTACATCGCCAACGCGATGAAGATGCTGCGGGACGCGGGATTGGAGCCGGGCGGCTTGACCATGTGCTGGTGCTATCCGACCGAGAAGGAAGCCTTGTTGGGCCAGGCCACGCTGCAAGCGGCAGAGCGCGTGTGCGGCCTGAAGTACGTGATGGTGTTCAACGAGCCGGGCGACCGGCCCCAGGTCATCTACCGCCGCGCCGACGGCGCCATGGCCGTGTCGCTCCGCCCGCTGGTCGAGGACGTGTACGACCACACCTTCGGCAAGAAAACCGAGGCCGACATCCGGCATGACGCCGACGGGTACATCACGGCGGATGGAACCGCCGGACGCCTCGTCGAGAAGATCAAGAAGGACGGATGCTTGATTTTCTGTACGCACGCCCAGACGCTGTATGGCAACGGCACCAAGAGCGGTTGGAAGGTCTTCCAGATCGCCGTCGATCGGCTGCACAAGCACTATGGGAATCGCATCCGCTGGATGACGGGGCTGGAGATTTGCCGCCATTTCTGCCCTCCGAAGCAGACCGCCGCCGACGCGGGACAGTTGCGAGCAGACGAAAATATTTGCCGCGGGAAATCCACTAGCCCGTTTCCTCCGTAGACGTCTACTTTTGCAAGAACCTCATAGCCAACCGAGTTTGGCGAGAACTGCAGATTATCAGCCAAGGAGCATCCATGAGAGCAACGATTTTATGCGCCACCATGACAGGGATGTTGCTGACCTCTGGTCTGGCGTTCGCCGCCGACTTTGTTCAGGGGCCGTTCACCCAGAATGCGTCCACGCGGATCGTGGTGGACGACAACATGCAGTACATCACGGACGACATCAAGAGCGGCGGCTGGACAAACTACTGGACCAAGATCGTCTGGTCCGGTGGCGTGACCGACCTGACTTGCGTGGGGTGGGAGAACGTGATGTGGCCTGGCGCGCATCCGTCGCACGATAGGATGCTGCCGGTGTGGTCGGCCGTTCGGTATCTGAGCCATGCCATCTTTCGCATGACCGGCACCCGGCCGGCAACCGTCGGCGGCCACGACTATTCGGACACCAATGTCATTGTGCTGACAACGCTGAGCGCGCTCCGGCAGGGAACCACTGTCCCCGAGGATCTGCTGGCCAAGGCGAAGGCGGCGCTGGCGGTCGGCCAGGGCGAGCCGCTTTTCAGCGCCAACGAAGCTTTTTACATCCATACCCAGAGCAATGCCGTCTACATTGTGGCGAATCAGTTGCAAGGCTTGCCGCACGGCGTGGTCGAGCTGCTGCTGGGCGACAACGCCGTTTCAGCGCAATATCAGATCGGCTATGAGAAGCTCAGCGTGGGTCCGCACTGGACGTACGTGCCGGACTTCACCCGCAAACCGCTGGTCATCAACATGGAGTATGCCGGCCGGCCGGGATTATATTGCCGTGGTCTTGGCCTAACCCGAGGCAGTACCGTTGGCGCCACGGGCGCCACCATCACTTACCGCGCCATCAAGGCGGTGTTACCCAAGGGACTGCCCGCGCCGGACGAGCCGGTGGAAGTCAGCGACCTCGACTGGCAGGTGGGATTCCGGATTGAAGGCTGCTCGTCGCCGGGGGCCCTGCCGAGCCAGAACTTGGAGAGCTTTGGCCCCGCGGTCGCCGCGAACATGGTCGCCACAGGGTCGGACAAGGGCTTCTTGTGCGTGACCAAACTGGGCCCGGACGCCACACGGCCGCCGGCTACGGCCGATAAGCTGAACTGGCTGTGGCTGAACACCGATGCCTCCGGCCCAAACAAGGGCAAGATCTTTGAGTGTACGCTGAGCGACAAGAAACAACCCTGCTGGCAGGATCGTTCGCCACGCTCCGCCGCTCCCCTGACGGCCTGGTGCCCGCCGTTCATCGACATGAGCGTGCCGGCGGTGCGGCAGATGCTCCTGAAGGACATGATCCAAGAGGCCGAGAGCTTTTGGGCCTTGCATCCCGGGCAGTCCTACTCCTACCCCCATGCGGAACCATCCGACGGCGCCCTGCCGGATCCGGCTTTTGTTCAGTTGACCGCCTATCCGAACTGGTACAGCGACTACCGGCAGTCCGAGGGTCAGAAGTGGGATCGCTACGCGTTGGACGGCTTCTATCAGGGTACGCCTGCGAAGCCGACGGAAAGCTGGTGGAGCACGATGTCGCCGGTGGACACGAACAACGCGCAAAGCGACACGGTCTACGCCCTGAATAGTTGGCTGCTGCGGGAGTTCGACAAGTACGAGAAGTCGCTGCCTGCCGCAAATCAGCTTTCCGCCGGCATTCCCAAGACGAACCTGGTCCATACGCTTTGTTACAGCTATGGAGCGCACGACGTGCCGCCCAACTTCAACTTCGACCACCGCGTGCGAATGTGCGTCTCCGGGTATGCCTGTCATCGCGGCCAGGGTAAATGGCTGTACTGCAACACGTTCAATGACGTCACGCGGGCGATGCAGGTGATGCTGCCGGAGTGCGATATGAGTCAATACTGGGTTTACGTCGTCAGCTTTCCGGGTTCTGACTGGGGCTTGAATACGATAGGCGCAGCCGGCTTTCTGACGCCAGAGGACGTGTATAGCCAGGTCCATGATAATTTCTACGCCGTGGGCGGACGGAATATCGGGGTCGAGATGGACGTGGACTTCGGCAAGAACGGTCTTGCGTACTACATGTACGCCAAGATGTTCTGGGAACCGACGATGTCGTTGTCGCAGCTCAAGGCGTTGTGCGACCGCTGGCTCGTGCGGTCCTATGGCGCGCCGGCTGCCGGCATCATGAGCCAGTACTATGACCTGATGTCGCCCAAGAACTTTGTCAGTTCGGCGAACATGTGGGCCATGGCGATACAGTACATCCAGCAGGCCGGCGCCGTGACTGCGGACGGCACGCAGGAGAAGCAGCGGCTGAACGACCTGAAGCAATTCTGGTACTACTACTATTTGCAGGATCATGTCATGTCCCGCAGCGGAGGCTGGCCCGGTGCGATGAACAAGAACATCGAGCCGGCGATCGTTGACAAGGTGAAGGAGTTCCTGTGGAAGGGGCAGACGTCCTACATCACGCCGCTCTACTGCTTCACATGGGGGTTGTTCAGGCACATGGGCAACAAAGTCGACATCCCATCCATCTACGACGTCTGTTCGCCGACCTATTATGACAAGAACAAGCGGTTCATCGCGCCGGCCCACTACACGGCGGCTGAGACAGCCGCCTGGTGGGCTGATGTGGTGAAATATTTCCCGTACACGCCGGTAAGCCAGTTCCAAAACAACAAGCTGATCAACGGCGGATTGGGATCAGCTGTGAACCTGGAGGATCTGACCACCATCCGGGAGTTTCGCGGCAAGGCGCCGGGTGACGGCACACTGATCTACATGCCCAACCACGCAGCGCAACCGGCGCCGCTGGTCATGACGCAGAAAGCCGGCGATGTGGTCGGCCTCAAGGTCTTTACTTTCCCCGGGAATCCACCGCCGTCGTTCACTATCGCCTATGCGGTTGACCGGTGGGATCCAGCGGCGCGCGCCTGGCAGAAAGGTCTCCACCGCAATGCGGTTGCCTCGGCCAACGACGGGCTGCCCAAGAACTCGCGCGAGGCGGCTTCGCTGACGTTCTCCAAGACGGTTGCCGGCGGAATCTACCGGTTCAATCTGGGAGAAGTGGCGGGCGGCGCCCTCACGCTGTCGTCTCTGGACTACGACACCCGCAACAACACTTTTTCCGGCGACGCGATCGCGTACGGGCTGGCTCTTACTCAGCGCGTGGGATATGTGTATGTGGTGCCCGGTGGATTCATTTATATTCCGAAGGGGACGACCACGCTGGACCTGGAAACATGGGATGACTCCCCCCAGAAAACCATCGACCTCTATACCGGCCTGCCGTCCGGCGCCAACTCGTGGAAGCTTACCCGCACCGTGGACATCCACGGACGGGGAACCCACCGGATTCCGCTGAAGCCAGGTGAAGACGGCTCGATCGCCTGCATGGACCGCGGCTGCACGGCCGTTCCGTATTTCTATTCGATTCCGAACATTTGGGCAAAGGCCCCCTGGATGCTGATGGTTCCGAAGGACATTGCCAAGGCGGACGGATTGACCAGCCATCTTCCTCCCACCACCCGGAAGGATTGAGTTGACGTGCCAGTAAGAGGAGGGCCCATGAGGCGATCATTCGCAGCCGCATCGTTCTGGATCACCCTGTTTGCTGCCGCTGTTTCCGACGGCGGCCAGAAGGCGGGCGACGGCGGCCTCTACGGCCGGCGAATCATCGTCGAAACCGGTGCTAGAGACACCGTGACGCCAGCCGACACGCTGTATGCCGGCCTCTTGCCGCCGAAAGAGACCGCGGAGGAACTCGCACACTGGCTCGGGCAAATCTCGGGCAAGACATTCACCGTCGGTATCCCCGCGGCCGACAACCGTGGCGGCGCGATTTACCTGCTCCGTGCCGATTCTGCGCTGGTATCTGCGGCCGACCGGGAGCGGCTCAGGGACAGGGGCCTGGAAGCCTTCATCATCCGCGGCGATGCTTCCCGGCTGCAGATCATTGCCAACGATCTCCGCGGGTTGGCGCACGGAACCTACTCTTACCTCGAACAACTCGGCGTGCGCTGGCTGTTGGCGGGCGCCAACTGGACGGTTGTTCCGAAACGCAGCGACGTCACGCTGGCGATCGACCGCCTGGTGGAACCGGCCTTTTTCTCGCGAACCTACGGCGGAAGCGGAGGCTTCTACAGTTGGGTGGTTGGCCGCGGCTACACGGGTTCGGCGGCAAGCAGGGCCAGCGGCCAATCGGAGTTCGAACTGGAGTGGAGCGCATGGTCGCGCCGCCTCCGCAACGGCGGGCCGGGCCTCGGCCACGCCACCGGCGAGGCGTTCGTCTCCGACCCGAAGGTCCTAGCCGTGCTCAAGGCACATCCGGAGTACCTGGCAAAGATCGACGGCGCCTATACGAAGCTCTACGTCCCCGCCGCCCGCGGCGCCGGCCATGGCAAGTACGTGTGGGACAAGGAGGCTCACGATTACGTCAAGGCGGCGCCGCCGGGGACCGGAACGCACGACTTCATTGACATAGTCAAGCTGAATGCCGGCAACCCGCAGGCCGTCGCGCTCTACTGCGAGTGGATCCTGCAAGGGCTGCGGGAGGCCCGCTGCCACACGGGGGGCTATGCGATCCGCACGGTCAGCGTCGAACCCTCTGACGGGACCGGCGAGGGCAACAACTACGAGGAGCTGCGGGCCCAAGGGGTGGGCGACGGCTCGGAAAGCGACCAGGAGTTCTACATCGCCAACTACTGCGCGCGGAAGGTGCGGGCGGAGTTCCCCGACGTTTCGGTCGTCATGCTCGCCTACGCCCAGCGATCAGACCCGCCGACGTTCCCCCTGGAGCCCAATTTCATCGTGCAGCCCGCCTTTGCCTTCCGCTACGGCCGCAGGACGGCAGGCCTGAGCAATGAAGAATGGCTCGCCTTATGGAAGGCCAAGGCGAAGACCATGGCCGTCTACGACTACTGGTCTATTCCCGACTGGAGCCATGACGAACCGACGTTCAACTATCTCGACGTGGCGAAGAAGCTGCGCTACTACCACGACAACAACGTCATGGGAATCTGCGCGGAGACCACCGTCGGCGGCGGCGCCATGGGCATCGGCCAGTACATTGCTTCGCACCTGATGTGGGACCTGGGGCTCGACGAGCGAGCGCTCATCGAGGATTGGTACCAGAACGCCTTCGGCCCCGCCAAAGCGCCGATGAAGCGGATGCTGGAGCGTTGGGCCCGCGGTTATCGCCCCATCTCGCCGGAACTAGCTGTTTCCTACTGCGACGTTGACGAGGCGGAGCGTCTCGCCGCAGGCAACCCGGCTGTCCTGGCGCGGGTCGACGACTACGCGCGGTACCTGCACTACCTGCGCCTGCGCGACGAGCTTCTCGTTATGCCCGCCGGACCGGCCAAAGACAAGAAGATAGGGGCCCTCTCTGAGTACCTGTTCGACATCAACGACTCGCGCATGGTGCATACGACTCGGATCGCGGACCAGGGGTACCCGGCGGCTTGGGCGGAATTCCATGTGCATGATCCCCGCGCAGCGGGCGACCCGCCCGACGGTCCGGGCTGGGCCCGCGTGCATCCCCTTTCGCACGCCGAGGTCGCCGCGCTGGTGGCCGACGGCAGGCGCAACTACCCGCCTCCCGACTACGCGGTCAGAACCTACAACGGGAGACTCGTGCCGCTGACGCCGACCGCTTGGAAAGAGCCCTCGGGAGACCCTTGGGGGCCTGCCGTGCCGGCCTCCAGCGCCGCAGTCGACTTGTTGGTGCCCGCAGGGCTCGCCGCCCTTCCGCTCCGCGTGTCGCGTCTGGAGGACAACAAGGTCGCCGTGGCGGACGACGCCGGCCGGACGGTCTACACGCACACCGTCACCAAGGCCGCTGGCGACAACCCGAACAAGTGGACATGGGACGAAATGCGCATCCCGCTGCCTCCCGGCCATTACCAGTTGCGATTCTCGGGGAAAGAGGGAAGGCTGGGGCTCTTTCTGTTCCAGACCTGGAAAGGCGTGTCGTTGGTCCTGCGCACGTTCCAGACGCAGAAATTTGCTCCTTCGCCGCGGCTCTATTTCTACGTCCCGCGGGGCGTGCGGAAGATCGCCATGTATTTCCCATACACGGACCAGTGCGGCGGATTCGAGACCCCCCTCTACTTACCCGGCGGCCAGCGTGCGGCAGTCGAGCACCGCGACGGCGGCAAGCTGATGATTGTGCCCGTGCCACCGGACCAGGACGGCAAGGCGTGGTCGTTGGACCGCTTGGTCCAGCCCTACGAGAACTTCGAGACCCTCACGGTTCCGCAGGCGTTCTCGCTGTCGCCCGAGACGCTGTTGGTGCCCGGCGACGCTTTACGAAACCCGTAGATGAGGAGGGAACTCGTGCTATACCAGTGGAGTTTGCATCTTCGCTTCTTCAATATCCCGACGATCCTCTCGCTGACTTCCGACGGCCCGATCGTGCCCGAGGAAGTGGCGAAGAAGGATGAACTTGAATCTAGCCGCTGACGGGCTGGAAAAGTCATCGCCGACACTTGGCTTTACGATTGCCTCCCATACGCCATCTGAGAGTTATTTTCGGAGCAACTTCACCCAGAAAAATCTTGCGGGCGCGTTTTACTTCCCCGCAGGGGCAAGTACAATCACAGCCGTACCGTTCGACTTGATTCCTCGGCGTGCGACAGGGGTTGAACGGCTACCTCAACGCAGCATCGAGTATTGGTGTATCTCGCCGAATTTCCGCAAGAAGGGGAATGGCCATGAAGGCACGATTCCTGACCGCAGTCCTGGTATCGCTGATCGGGTTTATCGGCATGGCTCGCGCAGAAACGTCTCTCAAGGAGTTCTTGCGAACCTACGAGTTGAAGCCGATCCGGAGCTACACCTTCCTCGGTACGGAGAAGTCAAACCATCAGTTGTGGACCGGAAAGGCCGGGGACCACTATGATAAGCCGACGGTCGAAGCCAACGGCTTGATCTGCGGGTGGTTCGACCCCGGCGAGCATGTGCCATGGGTGAAGGAGGCCATGAAGACGGGCGCGTACGATTTCGGCTTGGTGGACGGCTACCTGCCCGCTGTCCGTTATGTCTATGGCAGGGGCGGCAAGAACGAAACCTGCGAAATGACGGCGTTTGCCGTCGACAGCCCGCAGCCGGGAAGGATCTTCGTCTACGTCAGCCTGGCGGAAAACGTGGGAGACAAGGCGGGAACGGTTCGCTATTTTCGCCTGGGTGACACGATGCCCGCAGACCGGGCTGCTTTTGAGGCGGCCTTGCAGAATTTGCGCGATCGCTGGACGAAGTTCTTTGCCCAGGGCGCGCCGGTCGCCTGCGACGATCCCGACGTGGTCAACGCGTGCAAGGCCTCGATCATTCGTGCCCTGATCACCTTTACCGGCAAGCGCCCGCATTACGGCGTCCGGTCGTACGGGCCCGGCCGGCCTTACGGGCCGGACTACGGCGACGGTTTCCCGCCCACCATCATCGCGCTGGCCGACTGCCTGCTGGATTGGGGCCACGCTCCTTTGGCGCGAGAGTACCTGACCGCCTATTTCGACGTTTTCGTGCGGGACGACGGACGGATCAGGTACTACATCGATCCGAAGGTGGACGGTTGCTCCGTGGCCGAGTATGGTCAATTCTTGTGGCTGGTCCGCAAGTGCATAGATGAAGGGGGCAGCCGCACGTGGCTGGACCATCTTCGCCCGAAACTGGAGCGCATCCGCGCGCGTTTTTGGGAGGAACGGGCGAAGTCGCCCGCCGGGCTGATTTCCGGGGGGCCGGAAGCCGACTTGCGTCACCAGGTCGGCGTCTATTTCCACAACAACGGCTGGGCGTGGCGCGGACTGCGCGACATCGCCCCTCTGCTCGGCCACGAGGACGACGCCGCCCGCTGCAAGTCCTTTCGCAAGACCATCGCGGCCGCCATCGACAAGGCCGCCGTGCGGAGCGTAACGCCCATGTTCATTCCGCCGATGCCGGAAAAGACGCCCTTCAATACCGTCGCGCCGTTCCGGACGATGACGGAGAACGAATTTGCCTCCTTCACCAACTACCGCTATTGGCCCGAACTGCTGTCGTGCAGCATTCTGTCGAAGGAGCAGACCGAGGCCGTGATCGATTATCGCAATTCGCACGGCGGCGACGTGGCCGGGTTGGCCCATTTCTGCGATCATGCCGACAACTGGCCCTTGGTGGAGTACGCTGCCGGCCTGCGCTCCCTGGGGCGAATGGATGAGGTTCGCCGCCTTCTCTATTGCCACCTGGCCGGGCACACGACGCCCCAGACCTGGACCGCCTACGAGCAGGTGGGCATCACGGGTTCGCCGCTCCGCACGGGCCCGCAGGCCGATTACTGCGTGCCGGTGCAACTGGTGGCCCCGCGTCTGGCGGCATGGCTTTGGAAGAAGGATCGGCCGCGCGGGGATGCCCGCGCCGGATCGGTCAAGTACGCGGACAACCCGGCGTTGCCCGCCGCGCGCACCGGCAAGCTCGGCGGTGCCGTCAACGATTCGCATCATGAGTGTTCTAACGCGAGGAGTACCGATGAACGTAATTAGCAAAACGAAGTCTGTGATCGCGGCCGTTGCGATGGCGGCGGCCCTGTCGGCAGCGGCGCGAGCCGCAGAGCGAGAATTGGTCGTCGCCAGCGGCGGCAGGACCGCGGCTGTGGTTGTGGTTTCGCCATTGGCTGGCTTGCCCGAGACGAAAGGCAAGGACGGCGCCGCGTCGCGGGCCTTGGACGTCAAGGGCGCACGGAATGCCGAGTGGCTGGCTGCCGTCGATCTGGCCAAATACATCGGCCTGATGACCGGCGCCCAGCCGCGCCTGGCCGCAACTCGCGAGGATATCGCCGCCGCGATGAAGGGCACAGCGCCCGTCTTCGTCGTAGGCGAGGAAGCCCTGGCTGCCAAGCCTGCGTTTGCTGCGAGCATCCGGGCGAAGGTTAAGCCGAATCCCGTCCTGCGTGCCGATGCCATCGGGTTGTTGCGCGAAGGTCATTGCGTCTACCTTGCCGGCAACCATGATGAGGCGCACTACTACGCCGTTTCGGCGCTGCTGCACAAGTGGGGCTGCCGCTGGTACATGCCCACGGATTTCGGCGAGTGCATCCCCCAGACGCCGATCCTGAGGCTGGGGACGCTCGACGAGGTCTACGCCCCGCCCTTTGAAGTGCGCAGCTACTGGATTTCCTGGTGCGGGTCCAGCGACGGCCAGAAGGACTTCCAACGACGGAATTTCATGACCGGCCGCAGCGTCTATGTGCCTTCCGGCCATGGTCTGGCGGCCTACACGAAGGAATTGATCCCGCCGGGCAAGACCTGTTTCAACGTCCCCATCGCCGAGGAGAGCACGGCCAGGCACGTCGCCGCGAAGGCCGCACCGATTTACGCCAAAGGCGAGAGTCTCTCGCTCTCGATGGAGGACGGCCTGTACCAGTCCGACTCGGCAAGGGACAAGGAACTCATGGCGCTGCAATTCGACAAGTATTTTCAGCGGCCGGCTATGACCGACAGTTTCATGATCTTCTACAACAATGTCGCCCGCATGCTCCGCCAGCAGTATCCACAAAGCAAGGCCAAGATCGGCTTCCTGGCGTACTCCAACATCACCATCCCGCCGGTGCGGGGCAAGCAGTCGGAGCCGGCGCTGGTGGCCTACTTGGCCCCGATCGACATCGATCCGATCCACGGCATGGACGACCCGCAGTCACCGCCGCGTCAGGAATATCGCGACATGATGTACGGCTGGGCGAAGGTAATGAGCGGACGTGTCGTCATCTACGACTACGACCAGGGAATGATGGTCTGGCGCGACATTCCGAATCCTTCCATCCAGGGCCTGGAACAGGACATCGCCCACTACCGCAAGGCCGGGATTTTGGGGGTGGATACGGAATGCCGCAACGCAATCGGCACGGTCTTCCTGAACCTGCATTGCCGCGGGCAACTGCTATGGAATCCGGAAGCCAACCGGCTCGGAGCGATGCTCGCCGAGTTCTATCCGAAGTTCTACGGGCCGGCGGCCGAGCCGATGGCCAAGTATTGGAGGGCCGTCTTCGAAGCCTGGCAGAAGACCTTGGCCACGGAGCACGAGCATTTCGTCATCCCGGCGATCTACACGCCCGAGCTTCTTGCCGAAATGCGGACGCATTTGGAGGCGGCCGAGAGACTGGTGGAACCGCTCCGCAAGAAGAGACAGCCCACAACGCGGGAGCAACAGCTCCTCGATCGTATGGACTTTACTCGCCTGAGCTTCACCATCACGGATAATTACCTTGCGATGGTGCGCGCCGCGGCTGGGGACTGCGATTATGCCCGGGCCGCTGGTTTCGGCGAGAAGGGACTGGCGGCACGGGAAGCGTTGGCCGACATGAACAGCACCTTTACCACCTACCGGCGCAAGATTCCCAACCCGATCGGAATGGACGAAGACGGACCGGCCTGGTGGCCCGGCGAGGTGCAGCAGTACAAGGATCTCCAGCAGTACGTCGCGGGCCGCCACGGAACTCTGATCCAGAAGCTGCCGCTGGAATGGGCGTTTCATCGGGACCCGAAAAACCTTGGCTTGAAGGACACTTGGGGACTCAAATCGCCGGATCTCGCTTATTGGAAGGAAAATGGCTCCGGATTCACCCCCGATTCACGCAAAGACTATCCAGTGACGGAATGGGAACTGGTGCGTTCCGATCTCTATTTGCAGGCCCAGGGAGTGCGCGATCCGGACCGGCAGAGCTATACCGGCTACGGCTGGTACGCGGCGGAGGTGGAGTTGAAGCAGCAGGAGACGAAGGGCCGCACGCGTTTGATGTTTCCCGGGCTGTTCAACGAGTGCTGGCTCTACGTCAACGGCCGTGAGGCGGCGCACCGCGAGAACTACGCCGTCCTGTGGTGGAACAACGACTACAAGTTCGAGTGGGACGTGGACCTGACCGGAAAGCTGCAGCCCGGCAAGAACTTGATTTCCCTGCGAATCTGCAACCCCAACCATTTCGGCGGGATGTTCCGCAGGCCGTTCCTGTACGCGCCGGCGGGGAAGTAATCACTCACGGAGCAACTGGACATGGCAAAGAGCATGTTGGTGAAAGCGACAATCTTGTTGTCCGCCGTCTGGGTCGCCGCTGCGGCGACAGCGCAGGCGGTGGCAGCCAACCCGGCTGGCGAACTGGTCATTGCGGCGCGAGGGAAGAGCGAGGCCCGGATCCTCGTGGCCCATGACGCCGCCCAATGGGAGGCATTGGCAGCGCGGGACCTGGCCAAGTACATCAAGCTGATGAGCGGCGCGGACGTTCCAGTGGTGGCGGCGCCCGACGAGTTCGCGGCCGCGCTGAAGTCGGACAAGCCGCTCCTCATCGTCGGATCGGAAGCGATCAAGGCCCAGCCGGCGTTGAGCGCCAGACTGCAATCCGTGGCAAGAAAGGCCCCCTTCATCCGCGCCGAAGCGGTCCTCGCTCGGCGCGAGGGCAACCGCGTGCTCCTGGCCGGCCTGACGGACGACGGGCACTACCACGCCGTCTCTTATCTGCTGCATCAGTGGGGCTGCCGGTGGTACATGCCAACGGATTTCGGCGAGTGTGTGCCGGAATGCCCGACGCTGAAGATCGACCGGTTGGACTATGCCTATGCGCCGCCCTTCGAGGTCAGGGACGGCCGGCCGCTTTGGAACCTGGCTTGGTTGGGGAGTTCCAAGGGGTGGGCCGAGTTCAGTGCCCGCAACTTCAAATCGGTGGACATCTCCGGCTACGGCGGCCCGACGCCGCGCAAGGGCCTGCCTAACGCCGGCCACGCGTTGGGCGAGTACATCCAGGACATCCTGCCTCCGGGCAGGACCGTCTTCAATTCGCCGATCTCCGACGAGAAGGTCATTGCCCACGTCACGGGCAAGTTGGACGCGGACTTCAAGAACGGGCTCAACATCAACCTGGGCATCAACGACGGCGACTATTCAGCCTCGGGTTCCAAGCGCGACGAGCAGCTCCAGGCCGGGCTGCGCGACAAGTACTTCATGAATGTCTGCATGACCGACGTGTTCATGACCTTCTACAACGGCGTCTGCGAAAAGCTGCTGGCCAGGTACCCGAACAGCCCGTCGAAGATCGCCTTCTTCATTTACACCAACCTGACCATTCCCCCGCAGCAGGTGCAGCGGGCGGCCAAGCCGCTGTGCGGCGTCCTGGCACCGATCGACATCGACCCCACCCACGGCATGGACGACCCACACTCGGCGCCGAAGCAGGAATACCGCGACATCGTGGAACGCTGGGCCGAAGTGATGGAGGGACGCGTCTACGTCTACGACTACGACCAGGGCATGCTCGTCTGGCGCGACCTGCCCAATCCCAGCCACCAGGCGTTCCGACAGGACGTTAAGCACTACCGCCAGGCGGGCATCCTGGGCTTCACCACCGAGAGCCGCGGCGCGTACGCGACGATCTTCCTGAACATGTACTTCCGCGCGCAACTGATGTGGGACCCTGACTTCAACGTGGACGCGGCGCTGGCGGAGTTCTACACCAGGTTCTACGGTCCGGCGGCGGAGCCGATGTCGCGCTACTGGGGCGCGATTTACAAGGCGTGGGAGGAGACGATCTGCACGGAGCATGAGTCTTTCGTCGCACCGGTGATCTACACGCCGGAACTCGTCGCCACGCTCAAGAAGGAAATGGCGGCGGCAGAGCAGGCCATCGCCGCGACGGCGGCCAAGAAGGACCGGACGCGGAGCGAGTCCCTGTATGTCGAACGCGTCAACTTCACGCGCCTGAGCTGCGACGTGATTGACCGGTACACGGGCATGGTGCGGGCAGGTGCCGGGGAGTGCGACTACGCGAAGGCGGCGGCCCTTGGGAAGCAGGGGCTGGCCTCGCGCGCGGCGCTGAAGGCCATGAACGAAATCTTCGTCTCCGACAAGATGGAAGAGGGGCCGGCGTGGTTCCCCGGCGAGGTGGCCATGTACGGCGACCTGGCGGCGCTCACCGGCGGCATCAAGGGTGACTTGGTCGCCAGGCTGCCGCTGGAGTGGGCTTTCCTGCGCGACCCCAACGACTCCGGCCTCGCCCGCGGCTTGGCACGGAAACCCGCCGACCTCTCCTACTGGAAGGAGCACGGCAGGGACCTGAGCGGGTTCGCGCGCAAAGACTATCCGATCATGACCTGGGAGATGGCGCGAACTGACCTCTACCCGCAGGGGCAGGGTGTGTTGCATCCCGACGGGCAGGCGTTCACGGGCTACTCCTGGTACAAGACCGAAACAGACTTCACGCCGGAGCAGGTTGCGGGCAAAGTTCACGTTCGATTCCCCGGCCTGTTCGCCAATGCGTGGCTCTACGTCAACGGCCGCATGATCGCCTACCGCCCCCAGGCGGACATGTTCTGGGGAAACAGCGACTACACCTTCTCGTGGGACGTGGACCTGACCGGCGCGCTGAAGCCCGGCCGCAACGACATCACGGTCCGCAACTATAACAACCACCACGTCAGCGGGATGTTCCGGCGGCCCTTCCTGTATCGGGCGAAGGAGTGATCTTTCCCGGGACGCACAACGCCGCCGGGCCGTGGCCTTTGGGGAGGAATAAGCGAATGTTTTCAAGAAGCATCTGCCGGGCAAGCGCATTCGTGTGCCTGCTTCTCGGGGCAGCGTTTGCGCCGGCGGCCGCGCGCATCGATGCGACGACCCGCAACCATTCCGCCGGCAAGGAGACCGTTCTGATCGCCGAGAACGGGGCGGCAAAGCTCCCGATCGTCGTTTCCGACAAGGCTACGGCCGAGATCAAGGCCCGTGCCGAGGAGCTGGCTGGCTACCTGGGTAAAATCACGGGCGCCAAGTACGAGGTGAAGACCGGCTCAGCCGGCCCAGGGATCCTCGTGGGGACGATCCAGGATTTTCCCACGCCGTCGGCCGCCGAGGGGCTCAAGATTTACAACTTCTACGACGGCAAGGAGGCCTTCGCCATCCGCACCGAGGGCGGGAGCGTCAAGCTTCTGGGCGCGACGGAGAAGGGGGTCGGGTACGCCACGGCGCGCTTCCTCGATATTTTTGGTTGTCGCTGGTTTTTCGAAGGACCCGCTTGGGAGGTGGTGCCAAAGGCCTCGAAGCTAACCTTTAATATCAACGAGACGGATCGGCCCGACGTCCTGTCGCGCTATTTCGGCTACCCGTTCGGCCAGCACTTTGAAAAGACGGATCCGGATTCCGGCGCCGCCATCGCGGACTGGTGGAGACGCAACCGGGTCGGGAAGTCGCTCAATACCACGGTCGGCCATTGTTCCAACGAGATCGCCAACCGGTTCGCGAAGGAGTTCGACGCCCACCCGGAATACTGGGCTCTCCAGGGCGACGGCAAGCGCAAGCCCAACAACCCGGCTAATCGGTATGGCCAGCACTGCGTCAGCAACCCCGACGTGATCAAGATGGCGATCCAGTATGCCCGGGAGTTTTTTGACAAGAACCCCAACGCCGACATGGTCGGCGTCGGGCCGGACGACTGCGCCGGGTGGTGCACCTGCCCGAACTGCGCCAAGCTCGGAAATCCCGGCAACCTGGCGTTCTATCTGGCTAACCAGGTTGCCAAGGCGTTACAGCAAAGCCACCCGGGCAAGTACGTGGGCCTGTACGCCTACAACTGGCACTGCGATCCGCCCGATTTCCAGCTCGAGCCGAACGTCTATGTAGAGCTGACCACCGCGCTCCTGCTGAACACAAAGTACGGGTTCGACCGCCTGCTGGAACTGTGGCCGACCAAGTGCAAGACCTTCGGCTTGTATGACTACTGGGCGGTGTACGACTGGATCCGCGACGCCCTGCCGTCGGGCCGGACGGGCAACCTCCGCTATGTGGAGAAGGAGCTCCCGCGGTATATGAAGAGCGGCATCGTCTGCCTGAACGCGGAAGGCGGCAACAGTTGGGGCTCGCAGGGGCTGGGCTATTACCTGGCCTCCCGCATGCTGTGGAACTCCTCCGCGAACGTGGACGCGCTCGAGGCCGATTTCTACGACAAGGCCTTCGGGCCAGCCGCTGCGGCGATGAAAACCTATTACGAACGCATCGATCTGGGCAACAGCCCGCTGGTGGGGCCGACCTTTTACCGGCTCTGCCTCGACGATCTCGATGCCGCCCTGAAGGCCGTCGCAGGGCGGCCGGACATCGAAGCGCGGATCGAATTGCTGCGGCAGTACAACGTGTACGTCTTTCTCTGGAACCAGCAAAACAGCGCCAAAGGCAAGGCCGGGCTCTCCGCCGCCGAGCAGAAGAAACCGATTCTTGAACTGCTCAACTGGACCTATCGGATCCGGAACGGTTACATGATCTTCTGGGATTTCTTCTGCGACCAGACCACCCAGCGCCTGGCCGACGAAAACCAGGAGCCTGCGTGGAAGTGGTACCAGATGCGTGTGGCCAACAAGGAGGACCAGATCCCGTACCGCGTGCCGGGCGGCGAGCCCACGCGCGCCGAGACCGACGCGTGGTTCACCAGGATACGGAAGGTCTACGGGGAGCCGGTCAAGGTGAACGACATCGCCTTCGGGAGGAAGCTGGTGGCGCCCACGGAAGGGCTCGCGCCTCCGGCCACCGTGGCCAGCAGCTTCAGCATCCAGGATTCCTATCTCGTGGCGATCGTCAGCCCCAAGGGGGATCCACTGCGTTTCACCGTGACCCACGGGACGATCTACAAGAACTTTCCGAACGGCAAGTACATCCTGGAGGACGGGAGTGGAAAGGAGATCGCGCGCGGCGAGGTTCCCTACGGCGAAACAAGACTATCGCTCAAGGTGCCTTCCCCCGGCGTGTATTACTTCCGCTACAATGATTTCTCCGCTGGATCGATTTTCGGCTGCGATGCGGGGGTGAAGGCCGCCTTCCTGCCGGAGAGAGGCAAGGGGTACGCCATCCAGAACAACTGGTACACGTGGTTCTATGTTCCCAAAGGCACCAGGGAAATCCAGTTCTACGCCCTTGGCGGCGGCGGGAATGTCCTGGGGATGGCGGATCCCGATGGGCATTGGCGCAGCCCCGAAGGGCCCGATCCTGCCGTCGCTCCGGGAGGGGCGGACCAATTCTTCAAGAACACCGGGGCCTTCCAATCGGTCCCCGTTCGGAAAGGCCAGGACGGCAAGATGTGGACCCTTCACTGCGCCCCGGGCCACCTCCATTTCTTCAACATCCCGACGATCCTGTCGCTGAGCCACGACGCCCTGATTGTGCCCGAGGAGGTGGCCAAGAACGACGGGTTATGATTGTCTCTGCTGCAACGGCCCAGCCGTTTGCACACGGGGGACAGCAGGCCAAGGCGGCCCGTAAACGGATAATAAGAGCAACGCGGGGCGTCGCACCGCCGAAGCCGTTGCGAAAGCGGGCGGCGCAGAAGGACGGGCTCAAGTGAAAAAAACTCAGGAGACAGGAGATTACCATGCAAAGTGTTCTTAGTTTGTTGAAGCCGGCTTGGTGCTGGCCGTTGCGTGCAAGCGCCTGGCCACTGGTCCTGCTCGTGGTGTGGCACGCAGTGTCCCTTGCCCGGGCCGAACCGGTCGGCAAAGGCCCTTGGCCGCTGGCCAAGATGGAGGCGGGGCCCAAGGTCGAAATCCTGGCCTACGACAACGGCGACGTCTCACCGTGGATGGAGTTCTTCACCTTCGATTCTCCAAAGCATCCGAAGATCGTCCAATTCCGCACCGAGTACAAATTGGACGAGGTAATCAAAGACGCGAAGACCGACATCCAGCGTGCCGCGCTGCTGGAGAAGTGGGTGGCCGGGAATCTGAAGTTCGGCACGCCCGCCCCCGACGTGTTCAACGATTGGAGCGCGGTCGCGCTCTTGGGCCGGGTCAAGAAAGGCCAGGTGGTCTGGTGCGGCCAGGCGGCGATGATCTTTCAACAGGCCTGCCTGGCCATGGGCATGCCGTCGCGGTTCATCGAGCTGGGGCTTGCGGACAGGCCCGCCTGCCATTTCACCACCGAAGTCTTCCTCCGCGAGCAGGGCAAATGGGCCGTGTTTGATGCCACGCCCTTGAAGGACTACGAGGTGTACTACACGGTGGACGGCATGCCGCAGAGCGCGCTGGAAATGCACCGCCACGTCGTCGACGGCACGATGGACAAGGTCGTCGAGGTCCACCCGGACCGGTCGCACAAGGTCTTGAAAAAGGAAAGTCCGGCCTGGGCGTTCTATTACGTGCGCTGGCTGACGCGGTGCGACGTCGTGACCAACACGCCCAAGTACATCGACCTGGAGCACGTCTTCGACAAGCGGTGGCACACGGTCGAATGGACCGACGAGAAGATGGTCCCCTGGGAAAAGCAAAAATACTCGGCCTGGTATCTGCGCAACGAACGCCTGGCGGCATGGAACATCTCCGACCCGGCCGTGGTCGATTGGAAGCCGACCGACCGGGTCAAGATCGTGCTCTGCCCGGGCGAAGAGAAATGGATCTTCGCGCAACTCTGGAACGGCGATGCGGAGTTCGACCACTACCAGTTCCGCCTCAATTCGGGCGGCTGGGAAGAAGTGCCCAAGACGAATACGCGAGACTTTACGGGCAGGCTCCACGGTTGGGGCCTGGACCGCTTTTCGGTAGAAGGGAAACCGGGCGTATACGGCGTCACGGTGCGCGTTGTCCGCCACGACGACTCGACCGGGCCGGAAAGCTCCGTGAAGTTCCGCGTGAAGTAGGGATCCCATGAAAGACACTTGCGACGATGGCCGAGCAGGAGAATCGCCATGCTACACGTAACAGCCATACTTGCGGCCATGACGGGGATGGTTGCAGGAGACTCCCCAGCGGAAAAAGCGGCGGCGGACGATGCCGTGGTGGTGCTTCCCAGCGGCATTGCTGAGATCGATGTCGAGAAGCGGCCTTACGCAAGCTACGTGGCCGAGTGTCTCGATTTGCTGATGAGCCACGGCACCGACCGGTATGGCCGGATGCACAAGCCGCTGCTGGTGACGATCCTCGACGTTCGGTCGCGCGCCTGCCCGGAGTCACCCCCAGAGCAGTCGGCACCTTGGAGAGGCCAGTGGCGGAAGTGCTTTTGGAAACCGCGTGGCTCGGACCTGCTGGTCGACCAGTCCACGGTAGAAGTCTTCTATCTCCTGGCGAAACTCCGTGGGCAAGCCAGGTACGCCCAGTTTGCCGACCGTTATCAGCGTGCCGCCCTCGAACTGACCGACGAAAAGGGGTTTTCTGGTGGGGTTGGCACCGTTTCTACGACGTGTTCGACGACGTTCCGAGCGGGTCTCACGGCAACTATCACGAAATCCATGTCAATTTGCCCCGCTGGAATCTCCTGTGGCAGATCGACCGGCCGGCCACCCAGCGGGAGCTGGAGGCGATCTGGCAGTGGCATATCATCGACAAGAACACGGGCGAACACAACCGGCACGGCGACGGACAACGTGGTTGTGATTTCGCCATGAGCGGAGGCGAGTTCATTTATGCTTTGGCGTTTCTCTCCCAGAAGACTGGCCAGCCCCTCTGGCGCCAGCGTGCGGAGTTGGTGGCCGACTACCATTGGCGGACCCGCAATCCGGCGACTGGACTGGTTCCCAGCCAGCCGAACGTCGGCATCACGCAATTCGACGGCTCGCATTTCGACACGTCGATTTCGGGGCTGCTCTGTTACTACCTGCTCAAGACGTACGAGCTGACGGGAGTGGAGAAGTTCCGCGATCAGGCCCTAACCTACCTGCGGGCCTACGCGAAGCATGGATATGACTCGGCCAGTGGTCGCTTCTGGGGTTCGCTCCGCCTGGACGGCACGCCGGAGCCCGGGCCACGGACGGTAGGCGACTACTCGCAATACGAACCGCGCGGGCTGATCGACCTGTGGCAGCCTTACCAGCTTGGTTATGAGCACCCGCTGGCAACGGCCCAGTGTTACGCTTATGCGTATGAACTGACCGGGGATGCAGGTATGCTCGCCGCGGCTCAGAAATGGGCGGACTGCATCCGGCGTACGCCACCTTCACGAGGCTGCCAGGAGAAGCAGGCTTGGTACGCGGACTACGCGCGCCGCTTTGCCCCGCATGGCACGTTTGCCGATCTCTACGGCCGGACCATTTCGTTGTTCGTTCATCTCTACGCGCTGACCGGCCAGCAGGCTTACCTCGACGACGCCCGGCGCACGGCGCGCGAGGCTGTAGCCAAACTCTACTATCAGGGGCTGTTCCGGGGACACCCGGCCAAGCCCTATTATTCGTCGGTTGACGGAGTCGGGTTTCTGCTCTATGGGCTCGTGCAGCTTGACCTGGTATTGAAGCAGCCCAAGACAGTCGTCGGGGCCAAGGCCATTCCGCTGGGAACCGGGAAAGATACTATTGGCTTTGACAACTGGTAGGTCCACCAAGCAGAACTCTTCCAGCATTGTTCCCTCACGATGGAGTCCTCCTCATGATGCATGCAATAACGCAACGACATTGGCTGGCTGCCCTTGCGATCGGCCTGGCAACGGCGCTGGTTGCCGTGGACGCTGCCGCCGCGCAGGTCATCACGCTGGATATTGCAAAACCCGGTCCGGCCGTTTCGCCGCTGCTTTTCGGCCATAACCTGGAGTTCACGCGTCGCGCCGTCTGGCGGGGGCTCAGTGCCGAAATGGCGGCCAATCGCAAGTTTGCCGGCGAGGCCAAGGCGGACGGACTGTCGCCCCGTTGGTATGGGATTGTCGATGGAGGGAGCGTGGCCATCGACAAGCAAGTCGCCCTGGCAGGCAGCCGGTCGATCCGCATCGAGGTCGCGACGGCCGGAAAACCGGCCGGCATCGGCCAGATAGGGGAAGGCATCGCCCTTCAACAAGGGACGGCTTATAAGTTCCGCGTCTGGCTTCGGGCTGAAAAGGACCTGCCGGCCGCCGTGCGATTCACCGACGAATCGCGCGCGAAAACCTACCATCAACAATCGCTGCCGGCTAAGCGCGGTGTCTGGGCATGCTGTCAGGGGACCTTCACCGCTCCCGTTGCCGATCGCAAAGTGCGGCTGGAGATCACGGCCGATTCACTCGGCGTGTTTTGGATCGGCGCGGTGTCGGTCCAGCCGGCCGACACGTTCCACGGCATGCGCCGGGACGTCGTCGCGTTGCTCAAGCAGTTGGGGGTGGGCGTGCTGCGTTATCCGGGCGGATGCTTCGCGGAGGACTACCGGTGGCAGGAGGGCCTTCTGCCGGTCGACGAGCGTCCGCCGGTCGGCAAGATTTCGCACCTGCGCGATTCCGACGGCTACGATTTCCAGGAGATCAACACCGACGATTACCTGGCGCTGTGCCGCGAGATCGGCGCCCAGCCGGCGATCACCGTTCGCCTGGGCGAGGGCACGCCGGAAAAGGCGGCAGCTTGGGTGGAGTACTGCAACGGTGCGGCCGGCACACGCAGGGGCAAACTTCGCGCCAAGCGCGGGCAGCCCGAGCCGTATGCGGTGAAATACTGGTTTCTCGGCAACGAAATCAAAGAGAACGGCAAGGGCGAGAGCAAGAATGTCGAGGTGTACGTGCGGCTGGCCGGGGAGTTTGCCGCGGCCATGAAGAAGGCCGATCCGACGATCGCGTTGATCGGCAGCGGCGCCTACTACTTCGAAAGCGACGCCGCACAATGGGACAGGCCGGCCCTTGCGAAGATCGGCTGGCATTTTGCCCAGTACTCGGTGCATCAGTACGTGCCGGCGGCCGGCGGCGATGACGAGCTGACGCGTGTCGCCATCTCGCCAACGGCCAGATGGCGGCGCATCCCGGAAAAAGTCTCACCTGGCTGGATGCGGATTGACCCCATACTGCCGCGGTTGCAGGACTTGCGGCGGTTTCTTGATCAGCACGCCCCGACCGGCGCCCGGATCGGCATCGCCTTCGACGAATGGAACGTGTGGGACGCCTGGTCGCGAACTCCCGGCGCGGCGGAAGCCCTCTTCGCCGCTTCGATGCTCAACATGCTCTGCCGCGAGGCGCAACCGCTGGGCATCGACATGGCGTGCTACTTCCAGCCGGTCAACGAGGGGGCGATCCGGGTCGATGCGTTTTCGTCGCGTCTTACTCCGGTCGGCCAGGGGTTTTCGCTGCTGAAGGTCCATAAGAACAACCGCCTCTTGAAGCAGGCAAAATCGGACGCCGACTGCGAGGTGGACGCCTGTGCCTCGCTCGGCCACGATGGCAGCATTTACGTGACACTGGCCAATCGCGGCACGGCGGGCGAGCGTGAGATTAATATCGTCCTGGCCGGAAGCGTTCCGCCGGGCGCCAAGGCTGCGGCGCGTTTGCTGGTCGCCCATGAATTCAAGCCCGATTCGCCCTGCGACGAGCAAGTGCGGCAACTCAAGCTGGCCGACGGCAAGGTTTCCCTCGTGTTGCCAAGGTATTCTGTCGCCCAGGTCAGCATCAGCCCGCCGTAGCCGTGGGACAAGAACTGCCAACTGAAAACACAACATGCCAAGTACTGGAGATCCACCATGATCGTGTCACGATTCGGCACACCCCTCCTGCTTTCGATCGCTATTTTTGTTTCAGCGGCATCTGCCGCGCCACCTTCATTTCGCGAGACGGCATCGCCCGAGGGGTGGACGATCGTCAAGGGGCAGGCCGAGGCGGGTCTCCGGTCGCAGGGAGGAAAGCCGCTGGAGATCCGCACCACGGCGCCGTTGGCTTTGCCCGTCGAAGCATTGCTTCGTTTCCGCGCCGCGGCGGGCGACACGATCACGGTCCAAGCCGTCGAGGAGGACGCGAGTGCGGCGCCCCTCCTGGAATGCGGATTTGCCATGCAGACCGGCAATCAGGCCGCGGTCACCGCGAAATCGTCGGGATCGCCCATGGCGACCGTCGGAAAGTCCGCACGCCGCTGGGATTACCGGGACTCGAAAGTGGGCTGGCTCAACTACGCCTGGTGGTTCCCGCAGGTGAAAAACATCTGGAACGAGCGGGATTTCAAGGAGATCGGCGAGGCCAGTGCGAGGATGACGCCGCTGGCGGAGAAGGTCTTCACGTTGCGCATGACGGTCACGGCGGACACCCGCCAGATCTGGCTGGATGACCGGCTGGTGGCAGAGGACCGCGTCGCCAATTCGAAGCCAGTCATGCTGGACATCCAGGTCACCAAGACGGCGAAGGTGATCTCGGCCGATTTCTCCGCTCCGGCGGAGAACGGCCCCTTCCTGCCGCTGGTGCTCGAATCCTACAGCCATCTGAAGATCGTGCAGGACTCGAAGGCGGAGTGCGCCGCCGGCAAGATGAATTCGGTCCCCATGCGCGTGCCCAAGACCGCATACCCGGATATCAACCTGGGCGACTCCCTTGACCGCTATCGGCTGACCAGCGGAAGCGGGCCGGACGCGGGTTACGTCAGCGCCACGTGCGCGTGGCCGGATGCGTTCCTGATTGATCCGGCGATGCTGACGTTCCGCGTGCCGTATCGGAATTATCAGAACCTCTGGCTGCTGGCGTGGGTGGACGAGCGGCCCAGCAGCGTCGCCAAGGGGACGCTCCGGTTCTACCATGAAACCGCCGGATATCCGGCGATGACGGATTTTGAGATCTCTCCCGATGCGATCCAGAAGGGGCTGGTGACCAAACTGGCTCAGAAAACGGCCAACGGGAAGCAACTCTATCTGGTCAAGGTCCCGGTGAACACCGAGGGCCTGTACGGGATGCGCGACCGGGCCGACCAGTACCTTGAATTTGACCTGTCCAAGCCGGTCATGCTGGCGCGCAGTTATCCGGACCCGATCTTCTACGGCTATTTCCCCGCCGGACTGCCCAGCTCGATCCACGTCGTCGGCATCACGATGGAGGAGGCGCCTTTCGGACTGGAGGTTCAGTCCAAGCCGGGCCATTTCATTTTCGAAAGGCCCGAGAAACCGACGATCACCGTCGCCGTCACCAACACGACCGGGAAGGCGCTCGTCGCCAACGTCAGCGGAGAAACGGTCAGCTACGACGGGAGCGGAAAATGCGGCGCCAAACGCCGCGTCTCGATCGAACCGGGCAAGTCCGGCGATGCGGTCTTGACGTTCGACCTGGAGAAGTTCGGCTGGCATGCGATGAAGGTCACGGTCGAAGCCGGCGGCGCGACGCGGTCGGCCGCGCTGAGTCTGGTGCTGCTGCCGCGGGACACTTGCACGCACGGCGATGCGCTCAACGAAGGCCGCTTCGGCATGTGGTCCCTGGACGGCCATTACACGTCGCACTATTCCACGATCGAGAAAGGCGTAATCCGCGAAGCGCCGGGAAATGCCCGATACATGGAGGCGTATCGCCGGCTCGGACTGCGCCAATTCAGTTGCTTCCACTCCATCGGACGGAATTTCGCCGGTTGGAACCGTGGGCAGATTCCGGACGCGGAGGCGCAGAAGAAAATGCTCGAGCCGGAATTGGCGGGCGTCCTGAAGGCGGTCAAGTGCCATGACGTGCCGTATTATTTCTACGGCGGCGAGTGGGGAGTTGGCACCGAAGCGGCCGAGTATGGGCCCTATCCGCTGTATACCGGCGACGGAGACCGCCCGCTGGATCCGGCAGTCCGCTGGACCGCCGAGAGGCAGGTGCAGATCTTCACGGCGATCGGCAAGATGATGCGCGAGAAATGCCCGCAGGCCAGACTGTCTCTCCAATGGGGCGCGGTGGCCGCCAGCGTGGCGCACCTCCGCTGCGACATCAGCAAGGACGTCGTGGACGGCTTCGGGATGGACTGCCCCCTGTTCGAGCTGCTGCCCGAGGCCTCGAACGTTGTCGGCTCCATGAACATGACCTGGATGCTCCGCGCCGACGCGAAGCGTCTCGGCTGGCGGCGGCTGCCGATCGCCTGGTGCGAAGGGCCGTTCTTCCCAACCTGCCCGGCGGCGCTCACGCAACGCGAGCAGATGGATTATCAGGTCCGCAGCATGCTGCTCGCACTGGCGTACGGCTTTGACACGTTAATCTCAGGCATCGTGCCGCAGGACGCCGGAAACTATTACGGCGCCGAGCATTATGGCGCGGGGATCATCGAGCGCTATCCGCTGGAGAACCCCAAGCCGGCGGTCGCCGCCGTCGCGACGATGACGCAGATGCTCTGCGGCACGGACCCGGTCGGAGGTGTGGATACCGGCTGCCCCACGACGTACTGCCTGGAGTTCGAGCGGGCGAAGGACCACGCGAAGATCTACGCGCTGTGGCGGATTCGCGGAAAGGTGGACGCCCGAATCAAGGTGCGCGGTTCGCCGGCGACCGTCACCGACGCGATGGGGAACGCCGCCAAGCTGGACGTCAAGGCCGGCGGCGTCCGGGTTTCGCTTTCGCCGACGCCCGTCTGGCTCGCCGGCGTCGAGAAGATCGAAGGGTTCGAGTTCGGGGCTCCGTCCTACGACTCCGCCCCGGCCAAAGTCACCCGGCCGCTGGCCGAAATGAGTGCCGACAACTGGACGTATGACGGCTCCGCGGACAACGCCTTTGCCTGCCACCATTTCGCCGTCCGCAGAATCACCGACCCGAACCTCAAGGCCGAGTTCGGCCAGGGCGAAAAGGACTACGCGGACGCCGTCGCGATCGTGCTGCCTCTCGAAGACGGCGACCGCCCGATGGCGATCCGTTACGGCGCGCTGAAGCCCAAGAAGCCCATTACGATTCCCGGCAAGGCCTCCGCGCTGGGGACCTGGATCAAGGGCAATTCCTCCTGGGGCCGCGTGATTTATCAGCTCCGCGACGCGAAGGGTCAGACCTGGATCTCGGCCGGGACCAAGAACAACTGGAACTGCGACGACACGCACGGCTGGGCGTCCGTCAACTTCGAAGGCTGGCGCTACGTCCGCTTCCCCCTGCCGGGGAACGCGCCGTGGGACGGCGCGCGCGACCTGGAGACGACCTGGTGGGGCTCGAGCGGCGGCGACGGCATCGTCGCGCTCCCGCTGACGGTGGAGAAGATCTTCGTCGAAGCGCGCAACGAAGTGCCGGTGCTCGGCGAGATGAAAGTCGTGCCCGAGCGCAGCTACAAGCTCTCGCACCTCGTGGCGGAATACGATTCGGAGGCGGACGCGACGCCGGCGGCGATTGTACGGAACAAGATCCGCATGCCGCTCCCGACCTGGACCGGGCCAACCGAGAATCCCATTGCCCGGCTCATCGTGGAAGGGGTCGGCGCAGGCCCGGAGATCAAGGGATTCGAAGAGCCCCTGCAGGAAAAGGACGGCCGGCAGATGCACATCCGCTTCGACCAGAGCCCGGGGCTGAAGTACAACCTGTACATGGGACGTTTCCCCGACGGACGCGGGGCTGAGCGGATCGTGGAGGGGGTTTCCGATCATCAACTCGTGACCGGACTCCGGCCCGAGGCGAAGATGTACCTCTTCCTGACAAGGGTGAATGCGCAGAAGAAGGAGTCGAAGCCTTCCAAGGCCTTCGAACTCCTCACGCACGACAGGTTCCTGGAAAAGTGAGGGAAGCATGAGCCCTATTTCGAAGCGATCCGCGGGCAGGAGCATGCGACACATGAACCGTACATCACTGATTACCGTTGTAATCGTCGGACTGGTACTGCTATCGCCGACCGCAGGCGTGTTCGCGGCTGATCCACCAGCCCCGCCTACTAAGGAGGCGATAAAGGGCCATTTGCTCTCCGAGTGGATGGAGGTCGCCTGCAAGGAGACGAAAGCGCAACAGCGGTGGGATCAGGCGCACCCGAAGGAATGCGCCCTGCGGCGCGAGGTCACCATGTGGGCCTCGCAGTTTGCCGGTAAACCGGAGAAGGTATTTCCCGCGTGGTGGAAAGAGAAGGGCGCGGCAGGATTCGAGCAATGGGTGAAGGATGGTTTTCCCCTGATCTTCGACGATGAGCACATGATCTACCTGGTGGTCGCCCTCTATGGCACCCAATACACCGGGCAGAAACTCTTCGGCATTCCATTCCAACAGCCGGCCAAGGTCAAGGACTATTATGACGCCGCCGGTAAGGACGGTGAACAACTCATGCTGAGAGGTTTCGCCGGCGACGCCAGGTTCACGCAGGACGAGTACAACCGGCTCCGCCGGTATGGGATGTACACCTACTGCCTGCAGGGATGGTGGGGCCGGAACCTTTACAAGATCTTGGAGTCGGCCCGCTCTGCACGCCGCTTGCAGACAAAAATCGAACTCGTTCCCGGTGACAGGGCCCCTGATTTCACGCTGCCCCGCATGGAGGCCGCGTTCAAGAGTCCCACCTACGCCGATGCGTATACTTTGGACTACCAGCGCCTGTTCCATTCCGAAGCCGCCATGGAGATTCTGCAATTGATGGATGGCTACTACGAGCCCAAGCCGGGGGACCATACGGACATCCGAGCCAAGCCGTACCAATCCCCGTACCCTGATACGGTCTCCCCGCTCGCCGCGGCGCGCGGCAAGAAACCGGTGCTGCTGCTCCTTCAGGATCAGGCGGATGGTGACTGCGCGACCATCACCAACAAGCTGGAGCCGTTGTACCGGGCCACCAAGGACCGAATGGATTGGTATATCATCTCCGAGACGATGCACGACTTTGGGTGGCCGGCGCCGAACTACTTCAAGCCCTATGCCGGCATGCAGACCTATGTTCACCCGATCTCCTTTGAAGAGCGCGCGCAGCGGGCCAAAACGTTTTGCATGACACGCCCGGACATGGGCATTCCTATTCTGCTCGACGATATGGCGAAACATCATCAAAGCGCCTACTTTTCCGACGGCGGATCGTCACAAATGTACCTTGTCGACAAGAATGGCGTCGTTGCGCTGAATAGCTGCAGTCGTTACCTGTGGGACAACTGGATTCATCTAACGTGCCCGAATGGCAAGGAGCGCGACGACTACCACACGCGCTGCTACGTCTCCTTTCCGAGATTGCTTGGCACTCTCGAGGCCAACGTGAAAGCCTTGCTCGACAATGATGGGGTCTGGAACGGGAAACAGGTGGCTGTTTCAGATTGGGATCGCCACCCCTATTTGCTGAAGGTCAAGATCTCCAAGACGGATAAGCAGGCCAAAACCATCACGGTGGCCGGGGCTGGCGGGAAAGACGTGCCCATCATGGTGGATGAGCGGACCCGCATCCTCCGCGCCGGCGCTCCCCCCAACTGGTTTCCCAGTAAACTCCCCCCGAGCGCGCTCACCGTCGGGACGGATATTGAGGTGGTGACCTTTGATGAGGACGCCTCCGCCGCCGGACGCAGCGCGCGGCTCGTGCTGCTGGGCACGGACCTGTGTGATGGCATCATGGATCGCGGCGCCAGTCTTTGTACCCCAGCGATCGTGACCACGGCAAACGATGCAGTAATTACCGCCAAGTTGGTCCCCCGGACCAAATCAGAGATGCTCGGTTTGAACTTCTGGGAGCAGGCCGGCGACAAGGCGGAAGATGTGTTTGTGGGCGATCCTGTCGTTGCAACCAAATGGAAAGTAGCCACGCTCCAGAACTGGCTGGCCCATCCCGCCCAATCGCTGACGTTCCACGTCGACCGCGGCACGCAAGTGTTTGTCAACGGCATGAAAGGGACGCTGGCGGACATTCGCCCGGGAGACTTCATCAGCGTCGACATCCGGCCCGGGGAAAAGCCGGACGACTACTGGCCGTACTATATCCGGGTGTACCGGTTCAATAAGGCGCAATAGATGCAACGCATACTCACATCAGTGCTGCTGCTGGCCAGCCTGCTGCTCACGGGCCGATTCCGCTATTCTCCATTATCCTGGAAAAGTGAGTGAAGCATGGGCCACAATATGAATCGCACCAGCGCGGCAGCCGCTCTCCTGGCGGCCGCCTCGCTGTTGGCGGCCCCATCCGTGCTTTGGGCGGACGGACCGGCGCCGGCCAACCAGGCCCCCGCCTCGCTCAAATATCTCTGGGCCAAAGCGTACCACGTCCCGCCGGAGACGACGACCGAGGAATCCGGCTACTTCTCCCTGTGCGAGGGGAAGAACGGCAACATCTACATCGGCACCGCCGCCTACGGCCGCAACTCGTACCTCGTCGAGTTCGACCCGGCGACGGAGAAGATGCGCATCGTGGTGGACGCGCATAAGGTGGCGGGCCTGCCGCTCGAGCCCACCGGCTACGCCGCGCAGTCAAAGATCCACACGCGCAACTTCGTCGGCCTGTCCGGCACGATCTACTTCGGCACGAAGCAGGGTTATCCCACCGCTCAGGAAAAGAAGACCGGCCAGATCGGGACCTATCGCGGCGGCTTCGTGATGACGTACGACCCGGCCACCGGCGAGGCGAAGAACCTCGGCATGCCGATGCCACTCGGCTACCCCGGATTGCCAACCAACAGCAAGACGATTGACGCCAATCTGGATTCCGAAGGTGAAGGCGTCATTGACGTTGCGGCCGACGAGAAACGCGGCCTTCTCTACGTCGTCACCTGCGAGCACAGCTACTGGATGCTCTATGACATGAAGCATCCGGAAGAAGGCTACCGTCTCCTCGCGCCCAAGAACGAAAAACCCCAGATGGAGAAGCGATACCTCCTCGGCCAGCCCAACACGCTCGTGGACAAATACGGCCGCGCGACGGAGATCACCGCGGACTACCGCATCGTGCGATACGATCCCGCCACCGACAAGGTCACGCTCGACGCCTTGACGCTGGACGGCAAATCAATCCCGGACACCATCGCCGAATCGCTCAAGAGATACAAATACTCCGACTGCTTCGACTGGCGTCTGGCGGAAGACGGCCGCACCGCGTACCTCGTATTCCTCAGCGACCTGCGCCTCTTCCAGATTGACCTCGGCGGCAAGGCGGGCGAGCCCGTCCGCGGCAAGTCCGTCGGCAACCGCGTCGAAGGAAAGCACCCCGACTCGCGCGGCTCGCTCAGCATCGCGCCCGACGGGACGGTGTATTCCGCCGTGCGAGTGGACAACGAGACCGGCTTCGGCCGCGGCTATCTGCATCATTGCGCGAAATACGACCCGAAACAGAACAAGATGACCGACCTCGGCGTATTCGCCGTCAAGAACCCGGACTTCTTCGACTTCAAGGGCCCGCCCGCGAAGAATCCCGACGGCTCGGAACGCCCGGGCCACGGGTTCCACAAGTTGCCCGACGGCACGCTCACGCCGCTGCACGTTATCCTTGCGCAGATCGTCGCGCACGACGGCACGATTTACGCCACCGTCCTGTATCCATTCACCCTGCTCCGCGTACCGTCGCCGTGAGGCCGGTTTCATGATCCAGGCCGCCGGTGCGCGTCGCCCGCCGCGGCGGCCCGACTGCGCCGGAAAGCCAGGTGAAATTCCGCGTGGAGTATTGGCGTGTTTCGAATGCCGCGGCGCGTTTTCCGGGGCCAATGCTACCGTGGCAGCCGGTTTTTCGTATGCGGGGATCGGATTCTCCGGAGTAACGCACACGTTCTCTGGTGTTCCCCGTTAACCACCCTTTTTCGGCACCGGCTCGGTGGCTCCGTCACAGGATGGTGCGGGACAATCTCCGACCGGCGGGATGGCGGCCAGCCAGTGGCGATCGCCTCGAAGATTGGCCGGGTGTCTCGACACCCACGGCCACCCATTCCTCGCAGTTTTTGCCGTGTTCTTGACTCCGAGGCAAGAACTGTCCAGAATGCACGAAACCCCTGGAAAACGCGGCACTTCTGTGGATTTCAGCGCGATCTGCCAAAGTTCCCGGGGAAAGTTTCGGACGAGCCGCCAGAAATCCAAGAAGTCAACGTGAAAACGAGGGGTATTGACTCTGTGGCGTCTGGTATCGGAGGTGTTAACACCTCTTGAGACACCAAAACGGCAGGTAACCCCCGGTGAGCGGCACCGGAAAACGTAGACGACACCCTTGCAGAGGAGTCCTCAGCCATGTACTACCGCACGCCCAAGGGCAGCGAAAAAGCCTGCTAAACCTCGTCCCGACTTCCCCTTGTTTCCCCATGCCACCGGTAGATGGGCAAAGAAGATTCGCGGGAAGCTTCATTACTTCGGCAAGTGGGCCGACCCTGATGCTGCGCTCCAACGGTACGTTGAAGAGCGAGACGACTTGTACGCTGGCCGAAAACCTCGTCGCAAACGTGACGGCCTCATTGTCAAGGATCTCGTGAACACGTTCCTTCTTGCCAAGAAGGCGCGGGTCGATGCCGGCGAACTGGCCCTAGGGACTTTCGGCGACCAGCAAGAGACCTGCCAGCGTGTGCTCTTGGTCTTCGGCGGTGACCGGCTGGTGGATGACTTGGCGGCCGACGACTTCGAGACACTACGCACCCAGATCGCCAAGACTTATGGTAAGTTGTCTCGCAAGGTGGAGATCAGGCTGGTCCGCAGCATTTTCCGGTATGCCTATGAGGCTAACTTGATCGAGAAACCCGTGAGGTTTGGGCCAGGTTTCGTTGGCCCGAGTCGGCGAGAGCTGCGCTGCGAACGGCAGTAGAATGGGGAGCGCATGTTCGAAGCGGCCAAGATCCAGGCCATGTTGGCGGTAGCGCCAGTACCATTGAAAGCCATGATCCTCTTGGGCATCAACTGTGGCTTCGGCAACACCGACGTCGCGAATCTCAGAATCAAGAACCTGGACCTGAAGGACGGCTGGTGCAACTACCCGCGGCCGAAGACAGGGATTCCGCGCCGCTGTCCGCTTTGGCCGGAGACTGTCAAAGCAATCAGGGCAGCACGGAAGGCACGATCCGAACCTCAGGATAGAGCCGATGCCGATTTGGTGTTCCTCACGCCGAATGGCCAGCGGTGGGTTTGGACTCGGGGAAACATAGCGGACATCGATGCGACAGACATTGAAAGAGTGGCACATGTGTCCCGTGCCGACCGGGTGACCGACGCAATTGCGCAGTTAGTCAGCAAGCTCGGGCTTGTCCGCCGCGGCCACACGTTTTATTCTCTTCGGCACACGTTCGAGGCGATCGGCGGCGAGTCGCGCGACCAAGTGGCGGTTGACGCCATCATGGGCCACTCGCGCGACGACATGGCAAGCGTGTACCGCGAGCGGATTAGCGACGATCGCCTCCGGGCAGTTGTAGAGCACGTGCGGAAATGGCTGCTGAAGAAGCCCTTGCAACGAATAAGCCGGCGCATTAAGAAAGACTGACGCCTGTACCTTGTCTCGCTGTTCTTGTTTCAAAGGCGCGAACGCTTTGTGCTTACGTTCAACCGCCGGTCGCGAATTGGCGGCTAAAACACCATTGGCTTCGGCAGCACGGGCGCTCCCAGGCCAAGAAGGCTCGCAGTCCCCGGCGAAACGGTGAGAACGTTCCCGACGGTTATTCCAAGCGGATGATGCCGCGCTGGATGGCAGCCGTCGCCGCTCCGGTGCGGTCCGCGACGCCCAGTTTCTCCATCAGGTTGCTCACATGGTTCCGCACGGTGTTGGCGGCAATCCTCAA